>JADFOK010000009.1 GCA_022562895.1 Bacteroidota bacterium | reverse complement strand
TCCATAGAGTATACCAATCTGTCTTTTAGAGTGGTTTCCTTTTGAAAGTTCTGCCAGAACTTTCAATTTAAAGCTTTCGCTATATCGTCTTACATATCCATCATTTTTATACATATACTTGTTGTTTAGTGTATACATATTTCAGGACGGGTCAAAATTAATGGCAACGTTAAGTATATGAAAATGTAGGCGATTTCAAAGCACAATCTTTCAACTTAAAAGAAAGTTCAGACGGGCTACAAACCTTGAAATTACTACTATCTCGCTTATTTTTTATATACATTGTTATGGCTTCGTTATTTTAACTATTCCCTCTCTAATTTTAGTCAAATGTTCAATTGATTTAGATGTCTGGTCTTCAAATTTTTCGAAATCATTTGCTACATGTAACGCGTTTGCTTCAATTCCATTTAATCGAGCATTGGCTTTTCTGCACAATATAAAAACTTTCATAGCAGTTTCTTTGTCTTTTATTTTTGTTAAAGATTCAGTAAATAAAGGAATTACAAAATTGTCTTTTACATCTTTAAATATTAAAAATCCTGTTATAAGAATTTCATATTTATCAGAAATATCTGTTAAAAATAGATATTCATCTTCAGTTTGCTTTCCTTCTTCTTCAAGAGTTTTTATTCTCAAACCAAGTAATACCGAAGCTTCTTCCACACAATCTCTTACAACTTGTTGGTCTTTGTGTTTAAAATCTACGGCTCGTGTGATATTAATTTCACTGCTATTGAATACTCGATAAAGATAATCAGCATATGAAATGCTATTTCTATAAAGTTTAATGTTCTCATTATTTTTTTCAAAGAATTCAAAAAAGGCCTCCTGATTTTCTTTAGTATCAACATTTCTTAACCGTAATAAGTCAAATGTGGCAGAAATTTCTGGGATAATTATTTCAAGTGGTTTGGATTTTAAATTCTTTGAAAATTCGACATATTGTTTCGTTTGTATTGGGATTAAGTTTAATGCCGATTCAATCGTGTCTCGAAAGTATCCTAATTGATTAAATTTTGAGAGCTTATTTTCTTTATCTAATTTATTCTTTTCTCTCCTTTTTACTCTCCTATCAATCCAAAGAGCACCTAAAAGACCAAGAAATGCTCCTAAAAAAGTGAGAATCACTGACAAGAAAGTCCCACTTTCTCCTGCCTCATAATAATGTTCTCCACATTTGAATATTATATTCATATTTTAATTTTAATGAACCATAACGGTCTTGTATATGAAACGTAGTGTGGTCAAAAAGCACTTTCGTTTCGGATAAACACAAGCTAAATTTTTCTTATTAATTTTAATTTTGGGAATAAGTCAAATTTGAAAATTTGGCGACTTCCCAAAAATGCACGAACCATTAGTATTTGCAATGACTCGCACTATGTTTTATATACGTTGTTATGCACAGTTTTTAGTAATTTTTAATTTCGTCTAAATAATTAAGTGAATTTGCTAAAATCTGAATTAAAATATCTTCTGGTTCTGATATACTTTTTGGTAAATCAATGAACTTGTCTCCAGAATTCAACCAAATTGTAAGTCCGTTGAAGGAAACTTTTCGAGTAACTAATAGTGGAATTTTTTTTCTATTGTTATACCCTATTTTAGTTTGTATTAGTATTTTTGCGTCAGGCACCCATTCTCCCCAACAAACTTCGCCATCATCAAAAGAAAATTCGTCGGGAATATCTTTCAAAAGAGGGTGGGAATAATATTTTTTTGTTTTAAATGCTTCTACTGGTTTGTTCAATCTTTTAAAATTATTAGTTTGACATCCAAAAGCTTTTTCTAACGCATCATTTCTCATTCTTCTGTAAATAATGTCATGTGTTCCTAAAAAAGCACCTTCCCTTTTTAAATGATTGAGTATCTTCAACTGTATTTTATCTCTTTCTTTTGGCTTTTCAGATAGTTTTGTTACATCGGTAATGAAAAACATTATTGATTGGACATACTTAACTCCAATGGGATAAAATAGTATGTCTTTTGGTTCACCTATTACAACATACTTAAAAGCATTTGTCTTCTTTTCCAATTCTGCACATATTTTTTCACTAGTTTGTTCAGAATGGTCATTCCATATGATTACATATTTCTTTTTAGTAAAAAAATAGACAATCTTTTTTTTCGTAATTGATATTAAATACATATTGTTTCTATACCAGCCATAAAAAAAACCAGTATTGCGAAATTATATTTATTGCAATTCCCTCTATGGATTCAAAATCAAGCATTAATTGGATTAAATTTTTCAAAAATTATATTGTCACAGTATTTTTTAGCTCTAATTTCTTCTTCATTAGTTGTTACGGTCCAACAAAGGATTGGTAAGCCTTTAGATTTCCAATACTCAATTTTTTTATTAGGTAAAGATTCTTTGTCAATTGCTACAAAATCTATTTTCATACTTTTATTAAGTAATAAAATATTTAATATGTTTTTTACAATAATTGGTTTTGAAAATTGTTTTGCTAATTGGCCTACAGGAAAACTTGAATGTTTTTTTATCCAACTTACTGAAAATGGATTAAAAGATTGTAAGGCAAAATCTCCTTTATAATTAGATAACTGTTCTATCAATTTTTTTTCTAGTCTTCTATTAAATGAAAAATTTTTTATTTCAATTAATAACGGAACTTTTCCGTTTATCAGTTCAAGTGTTTCTTTAAGAGTTGGAATATTATATGTTGAATTGAAAATTGTGTACTGATTTAAAGTCGGCATAGATAAATCTGATACTGGTATTTTTTGCCCACATGCACGTAACAAATTTTTGTCATGAAAGACTATAATCGTATCATCTTTAGTTATTTGAACGTCAATTTCAATTGGATAGTTTTTTTCCATGGCTTTTTCGAATGATAATAGCGAATTCTCTGGAATCGAAATATTGTCATCATGAAGTCCACGATGTGCAATAGGTTTATTTTTTATCCAATTCTTGATGTTATTCATTATTTCATGTTATTGGTTCAAATTGTGCATAACGGTTTCGTATAACGTTCCGTTGTGGAACGTTATCACTAAATTACTTATTAATCTCGTCAATTTACGCCTGTGGGGATTTTCAGTTATGAAAATCAGTAGCAATGGACGTTATGCGTTGTTGTGTGCAGTTTTATTTATTTTTATCGGAAGATTCAGGTTCTGCAATTTTCTTTTGTGATTCTTCGATTATTTGCTCTACTTTTTCTTCAATTACTTTGTCTTTTCCTTTGTTATTTAAATTTGCTTTATGTTCATTATATTTTACACTAGGCCATATTTTATTGAGTTCAATTTCCAAAATTTCTGTTAATTGTAAGCATGATTCGTAAGATTGCAAAAAATATTGAACTGTAACAGGTAAATATATACCAGCCTTGACTCGTGCAAGGGGTCCTGCTTTGGATAAGTATATTTCATTTGCATTTCCTCCATTATGTATGTGGATATCTCTAGTTGCTTTTAGTTCAATATACTGGTGATAAATAGGATTTTCAAGTAAGTTTATACCAACATATTTATTAAACTCTTCTGCATATTCTTTTGGGGATTTATAGTCTATTTCATTTAAAATACTATCGACGATTCCAAGTTTTATTGATTCAATTGAATCTGCACCTAAAGCAATTGAAGCATCGATTTTTCGTTTACTCGGGATTTTTCCAGGAAATTCAAAGAGTACATTCTTAAATATGTAATTCAACAATGTCTCGGTTATAGTTACTAATCTATAAATACCATCCAATGGAAGTTTAGTTTCACTCATGAAACGATACCTATTAATTAATTCTTCCTTTGTATATTTGTTAGTTGAGTTCATAGGCGTATTATCTGGTCGCCAACCAATAGGATGGTCAATACTTATTGTTTCATTCTTTTCCTCTTTAATTATCTCAATAGCCTTATTGTTCGCTAAAACTGTCAGATTCGCTAATTCTCCTTCAGCAAACAATAATGATCTTGTATATGAAACTGAGTTAAATAATTTATCTCCAAAGCTTTCCATTCTTCCTTTTTTTTAATTGCACACAACGGTTTGTATATGAAAAGTAGCGGGTTTTTATGAACTTACTTTTCGGATTATAACATATTTAAAATTCACAAAAGTCATTTGGATTAAGCAGTTAACCGCTATTTTTTATATACTTTGTTAGCACCAGTTAATTTTTTTTAAACTTCAAATTTTTAACTCCGCCTGAATCTAATTCAAAACCTGAGATAAGACCATCTGTTCTTTGAAATCTTACTAAGCCAAGTTCCATTGAGAATTGATCGATATCACTAATGGTACATTCGATAGTTGATTGAATGTTTTCAATTCTAACAATTAAAATTTCGTTTTCTATTTCAAAATTATAGTTCACATCTAATTCTTTACTATAATAACTTCCTGCATAATCTTTTAAGTTAATTCCTGAGGTATCAATCTCTTTTTTTCTTGCTGCGATTGTCTCTCTGCCACCTTGAAGAATATTTAGTGTTTGTGTAAAACCATCTTTTAAATTTGAGAATGTAAAACTTAAATTTTCAGTTCCAGGTATTTCAAACCTATTAGCACTTACTTTTACAATATTATAGGTTGATTTATTCCAAGTTTGAAGGACATTTAATGAGTCATTCTTGATAGATAAACTAGCAACAACACCAGGTTGTATTTCATAGTCACCTACTAATTGGCTTAGTTGAAATTTTTCTTCTGGAACATCAATCTCGACTTTTTTATCTTTGTTAACAACCTCTTCAATAAGTTTATCTTTCAGTAATATATCAGCAACTTGATTAGCCATCCTTGATGGATTGGCATCACCTCTGTTGGCAAATATTGCAATAGATAACTTTTGCTCTGGAAAGCGTAATAATTCCGCTGTAAAACCAACGAATGCTCCTCCATGTCTGACTGTTTTTAGTCCTTTGTATTTGCTAATCATTAAACCAGAAGCATAGTTTATAACTTCGCCATTATTTAAGATGCCTTGTTGTGTCATCATATTCCAAAACTCTTTACTCAATACACTAGATTCATAATAGGCATCATCCCATTTCTTTATATCGTTAATTGTAGTAAAGATTCCACCGTCTCCAATCATATCTAAAGTGGTCATGCTGATTTTGTAGTTGTCATTTCTATCTGGAACGTAACCAGATGCTCTGTTTTTTACTATTTGTGTATGGTCATTATGAAAATGTGTATTGTTCATCCCAAGAGGCTCAAATATTTCTTTCTTAGCAAAATCAGCCATGTTCATTTCTGCAACTTTATTAACTATTTGACCAAGTAACCAATATCCAGAATTACTATATAAATGTTCATCACCAGGTTTAAAGTTCAGTTCAGTTTGATTAATGAGCCATTTCATAATATCTTTATCTTCATAATATTCATCATGGCTATATCCTTTTAGGTAAGAAATCCTCAAATAATCTCTTATACCACTTGTATGATTCAATAAATTTCGAATAGTGATTCGCTTTGCGTATTCTGGAAAATCAGGAAAATATTGATTTAATGTATTATCCAAATTCAGCTTTTCTTGTTCAGCTAAAAGTACAATACACGCTGCTGTAAATTGTTTTGATGTAGAGCCAATTCTGAAAACTGAACTTGCAGAGTTTGGAATATCATATTCCATATTTGCCATCCCGTAACCTTTAGCATAAATTAATTTTCCTTCTTTCATAATTCCTAATGCACAACCAGGTACATTTGTTTTATTCCATTCAGTAAAAATGCTATCGATTGCTTGACTTTCTTTTATTTGTCCAAATGAGCAAATCGAATAAGAAAAAAGAAGAAATAATATAAATTTATTTTTCATGGTTCTGTTTTTTTTTAATTGGTGCTAACGGTTTGTGTATGATTAGTTGCGTGGTTGAGCAACTAATTTAGCAAATAAAAACCGAATAGAAAATCCGTGAGGATTTTCGTAAGTAGGCTAGAACTAGCAATAAATTATATACGGTGTTACAAGCTGGCTTTCTGAAATTCTATTTATCTAAACGAATCATATTTTTTAGGAAATTGGTATTTGTCAGATTCAATTTGTCTCAGAATAGATTGTGTTTTCCATTTCCCTTTTATCTTTACTAATTGAATGCTATTCACACCTCTTTTAGTTATTGAGTCATTTGTATTCGTATGGTAAATATGATAACTGATTCGATGTGCAACATTGCCAAAATAGGTTGTTTCAGACCCAATTTCTCTTTCATCAAAAGAAAAAAGATGTCCTGCTTTAAAAGCATCTTTAAACTCTTCAACTCCATCCGATAAAAGAGAAACAATCACGGTATCTTTTTTAAAATCTTGAAATATTGCGTTCGATGTATAATAGTTTTCATATTTTGAAAAATCTGGATTGTCACCTTTCTTAACATACCAAACTTTATATGCTCCTTCAATTGCTTTATTAATGTCTATTTCGATTTGCGAAATTTTAGTTTCTTCATTAGTATCTTTTTCTGGATTTTTGTTCTCCTTGGTTTCGCAACTTTGCAATAAACTTGCTATACTTAAACAAATCAGTGTCATTAAGGCAATTGATTTATAGATTTTATTTTTTGTAATCATAATTTTTTTTTGCTTGCTTGTAACGCCTGTATAGAACGCTGTGCCTATCCCGTGCTTAATGGTGATGAAAGTAGTATTTTCTGTGTTTCCAACCAAGTTGCAGAGAAGTTAGCGACAACCTTTCTGCGCTATCACCTGCCGGAACCTGCGTGCAGGCTAACTACAACAACCAGCTTCGGGGAGACCCTCTTAAGCAACCATGGAACTCAAAACACAGAAAATACGGGCTAATCACATGAACTCAAATAAATGTGAGTAAAGGCATGCGTTTCTATACAATGTTACCCACAGCGCTTATTTCCCATAGAGTTCGTATAAGGTGTTCCAAGTTAGACCGTTTGAATCGTGCTGTTCCCAGAGATCTGAGATAAGAAAAGTTCGTTCGTAGTTTGCCTTTTTAGGACCGAATTGGTAGTCAGTTAGAAAATAGATTTTGCTTATTGGAGAGTTCTTGAGCGCAATGTTCAGAAGTTGGCTGATCTGACCTTTGAATTCTGGCAGGAACTGAAATTGGAATTGTTGGTTCGCACCATGAAGTTCGTCATTCAAATGCGGAATTATGATGTCCGTTGGTTCATAGTCCCAGTTGATTAGTTGGCCGGCAAAAAAGCCACCTTCCATATCTCCAATCATTTCTTGATTGCCAAGGTGGAGAATCGTTCCATCGTTCTCAAGGAGAAATTCGTAGAACAGTCCTTTGTGGCTCTCAAGTTTGTGTTCCTCCCAAACTGCAAGTCCAAAGTCATCTTGATTGATGTTCAATTTTAGGGCTTGAATGGATGCGATTTCAATTGTTGGCATGAATGGTATCTAGGAGTCAGTGTTGTGGGTAACGGTTTTGTATAAGATTAGTTGCGTGATTTAAGCACCTAATTTAGCAAATACAAACCGAATAGAAAATCTGCTAGGATTTTCGTAAGTAGGCTTGCACTAGCAATTAATTTTATACGGTGTTGCCACCAGTTATTTATATTTTAAAGTTAATGACATCTTTGTACACACTCGATGAATATTGATTTCCTTCTAATTTTAATTCCGATATATTAACTTTAAAAAAAGCTTTTTCTGGTATTTGAGTTTTATCAAAACGGTAATAAGTATACCCATCTTGAACTATTAGTTTAATATCCATTATTTGATTGAAATTTAGGTTATCAGAACTATATTGTAAATTAACTAACCAATTATTATTAGGGTTATTACGAAAAGTAAAATAATAATAATCTTGATCAGCCTTTAGTTTTGGAATATCTGAAAACCCAACAAAAAACCATATTGGGTTAACAAATTTAGATTTATTAAATTCTTCAAGCGACAGAGGTTTTTTTAATAGTTGCCATTTACTATTTTCTGGATAATGAGTAATTATTGCGAATTCAGGTTTCATATCGAAGTAAAATTCAGATGTCGTAGTTTCATCTGAAGTTCCCCAAGTTGTGTCAATAAGAATCCATTTCCCATTTAACTTAATAGAGTTCCAAGCGTGTCTAAAATTGTCATCGGTAGACAATTCCACATAATGATTTCTTTCATCACGTATGTGTCCAGATATGACAACAACATCAATGTCAATTTCGTTCATAAACCATTTGAAAAGGTTAGCATATCCAGCACAAACTCCTTTTCTATTTTCGTAAACATTATATTCATCTTGGCTAGTGGTGAACTCTTTGTTAGTAATAGTTTTAGCTAATATTTTTTGAAATTGCCCTTGGTCATATTTAATATTTGAGCCAATCCAATAGTAAAAAAATCTGGCAAGTTGATTTTTCTCCTTGATATGTTCTTTCGCAAAATCTGTCAAGTTCCACATATCAAGATTCAATGCATTTGTTTTTCCAACTAATGATTTTATAGATTCATTTTGTGAAATAGCTGAATTAACGAAAAAGAATATGATGAATATGATGTAGATTGTTCTTTTCATAATTGGTGGCAACTTGTTATATCGTCACTAAAGGTAACGTTTATCAGCTAATATTGCGGGATAAACGCACCTTTTGGTGATTTTTATCCCCAACAGCTAATGCAATAAAAGCCGTGTCAAGTGGGCTTTGTATTTTTAATAAATCCTTCTTCGCTACATGAGTGTAAATCATAGTAGTTTCTGGTTTGCTGTGACCCAATAAATCCTGCACATAACGTAACCCAACACCATTTTCAATTAAATGGGTGGCATAACTATGCCTTAGTGTATGGGGAGTAACCCGTTTCTTAATCCTAGCTCGGCTACTGGAAATCTTTAAAAACTTCCTGATACTTCCAGGGCTATAAACACCCCCACTAGGGTTCTCAATAAAATAGGTTGCAGGCTTGTAGGTCATATAATAATTCTTGTATATAGGTATAAAACTTTCAGCCAAAATAACAACCCTATCTTTTCTTCCCTTGGCATTTTTTATAAACAATTGTCGCCTATCAACATCTATATCCCTTAACTTTAAATTAAGAACTTCACCAATACGCAGACCAGCTGAATACAACAATGCCAATACCGTTCTGTGCTTCAAGTTTTTAGTAGCACGTAACAAATCTATTACTTCTTCCTTACTCAATACCGTTGGCAAAAATTTGGACTTACTGGGACGCATCAAATCATTAGTAACAATATTGCAGTCTGGTAAAAAAGTGCCAAAATGCTTAATTGCACTTACCAATTGTCTATGAGTACTGATAGCGTAACGTTTGTATTGAACCTGTCTTTCAACAAACAACCGAACATCGGTATTGTTCAATTCATCCAAAGGTTTTTCACCTATAAACCCTACAAAATCAGCCACAAAAGTAAAATAAACCTTCACTGTGTTATCACTCAACCGTAAGCCACGTAAATAACGAACAAAAGCCCTTATAACATCCTTATTAGCATCACTTATCTTTCTTGGAACTCGTTGTTTTGTTTTACTTTCGGATGTAGCTCTCTTTCTTTTTTTTAATCCAGAATAATCCACATAAACACCATTATTATTTAGCGAAGTGTATAACTGATGTAATGACAGCTTATCCTTAGGCACATAAAATGTATTCTTACTCGTACTCCATCGGACATAATCAATACTTTTCACAATATTTATTAATTTAACATTATAATAAAATCCTATCCCAAAACAAGCTATGGAACTTTGTTCTATCTCTGTTAATACAACTTTATATTTGTAATTGGTCATAATACAAACAAATAATCAAATGAAAAATTTAGTAATAAATGCTATTTAATAGGGGAGAATACCAAAGTTATAAAAAATAACCAAAAATCTATCTATAAATGATTTTTATCTAACAAACATATTCTAGTTGAGAAATATAGAAAGTTTAAACAAAGAATACACTCTATTTAAATCCCTTCCCAAATAGCCCTATTTTCCATATCACATTCAGTACCTTATCTTCATTCCTATTATTAATATAGATAGGTCTGGTGGGTGAGCGGTTTAACCTCTTATTTATGTTTTAAGGTCAAAAGTGTTAATTCTAGGATTATTCTATCAAGAACTCTTGATGTTATCAGGTTGTAAATTTGAAAATGATCTTTGAATTTCAGGATACCTCCTTCCTGTAACCCGTAAATTTGAAGGCAAAGAAGCATCAAAATAATTGCCGATAATGACACTTATAATGTATATGTACTTTTCTTGTGGACGGAGAATATATTAAACTTAAATTGAAGTCATCAATAACGTGTATTTTATGTAGTTTCCAGAATATACATCAATACCATCGGTATAAATAATTATTAGATGCAGTCCCACATAATGTATGTGTTTATTCTGTTTCTAGGATTGGTCGAAATTCTGCTCGCTTATTAATTTTTTCAAAAAATATTTTTCTAACTCTGGGTAAAGGTACCATGGCTAATTTTACAATATAAGGATCAATTTTTGGGTATACCCCCATCCAACTTGTGTAATGATTTTTGCTAAATCTATCTAAGGAAATAATTATCACTAATGAATTTGGGTTTACTCCTATGTATAAAAGTGACTCAAAAAATGACACAATCTATAAAATAAAAATCCAATATACTGATATACAATATATTGAAAATTTATTTAGTGATCTCACCAGGACTCGAACCTGGATCTAGAGTTTAGGAAACTCCTATTCTATCCCTTGAACTATGAGACCGATAAAATAATATGTAAAATTAAGAGTAATAATTGAATTTTAGAAAACAAAAAGCCCTCATCAGGAAACAATAAGGTTTTTTCTATATTGGTTGGCTAATAATTATAATTTAATTACCGTTTTACTATAATAAATTCTGAACGTCTGTTTTTCTGGTATTCCTCATCACTACAGTTTTCACCACAATTTATAACGGGTTTACTTTCTCCAAAACCTTCTCCACTTATTTTGCTTTCCTCAATTCCTTTAGAAATTACATATTGAACTGTAGATTGTGCACGTCTTTCAGAGAGATCCAAATTATATTCAAGGTTTCCTCTACTATCTGTATGACTTTCTACATAAATTTCCATTTCAGGATATTTTTTCATAATGGTAACCAATGTATCTACTTTTTTATCGAAAAAATTCCATATACAGGAAAGTGATCACTTAGACCCCCTAAGTATTTTTTACCGATAAATGTTCTAAAGGGATTTCCTTTATATCTTCCTTTATATTCCTGTAGATTTTTTGGGTTAAATATTTTTGCTTCTTCAAAGCGAAATAAATTTCCGTATTGTTGTAAAAAATTATTCGATATAAGTATCTGGTCAAACAAATTCCAATTTCCCTTGTAATTTAAACTCCCAGAGTATTTGGTATGTAATAACTCCATCGGATTGTACATATCTGCTTGCGTTAGGTTTTTAACACTTTCACTGGCAGGGTCATCATTAAAATCACCCATAACAATTATTTTTGCATTGTGTTCTTTTGAAGTTATTCCGGAAATAATCTCTCTATTTTTATTTGATGCTGCAATTCTTTTATAGGATGTTTCTATTCCGCCCGTTCTTCTAGAAGGCCAATGATTTACTAAAATATGGACGGTTTCATTTTCCAATTGCCCTTTTACATAGAGAATGTCTCTGGTATAATCCCTTTCCCCATTTTGATTATCTATATAAAGAGGAAATGCCTCCTTATGTAACACAGTAAAATAATCTTTTCTGAATAAAAGTGCAGTATCAATTCCACGCTCATCGGGTGAATCGAAATGTACATATTGGTACCCCTTGGTTATTAAAAATTTTGAAGCGATCAATTCGTCTAATACGCTTTTGTTTTCTACTTCTGCAACTCCTGTAAGAACCGGTGGATGTAAAATTGAATTATAACCAATTTGAGAAATTACCCGTCCCAGTTTTTTTATTTTTTTTCTGAATCGATTTTTATTCCATTTTTTATCTGAAAACTCGGTAAAATCATCATCTAAAGTCTTCGGATCATTTACGGTATCGAATAAATTTTCAAGATTATAAAAAGCAATTGTATAATGATTAAAGTCAGTTTTGGAAGCGAAAGTCATTAATACTTTATTATTTGATTGTAAATTACAAAAACACAAGGAAAGTGTTTCATACCTTTGCATAATAATTCGATAGATGATTGAAAAGTCCGAAATAACGTACGAAAAAGCAATACTTGTTGGGTTAATTACAAAATCTCAGGATCAAAAAAAATCTATTGAGTATTTAGATGAACTTGAGTTTTTAACCTATACGGCCGGAGGTGAAGTTTTAAAACGTTTTATTCAGAAATTAGACGTTCCCAATCCTAAAACATTTATAGGCACAGGAAAAATTGAGGAGGTAAAGAAATTTATAGACGAACGGGATGTTGAATTGGTTGTTTTTGATGATGAACTTTCTCCTGCACAACAAAAAAATATAGAAAGAATTCTGGAATGTAAGATAATAGATCGCACGAATTTAATTCTCGACATTTTTGCGCAACGTGCAAAAACAAGTTATGCTCGCACACAGGTAGAACTTGCACAATATCAATATTTGCTACCGCGATTGGCAGGAATGTGGACTCACTTAGAAAGACAGCGAGGGGGTATTGGAATGCGGGGACCCGGGGAAACAGAAATAGAAACGGATCGTCGTATTGTTCGCGATCGAATTGCATTATTAAAAAAGAAGTTGACCAAGGTTGATAAACAAATGGCTGTACAGCGGGGAAATCGTGGAGCACTTACGCGAGTAGCTCTGGTGGGATATACCAATGTTGGTAAATCCACAATTATGAATGTAATTAGTAAGTCTAAAGTATTTGTCGAAAACAAACTCTTTGCAACCTTAGACACTACAGTACGAAAAGTTGTGATTGGAAACCTGCCTTTTTTATTGAGTGATACGGTTGGTTTTATTCGAAAACTACCAACACAATTAATAGATTCGTTTAAAAGTACACTTGACGAAGTTAGGGAAGCTGATTTTTTATTGCATGTGGTAGATATTTCACACCCTTCTTTTGAAGATCATATTGAATCTGTAAATAATATTTTGGGTGAAATTGATGCGAAAGACAAGCCCACGATATTAATTTTTAATAAAATAGATGCTTTTAGACCAGAAACTATCGATGAAGACGATTTGGTTACAGAAAAAACAAAGGCACATTTTACACTTGAAGAATGGAAAAAAACCTGGATGAATAAAGAGGACGGAGGTGCTATATTTATATCAGCAACAAAAAAAGAAAACTTAGAGGTATTTAGAAAAATTTTATATAAAAAAGTAAAGGAAATACACCTTACCAGATTTCCTTATAATAAATTTTTATATGATGAGTATATGGAGTAAAACTATGTTCAATATAGCAAAGACATCATTAAACAATATAATATTGTTGTTTAAAACCCAAAATTTAATCCTAATCCAAATACTTCCCTTATTTGGAACCCTTTGTAAGCGTTATCGTCATAAATAGTTTGGAATGTTAAGTTTGTCGAAAAAACATCGTTTATTTTCATTACTAAATTCATAGTATAATCAATATCGACATTTTGAGGTTTATCTAAATAATTTGAAAAAACAGAAAAAATATTCTCCATATTAATGTTTTTCATCAAATCTAGTTTGTAATAAGCTCTAATGTTTAGGCCAAATTCAAACAAAGATGAAGCACCTGGATCTACACCAAAAGTTTCAAACATATCACTGGATTCATAAAATAAATTATTTGGATCATCATCATTTAGTGAAAATATTTCATCAGTGATTAAAGTGATTTTTGCAGTAATAGGAGAAATGTTTACGTAAAGATCATTGCTCTTTTTCCATAATAAACCAAGGCCAAAGCTCAAATAAGCGGGTTTTAATAATCCGGATGTAGGAAAATCTTCATTGTCTCCTAAAAAGTCGCTATTATAATCATAACCGTTGGTAAATTGAGATTTGAAATTCATAAAAAAGGAAGTATTCCATTTCTTTATCAATTTTTTACCTAAAATGGAATTAAAATCTAATTGGTCATCTGTTTTTCTTATACCATCATCGTCATTGTTGGTTAGTCCATAACTTGCTAATAATTTGTTATCCCATAACCAATCTCCCTTTATATAGTTAATATCGTAATTGATATTTAAATTTCCAGCAAAACTATTATCTCCCCCGGCTTGCCAATTTGAAAAAGCTGTTTGATTAATTAATAAAGTGATTTTTCCAGATTTACTCCATCCCTCTTTTGGTGTTTCTTCTTCGTCAGCATCTTGTGAAAACGCAGAAAACGAAGCAGTTAAAACTACTGCAATGAGTAAATATTTATTCATAATAAGTAAAGTTAGTTAGTAATGAAGGAGTGAAATTACTAAAAAATCATTTTTTAGTTTTAAATAATGGAACAGACGAACAAGCTTCGCCATACATCAAACTTTTCACTACTGGCTGTAATTTTTGGGTAAGAAGTATAAATGCATTTTCAGGAATGGGTTTCTGGGCACAACCTTTTATTATTACAGATTTGTTTTTATAGACAGATAAATCTAATTGGCATATAATTTCTGTAAAAATAATAGTTTCGAGTTCTTTTAAAGTACCTACTGAAACTTTTTTAGCAAAAGGATTTGCATGTACAGTTATAAGCATATATGCCCAAGCAGGAATTATAGCTTCAGAGGTATTAGAAATAGCTAAATAACAATCTTGATATTGAGACCAATCATGGTTGTTTACCTGTTCTCTAAATATTTTTTCACGAAGAATCATACCTTCATGTAGCCATTGTGAAATTTCAAAAATAACTCGCTCCCCTTTAGGGTAAATTTCTTCAAGATCTAAAGTTACAAGTTTACTATTTGCGACTCTATTTTTAATTTCATTTTCCATTAAAGCATTCCCAATTCTAGTTTAGCTTCTTCACTCATTAAATCCTGACTCCATGGAGGGTCGAAAGTAATTTCTACCTCGGCATCTTTTACCAAGTGTATAGACTTTACTTTCTCTTCTACTTCTAAAGGTAAACTTTCTGCTACAGGACAATTAGGTGTTGTAAGTGTCATTAAAATTTTTACTCCATAATCTTCGTTTACAAAAACATCGTAGATCAATCCTAATTCGTAAATATTCACCGGGATTTCCGGGTCATAGATGGTTTTAATTACCTTTATAATTTTTTCGCCTAATTCATTGGTATTTATTTTTCCTTCTTGTGTCATTTTTTATTTATTAAGTTGAACCTGATAAGCCAGGGCGTACAATTTTAATTGTTTAATCATAGACACTAAACCGTTGGCTCTAGTGGGTGATAAATGTTCCTTTAATCCAATTTCGTCGATGAATTTTGTATCTGCAGCAATAATGTCTTCAGGCTTTTGATTTGAAAAAACCCTAAGTAATATTGCAATGATTCCCTTGGTAATTATAGCATCACTATCTGCAGTAAACAAAATAGTATCCTTATTAAAATCGGCATGTAACCAAACCTTGGACTGACACCCTTTTATAAGCTTGTCATCGGTTTTTACGGCCTCGTCTATTAGAGGTAGAGAATTACCTAACTCTATCATATATTCGTAACGTTGCACCCAATCATCGAACATTGAAAACTCATCTATTAATTCCTTCTGTATTGCTTCAATCGTCATATTAAATTTTATTCTTTTTTATCATGGTTAGCTTTTAATAAAACAGTTCTGTTGGTATTTGAATACAAAGTAAGCAAATTGTTTTCAATTTTAAAAAAACCGGTTTCGCTTAGGGCTTTAAAAAAAGCTCTTTCTATGTCCATAATGGGTTCGTCACAGTACATTTCGGTTACGGTAAATATGCCAAAATTAAGTTTATTTCCAGTCAAAGTATAGTTCCCAAAGTATCCATTACATCCACCATTTCCACTAGCTGATTTGTCAATTGAGTTAAAGACTATGGTTGGTATCCTGTCTGTTATATTTTTTCCGTTAATTCTAGTAATTGTGTATTTACCTGAAAGTTCAATATTTTCAAAAACCTCAGTTACTTTTTTAGTTTCATTACAAGATGTAAAATATAGTAAAAAAACAAAAATATTTAATAGGACCATTTTCTTCATTATTTTTTATTTTTATGAGAGCATCATTTTTGCTTTTTCAACGGCTTCAACTAATTTAATCACTTCCTCTTTTGTATTATAAAACGCAAAAGAAGCCCGAACCGTTCCAGGGATATTATAAAAATCCATGATGGGTTGTGCACAATGATGCCCGGTTCTTACGGCTATTCCTAATTTATCAACAATAGTACCAATGTCGTAAGCGTGTATGCCTTTAATATTAAAAGATATAACCGATGTCTTTTCAGTACTTGTTCCAAAAATTTTTAAACCTTCAATTTCTAACAATTTATGAGTTGCAAAATTCAATAAATCCTCTTCATAGGTTTTAATGGCCTCAAAACCAACACTGTTAAGATAATCAACAGCTACACCAAAAGCAATTCCACCAACAATATTTGGGGTTCCAGCTTCAAATTTATGAGGCAGGTCGGCATAGGTGGTTTTTTTAAAAGTCACCTCTTTAATCATCTCTCCACCACCTTGATAAGGTGGAAATTTGTTAAGCCATTTTTCTTTTCCATAAAGCATACCTATTCCAGTAGGGCCACACATTTTATGGGCCGAAGTAACATAAAAATCTACATCCAATTTTTGTAAGTCAGGTATAATATGGGCACAAGCTTGAGCTCCATCGATTAATACTGCTGCACCTTTTTTATGAGCTTTGAAAATAATTTCTTCAATAGGATTGATTGTACCCAGTGCATTTGAAATATGATTTACAAAAACCAATTTGGTTTTTTCTGAAAGTAATTTATCATATTCTGAAAGGAGTAAAACCCCCTCTTTATTCATGGGCAATACTTTAAGGGTAGCTCCGGTTTTTTCACAAAGCATTTGCCAGGGCACGATATTGGAGTGATGCTCCATAGCCGAAACAATAATCTCATCTTCTTTTCCGATAAAACCTGAAAAACCACTCGCTATCATGTTAATCCCGTGAGTAGTCCCTGAAGTAAAGATAATCTCGTACGGATTTTTTGCATTAAAATGCTTTTGTATTTTTTGTCTTGCAGATTCAAAGGCATCGGTGGCTTCCTGTGAAAGTGAATGTACTCCACGATGTATGTTTGCATTGTAGTTAGAATAATAATCAACAATACTATCAATAACTACTTGTGGTTTTTGTGTAGTGGCAGCATTGTCAAGATATACTAACGGATACCCATTAACTTTCCGTTGCAGGATAGGGAAATCTTCTCGTATTTTTTGCACATCAAATGCCATAGATAAGGATTAAAATATTGTAAATACAGCATTATATATTAAAGCCAATGCTTACTCCAATTTTTTTGGCGATTAGTTTGTTGATTCGCACTTTTAGTTCGGGGATTTTTACACTTTCCAAAACAGTATTAGCAAAAGCATACATTAACAGGGCTTGGGCTTCTTTTTTTGCGATTCCGCGTGTGCGTATATAGAATAAAGCATCTTCATTAAACTGACCGATGGTACAACCATGTGAACACTTTACATCGTCTGCAAAGATTTCCAATTGGGGTTTAGCGTTAATCGTAGCTTTATCGTCTATTAAAATATTATTGTTTTGCTGAAATGCATTTGTTTTTTGAGCATCTTTTTCAACCACAATTTTTCCATTAAATACTCCTGTAGAAGAATCTGCATAAAGACCTTTGTAATCCTGATGGCTTTCACAGTTTGGTGCAATATGCCTTACTAAAGTGCTATGATCTACATGTTGTTTGTTTTCTATAATAGTAATTCCTTTTAAAGTAGAATCACAATGTTCACCGTGTTGGTAAAATTTTAGATTATTTCGGGTTAAATTTCCTCCAAAAGAAAAAGTATGAACACTACAATGGCTTTCCTCTTCTTGCTTGATATACGTATTATCGATCAATGATGCATTTGAAGCATCATTCTGGATTTTATAATAATCAATATAAGCTCGTTTTTCAGCAAATATTTCAGTAACCGAATTTGTAAAAACAGCATTTTCACTAAGGCTTTGATGCCTTTCTATAATTTGAACATGTGCATTTTCACCAACGACAATTAGATTACGCGGTTGCATCATAAGTGCTGCTTCATTTCCGGTAGCAAAATTGATAATTTCGATAGGTTTTTCTACCTCTTTGTGTTTTGGAATATAGATATAAGCTCCTTCTTTGGCAAAAGCTGTATTAAGAGATGTTAAACTGTCATTTTCAGCTATCTTATTATAATATACCTCAATTACTGCACGGTATTTAGGTTTCTTAAGAGCAGCAGACAATAGACAAATATCCATATTGTCGTGAATAGTTTCAGAAAGATATGAACTATAAATACCATCTATAAAAACAATTTTATAAGTGTCTATGTCGTGTAAAAAAAATCGTTTTACATCTTTAAATTCAATACTACTTTCCTTTTTTGGAAATATGCTATAATCTTTATTTACAATAGGATTTAAAGAAGTGTACTTCCAAGCTTCTTCTTTTTTTGTGGGAAAGCCTTTATTTTCAAATATTTTAATGGCTTTATTGCGAATATCATGTATAGGGGAACTGTCCTCCAAATAATCATCGAAAGCAAGAAATGAGGACACTAATTTATCTTTTAAGTTCATTATTTTTTTGGTATTCTGTGATAGTATACAAGTATGGAATTACTGTAACTAATTGCTACTAACTTAATTATGTTTTTACTTCTTCTTTAATCCAGTCATAGCCTTTTTCTTCTAACTCATAGGCGAGTTCTTTGGTGCCGGTTTTTACAATTATGCCATCGATTAATATATGTACAAAATCCGGAACTAAATGTTCTAACAACCTTTGGTAATGAGTAATTACGAGAATAGCATTGTCTTTATTCTTTAATTTGTTTACACCTTTTGCCACGATTTTTAATGCATCGATATCCAATCCAGAATCAGTTTCATCCATAATGGATAATTTGGGATTCATCATGGCCATTTGAAAAATTTCGTTTCTCTTTTTTTCACCACCGGAAAAACCTTCATTGAGGGAACGGGATAAAAACTTCCTGTCGATTGCCAATAAATCTGCTTTTTCTTTAATTAGTTTTAAAAATTCTGAAGCTGGCATATCTTCTTCTTCATTTGCTCTTCGGGTTTCTTTTATAGCCGTTTTAATAAAGTTAGTTACGGAAACTCCTGGTATTTCTACTGGATATTGAAACGATAAAAAGATACCTTTATGTGCTCGCTCTTCGGGGTCAAGTTCAGATATATCTTCTCCGTTAAAAGTGATTTCTCCTTGGGTTACCTCAAAAGTATCTTTCCCTGCAATGATAGCAGCAAGTGTACTTTTCCCCGATCCGTTAGGTCCCATAATAGCATGAACTTCCCCTGCATTAACTTCTAGATTGACACCTTTTAAAATTTCTTTATCATCTACACTAGCGTGTAAATTTTTAACTTTTAACATAGTTATTCTTTCTTAACTTCTAATTTTATATCTGTTTTTGAAGGGGTTTTACTTACACTTAATATTTCCTTTATGGTTAGTATTTCGTCCCAGCCTTCCTGACCTTCAGGTTTTTTTGAAACAATACCTTTTACAATTACAGGCACCATATCAAACTCTTCTTTTTTTACAGTTTCAACCTGTTTTGCAAGCTCTTCAGACATTTCATCTAAGGCAACGCCATATATAAAGTTTGAACCCTTTAATACTGCAGCATCTGCTAAATAAATAAATTCTCCTTGGTAGATAGTGATTTTGGAATCACTGGTTTCATTTGAAACTAATTTCGGATCCTTTTCTTCTGTATTTTTACACGAGAAAATGAGTAATGCAAGTGCTACTAATAATGTGATCTTTTTCATTTATTTTTTTAAATTTATGGTTACCCAACGGATCCTTCAAGGCTTATTTCTAATAATTTTTGTGCTTCTACAGCAAATTCCATCGGTAGTTTATTTAATACTTCTTTACTAAAACCATTTACGATAAGTGCAATGGCTTTATCGGTTTTTATACCACGCTGGTTACAGTAAAAAATTTGATCCTCCCCAATTTTACTTGTGGTGGCTTCATGCTCTATTTGTGCAGTTTTATTTTTGACTTCAATGTAAGGGAAGGTGTGTGCTCCACAATCATTACCCATTAACAAAGAATCACATTGTGAAAAATTACGTGCGTTTTCGGCTTTAGAACCAATACGAACTAGACCACGATAACTATTTTGTGATTTTCCGGCAGAAATACCCTTAGCTATAATGATGCTTTTGGTGTTTTTTCCAATATGGATCATTTTGGTACCTGTATCTGCCTGCTGATAATTATTTGTAACGGCTATAGAGTAAAATTCTCCAATTGAGTTATCACCCTTTAAGATACAACTAGGGTATTTCCAGGTAATTGCGCTTCCGGTTTCAACTTGAGTCCAGGAAATCTTAGCGTTTTTATGGCAAATTCCTCTTTTGGTGACAAAATTAAAAACGCCACCCTTTCCTTCTTTATTTCCAGGATACCAATTTTGTACTGTAGAATATTTTATTTCGGCATCGTCAAGTGCGATTAATTCTACAACGGCTGCATGTAACTGATTTTCATCACGTGCAGGTGCTGTACAACCTTCTAAATAGCTCACATAACTTCCTTTATCTGCAATAACAAGAGTTCTTTCAAATTGTCCTGTTCCCGCCTGATTGATACGGAAATAGGTTGAAAGTTCCATGGGACAACGCACTCCTTTTGGGATATAACAAAAAGATCCGTCACTAAATACAGCACTATTTAAGGCAGCGTAGAAATTATCTCTTTGTGGCACAACAGAACCTATATATTTTTTAACAAGTTCGGGATGTTCTTTAATGGCATCGGAAATGGGACAAAATATAATACCTTTTTTAGCAAGTGTATTTTTAAATGTAGTAGCTACCGAAATCGAATCAACAATAATGTCGACTGCAACGCCTGCCAGTTTTTTTTGTTCATCTAATGATATGCCAAGTCTTCTAAAAGTATCCAGCAACTCTGGATCTACATCATCGATACTATCGTATTTTGGTTTTTTTGAAGGAGCAGAATAGTAGGATATATCTTGAAAGTTGGGTTTTTTATAGTTAACATTTGCCCATTCGGGTTCTACCATTTCTTTCCAATACTGAAAAGCTTTCAAACGCCAGTCGGTCATCCACTCAGGCTCTTCTTTTTTCTTTGAGATAGCCCGGACAACATCTTCATTTAGACCCACAGGGAATGTATCAGATTCTATATCGGTATAAAATCCGTATTCGTATTCCTTGGTTTCAAGGTCTTTTTTTAAATCGTCTTCCGTGAATTTTCCCATGAGAAATTATTATTTTATAAAGAAAAACTCTCCCCACACCCACAGGTTCTGTTGGCGTTGGGATTGTTAAAAACAAATCCTTTTCCGTTAAGACCACCATTGTATTCTAGGATGGTGCCTATGAGGTACAAAAAGCTTTTTTTATCGACAATAATTTTTACGTTATTGTCTTCAAAAAGTTTATCATTTTCTCCTTTGATTTTATCAAAATCAAGTTCGTATGATAAACCGGAGCAACCACCACTTTTCACACCTACACGCACAAAATCTTTCGCAACATTAAAACCACCATCGGCCATAAGTTGTGTAATTCTTGATTTTGCGGTATTACTTACTTTAATCATCTAAATTAGATTTATTCTAAATAACAGGCAAATATACAATATTTATAGTGTTTACCTAAAGTAGTTAGATTAATAAATAACATATAGATATAACTTTATTTGATAGTATTAGACTGCTATTTCAACAAAACCTTAAAAATTTAATAAGCTATTTCTTTTTTTAATAAATTTTAACAAAACCTTAAGTTATAAATGAGTAACACAATCGGATATTGAACGCCAAAAAGAACAATAAAATAAAATGAAATACATAATAATTACAATTTTTACCACTATTTTTCTTGGTGAGTGTATTATTGCCCAAACAAATACTGATCTTCCGTTAAACACAAACATTAATACAACAAGGACTAATTTTCATCCTGCAATAAGTACAGCCATAATAACCACAATTGATTTAACACAAGTTGTCGATGATAAAGTACCCGTTACAATTAACCCGGGGAAGTTTTCACAAGATACTGTTACCTATCGACTGCCAAAAGTTGTTCAAGGGACCTATAAAGTTAGCAATTTTGGAAGTTTTGTGGAAAGTTTTAAAGCCTATGATTATAAAGGTGAAGAAATGGAATTTAATAAGATTGATATAAATTCATGGGTAATAACAAATGCCACAGAATTAGATAAAATAACGTACTTAGTAAACGATACCTTCGATATTGAATCTGCTGGAATAATTCCAACTCCTTTCTCACCCTCTGGGACTAATATCGATATAGATATTTATGTATTAAATCTTCATGGTTTTATTGGTTATTTTGACTCACTTAAAAGCAATCAATACAAATTAGATGTTACTTCTCCGGTAACTTTTAAACGTTCATCTGCTTTGCAAAACGCAGGAATCCAAATTAGCGAAGATGGTTTGAATATCACCACTAGTTATTTTGCGCCTAGATATTTTGATATAACCGATAACCCAATGATGTACGGTAACCTTGATGTTGAAGAATTTCAGGTTGGTGATATAAAAATTGTACTAAGTGTATATTCTCCAAATGAGGTACATACAGCTAAAGATTTAAAAGAGACTATGCTTACAATGATGGAGGCACAAAAAGCATATTTAGGTGATGTTGACTCAACCCCTCGGTATGATATATTTGTGTATTTATCTGAACTTAAGGAAACATCTCCAACAGGCTTTGGTGCATTAGAGCATCATACATCTACCGTTGTTGTAATGCCAGAATCAATGCCGAAGGAGGCTTTAGCAAAAAGTATGATTGGTATAGTGTCGCATGAATTTTTTCATATAGTAACTCCATTAAGTGTGCATTCAGAGGACATTCATTATTTTGATTATAACAATCCTACATTCTCTAAGCATTTATGGATGTACGAAGGGGTAACAGAGTACTTTGCAACGCTGTTTCAAGTAAATCAAGGCTTAGTCTCTGAAGAAGAGTTTTATAATACCCTGATGGGGAAAATTCAAACAGCTTCAAGTTTGGATGATACTATGAGTTTTACCGAAATGAGCGAAAACATTTTAGAAAGCCCATATGCCGAAAATTATTACAATGTATATCAAAAAGGAGCATTAATAGGAATGTGCATAGATATTTTATTGCGTGAAGAAAGTAATGGTTCCAGAGGAATTTTATCATTAATGAAAGAGTTATCTCTTAAGTTTGGTAAAAATATTCCTTTTGAAGATGACTTGCTTATTGATGAAATTGTTAGTATGACCTACCCTTCTCTTAGAATTTTCTTTGACACCCATGTGATAGGTACAACACCAATTAGTTATGACACTTTTTTTGAAAAAGTTGGCTTAGAAATTTCTGAAAGTACCATTGAAACTAATTATATTCAAAATAATGGTGTGGTAATAGTAGAGGCAACTGAAGAGGATACCATAATTTTCAATGATCTAGTTGCAGATAATAGCTTTTGGAATGATCAGGGCGTACTTCCTAATGATATTATTATCGAGATAAATGGGAATGTATTAACTGTTCAAAACGCACACCAAGTTTTTACAGAAGTATTTATGTGGCAGCCAGGAAGTGAAGTAGTCGTGAAATTGAAGAGAGGCGAAGAAGAAATTAATATTAATACCACTTTAACTCAATCATATACATCAGGAAATGGATTGATGCCTATAGAAAATGCAACAAATGAGCAAATTGCTTTACAAAATGCGTGGTTGAAGGGATAGATATTTAAGAAATATGTATTTGTAAAAAAGTCCGACTGTCTAGTCGGGCTTTCTAATATTTTAAGAACATACGAGCAATTTTAAAAGTTTAGTTCACCACAATAAACATAGGATTATCTTTTTATTATTTTTTTAATTATTTGATTGTTAATAGAGACAAAATAAATTCCCTTTGAAAAATATGATATATCTATTGATTTTGTTTCTGAATTAATATTTACTTCAGAAAAAAGTAATTTTCCACTTATATCAAATATTGTAATGTTTGAAATAGACGCATTTTTTGAATTTATTGTAATTGAGTTGGATGTTGGGTTAGGATAAATCGACAATCCATCATTAAATTCAAAATCCCCATTAGATAATATTTCAACTACGATTAATTCAAAAGAACAATTCGATGTGTTGTTTTCATCATCGGTTGTTTCAAATGAAATTGTATAGGTACCGATAGTGAGTTGTGTTCCGGGAGCAGGGTTTTGTAAAATGGTAACATTTGATGTACAATTATCTATTGCAGTTACATCTCCAATAATTGCATAATCTGGTAGTGTATAAAAATCTTCACCACTGTCGTATGCTACTGATGAATTTGACGGACAAGTTAATAGAGGAGCCAAATCATCTTCAATCATTATGGTAGCGGTACATGTATCTGTATTTCCAGAAGGGTCGGTTACAGTTAATGTAACAGTGTTTGCTCCCAAATCTGAACAATCAAATGTGTTTGGGTTCAATTCTAATGTAAAAAATCCACTGTTATCACTCGAACCACCATCTACATCATTTGCAGATACGATAATTTGACCATCCTGATCAAGCTGTACATTTATATTTTGACATACGGCTATTGGATCTATTATATCTGTAGCTGATGACTTAACAAGTAAAAAACCTCTAGATAGATCACTAATCACAATATTTCCACTTCCAAAGTAAGGATATACGTTCCAGGCACCATCATAACCAGTGTTGTTATTTGAAGGGAAACTATCAAAATATCCTAATTCAGACATATTTCCATTTGCTATATCCCCAATATCGATCACTCTAATTCCTGCTTTATAATTTGCTAAATAATACTCATTGCCTCTTACGTAGCCATTGTGGTCTATAGCCGGAGTTTGGCCAAAATAATCAAAATCTACTTGAGGATTGTCTAAATCTGTAAAATCAAAAATTATTGTTCTTGAGTTAAATCCTACATTGTTTTCGTCAAACTCATCTCCTAATAAGAAATAACGATGATCTTCGGTTAACCAACCTTGGTGCGTATAGTCAGCATTTGAATAACTAATAACAGCAATATTTTGAGGGTTAGATTTATCTGTAACATCTACAATTACCACTACCTGAGAGTTACCATTACTTCCGATGTATATCTCATGCCCGGTATATTCTGTATCAGGACCAATATAGGTAACAACTTGAGCGTCGTGGGTATTCCCATCTCCAGAGTAACCACCAGCCGCTGTAGGATTTAAAGGATCTTGTATATTTACAAAATGGGGACCACCACTATAAGTGTCTGTCCCTACTCCATAGGCAAATCCCGTATCTTCATTAATTACAAGATTATGAGCATATCCAAACCCACTATAATGTGCATCTTCAGTAAATGTAACAGGAGGATTGGCAACATTTCGGAGTCGGGTTAAATCAAAAATCTGCATACCATGACCATTAGCTTCACTCACTATAAAAGCATAATTATTATAAGTTTTAATATCCCTCCATAAACTGCTTGAAGTATGTGTTGGAAGTTTACCGAGAAAAACAGGGTTTATAGGATCTGAAATATCAATAAATGCGGTTCCATTGTCAACACCTATTAATGCATATTCTTTTCCATCATTAGGGTCAGTCCAACCCCAGGAGTCGTTTCCTGAGCTTGCATTTAGATCATTAAGAGAAAATTCAGATTGCAAATCATAACCACTGCAGGGATAAACACCTGCCATACCCCCTACACAAGGAGTTTGTGCAATTGTAATATAAAAAGATGCCAGTAGAATTGGGAGTAAATAATTTTTCATAGCTATTATTTTAGTAATGTCGTTTTAATTATTATAAGTAAACTAAGATTATTGATAATTTTTTACAGGACTGCGATAGAGGGTAAAAAAAATATAAATAAGATATATAATTAGGATTTCTTTTTAACGATAAAAAGGCCCTTATTTATATCACTTATTACAATGTGTCCACTTTCGAAATAGGGATATACACTCCAAGCTCCATTAAAAGAAGCAGCGTCATTATCTGGATAGGTATCAAAATACCCTTCCTCTAAAATACCAGAACTCCCAATAAAACTAATGTCTATAACACGTAAACCTGCAGTATAGTTAGAAAGATATAACTTATTTCCTTTTACATAAAGGTTATGATCTATTGCAAATGTTGGTCCGAAATAATCAAAATGACTTTGAGGGTTATTGAGATTTTCTAGATCAAAGATTAAAGTTCTTGATTGAAAACCAACAGTTAATTCATCAAGTTCATCACCAACAATTAAAAAACGATGATCTTCGGTTAACCAACATTGGTGTGTATAACCTGTATCTGAATAGAATATATTTGCAATGTTTTGAGGATTTGCTTTATCGGTAACATCTACTATTACTACTTTTGTCTCATTACTTCCAAATAGGATTTCACGTCCTGTATAATTTGTATCGGGACCATTATAAGTTACAACTTGCGCATCATGGGTATACCCATCTGTTGAATACCCTCCTGCTGGGATTGGGTTAAGAGGGTTTTGTATGTTAACAAAATGAATACCTCCCCCAAAAGTATCCGTGCCTACAGCATATGCATAACCTGTATCCTCATTTATAACGATATTGTGTGCATTGCCAAAACCACCATAATTAGCATCGGGGCTAAAAACATCAAAAGGGCCACTATCTCTTAGTCTCGTTAGATCGAATATTTGCATTCCATGTCCACCAGCTTCGCTAACAATAAAAGCAAAATTATTATAGGTCTTTATGTCTCTCCAGGCACTTGTTTGATTTGTAGTTAATACTTTGACAGTATAAATTGGATTCTCAGGATCTGATATGTCAATAAAAACAGTACCATTATCTACTCCCATTATTGCGTATTCTTTACCCGTAGCCGGATCTGTCCATCCCCAACAATCATTCCCCGAAGATGCTTCCAGGTCATCCAAACCCATATGTACTATTAGGTCATAATCAAAACAAGGAAATATTCCTGCAAATCCATTTTCACAAATAGCCGGGTCCTCATTTGAACTGGAGCTACCTCCCCCTCCTGATCCGCCTCCTGAGCCGCCTCCTGAGCCACCTCCTGAGCCACCTCCAGATCCTCCTCCTGGGTCGGGTTCTGGGTTTGGGTCGTCGTCTATAATTACAGTTTCACGATTAAGATCATCTGTGTTACAAGAATAATTAAAAAAGAGAAAGGAAATAAATGAAAGAATTAACGCAATCTTTTTCATATGAATTTAAAGATAAAATAATTTTTCGCAAAAGATAAGGATTTTTTTGCAGATGTATTTTCGTTTTGAGGCCTTAACAGGAAAAGACCTGACAATTTTTAATAATGACAAATATTTATTGATATTATTAAAAGGGTAACTTGTATTTTTGTTTCAATAATAAAGAGAAAATAAATGCTTGAAAATAAAAATACTTCAAAAACCAGTATTTCAGAATTGGGAGAGTTTGGTTTAATTGATCACCTCACCAAAAATTTTAAAATAAAACAAAAAACTACTATTAAGGGAATTGGTGATGATGCAGCAGTTTTATCTGTAAATTCAGAAGAACAAATAGTTGTTACAACAGATTTACTTGTTGAAGGGGTACATTTTGATTTAGGTTATATGCCTATTAAACATTTAGGGTATAAAGCCGTGGTTGTAAATCTCTCTGACGTTTATGCAATGAACGCAAAAGCAACGCAAATAACTGTCTCAATTGCTGTTTCAAATAGATTTTCCGTCGAAGCATTAGAAGAACTTTACTCAGGTATTGCTATGGCTGCAAAATATTACAAAATAGATGTTATTGGGGGAGATACAACTTCTTCAACCACAGGTTTATTTATTAGTATAACAGCTATAGGTCTGGTAAAGGAAAAGGATATTGTGTATCGTGACGGTGCAAAAGAAAACGATTTGTTAGTGGTTACCGGCGATTTAGGAGCTGCCTATTTAGGATTACAAGTCTTAGAACGCGAAAAAAGGGTGTTTCAGGTAAATCCTAATTCACAACCCGATCTAGATGCATATACTTATTTAATAGAACGGCAATTAAAACCAGAAGCTAGAAGGGATATTTCAGAATTACTTTCTAATTTGAATGTCAAGCCAACATCAATGATCGATATTAGCGATGGGTTGTCTTCAGAAATTATCCATATTTGTAAAAGCTCTAATGTAGGGTGTAATCTTTATGAGGATAAAATTCCACTAGACCCACAGGTCATTTCTACTTGTGAGGAGTTCAAACTAGACAGTACTACAATTGCATTAAGTGGGGGAGAAGATTATGAGTTATTATTTACAATTGATAACAAGGACTTTTCAAAAATAAAAACGAATCCCAATTTTACAGTTATTGGTCATATCACAAATAAAAAAGAAGGGATTCATTTGATAACCCGTGCAAATACCAAAATTCCTTTAAAAGCCAGAGGATGGAAAGCCTTAATTGAAGATTCTTAATTAGATGGCTTGTTTTTGAAAATATATTTTAAAGAAAATATTATTTTCCACCCAGTATGGAGTAAGTTTTCCTGTTCGACCATAGCCATCGCTTGCAAATTTTTCTTTGCAATTTTTACATTCAACTTTTTCTAGGAATATATTATCCTTATTAACGGTAATATAGTTATGCCCTTTAATCTTACAAAGTATTGTTTTCATAATGCGGGGAACATCAAATTTGGACATGATGTTGGGTCAAATATATATAAAAAATAAAAATGTATTATGTCGATTTTTTATTGCCTTTAATCGATAATATTTATTATATATTTAAAGAACATCTATGTAAGTCATTTAAAAACAAAGATTTATGTTTAAATTTGTTTTTCCTCATATAGTGAGATAATTAGAATTTTAACACTTTTAATCGAATATTTAGTGCCTTATAACTATGAAAATGATTGAAAATCTAATGAAAAGAAACATTTTTTGGTCCTACTGAAGTAGAATAAAAGGGCCTATTTTGAATTGTTGTACCTGGTGGAACAGTTACAATATTTATTAAAAGTTTAAGTATTTCAATCGAAATTCAATGCGTTGAAACTCTATGCATTTTTTTCTGAAAAAAAGAAGCAAGGCAGGCATTTACTTTTTTGGTTTTAAAAGTGAGTAATTCTATGTTACCCGAAAATCCATCTGTTACTTCCTTTCCACATTTTTTGCATTTATATTCATTAATGTGATTCGTAATTTTACTAGTTACAGTAAAGTTGTGCCCAAAAGTTGAACATAATATACCTGATATTAATAAAGAATGTGTTGGAGTAAAATTTTTCATGCTTAATTATTTATGATATGTAGGAATAAAAGTACAAAAAATAAATTAAATATCGGTTAAAAGTTATAAAAAATCGATAAAATGCAATATTTTAACAATTTCCTCATAATTTTCATAAACACTCATATGACCGCCTTCAACTCTAAAAAGTTTAGCTTTACTAAGTTTAGCTAGCTTTTCAGAAGTTGAAATAGGTATGATGGGGTCTTCGATACCACAGATAAAAAATTTCTCCTGGCTAAAGTTTTTTAATATCTGGGTACGATTTTTTCTGTGTTTCATACCCTTTATTGCTGCTGTGATCCCATTTAAAGGAAACAATAGTGCTTCATTTTTTAACTTTTCAATTTCAACAGTGAATTTATCACGAGTACTTTCAGCAAAAAAGTTTTTCATAGCCAATCCAATAAATGTTTTAGGGTTTGTCTTTAGTACTGAAAGAGCTCGGTCTCTATTTTGTTTTCGTTCTATTGAGTCTTCAACTGTAGTAGAATTTAGAAGAATTAGTTTATTTACTTTAGTATTATATTTTTCAACATAAGCCAAAATAACATAACCTCCCATGGAATGTCCCATAAAGTTTGCCCTGGTAATGTTAAGATTTTCCATGATGGTGTTTACCACTTCTGCCATGAGTTCCATAGTATGAGTTTCAGAAATACAACCACTATTTCCGTGTCCGGGTAAATCTAATGTGATAACTTTATTTTTTTTTGAAAGCTTCGGAATTAACATCTCCCACATAGTTGAACTTTCTAAAAACCCATGGAGTAATACTAAAGCGGGTCCATTACCATATACTTTATAATAAATTGGGGTATGGTTATAATAAGCGATCATTTTTCTATATTCGGTATTACAAATATCTAAGAATGCAATTTACCAAACAAACCCTAATAACTGCTTTTGCATTGTTCTCACTCTTTTTTGGAGCAGGCAATCTTATTTTACCTCCCTTTTTAGGGTATAATGCAGGAACTAGTTGGATTTTGGTTACTCTTGGGTTTGCTGTATCTGCAGTTGTAATTCCAATTCTTGCAATTTATGGGCATGCGAAATTACAGGGTACAATGCTGGATTTTGGAAAAAAGGTGTCTCCGGCATTTGCTTTGATCTATAGTGTTATTGTTTATACTATTTCTGTAGCTTTACCAGCCCCCCGTACCGCTTCAGTTACTTATGAAATGGCAATACAACCCTATTTTAATATATCATCCCTTTGGAGCAGTGCTATTTATTTTGCACTTGTATTATTTTTTATTTTTAACCGAACCAGAATATTAAATCTTATTGGGAAGTACCTTACACCTCTAATTATATTCATATTACTGTGTATCATTGGAATTGGATTGTTTGGTGATGTTCATAATATAAATGCATCTATTTTTAATTACACATTTACCGAAGGAATTTTGGAGGGTTACCAAACCTTTGACGCCATTGGTGGTATAGTTGTAGGAGGGTTTATAGTGATTTCAATATCATTAAAATCAAAATTTAACTACCAAGAAAAAAAAGCAATTATTTCAAAGGCCGGACTGATGGCAGGAATAGGACTCCTAATAATTTATAGTGGCCTAATAGCATTGGGAGCACATTATAGTGGAACCTTAGATATAGAAAATCGCACAGAACTACTTACATTATTAAGTTCTCAAACCCTTGGAAGTGTAGGTACGGCATTCTTAGGAGTTTTGGTCTCTTTAGCTTGTTTTACAACCGCAGTCGGAATATTGGCTGGAACGGCAGATTTTATTAAAGGGTTGGCTAATAACTCACAATTTGCATATCGAATTACAGCGATTATAGGTTGTGCATTTGGGGTAGCTATAGGCCAGTTCGATGTGTTCTATATCATTGATATTGCATTGCCAGTACTAATGTTTATTTATCCAATAACAATAGTATTGATATTGCTAAATGCTTTACCGAAAAGATGGGCATCCAAAACAATATTTAGGGCAGTAACGCTGGTTACATTTGTATTTAGTATACCGGATTTTTTACAATTTTTTATTTCCAAAGGTATCCTGACTCCTATAAATGAAAATATTCCATTATCGCAATATAGTATGGGTTGGGTATTACCGGCATTTGTTGTTTTTGTGATTGTTAATTTTTTATCTCCAAGAAAAAATTATTCTGAAGGCTAATTCATTAACTCTTCAATTTCTTCTGCTTCTATAGGAATATTACGCATTAAGTTGAAAGGTTCTCCACTTTCTTGAATTACCACATCATCTTCAAGACGAATACCAAAGCCTTCTTCAGGAATATAAATTCCAGGCTCAACAGTAAACACCATGTTGGCTTTCATAGGTTCCCAAAGTATTCCGTAGTCGTGAGTATCCAGACCTATATGATGAGAGGTACCGTGCATAAAATATTTTTTATAAGCAGGACAATCGGGGTCTTCGTTTTTCACAGCGGTTTTATCTAATAGACCTAAACCCAACAATTCTGAGGTCATAAGATTCCCAACTTCAATATGATATTCTTTCCAAAGTGTACCTGGGATCAACATTTTAGTCGCTTCATTCTTCACTCTATTTACAGCATCGTAAACATCGCGTTGTCGTTTGGTGAATTTTCCATTTACCGGAATAGTCCTTGTCATATCGCTACTGTAATTTGCATATTCTGCACCAACATCCATAAGGATTAGATCACCATCTTTACATTCTTGATTGTTTTCAATATAGTGTAATACATTGGCATTGTTTCCACTGGCAATAATGGGGGTATATGCAAAACCATTAGAGCGGTTGCAAAGGAATTCGTGAATATATTCAGCTTCAATTTCAAATTCCATGACACCCGGTTTCACAAAATTAAGGACACGGCGCATTCCATTTTCTGTAATGTTACAAGCCAGCTGAATTAAGTCTAATTCAATAGGGTCTTTTATAGAACGCAGACGTTGTAATATAATATTGCTTTTAGCGATATTATGTGCAGGGTATTTATCTTTTGTTACTTTTATAAAACGTGCTTCACGAGTTTCGGTATCTACAAAGGCACGGTAATGTTCATTAGTATTATAATAAATAGTATCAGACTGAGCTGTTAGTTCCTTAAGGATTTTATCGAACTCCTGAATCCAATATACTGTTTTAATACCACTCGTTTCTAAAGCTTTTTTCTTGGTTAATTTTTCACCTTCCCAAACAGCAATATGATCATTGGTTTCCTTTAAAAAGAGAATTTCTCTATGTTTTTCTTCAACAGCATTGGGAAAAAGAACCAAAATACTCTCCTCCTGATCTACTCCACTTAGGTAGAAAATATCTCTGTGTTGCTGAAAAGGCATGGTGCTATCCGCACTTATTGGATAAATATCATTACTATTAAATACAGCTAAACTGCTAGGCATCATTTTAGCCATAAAGTTTTTGCGGTTTTTAATAAATAAATTTTGGTCGATTGGCAGGTATTTCATCGTACTGTTTTCTGAATTTCTTCAAAATTAAAATAAATAAAAGCAATTGATGTTAATACCGAAGTAAAATTTTGTGAAACAAAGCCATTTCATTAAATTCAACATTCTAAAAAACCATTCAATGAAAAATTATCTTCTCTTTTTCCTGACATTAACTATTTTCTATGCCTTTTCTCAACAACCAGCTACACCTTCTGCAAAAATCGAAAATGGTTTAACTCAGAAACAGCAACTCGTTGAAAGTTCACTAGTAAAAAATCTCCCTTTTAAAAGTATTGGTCCAACCATTATGAGTGGTAGAGTTACTGCTTTAGCTGTGAATCCAAATAATCCTCTCGAGTTTTATGTAAGTTATGCAAGTGGAGGGGTTTGGCATACCAATAACAACGGCACATCCTTTAATCCAATAATAGATAATAGCCCTACTCAAAATGTGGGTAGCCTCGCTGTAGATTGGAAACACAAAACGATATGGGTGGGAACTGGTGAGGTGAATTCCTCACGGTCATCGTATGCGGGAATAGGGTTATTAAAATCTACTGATCAAGGAAAGACATGGCAAAATATAGGATTAAGGGATTCCCATCATATTAGTAGTATTATTTTAAATCCTGACGATCAAAATGATATTGTCGTGGGTGTTGTAGGTCATTTGTATTCGACCAACGACTCAAGAGGGGTTTATAAAACCTTGGACGGGGGTAAAACATGGAATAAGACATTGTTCGTCAATAACCAATCCGGGATTATTGAAATAGCAGTAGATCCAAATAATTTTAATTTGATGTATGCGTCCTCCTGGGATAAGGACCGAAAAGCATGGAATTTTAGGGGAAGCGGAGAAGGCAGTGCAATATTTAAAAGTATCGATGCAGGAAATACCTGGACAAAAGTTTCAGGAGAAGGAAGTGGTTTTCCCAGTGGAGAGGGAGTGGGACGTATAGGCTTGGCAATTTATGATGAAAATACGGTATATGCTATACATGATAATCAGTTCCGAAGAAAAGAAGATTCAAAAGAAAAAGATAAAAGCAAAGAAGAGCTTACGAAAGATGATTTTAAAGAAATGACAAATTCTAAATTTTTAGCCTTAGACGATAAAAAACTGAAAATTTTTCTTAAATCCAATAGTTTTCCGAAAAAGTATACTGCTAAAAGTGTGAAACAAATGGTTCGGGATGGAAAAGTAAAACCAACAGATATTGCTAAATACCTGGAAGATGCAAACACATTGTTATTTGATACTCCGGTGATTGGTGCTGAGGTGTATAAAAGTACAGACGGAGGAAAAACCTGGAAAAAAACCCATGAAAACTACCTTGATGACATCTATTATTCGTATGGGTATTACTTTGGAAAAATTCACGTGGCACCTGATAATAAAGATGCCATATATATTTATGGAGTTCCTTTATTAAAATCTAAAGATGGAGGGAAAACATTTGAATCGATGGGTGCTGGGAATGTACATGGAGATCATCATGCTTTATGGATTAATCCTAATATGCCTAACCATATTATCAATGGAAATGATGGAGGTGTAAATATTACTTACGATGATGGAAAGACCTGGATTAAAAACAATTCGCCTTCAGTGGGTCAATTTTATTCGGTGAATATTGATCATGAAGAACCGTATAATGTTTATGGGGGTTTACAAGATAATGGTGTTTGGGTGGGACCTCACACACATACCGAAAATAAAAGATGGTTGCAAAACGGAAAATACCCTTATGAATTTATTATGGGTGGCGACGGGATGCATGTACAGATTGATAATCGAAATAGCAATACCGTATATACAGGGTTTCAGTTTGGTAATTACTATAGACTCAATCGTGAAACAGATGAAAGCACGAAAATTCAACCCAAACATGAATTAGGAGATAATCCGTATCGTTTTAATTGGCAAACCCCTATTCTGTTGAGTCCTCATAATCAGGACATCTTATACTTGGGTGGAAACAAGTTAATGCGAAGTATGGATAAAGGCGATAATTGGGATGCAATTTCAGACGATTTAACCCAGGGTGGAAAAACTGGAAATGTTGCTTATGGAACCTTAACTTCAATAAGTGAGTCACCTTTTCAGTTTGGTTTATTATATACCGGAAGTGATGATGGATTAGTATATGTTTCAAAAAATGGGGGAGGGAATTGGACGAATATTTCCGGGACCTTTCCAAAAGATCTATGGGTAAGTAGAGTGATAGCTTCACAACATAAAAAAGAAAGAGTGTATGTTACGCTAAATGGTTATCGTTGGGATGACTTTAATCCTTATGTATATGTAAGTGATAATTATGGGGTAACCTGGGAAAACATTAGCAGCAACCTTCCAATCTCATCGGTAAATGTAATTAAGGAAGATCCTAAAAACGAGAACATATTATATTTAGGAACCGATAATGGTGTGTATGTATCTTTTGATAAAGGGACTCGTTGGGATTTATTTTCAGAGGGTCTGCCTAATGTAGCTTTTCATGATCTGGTGGTTCAGCCCGAAGCAAACGATCTGGTTTTGGGCACCCATGGGCGTTCTCTATATGTTGCAGATATATCGTTATTGCAGAAGTTGAATGATAAAACTTTTAACGATTTAGTAATAAATAATATTGAGTCTATTCACTTTTCTCCCCGATGGGGAAGTAAATTCAGTATTTGGGGAGAGGTTTTTGAACCTAAAGTAGCAATACAGTTTTATAGTCATTCAGCCACTAAAGTAACACTTACTATTGAATCTGAAGATGAAACTAGGCTTCGGGAATATAGTATTGATGCAGTAAGGGGGATAAATATATTTGATTATGATCTAACGATCTTAAAAAAGGGAACACTTGATATTAAAAAAGCTAAAAACGGTAAGTATTATTTGCCAAAAGGAAAATATTTATTGACTATTATATTGAATAATAAAAGTTCAAAAACTGAATTTGAAATTAAATAAAAAATGGTTTTTAGAATTAGAAATATTATTTATAATAAATTTAACAAATCGTTAGGGGTTTTTATTATAAAAAAATTCATATATTTATTACATTATAAACCGATAAACCTAAAATTATGATTAAGAAATTACACATTTTTTCGATGGCATTATTAATAGGAATATTTTCTATGAATGCCCAAACTACTGAAGTAGGACCTTATGCAGATGCTCCAAATATTAATAACAGTGAAGCTTTATTTGATTTATTATATGTATTTGACATTGGAGCCTCAATTGGAGCTGCATCTAATACTGGTGTAATGTATCATGCTGCTATGGATCAATATTGGATATCTGTATGGAATTCTAATTTATTTCATATACTAGATGGTTCAGGTGATTTCGTAGAAACAATTACAATTCCTGGTGTTTCTGATACACGTTCGATCACTCAAGACGGGACATTGTTCTATACTGGTTCTGCAGGCTTAGAGATTTTTATTATTGACCCCGTATTGAGATTACTTAATGGAACAATCAACATTGTAACAGGCTCAAGTGCTGCAGCCAGAATGCTAACTTTTGATGAAACATTAGATGGTGGTAATGGAGGCTTTTGGATTGGAAATTTTAGTTCAGACATTGCATCTGTTGATATGAGTGGAAACGAATTGTCTGTTATAGATGCTCTTGACCACGGAACTGTGGCCTACGGAGGTGCTTTTGATGGTGTTTCTCCTGGAGGACCTTACCTTTGGGTTCATGATCAAAGTGGAGCAGCACCAAATAGAGATTTTATCACTCAGCTTGCACTACCTTCAGGAATACCCACTGGAGTAGTTTATGATTTTACTACTGATGGATTCAATGCAGGTGCTACTGAAGTATTAGCAGGGGGTCTTTCTATTAGTGCCGATGTTGATCCCGGTGCAATAGCGATACTTGGAGTTTGCCAATGTACACCTTCAAATCTTCTTTTTGCTATAGAATTGGTTCCGATTTTAGGAAATGATGATAATGCATTATCAAATTTCAATCTTTATCCTAACCCTGCAAATGGAAGTTACGTGAATATAGAAACATCAATTCCTGGTGAAAAACAAGTTGTTGTATTTGATGTTTTAGGGAAAAAGATTATTAGCACTGTAATTTCTGATAAACAATTAGATATTGCTGCTTTAACTGCAGGTATTTACATGGTTCAAATAACTCAAAATAATATTACGGCTACTAAAAAATTAGTAATAAGGTAATTTTTATTTCATATTTAATTAAACCATCCGCCTCTGGTGGGTGGTTTTTTATTTTTATTTTTTTAAATCATTTGAAAACAATCTCTAAAGTTTGGTAGTCATTCTTTTGAAACGTAATTTTGTACGATTTTTAAGAATATTTTCAACAATGGGAATTTTATCCTCCTCTATAGCCAGAAAAGTTGCTATGGCACTTTCAGCTCTTTTCCTGGTATTTTTTCTAATAATTCATCTTACGGTAAACGTATTATCTGTTTTTAGTGAAGAAGTTTATAATACAGCTTCCCATTTTATGGGAACTAACCCACTAATACAGTTTGCTATGCAACCCGTACTTTTTTTTGGAGTCGTATTTCACTTTGTGATGGGCTTTATTCTGGAGATCAAAAATAGGGGGGCGAGACAAATAAATTATGTTAAAAATAAAGCAGGAGAAAGCTCATCCTGGATGAGTAGAAATATGCTTTATAGCGGTTTAGTAATCCTGGCTTTTCTGGTATTGCATTTTATCGATTTTTGGTTTCCTGAAATTAATCACAAATACATTGCTGTATTACCTGAAGACCCCACAAGATATTTTGAAGAGTTACAAGTCAAGTTTATAAGTCCTTACAGAGTTGTAGCTTATGTATTGGCATTCGTGTTTTTAGCGTTACACTTATTACATGGATTTCAATCATCATTTCAATCTATGGGGATGAATAATAAATATACAAAAAGCGTGAAAAATTTTGGAAAAATATATGCTATTATAATTCCTTTAGGATTTATTTTTATTGCGCTGTTTCATTATTTTAATCAATAGATAATACAAATTCTATGTCTGTCTTAGATTCGAAAGTACCGCAAGGCCATTTAAAAGATAAATGGACCACCTATAAGGATAAAATAAATTTAGTTAATCCTGCCAACAAGCGTTTAATAGATATTATTGTAGTTGGAACGGGTTTAGCTGGGGGTTCTGCTGCAGCTACTTTGGCCGAATTGGGTTATAATATAAAATCATTTTGCTTTCAGGATTCTCCCAGACGGGCTCATTCTATTGCTGCACAAGGCGGTATAAATGCTTCAAAAAACTATCAGGGAGATGGAGATTCAGATTACCGTTTGTTTTACGATACCCTTAAAGGGGGAGATTACCGTTCGCGTGAAGCCAATGTATATCGTTTGGCTGAAGTTTCGGGAAATATTATTGATCAATGTGTGGCGCAAGGCGTTCCATTTGCCCGTGAATATGGAGGTTTATTAGACAATCGTTCTTTTGGAGGGGTACAGGTATCACGCACTTTTTATGCAAAAGGGCAAACAGGACAACAATTATTATTAGGAGCGTATTCAGCAATGAATAGACAAATTGCTCGTGGTAAAATTGAAATGTTCAACCGCCACGAAATGTTAGATATTGTAAAGGTTGACGGCAAAGCCAGAGGAATAATTGCGCGTAATTTAATTACAGGTGAATTAGAAAGACATTCAGCTCATGCGGTAGTAATTGCTTCTGGGGGATATGGTAATGTATATTTTTTATCTACAAACGCAATGGGGTCTAATGCAACGGCAGCTTGGAAAATTCATAAAAAAGGGGCTTTTTTTGCCAATCCATGTTTCACTCAAATTCATCCAACCTGTATTCCCCGTTCTGGAGATTATCAGTCAAAATTAACATTAATGTCCGAATCACTTCGGAATGACGGGCGTATATGGGTTCCCAAAAATTTAGATGATGTTGTGGCAATAAGAGAAGGAAAATTAAAACCCACTCAGATTTCTGAAGAAAATAGAGATTACTATTTAGAGCGTCGTTACCCCGCCTTCGGAAACTTAGTGCCTCGTGATGTAGCTTCTCGAGCAGCAAAAGAACGCTGTGATGCTGGATATGGAGTAAATACAACCGGGGAAGCAGTTTACTTAGATTTTAAATCTGCTATCGAGCGTTTCGGAAAAATAGAAGCTAAAATACAAGGGGATACAAATCCTTCAGAAGAAAAAATTGCAAAATTAGGTGAAGGAGTTATTAAAGAAAAATATGGCAACTTATTCCAAATGTATGAGAAAATTGTTGATATAAATCCATACAAAACTCCAATGATGATTTACCCAGCAACCCATTATACAATGGGTGGTATTTGGGTTGATTACAACTTAATGACCACTGTGCCGGGATTGTATTGTATTGGCGAAGCTAATTTTTCAGATCACGGAGCTAATCGTTTAGGTGCTTCGGCATTAATGCAAGGATTAGCAGATGGTTATTTTGTGTTACCTTATACAATTGGAGATTATTTATCGGATGATATCCGAACAGGAAAAATAGCTACAGATACTCCTGATTTTGATGAGGCTGAAAAAAATGTAAAAGATAAAATAGATTTCTTTGTTAATAACAGCGGGAATAAATCTGTAGACCATTTCCATAAGCGATTGGGAAAAATAATGTGGGATAAAGTAGGTATGGCTCGAAATGAAAAAGACTTAAAAGATGCAATAATAAAGATAAAAGCAATTCGCGAAGAATTTTGGAAAGATATAATAGTTCCTGGAGATTCCAACGAAATGAATCTTGAACTTGAAAAAGCGGGGCGTGTAGCAGATTTTTTAGAATTAGGTGAATTATTTGCAAAAGATGCCCTTGAAAGAAACGAATCTTGCGGAGGACACTTTAGAGAAGAGTCGGTAGAATTATTTGGAGAACAAAAGGGTGAAGCAAAACGGGATGATGAAAATTACAAATATGTTGCAGCTTGGGAATATAAAGGGGAACCAAGTGATGCGGTATTACATAAAGAAGAATTGGAGTTTAAAGATATAGAGTTGAAACAGCGTTCGTACAAATAAAATATATTTATGAATCTAACTTTGAAGATTTGGCGTCAAAAAGGACCACAAGCAAAAGGTAAAATAGTGAAATATAAAGTAGCTGATATTTCAGAGCATATGTCTTTTTTAGAAATGATGGATGTTTTGAACGAGCAACTCATATACTCTGGAGATGAACCGGTAGCTTTCGATCACGATTGTCGTGAAGGAATTTGTGGAATGTGTTCTTTATACATTAACGGAGAAGCTCACGGACCTGATAAAGGTGTTGCAACCTGCCAATTGCATATGCGTAAGTTTAAAGATGGTGACACCATTTATGTAGAGCCTTTTAGAGCTAAAGCTTTTCCTGTAATAAAGGATTTGGTAGTAGATAGAATGGCTTTTGAACGTATTCAGCAAGCAGGAGGATTCATTTCTGTAAATACTTCAGGGAATACACAAGATGCCAATGCTATTCCGATTTCAAAACATGCGGCAGATGAGGCTATGGATTCAGCAACTTGTATTGGTTGTGGAGCGTGTGTAGCCTCATGTAAAAACTCATCTGCTATGTTATTTGTGGGTGCTAAAGTATCGCAATATACCCTATTACCTCAAGGACAAGTTGAAGCTAGCGATCGTGTAATAAATATGGTTACTCAAATGGATTTAGAGGGATTTGGTAATTGTACCAATACAGGAGCTTGTGAAATTGTATGTCCTAAGGGAATTTCACTTCAAAATATTGCTCGTTTGAACAGTGAGTTTTTAAAGGCAAGTCTTAAAGGGTAAGATTTAGATAACTTGTAAATGTGATTTGTTTTCTTGCCTATTTAATGTGATGTTTTTTGTAATGGTTTCAATAAATTTTGAAATATCATAGGGTTTTAAAATAATATCATCCATCCCAGCTAAATAAATTTTGTGACGTATTTCTTCTATTTCAACAGCTGTCAATGCAATAATAGGGATATTGGTATTAAATTTTCTAATTTCTTTAGTTGCTTCAATTCCATTTTTAACCGGCATATTAATATCCATTAATATAAGATCAAACGATTCTTCTTTTACTTTATTAATTGCAAGTTGACCATTTTCAGCAATAGTGCAAATAAAATTATTCTTTTCAAGGATCTTTTGGGTAACTATCTGATTTATAAGATTGTCTTCTACGACTAATATTTTTTTCCCTTTCAGTTTTTTGAATTCTAAGGATTTTGGATTTATATTATTTATTGCTTTTTCTATAACTTCGAAAGACAAAATAAAAGAAAAAGCAGATCCTTTCCCTAATTCACTTTTTAGATCTATACTTGAATTAGACGCAGCTAAAAGTTTTTTTACAATAGGCAATCCAAGGCCTGTTCCTTGATAACCGAAATTATTTGAATCAATCTGTGAAAATTCATCAAAAATACTTTCCTGTTTCTCTTTAGGAATACCAATTCCTGTATCTTTAATAGTAAATTTTATAGTAGTTAAAGAGCTATCGATAGTAAGCACTTCAGTTTTTATATAAATATCTCCATCCTTGGTAAACTTACATGCATTACCAATAATATTCATTAAAATCCGTGATAACCGAACGGAATTTCCTCGAACTAATTCAGGCATATTATCAGGAATTTCTAAAGAGATATTATTGTCATTCAGAATACGAATATACTCAAAAGACGTAGTGATAGTTTCTATTAAATCTCTTGGATCGAATGTAGTGTGCTCTTCTTCGTTTTCTAAATCATTTGAGTCTAATTTATTAATTTGCAGAACATCATTTATGAGTGCCAGGAGATAATCTGCAGAGAATTTTAATGATTTTATATCACTCTTATGATCTTTAAGAGATTTGTCTTCCATTAAAATATTACTTAAACCAATAACACCATATAGAGGTGTACGCAATTCATGACTAATGGTTGAAAAGAAAGAATTCTTAGCTTCCGAAAGTTTTTCAGCATGCTCTTTGGCTATTAAATATTTTTTATTTTTTATTCGGAGTTTCTTAACAAGCACAATCCTTTTTCTTGAAGCTGAAAATAATGCAATGAGTAATAATAAAAAACAAGCCGATACGAATATTAAAATTGTGTTTATTTTACTTTTATTTTTAACAATTTCTGCCTGTAAAAGGTTATTTAAATTGGCGGTCTTTATGTCTTTTCTGTATTCTGCAATTTGAAATTGTGCAGACAATGCTGCTCTTTCTGCCAACTTTATATTATCTCTGTTTTCATTTTTATAGTGCTCATAAAGGGACAATGCTTTAAAGGCCTCTTTGTATTTGTTTTGTTTCTGTAGGCTTTTGTAATAATACCCGTAGGCATTCTCCAGTTCAATGGTAAAATTTTCATTTTCAGCAGCTTTAATAGCTTTCAATAGATAAAAATCAGCTATTTTAAAATCCCTTTTTTGAACGTAATATTCACCTAAATAATAGTCTAAAGATATTCCTAAAGCAGTATTCTCTTTAAACCCTTTTAATTTTTTCGCTTTTATTATCGATGTATAAACCTTTCTAAAATCTTTTGCTTCTATTGCAGAAAGAATATTGCTATAATAAGCTCGACTTAATCCTGCAGAATCATTAATCTTACTGTATAATTTAATGGAAAGATCGTGATAGCTAAAAGCCATTTTGTAGTCCTTTTTAGATTTTCGATAGAAATTTGCCAAATCTGTGTAACTTTGAGCAATGGCCGCATCGTTTTCTGAAAGTTGTGCAAATTTTTCTGATTTTTCGAAACTTTCTTTTGCCAATATAGTATCATTAATAGCCATGTAATCATATCCAAGCAGACGATATCCTTTATGAATAGAAATTGGATTCTCTGAAGCAAATGCCTCTTCTAAAATCTCTATATTATTTGAAATCGAATTGCTGTACTCACCAGTGAACACAGGGAGTTGAGTAGTGTATAGCGGTTGTTGAAAGTTAATTTTAGCATATGAATTTTTACTACCAAGAGTATCCTCTTTAATAAGGCTTTTGTGTGCGCTTATAGAAGAAAATATAAGACAAAAGAATATGAGAAAAAAAGAATTTTTCATAAGTAGTATTCAAATTAGGGTTACGTAATTTACACATTTTCTATTAATTACAAAAAAAGCGTATTAATTTTTGTTTGTGTTGTGAGTAAAGTTATTTTTATAATATGAAATTTAAACTCCCCAACATTACTACATCCATTTTTGCTGTAATGAGTAAAATGGCATCTGAATACAACGCACTAAACCTATCTCAGGGCTTTCCAGACTTTAAAAGTGACCCAATATTAATTGATTTAGTGACTCAGGCAATGAAAAATGGTTACAATCAATATGCCCCTATGCCGGGAGATATCGTTTTGCGAGAGCAAATTTCCCTTAAAACTATAGGTTTATACAACAAATTTTACAATCCCGAAACAGAAATTACTATCACATCAGGCGCCACACAAGCTATATTTACAGCTATTGCTGCGATAATTAAACAAGGGGATGAAGTTGTAATTTTTACTCCTGCATATGATTGTTATCAGCCAACTATTGAATTGTTTGGCGGTAAAACAATTCCAATACAATTAATTCCTCCTTTGTTTACATTAGATTGGGATGAAATAGATGAAAAGATTACTAATAATACAAAGCTTATAATCATAAACACCCCTCATAATCCCAGTGGGATGATGTTTTCTGAAAATGATATGATCCATCTGCAATCTCTGGTTGAAAAATACGATCTCTTGGTAATTAGCGATGAAGTATATGAGCATATTATTTTTGATGGAAACATACACCAAAGTGCAGTAAAATTTCCAAAACTTGCTTCACGTACATTTATTACGGTTTCCTTTGGTAAAACATTTCACAATACCGGTTGGAAAATTGGTTATTGTATGGCACCCGAATCCTTAATGACCGAATTCAAAAAAGTTCACCAATTCAATGTTTTTAGTGTGAATACTCCAATTCAAAAAGCCTTGGCCAACTATTTGAAAACTCCAAATCATTACTTAAAGCTTTCTTCTTTTTATCAACAAAAAAGGGATTTATTTCTAGATTTAATTAAAGATTCAGGCTTTAAATTTATTCCATCACAAGGCACATATTTCCAGATGTTGGATTATTCTGAAATTTCTGATGAAAGTGATATTTCTTTTGCTGAAAGATTAACCAAAGAAAACAAAATAGCAACTATACCTATTTCGGTATTCAATACAAACAGGGAAGATTTTAAACAAATTAGAATTTGTTTTGCAAAAACGGAGGAAACTTTAAAAAAAGCTGCTAATATTTTAAATTCTATTTAAAATGAAAGAGAAATTAAAAATAACAATCGTTCAATCCCATCTTTTATGGGAAGATATAAAGGCAAATAGGGAGCAGTTTTCAGAAAAAATTAATTCTATTTCAGAAAAAACAGATCTTATTATAATCCCTGAGATGTTTACCACTGGATTTACTATGAATGCTCAATCCCTTGCCGAAGAGGAAGAAGGTGATACACTTCATTGGATGCAACAAGAAGCAGAAAAACAAAACGCAGCAATTACAGGGAGCATAATTATTAAAGATAAAGGCAACTATTTCAACCGTTTGTTTTTTGTTTTCCCCGATGGGCATTATAAAATCTATAACAAAAGGCATACTTTTACACTTGCGGGAGAACACCATACCTATGCCTCAGGCCATGATTCCCTGCAAGTTGATTATCAAGGCTGGAAAATTCATCCATTGATTTGTTACGATTTACGTTTTCCCGTTTGGTCACGCAACACAAAAGACTACGACGTATTAATTTATGTTGCCAACTGGCCAAAAAAACGAATTAGAGCCTGGGATACTTTATTAAGGGCACGTGCTATAGAAAATATGTGTTATTGCATAGGCGTAAATCGAACAGGATTAGATGGTAATAACCACCAATATATAGGTCATTCGGCTGTTTACAATGTCATGGGAGAACGGATATCTACCAATTTATTTGAAGATGAATTTACAGAAACATTAACTATGGAAAAATCTCACATAGAAACCAATAGAAGACATCTTCAGTTTTTAAACGACCGGGACGATTTTAATCTAATATAAATGTTTCATTAAGACTCCAATTAGCACGAATATCCAAAAGGGAAGGATAATAGATAATTTTTTCGGGTTGTATGCCTTGCAAAAAATTTCCTGTATCCCAAATCCCATTTTCATTTTCATCATAAATGATACGTATGTAATAACTTTGGGGAGAAATGTATTCGAAAAAAACAGGTTCGTTTATAATGAGATATTCCTCAAAAACCACATCAAATTTACTGGTAACCAATTGTACTATTAAAGGAAATTTTCTAACATTACTTAGAGTTATATTTAAAGTTCCATAATCTGAAATTTCTTTAGTCGTTACCCTGTAGTTTAATGTGTCGCTGGTGTTCTCAAAAAAATCTGTGATTGCCCCTGGAAGTAGTTGTATACTATAAGATTGGTTTTCGGTTTTGTTGAATATTATTTCTGCAAGGTTATATTTGTAGTCGATTTTACTTGTTACCGAAACGGTAACCGAATCTTTATCAATCACTTTTATTTTTTCAGAATCTATAGAAACCAAAGGAGTATTAGCTTTAATTTTTAAAGTATCTATGAGTCGTAACGATCCTGAATTTATTGCCGAAATCTTCAATGAATCTTGATATAGGTCACGCATTCGTACAATAAGTGTGTCTATTATATGATCGTTGATAGCTAAAAAAAGTAAAGTGTCTTTATCTGTAGCCGGTTTGAACCAATAATGGAGTGTGTCGGTTTTAAGGTCACGATACGTTTTTTTGGTAAAATCTTCAGGTTTCATAGAAAGTTCACCGATATATAGGTTATCGGCATTACCTTGAAAACCAAAAAGAATATGATTTTTAGAAATGTGTTTAGGCCTTGCAATACTGTACTCGGGATTTTCTTTAAAAAGTGTAAGTTTATAAAAACTATCGGTTGGGATCGTAACATACTCCTTTACAAAACCTATTTTATCATTTTTAGGTTGAAATATATAATCATTATTTATTTCTTTTAGAGCGATAAGCAGATAGTTACCCTCTTTAATGTTAGTTAATTCAAAAGTTTGTGTGCTGTCTTGTGTGGTGGTAATGTAGGTGGGTTTTTCTAAAAAAATAATTGAATCATTAAAATTTTCATTTACTTCATACAACATAACTGTTGTTTGAGAATCGGGAGCAATTAATTTAGCATCTTTAATACTACCGCTAAGCTTTAAACTATCAATAAAGTCTCCTGTTGAAAAGATGTATTTATAATATTTAAAAACATTTTCTTCATTGTTGTCCACGATACTCCTACCAAAATTAAAAGAATAGGTTGTGTTTTCTTTTAAAGTATCTAATATCTTTATTTTTATATATTTTGAAGTATTAAGTGGTGTAATAACAGGTGTGTATTTAAGGGGAGGTGAGATGATGAGTTCTTTACTAAGATCTTTTAGCTTTATATACTCGTTAAAATAGATTCGAATTTCATTTTCTTTAAAATTTATGGTGTAGTTCTCGGGGGAACTTTTAACAATTACAGGAGGGATACTATCTTTTAATCCTCCCGAAGGATTACCGCGTTTAGCACAATCTGCAAATGAAAGAAAAAATAAAAATGCAATAGGAAAGTACAGTAAACGATGTTTTTTCATATCAACAAAAATAAGTAATCTTTTTATGCTATAGCAATGGTTGCAAGACTGATTTTTGTTTGAGTGTTTTTTAGTAATTGAAGTGCACAATTTTCTAATGTAGCACCTGTGGTAATAATATCATCAACTAATAAAATGTGTTTGTTAGTTATTGCTTGAGGCTTATTGAGTGTAAAGATTTCTTCATTAGATTCTGAATGAAATCGTTTAAACCTTTGTTTAAATACTTGAGATCCCGTTTTTGATATTTTTAGTAGAATATCATCTCTGTAGGGAATATTTAATGCTTTAGCTAATTCCTTCCCAAAACCTTCAACTTGATTGAAACCTCTTTTTTTTAATGTTTTTTTGTCTAATGGGACAGGTATTACAATATCGATACTTTTATATTGTGATAATTTTACAAGTTCAGCCCCTAGCCATTTTCCAAAAAACGAACTGATTTCCTTTTGTCCCTTATACTTAAGATTATGCATTAACTCCTGAGTTATTCCTCTTTTCTCAAACTTCAGTAAAGAAGTAGCCTCTTCCACGGGGATTTTACCATAAAAAATTGTTTTCATGGCATTATTTCCGGTTTTATGATGACTCACTATGGGTAGATCATGTCTGCATTGTGAGCAAAGTATTATTTCAAATTTTAACAATATAGATTTGCAACCACTACAAATTTTTGGAAATAAAAGATTTAACATAAAAAAGGTTTTATTTTCTAATTGTTGAAAAAAAAATTCACTATGTCACAAAACATAAGTACTTTTGCGTAAAATTAAAAAATAGTAAACTATGAATATAGAAAACAGTAACAATAAATTTAAAATTTTAATTGGAATATTGTCACTTTTACTTATTGCATTAACTATTTACACAGTTACATTATACAATGAGAATAAAGATACGGCAGCCGGTTTAGAAGAACAAAAAGCTGATATTGAAATCGAATTGGAAGAGTTGATCGCCAATTACGATGAGATTATTCAAGATAACGAAATTAAAGACAATGATCTGATAGAAGCTCGCGATCGAATAGAAATATTATTAGATTCTGTTAAAGATACAAAGGCCAATTTAACGTTGATTAGACGATATAAAATTGAAATAGGCAGGCTTAAAAAAGAGCGTATACTTTTATTTAAAAAAGCAGATAGTTTGATTGCTGCGAATATGTTATTAAAATTTGAGCGTGATAGTACCAATATAGTTTTAGGTAAAACCATTAGGGTAGTTGATTCTGTAACCGAAGAAAATTTAGCCATGGCAGAAACAATCAAAGCAGGATCTGTTGTAAATGTTGTCGATCTAAGAGGTACTGCTGTAATTGTTAGAAAAAGCGGTAAAATAGTAGATACAAAACGTTCAAGTAGAGCCGATAAAGTAAGAGCGTGTTTTACACTAACTCCAAACCCTATCGCAAAAAAAGGAGATAGATTGCTATATATACAGGTTATAAATCCTAAAAATAATTTGTTGGGGGAAAAGTCTGTCATTGAATTTGATAGCGGAACCCTCAATTATAGTGCTACAATCAACGTTTTTTATGAAAATGAAGAACTGGATGTCTGTATTTTAGTAGATGCCAATGAAAAAGATTTAGTGAAAGGGAGATATATTGTCAATGTATTTGATGGTTCAACACAAGTTGCTACTTCATCCTTGGTGTTGAAATAATGAAAACCGTATAAATAATTGGAACCGTTATGATGTAATCGTAACGGTTTTTTTATTTTTGTGCTATGGCAAATGAAGATAAATTTAAAAAAGTAATATCACACGCAAAAGAGTATGGTTTCATCTTCTCGTCAAGTGAAATATACGAAGGACTTAATGCTGTATACGATTATGCACAAAATGGTGTAGAACTCAAGAACAATATTAGAGAGTATTGGTGGCGTAGTATGGTGTATATGAATCAAAACATTGTAGGAATTGATGCTGCTATATTAATGCATCCTACTACATGGAAGGCCTCGGGACACGTAGATGCTTTCAACGATCCCTTGATAGACAATAAAGATTCTAAGAAAAGATATCGCGCCGATGTTCTTATTGAAGAATATTGCGAAAAGCTGAACAAAAAAACTCAGAAAGAAATTGATAAAGCCCAAAAAAGATTTGGTGATGATTTTGATGAAGAAAAATTTGTTTCAACCAACACAAGGGTTTTAAAATATAAAAGCCAACAAAAAGAAATATTAAAACGTTTGGCAAGATCTTTGGAAGCGGAAGATTTAGCCGATTTGAAAACACTTATTGAAGAACTTGAAATTGCAGACCCTGAAACAGGTTCTAAAAATTGGTCTGAGGTTCGACAATTCAACTTAATGTTTGGAACCAAGTTAGGTGCCACAGCCGAAAGTACAACAGATTTATACTTACGTCCGGAAACAGCTCAGGGAATATTTGTAAATTTTTCAAACATTCAGAAGACAGGAAGGATGAAAATTCCATTTGGGATTGCCCAATCTGGAAAAGCATTTAGAAACGAGATTGTGGCACGCCAATTTATTTTTAGAATGCGGGAGTTCGAACAAATGGAGATGCAATTCTTTGTACGTCCGGGTGAGGAAATGAAATGGTATGAATACTGGAAAGAGACACGTCTTAAGTGGCATCTATCATTAGAATTAGGAAAAGAAAACTTTCGTTTCCACGAACATGAAAATTTAGCACACTATGCCAATGCTGCAACCGATATAGAATTTAATTACCCATTTGGCTTTAAGGAATTGGAAGGGATCCATTCCCGAACGGATTTCGATTTAAAAGCACACGAAAAATATTCAGGGAAAAAGTTGCAATTTTTTGATCCCGAACTCAACAAAAGCTATGTGCCCTACGTAGTGGAAACCTCTATTGGTTTGGACAGAATGTTTTTAGCAATTTTTTGTAATTCATTAAAAAATGAAATTCTAAAGGACGGAAGCAGTCGTGTAGTGTTAAGACTTCCAGCAATTCTGGCACCCACTAAAGCTGCAATATTACCTTTGGTAAAAAAAGATGGATTACCGGAAATAGCTCAAGAAATTGTCACCGATTTGCAATGGGATTATAATATTAAATATGACGATAAAGATGCCATCGGAAGAAGGTACCGCCGTCAAGATGCAGTGGGGACTCCTTTTTGTATTACCATAGACCATCAAACTAAGGAGGACCAGTCGGTTACCATTCGATATCGTGATACCATGAAGCAAGAAAGGATTGCTATCTCCGAAATTTCAGAAAAAATAAAGAATAGTATTTCTTATAGAGCCTGGTTGGAGTAGGAATATTTTATTCCTCCCGAACATGTATTTCTATAATGGAGACCGGATTGGCCTTCTCGCAGCGATTCATCATTCTTAATCCGGCAAATTTTACCCAGATCTTTTCTCCGTCTTTTTTGAAGTCTTCGGTAATGTTGATAGGATCTAGAAAATACTTATAATTATCATCCTCTAGTTGAATGGTATAGGGACAATCCCCTTCTTTGTCTGAAGCTACAATAACTCCTTTTTTAAATCCCTTTTCCATCATTTTTGCAACTTCCATTTTAGAATCGTTAGAGTTAATTGTATCGGTAGAGGTATTCTTTGTAGAGGTACAACAAGAAAATATAAATACAGAAAAAATTGTTATCGATGTTTTTAAAAGTGTCAAATACATTTAGAATTATTTAATTTGAAAGGTTAAATTACAAATAATGTGCCGTTAATTAGTCATTCCCTTACACTTTATCTAAAAAACCATTGTTTTTTGAAGAATTGATTGTATTTTTAAAACACTTAAAAAATTGTTAACTTAAAAACCTATCCTAATGAAACTAAAAAATTATTTTTTATTGCTAGTAATAGCAATATTTTCATTTTCTGTAAACGCACAAGAAGATATTGTGCCAAATGTAGAACAGGGTGCTAATTATATTGGAACCGTGACCTCTATGGTCCATGTTACATCGATTGCATCTAGAATTAATGAAATACTCCCTGCAGATATTTCGATAAGGGAAGCGCAAGACAGACGATCTATTAGAAACAAAGTTATTATTGGTAAAGACCCGCAAACCTGGGACGATTATTTAGCAAGTAATCCTGATCCCTCAACGCAAACAATACGCGTAACACCTCCTATTCTTGTTTTTGATGCGTATTCTTCTGGATCATCACCCACGGATCCTGATATGGCTATTGGCCCTAATCACGTGTTTGTTACATTTAATACCGGTTTTACCATTTATGATAAAGCAGGGAATCAATTGTTAGGCCAAACATCACCGAACCCAGCAATTTTTCCTTCGGGAGGGTGTTGTGATCTTACAGTATCGTATGATAATGCAGCAGATAGGTGGGTGGTTACCTTCTTAGGCGGTGGTGCACAGATAGCAGTATCTGATGGTCCGGATCCAATAAACGATGGTTGGTATATCTATAATATTGTAAGTATTAATGATTATCAAAAACTATCTGTTTGGAGTGATGGATATTATTTAACAGATAATACAGGATCAGTTAATAAAGTATGGGCCATGGAAAGAACTGCAATGTTAGCTGGAAATCCTGGGGCAGGAATTCAAGGATTTAATCTTCCGGGAATTTCGACTTTTGGTTTTTACAGCCCGCAAGCTTTTCACGTAACCGATGATAATTTACCTGCTGCAGGTGGTGCAACAGTAGTGTTTTTACAAGATGATGCTTATCCAGGTGTTGCAACAGACCATATAAAACTTTGGACAATTGATGTAGATTGGGTAACTCCCGGGAATTCTACTATTTCTGCAGCTACAGAAATTGCTACGACATCTTTTATAAGTATATTTGATGGAACTTCTTTTTCTAATTTAGCTCAACCTGGTGGAGGTGACGATATAGATGCATTACAAGCTACCATTATGCAGCAAGCTCATTTTAGAAGGATGGGTACCCATAATTCTGCAATCTTTAATTTTGTGATAGATACAGATGCTGGAGCTGGAGAACTTGCCGGAGTACGTTGGTACGAATTCCGTCAAACAGCAGATAATATGCCATGGACCTTATATCAGGAAGGGACTTATACAGCACCCGATGGAAGGCATGCCTGGATGGCCGATTTGGCAATGGATGCTGCTGGAAATATTGGAATGGGATATACTTCAATGGCAGGACCCACAACACCTAATCCAACAGACTTTAGAGTAAGTTCTTACTATACAGGTAGATTTGATGGTGATCCATTAGGCACTATGACCGCTATTGAAGAAGTAATTGCTGATGGAAACGCAAATATTCCTAATTTCAGGTATGGGGATTATAGCAAGATAGATGTTGACCCATCTGACGGTGCAACATTCTGGTTTATTAATGAATATATGAGTTCGGGAAGAACAGGTGTAGTTGGCTCGTTTTTATTAGCTCCAAATACAACTACAAATGACATTGGGGTGACTAGTATTGTTACTCCAGTTGATGGCCCGCTAACTGCTAATGAAGATGTTACTATCAATATTAGAAATTATGGGATCAATGACATTACGAACCCCAATGTAAATTATGATATAGATGGAGGTACTCCGGTAGTTGAAATGTATGTTGGGACTATTCCCGCTGAAACAATTGTACCTTTTACTTTTGCTACACAAGCTGATCTATCTGCACCGGGAACATATACTATTACATCGTCTACCTTACTTGCAGGCGATACCAATCCTGGTAATGATACAGCAACTAAAGATGTGACCAATGGTATTCTTTACTGCACACCTAGTATGGATTGTTCCTTTGGAGATGGATTCCAGTTAGTTTCTATTCAGGAGATCAACAACCCATCGGGTTGTGAAGGATACGCAGATTTCACAAATCTCGTTGCGAATTTAAATAATGGAACTACCTATGATGTTACACTTACTACCGGATATGGGGATCAACATGTAAAAGTATGGATAGATTTCAACGATAACGGAACTTTTGCAAATGACGAAGTCGTGGTACCGAATTTTATAATTGCTCCTGGACAAGGCGCAGGCTCTTATACAGTAACGGTCGATTTAACAATTCCTGTAGGTGCATCCCTAGGTCCTCACAGAATGCGTTTTAAGTCCAACTGGCAAGCACCTGTACCAGATGATGCCTGTGAAACAACTACATTTGGGGAAACAGAGGATTATACTGCGGATATAGGTACTTTAGGTATTGAAGATCAAACCATAGTAGAAGCAGACCTAATTGTTCTTAGTAAAGCAAATAATCAATTCGATATTTCCTTGATCACAGACTTTGACGGAACAGCTTCTATTGCTATTTATAATATTTTAGGGCAAACTTTAGCGTTCAACAACATTGTTAAAGAAGGAAATGCATTTAACTACCAGTTAGATATGTCTTATGCTTCTCCTGGAATTTACTTTATAAGAATTGGAAGTCAGGCTTCTAATACTTTTAAATCAGCTAAAATTATTGTAAGATAATAGTGTAACTTTTAATCTTAAAAAAGAGCGGATAAAGTCCGCTCTTTTTTTATTTAAAAATATGCTCTAAGCTGGATAGTTCCCGTATGAACTGTAGATGTGCTTTCACTCTTTCTGCCAAAATATGAAAAGTTAGCATCCAGGTATTTTGTTATCTTTTTTTGAAATAACAACTGCCATGTAAAGTTTGTACCCGGCTGTAATCCTTCAAGCATTTGATATGCTACAGGTGAAAATGCACTACCGGAAAAAACATTTTCAATATAATTGAATTCTCCTTGTATCGATATTTTTTGGGCTTGTGAGTAGGCGAATGAAAATCCTAATTTCTGTTGTTCTAAGCGTTCTTTTTCTCCTAATAGATTTTCCTCGTTCAAAAATTTATAGAAGATATCAAAGCGGGTTTGTGCGTTTAATAAATAAGAAATTTTAGGGTTGATGTCGTAGGAATCCAATTTGAAGTTGCGGCTTGCGTAATTTTCTGAAATACTTTCGTTACTACCCAAAGATGCTTTTAAATTTAATAACCAACTTTCCCATACCTTATGATTAAAATTAAGTTGGTGGCTTTCTAAATTATTCTCTGTTAACCCCACCGATAAAAAATTTCTGCTTGAGGAAGATAAATAAGTGTAGTTTGTTGTGAAATGTTGCTTTCCTCTATTAAAATAAAATGCATTTCTAAAATTTTTAACCAATCCTAATTCATCGTCTCCTCCATCTTTAAATGGGTTGATATTAAAAACATCGTTTTGACGCCTTACTTTTCTGTCTAGTATATAAGAGGATTGGTTATAAAAATGTGATAAAAACCTTCTAAAGCCCTCCTTTGTCTCCCATTGCTTAGGGTTAAGGGTTAATATCTGGCTAAATACATTCTCCCGTATTTTTATAAAAACTTGATTCGGTAATAATATTCTAACATACTCGGCCTCATCTGGATACTGAGCTACATCAAACTCTTCCAATTCCTGTATTCCATTATTGTTGTAGTCATTCCACACATATATGCCTTCACCGGGTTCGACCTTTACGTAAGTAAACTCTTGTTGTGGTATTACTCCGTTATTGGATTCAAGCACAGAATTTATTTGAATGCCACCTTTTAAAAGTGATTGTGTATATAAAAGGCGTGAATTAAGGAACTGCTCATCGTTGTCACTATTAATTTCATCATTTAATTTCCTATAATTTGCATAAAGAGAAAGTTGTGCATTTGCAGATTTAATAATACGAGACTTTAAAAAATAGGTATTTGAAGTGGATACTTTTTTAAGAACAGAATTTCTAATACTATCATTTATCCGAAATTGATACCCGACTTCTACAAACACTTTACTGCTATCTCCCACTCCGGTATATATTTCATAGGAATTATATTTTTGACTCATTGGAGTTAAGCTGTCATTGGCAACCACACGGACTTGATTATTTTCAAGATTAAGCTTTCCGCCAATCCAGGCTTTATTAAAAGAATAAGTGACTGTATTATAAGCTCTGAAAAATTTTGAATCTGATACATCTTCATTACTTTCTAAATAACTTCCGTAATTATATATTTTGAAATTACCAAAATATAGATTTGAACCTAACACATGACGCGTACCTTTAAAGTTTTCAGAAATATCCAAATTCTGATACTCATATTGTACACTACCTATTTTCTGACTTGAAAATTCAAGTCCGGTAATTAAAAATCGCTGATTTCCCATTTCCGAGGTTTCAGGATCAAGATTCCAATCTCTATTGAATTCTACAGAATATAAACGCTCGATAGTTCTAAAATCTTTATTTATATAGTCTATAGATGCAAAAGCATCTAATTTTAAACTATCGGAAGGTTTAAACAATGTTTGTCGGGCCAGGAATCTACCTGCAAACCCATCATTATCACCATTATCAATATCCGAAAACAAATTGAGATCATTATTACTGCCTGCGAGCTCAAAGGATATATTAGTTTTTTCACTAGGGTGATAGCTTCCATTTACACCCCCAACTTGTATTTTTACAGGAGCTTTTAACTGGATAATTGGCTCATAATCACCTTGGAGCACCCCATTAACAGGTGAGACAAATACAAAAATTCTATTTATCGCATTGTCATCGCTTATAATATAATTTCCCATTCCACTTCCAAGCAATGTAAATCGTACATTAAACAACTCATCTTCGGGATTGTTTGAAAAAACAAAAATATCTATACCATTCAATATTTCTTTTTTGTATAATATTTTGTTTTCAGAAAAAGTATCTGGAACAGCTGAAGGAGCCGTCATAAGAGTTATATCATCACCTGCAGCTTTTAAAATAGCAACTTGTTCTTCGGAAAGGTTTTGCTGAAGAGGTTGATTTTTAGCATCGCTTTCAGAATAAATATAAACCCCAATATCTAGTTTATCACTGGTATAGTTTCCTCCACCATTTCCTATAAAACGAGTATAATTTCTATCTGTAAACTGATATTCTACGGTAATACGCATGTTTGCTGTTATAGGGTAGGTTGGATTAAATTTAATCTCCCCGGCGTTATAGTCAATTACATAATCATTGTTTTCACCTCTTGCCAATAGTAAACCGTTTATATATACCCTTTCACTACCTGAAACTATTAATATGAATAATTCCCCGTTAGGTCCTACCAGTTTATAAGGTCCTTGATTTCCTTCCTGTCCTAAAAATTCACTTCTGGAAAATACGCCTCGTACTAAGGCTCCAGATGCAAAAGCTGTCGTTTTAGCCCCATTTCCTTGATTTAGCGTACCCCTTAAAGATATTCCCTGCACTTTTTTAGTGAAATTCCCAAAAAAGCTTTTTTGGTTTTGTAGTTCTACATCACCGGCACGGATGTTCCAATTGTCACTATAGAGTTCTATAAAAATCTGATCGAATTCATCTAAACTTTGCGAATATCCTGCTTCTTGAGTTGGAATATTAGCATCCTGGATCGACGCCCGTATAGAAACCTTTTCGCTTAATTTACCTGTTATTTGCAAATCAAGTTCAGAATTTACTACTGCGTTTTGATTATTGCCAATAGTTATACCTCTGGAGATACTTCCCAGAGTATTTAATCCTTCAAAGGGTGTAAATTCATTTTTATTTGTTGATTCTTGTAAGGTATATAGTTTATCTATATCGCCGGTATTCTCTACGATTATCTTTGGGTCGAGAAGAAAATAATCACGTGTTAAAAATTTAGGATAACGAAGATAGTTTACGGTAACAGAATCTGTCTTGTTTATTATTTTATCTGAAAAAACAATAAACCCTTTTTGGAAATTTACAATATAGTTAAGTGTATCTAATGGAATTCCTTTTTTGTCGAGAATTTGAAAACCTTTCGGATTAATAGGTACACTATCCAAAACAATAGTATCTGAAACAGCTATTTTTTTGCTTCGATAATTAGAAGGACTATCTTGAGCAAAGATAACACCTACTACAAACACCATAAAAAGAAACAGATATAATTTCATTAACTATACAACTAAACAAGAGATAAATTATTTTATGAAATTTTTTTGAAAATAATTACCAAAATATACCTTGTAAAAATACAATGTTATTTAAATTAGTGGTTATTCTTTAAATCTACTAACATGAAAATTATTTCATACAATGTAAATGGTATACGCGCAGCAATGCGAAAAGGTTTTACAGATTGGTTGCAACAAACAAAACCAGATATTATTTGTCTGCAGGAAATCAAAGCGATGAAAGATCAGGTGGATATTGCTGAAATTGAAGCAGCGGGCTATCCATATCATTATTGGTATAGTGCAAACAAAAAGGGATATAGCGGCGTAGCGATCCTTTTAAAAAAAGAACCAAATCATATAGAATATGGAACAGGAATCGATTATATGGATTTTGAAGGCAGAAATCTTAGGGTTGATTTTGGTGATTTTTCAGTAATGAGTTTATACTTACCAAGCGGAACTAATGATGCTCGTTTAGAACATAAGTTAACCTATATGGCAGACTTTCTAGAATACGTGAATACCCTTAAAAAAAATTTTCCTAATATGGTAATTTGTGGCGATTATAATATTTGTCATAAGGAAATCGATATTCACAATCCTGTTCAAAATAAAAATACTTCGGGATTTCTTCCTGTAGAACGAGAATGGATAGGTAATTTTATAGATAGTGGGTTTATAGATTCATTCCGGTATTTAAACAAAGAACCTCATAATTATACCTGGTGGAGTTACCGTGCAAATTCCAGAGCTAATAATAAAGGATGGCGGATAGATTATAATATGGTGGCAAAACCATTACAAGAAAACATTAAGCGAGCTGTAATTTTACCCAATGCACATCATAGTGATCATTGTCCACATATGGTGGAATTAGAATTTTAATGTTGAATTAGATTTAAATTATTTTTAATTAGGTGCTCCACTTATTAAGGGGAGCTGCCGATAGGCTGAGGGGTTACAAATAAATTTATATGAATAGTGAACTTTTTAATAAAAAACATCTAAAGGGTTATCGTAAAGAACTTAGGAATAATATGACCAAAGCTGAATCCTATTTATGGAAAGCTTTAAAAAGAAAACAACTTAATGAAAGGAAATTCAGAAGACAACATAGTATTGGAAATTATATTGTAGATTTTTATTGCCCGTCAGAGAATTTAATTGTTGAATTAGATGGAGAGGTTCATATGAATACTGTAAATCAAGATTACGATTTTAAAAGATCTGTATTTTTAAAATCAAAAGGATTTAAGTTGGTAAGATTTGAAAATAAAGTAGTTTTCGAAAACTTAGATATGGTTTTAGATGCTATTAGAAAAGAATTTAAATAATATGAATTAATAACCACCCCGCCTATGGCGACCCTCCTTGAAAAGGAGGGTGTAAAAAAAGTATTTGATTACAAGAATAATGATGCAATACACCAAACTTCCAAACACATCTATTAAAGTTAGTAAACTTTGTCTGGGTTCTATGACCTGGGGAGAACAAAACACCCAAGCCGAGGGTCACGCCCAATTAGATTACGCTTTTGAGCAAGGAATTAATTTTATCGATACAGCCGAAATGTACTCAGTTCCAGGAAAACCTGAAACACAAGGCAGTACTGAAACTATTATTGGGAATTGGATTTCTAAAAATAAGATTAGAGACAAAGTAATTTTAACTACCAAGATTACAGGCCCGAATCCTTTTTTCGAACACATTAGAAAAACCCTAAACTTTAGCAAAGAAGCTCTGGATGATGCACTTCATAAAAGTTTAAAACGTCTTCAAACCGATTACCTCGATTTATATCTATTACATTGGCCGGAACGCAATGTCAATATTTTCGGAAAGCGTAATTATTCACATAAGGAGGACGAGCAATGGAAAGATAATATTTCTGAAATATTAGAACGTTTAGAAGGTTATATAAAACAAGGGAAAATAAGAAATATAGGCCTTTCTAACGATACTCCTTTTGGTGTGATGCGATTTGTTGAAGAAGCCCGTAAGGGAAAAACAAAGATCACAACAGTTCAAAACCCCTATAATCTTTTAAACAGGAAAGACGAGGTAGGACTTACTGAAATTTTACATCGGGAGAATATTGGATATATGACCTATTCACCTCTTGGATTTGGTCAGCTAACCGGGAAGTATTTGGATGGCGCTACACCAGAAAAAGCCAGAGTAACATTATTCCCGCAATATTCAAGGTACCATAGTGATAATTCTTTTAAAGCGACTCAAAATTACAATGAGATTGCAAAGAAGCATGGGATAAGTCTTACACATATGTCCCTGGCCTTTATTCGTCAGCAATCGTTTGTTACTTCAACTATTTTAGGGGCAACAACTATGGAACAACTTTCAGAAAATATAGATAGCATTCATATAAATCTTTCCGATGAAATACTTTCAGAGATAAACTTGGTTCACGAGCAAATCCCAAATCCGGCACCTTAATCAAATAAATAATTTACCACATCATTTACCTTAGTGATTTTAATAATGTTGATGGGATTTTTACTTTTTGGAAGATTACAATATTTTGAGACAACAATAGAAGTAAAACCCAATTTTTCGGCTTCTTTAATTCTTTGATCGATTCGAGTTACGGGTCGTACTTCTCCTGCAAGGCCAATCTCGGCAGCAAAACAAATAGATTTATCGATAGCAATATCGATATTTGAAGAAAGCACCGCTGCTATAACAGCTAAGTCGATTGCTGGATCGTCAACGGTTATTCCACCTGTAATATTTAAAAAAACATCTTTTACACCAAGTTTAAATCCGGCACGTTTTTCCAGAACAGCCAGCAACATATTAAGTCGTTTTGCATTAAATCCAGTGGTACTGCGTTGGGGAGTTCCATATACTGCAGTACTTACCAGGGCTTGAATTTCAATCATCAATGGACGTAAACCCTCAATGGTTGCTGAAATTGCTGTTCCACTTAGATCTTCTTCGTTTTTGGAGATCAATATTTCTGAAGGATTATCAACTTCTCTAAGTCCATTGCTTTGCATTTCGTAAATCCCCAATTCGTTGGTAGAACCAAAACGATTTTTTTGAGCGCGAAGAATTCTATACACATGATTTGGGTCACCTTCAAACTGTAAGACGGTATCTACCATATGTTCCAATATTTTTGGACCGGCAATATTTCCATCTTTGGTAATATGCCCAATCAACACAACAGGAGTACCTGTTTCTTTAGCGAACTTAATAAATTCTGAGGCACATTCTCGAATTTGCGAAATACTTCCCGGACTACTATCTAAATTATCTGTATGGAGTGTTTGGACTGAATCGATCACCACAATATTGGGATGTATAGCTTCTATTTGACGAAAGATATTTTGGGTTTTGGTTTCAGTTAATATAAAACAATTGGAAGAATTTGGATAAATGCGTTCGGCACGCATTTTAATTTGTTGAGGACTTTCTTCACCCGAAACATACAATGTTTTATAAGGCATTTGCAAAGCCACTTGAAGCATCAGGGTACTTTTTCCTATTCCGGGTTCACCACCCAGTAAGGTTAGTGATCCAGGTACGAGCCCACCTCCAAGTACACGGTTTAATTCTATATTTTGAGTATTAATACGAGCATCAGCAGAAGTAGAAATATCTACTATTTTTTGAGGTTTGGCTACACGTTTATCAAGGGTCTCTGAAGATTTCCAAGCTACTTTTTCAGTTTTTTGTATAACTTCTTCAGCAATGGTATTCCATTCTTCACACGAGTTACATTGTCCCTGCCATTTAGAAAATTGGGTTCCGCAATTCTGACAAAAAAAAGTGGTTTTTACTTTTGTCATTACTTTTTTATTCAGCTAAATAAACTAATAGCCAAAATCTTCTTTTATTTTATCGGCTCTGTCAAGAAGTATATCTACAGTAATAAAATCTACTTCTTCTTTTGCATAAGCTGCTTGAAAAGTACGCATTGCCTTTTTTGGTTTTCCTGTTTCTTCGTAATAACGCCCTAAATAATAATCCCCTAAAACGGTATCGGGGTATTGTCTTTTTGCTAAAGTAGCAATTTCACGTAAGGAATCCCATTGCTTTTTCTTTTCAGCAGCTGTAGCTGTAGCGATAAAATCATTTTCACTAATGAGGTTTGTAATCCCAAAGAGATCTTCAATGGTTTTGTATTTTTCGAGTAAATATAGGTGGACAGGAGTATTTAATTTCATTAAAACATCTGTAAACTCTTTTTTACTGATAGGTCTATACACCGAAAATATTTTTTCTAATGCACTAGGAATACCCCGTCCTACCAATGAATAATGAGTAGCACCTTCAAAATTATCATAATAATATTCAAAGTTATTGCTTTTTAATCCTTTTAAAGAATTATGAAGACTTTCGGTATTTTCCATTAAGTCTTTAACATCATCTGTTCCGGTAGCCAAATAATAAAATATTTTTGATTTAATATTAGGTATTCTTTCGGGTATACGTTCATCCATCAAGGGGGCAAGATCAGGACTAAGGTTTATATATCCATTAAATAATGGGGGATCTTTAAAAAGGTAATAATTAATAAAATTTGCTGTAAAATCATGACCCACAGCAATAATAAACTTGGCAGTACGGTAGGTATTATCTATATACGGAATGAGTTCTAAGCCAATAAATTCAAAAAAATCAGCACTTTTATCTGATGGTAAAAAATTTGTATCGTCATAGTCACAATCATCATATCGTTTATCTCCTTGCATAATTCCCACAACGATAGATTCGGGCATATCTCCCCAGTAGCTAAAATAATCTACATTCCCGGCTACTGGTTCAAAAAGATAATCTGCATCTAATACAATAATTATTGGATATACTTTTTCCACATTGGCTTCATAATTTCGGGGTAGTTGAATTTTCAACCTACGTGTTTCATCTAATTTATATGAATTAAATTCTTCATAAATTATTTGTGCTGAAGCAAACAAACTTGTTAAAAGGCAGAGAGTAATTAAAATGATTTTTTTCATTTGTTAAATTATTGGTGTTGAAAGATAACAATTTTGAATTTGAATTATTTTATCAGAATGTATTTTATTAGATTACTTTCTCATACTATTATAAAAAGGAAGGAAAATAAAAGAGAATCCACCAAAAAACATGATGGAAGCAATATTTGAAGTCCAAACAATCCATCCAAAAGCTGTACCTACAGTTTCAGGAATGCCGAATACTGCAAGAATACCTGCAACAAAAAAAGGATATGAACCGAAACCACTGTTTGTAAATGCAATTGAAAAACTACCCACTACAAAGGTTATTAAAATAATACCAAAAGTGATTGTTGAAGTTTCTTCTAAGGCGAATAATGCCGTGTAAAAAGAAAGTAAATATAAACCCCATATTATACAGGTATGTAATAGAAAAGCACCTTTTTTTTTCATTTTAAAGATGCTTAGAATTCCCTCTTTTAATCCCAAATAAAATTGTTTAAGTTTTTGTTTTAAATTGGATTTTGAAAATTTCAGAAATAAAAAGAAAAGCAAAACAAAAATACAAAAGCTTCCAAAAATAATATATAATTTTGAGGGTTGAATCAAATCTGTTAAATAGCTAAATAGCCTGTCAAATTTTAACATTAAAGCAATTACAGTAAATCCAAAAAGAAATAACACATCAACTGCTCTTTCAGAAATGATAGTGCCAATTGCTTTATCAAAAGGAACATTTTCGTATTTATTTATTACCACAGCTCGAGAAATTTCACCACTTTTTGGAATAAAAATATTCATAATATAGGCAACATATACTGCCATAAAATTGTTGAGTAATTTTGGTTTGTATCCCAAGGGTTCCAAAATAAAATTCCATCGATAGGCTCGAGATAAGTGACTTAAAAAGCTAAAAAATACAGATAGGACAACTACTTTATAGTCAGCTTTTTTAAAATATATTATAATATCTTCTAATTGTTCGGGAGTAAATTTTGAATAAGAATAATAAATTAAAAAAACACCAAGCCCCAATGGAACTGCAATTTTTAAAAATTTTGTCAGAGATTTATTCAAACTATTGAGTTAATTATTTTATATGTTATGATTAACTAATTCAGAATTTCTACCATCGGTTTGATGAAAGATATATATAAGCAAAGATATTAATTTAACATTATATTATCTATTAGCCGAACCTTGCCTAAAAATACAGCAATAAAGGCTCTATAGGTATTGTTATTGCGTTTTCGTTTTACAGTTTTAAGAGTTTTTATGTTTGCTATTTCAAAATATTCCAGTTTAAGTAGATTTCTATTCTTAAATCGTTCCTTTACAATATTGTTTAATTTGGATATGCTATATACATTAAATTTTTGCTGTACTTCTGAAAGTGTTTTGTAGATCAGAGAGGCTTCATTAAACTGTATTTTTGTGAGAAGTTTATTTCGTGAACTCATAGCAAGACCATTTTCCTCTCTTATAATAGAACATCCGAATATAGTGACAGGAAGTTTTTCTATTTCAACTAGTTTTTTAACGACTTGTAATTGTTGAAAATCTTTTTCTCCAAAATAAGCTTTGTTAGGTTTAACAATTCTAAAAAGAATATTAAGAACAGTCCCTACTCCTTCAAAATGTCCTTTTCGGTGTTTTCCTTCCATTTTATTTTCAAGACCTGAGAAGCGATATTTTTTAGAAATAATCTTGTTAGCATATATATTTGAAACTTCAGGAGCAAAAACAAAAATATTACTTTTTAAATCTTCCAATATTTTTACATCATCTTTAAAAGATCTCGGGTATTTTTCTAAATCTTGGGAATTATTAAACTGTGTGGGGTTTACAAAGATACTTACTACTACACAATCATTTTCAATACTTGCTTTTTCTACTAAAGAAATATGACCCATATGCAAAGCACCCATTGTAGGTACAAAGCCTATACTTTTATTTTTTTTAAAAAATGGTAATAAGGCACGTTGAATAGAATCACTTGTATTGTGAATTATCATAAATAATATTTAAAAGCCAGTAAAATTAATATATTAAAGTCAATCTACATAAATTTTCGTAATTTTGCGTGATTAAAACAGCAACAGAAAAAGTATATATTTATGAAAGGTAAGAGAGTCTTGTATGTGTCTTCTGAAGTAATACCCTATCTTCCTGAGACCGAGATTTCTTCAATGTCGTTTGAAGCTCCCCGAATGGTAAATTCCAACCAAGGACAGATTAGAATATTTATGCCTCGGTATGGTAACATTAATGAACGAAGACATCAATTACATGAGGTAATTCGTCTTTCAGGCATGAATTTGGTAATCAATGACATGGATGTACCATTAATAATAAAAGTTGCATCTATCCCAAAAGAACGTATGCAAGTGTACTTTATAGACAATGAAGACTACTTTAAACGTAAAGCTACTTATACTGATGAAGACGGAAACTTTTTTCCAGATAATGATGAGCGAGCTATTTTTTTTGCTAAAGGAGTTATAGAAACCGTAAAAAAACTTAATTGGTCGCCAGATATTATTCATGTTCATGGATGGATGGCATCTTTTTTACCATTATATCTAAGAAATTACTACGCAAACGAACCATTGTTCGAGAACAGTAAAGTAATTATTTCTCTATACGGTGAAGGTTTTGAAGGCACATTAGATAAAAATGTAACAGAGAAAATAAAGTTTGACGGTATTGATGAAGAAATTATATTAGAATTAAAGAATCCAAATTATGTTAGTATGATGAAAGTTGCAATAAAAAATTCGGATGCTGTAATTATTGGTTCTAAGGAAATTCCTGAAGAACTTGTAGATTATCTTAACAAAATCGAAAAGCCAGTGTTAAATTATCTTAAAAAAGATGAATTTTCTCAGGCTTATTTAGACTTTTGCCAAACTAAAGTTTTACAATAAAATATCATATTAACTACTTATGAAAACAAGAATTACATTGCCTTTTTTTTCGGCAGTTTTATTTTTTATAGTTGCTTTATCGTCTTGTGAGGAAGATTTTAATACGATTGGATCTGATATTATAAATGATGATATTAATACAGAATTTGTTGACGGAAATACCGTCATTACCTTTAGTAGAAAATTACTACCTGTTCAAACAAATAATTTACCGGTCTATCAATTAGGTGTTTACAACGATCCTGTTTATGGTAAATCTACAGTAAGTCTGCTTTCACAAGTGATATTGAGTGAAAGTAATCCATCTTTTGGTTTCAGTGCAAAGCTAGATAGTGTATTCCTTTACATACCTTATTTTAGTGAGCTTATCACTACCGATGTTGATTCCACATATACCTTAGACTCTATTTATGGTGATAGCCCCGTTAAAATATCTATTTATGAATCTAATTACTTTTTAAGAGATTTAGATCCGGATACCAATTTTGAAGAAATCCAAAAGTATTATTCAAATCAAGGAGTAATTTTTGAAAGTTTCCTTGGAGAATTACTTTATTCAGACGATGAATTTACTCCTAGCGATGAAGGGATTGTATTAGTAAGCATTGTTGATACTGTAGAAGTGAAAGAGACGATTGCTCCTGGATTTAGAGTTAGTTTACCTATTGAATTTTTCAGAGAAAAAATCATTAATATGGAAGGTTCAATAGAATTGTTAAGTAATAATAACTTTAAAGAATACTTTAGAGGAATTTATTTTAAAGTAGAATCTGTAGGACCTGATGGGAGTTTGTTCATATTCGATATTGATAATGCCAATATTGCACTTAGTTATCAATATGACACCCTTCCTCTTTCTTATGATGACCCTGATAATCCAGACAATGAACACTTAGAAGATAGTTATTTGCTTACTTTTGAAGGAATAAATGTTAATGTATATGACAATGAAGAACCTCAAGATATTCTAGACAATTTATTAAATCCAGATTTGGTTAATGGTGAAGAGACTCTATATGTTAGAGGAGGTGATGGTATTGTTACTGTTATTCAACTCTTTGGAGATGATATTGATGAAAATGGTGTTGCGGATGAATTAGAAATTCTAAGAGATAAAAGTTGGCTTATAAATGAGGCAAACCTAATATTTTATGTAAATCAAAATATAGTCACAGGAGGATCGGCGGAGCCTGAACGTTTAATAATATATGACATAAAAAATAGTACATTTTTAATTGATTATGATATGGATATCACATCTGGTGAGGAGCCAGTAAATGCATTAAATGTACATTTAGGAAGATTAGAAAGGGGTAGTGACAATAAAGGTGATTATTATAAAATTAGAATTACCAATCATATAAGCAATCTAATTAATAAGGATTCTACCAATGTGCCACTAGGACTTATAGTGTCACAGAATGTATTACAATTTGGTTTTCAGGATATTGAAAACATTCAATCACCTGGCATCGAGAAAGTACCATCCAGTAGTGTAGTATCTCCACAAGGGACAGTTCTATATGGAAATGCTTCAGTTAATGAAAATAAAAAAATAAAGCTCCAAATATATTACACAGAAACTAATTAATAACTTAAACTTCTATGTGCGGAATTGTAGGCTATATTGGAAAAAAAGAAGCATACCCAATTATTCTAAACGGTTTAAAAAGGTTAGAGTATAGAGGATACGATAGCGCTGGAATTGCAATATATGACGGTTCCAATATTCAACTTTGTAAAACCAAAGGAAAAGTAGCTGATCTAGAAGAAAAAATTAAAAAAGAAATTACAATTAAAGGTAATTTGGGTATTGGCCATACACGTTGGGCAACTCATGGCGTACCCAATGATATTAACTCACATCCACACCTGTCAAATAGTGGTAATTTAGTCATTATCCATAATGGTATTATAGAAAATTATACATCTCTTAAAGAAGAATTATTAAAAAGAGGATATACTTTTCATTCAGAAACAGATACAGAAGTATTAGTAAATCTAATAGAAGACATTATTAAAAAAGAAAAGGTTAAACTTGGAAAAGCTGTTCAGATAGCATTGAATCAAGTTGTTGGCGCCTATGCAATTGCAATCTTTGATAAAAATAAACCCGATGAAATTGTAGTAGCTAAACTAGGTAGTCCTTTAGCTATTGGAATTGGTGAGGATGAGTTTTTTGTAGCAAGTGATGCATCTCCTTTTATAGAATTTACAAATAATGCTATTTATCTTAAAGATGAAGAAATGGCAATCATACGCATAGGTCGTGACGTGGAGGTTCGTAAAATTAAAGACGATAGTCTTGTCGCTCCGTATATAGAGGAATTAAAAATAAATCTTGAGCAAATTGAAAAAGGAGGGTATGAACATTTCATGTTGAAAGAAATTTTCGAGCAACCCACAGTAATAAAGGATACTTATAGGGGAAGGTTACTTGTAAATAAAGGTATTATCAAATTAGGGGGTCTTGAAGATTATATTGAAAAATTCATAAATGCAGACCGAATCATTATAGTAGCTTGTGGGACATCTTGGCATGCCGGATTAGTAGCCGAATACATTTTTGAAGATTGGGCAAGAATTCCTGTTGAGGTTGAATATGCTTCTGAATTTAGATATCGAAACCCGATAATCACTGAAAAAGATGTTGTAATTGCAATTTCACAAAGTGGTGAAACAGCAGATACCTTGGCAGCTGTTAAATTGGCAAAAGAAAAGGGAGCATTTGTATATGGAATTTGTAATGTAGTAGGATCCAGTATCTCCCGTGAAACCCATAGTGGAACCTACACCCATGCCGGACCTGAAATTGGAGTTGCTTCAACTAAATCGTTTACAACTCAGATTACTGTACTCACAATGATTGCCTTAAAACTAGCAAAAATTAAGGGAACTATTTCTCATAGAGATTTTATGTTACATCTTAGAGAATTGGAATTAATTCCCTCTAAAGTAAAAGAAGCGCTAGAAAGCAATGGTAAAATTCAAGAAATAGCTGAAATTTTTAAAGATGTTAAAAATTTCCTTTACTTAGGTAGAGGACACAACTTTCCTGTCGCCCTAGAAGGAGCGCTAAAACTAAAGGAAATATCCTACATTCACGCTGAGGGTTATCCTGCTGCTGAAATGAAACATGGACCAATTGCTCTTATTGACGAACAAATGCCAGTAGTTGTTATTGCTGTAAATAGTAACCATTACGATAAAGTAGTAAGTAATATTCAGGAGATAAAATCAAGACAGGGTATAATCATTGCTGTTGTAACAGAGGGGGATACTATAGTTAAAGAAATGGCCGATTATATAATGGAAGTACCAAAAACTCCTGAAACATTAACACCTTTAGTTACCACTATTCCTTTACAATTATTGTCCTATCATATTGCAGTATTGCTTAATAGGAATGTAGATCAACCTCGAAATTTGGCTAAGTCAGTTACAGTTGAATAAATACTAATTTTTCTTTTTTTATTATCTCCATAATATTTTAACTATCCCACTAATTATTAGTTTCAAATTTCCGTATATTGGAGCGTTTAACCAATTCAAATATTTAATATGAAGGCATTAATTACTGTTTTTAGTTTGTTTTTTTGTGTTTTTGCATACTCGCAAACAACAATCAACGGAAATGTAGTGGATCAATCTCTTGAACCATTATTAGGCACAAACATCATTGTTGTAGGAACTTCTACTGGAACCGTAACAGATTTTGAAGGTAATTTTACCTTAACCGTAGATCTAGCACCTCCATTTTCAATTGAAATTAGTAATGTAGGGTATCAATCTGTTAGGCAAGAAGTAACTTCTAATAATCAATCTTTTACAATTACACTTATTGAAAGAGATAAATTAGACGAAATAGTTGTTTCTGCATCTAGAACACCTGAAAGTGTATGGGAATCTCCCGTAACTATAGAAAGGTTCGATTTAAATGATATTAAATACTCAACATCACCCAACTTTTACGCTAGTTTGGCAAACCTAAAAGGGGTGGACGTAAACAAAGGTAGTTTAACGTTTAATTCGGTAAACACACGTGGATTTGCAACCTATGCCAATACCCGATTTGTACAATTAATTGATGGAATGGACAATTCTTCTCCTGCATTGAACTTTGTTTTGGGTAATTTTGTTGGATTGAATGAACTCGATGTTAAAAGTATAGAATTATTACCAGGTGCATCTTCAGCCTTATATGGAGCAAACGCCTTTAACGGTATTTTGTTTATGACTAGTAAAAGTCCTTTTAATTATCAGGGAATAAGTACGTATGTAAAAACTGGATTAACTATACAAGAAGCAGCCGGAGATAATAAATTTTACGATATAGGAATTCGCATTGCTCGGGCTTTCAGTGATAAATTTGCAGCAAAAGCTTCGTTTTCATATTTATATGGAACAGATTGGCATGCAATAGATACCAATCAATATGTTTTGGGATCTTCTGGAGATCCGGATGGAATTCTACCATTTAGATCAAGCCCGGCACATGATGGTTTGAATATTTACGGAGATGAAGTTTCTTTATCCGCAAATGATACAAACCTTCATGAAGTAGCTCTGCAATTGGAAGCATTAGGTATATTTCCTGCAGGAGCCAGTGCGTTAATTCCTGCTGTAGATGTAGCTAGAACAGGATATATAGAAGCTGATTTGACAGATTACAAAGCTAAAAGCGGTAAACTAAACATGGCATTACACTATAAACCATTTGGGAATGATCTTGAAATAATTTGGATTTCAAAATTTGGATTTGGGAATACCGTTTATACAGGAGCTGATAGATATCAATTAACGAATTTTTTATTGTATCAACATAAATTAGAAATTCGAAATAACGATTTCTTTTTAAGAGGTTATACTACAGGTGAAACAGCTGGAAATTCTTATGATATGCGTTTTACAGGTATCAATATGAGTAAAATTGATGCTACAGAATGGTTTGGAACATATGCTGGAGCATACCTTACAGCAGTATTAGGGGGTGCCTCAGATGCAGACGCACATGCAGGTGCAAGAGTGTTTGCAGATGATGCCATAACTTTAAAACCTGGAACACCAGAGTTTATAGCTGCATTTAATAGGATAACTTCTGACCCAGATATAGAGACAGGATCAAAATTTCTTGATAATTCTAAAGTGTATGTAGGCGAAGGAAATTATAATTTTAAAAGAGTGCTGAATGATGTAATGGATCTACAACTTGGAGGTTCATATAGACAATATTCTTTAAATTCAAGCGGTACTATTTACACAGATTATGACGGTTCTATAGATTATGATGAATATGGAGCTTATATACAGGGTATTAAAAAGTTTACAGATGAAGAAAGATTAAAAATTACGGCTTCTATACGGTATGATAAAAATGAATTTTTTGATGCAAGTTACTCTCCCAGAGTATCATTGCTTTATTTTGCTGGTGAAAACAAGCAACATAGCATTAGAGCTTCTTTCCAAACAGGCTTTAGAAACCCGGATACACAATCGTTATTTATTGGGTTTAATGTTGGTAGAGCAATCTTGGTAGGTTCTGCGCCAGATAATTTAGATAGAATATTACCAGGAACACCGTTAACCGGGAGAGATGCTTATTTCGATTCTTATACCTTGGCTTCTGTACAAGCCTTTGCAGCCAGTGGAGATCCATCACTCTTAATTCCTGTAGTCACATCATTGGTAGAACAAGAAAAAGTTACTGCATTTGATGTTGGATATCGTGGGAAAATAGGACCTGTGATCATAGATGTAAATGGGTATTACAATACTTATGATGGGTTTATAAGTAATAAATTTGTTGTAACACCTATAACCGGTAGTGCTTTTGATCCTAATGGCAGTGGTATACAAGACATAATAGATGGGAACACACAGGTTTTTCAATTATATACCAATTCATTGGCAGATGTTAATTCGTATGGAGCTGCAATAGGGTTATCGACAAAATTTGTAAATAACTATAGAATAGGCATTAATTACACCTTTGCACAATTTGATTTAGATCAAACAGAAGATCCCGATTTTAGAGCTGGATTTAATACACCGGAGAATCAAGTTAAATTTTCTTTTGGTAATCAGGAATTGTTTGAAAACTTTGGATTTAATGTTAATGTTCGTTGGAGTGACGAATACCTATGGGAAGCAAGTATTGCTAACGCATTAGTAGCAGAAAGAACGGTAGTTGATGCTCAAATAAATTATACAGTACCCTCTATTAAATCTATATTCAAAGTGGGCGGAACTAATTTAGGAGGAAAGGAATATAAAAGTTCTGTTGGAGTAGGTGATATAGGGTCACAATTTTTTATCTCCTGGACAATAAATAACTAATTAATGATTTTATAAAATGTTAAAAATGCTTCGGTTTTCCGAAGCATTTTTTTTATCTATATTTATATTCATGAAAGTAATCAACCTTATTTCTGGTCCTCGTAATCTTTCTACTGCCCTCATGTATTCATTTGCTCAAAGAGAAGATTGTATCGTATTAGACGAACCTTTTTATGGATTTTATTTAAAGAATTTGCCACTAAATATAGTACATCCTTCCCAAGAAATAATTCTTAATTCAATGGAACTTGAAGAGAAAAAGATAGTAGATAATATTAAAAATCTAGCTACCCAAAAGCTGGTATTTGTAAAGGGGATGGCACATCATTTTATATCTGAAAATCCTTCCTATATATTAGAATGGGAAAATATTATTTTAATTCGGCATCCTAAAAAATTAGTAGCTTCTTTTTCTAAAGTCATTCCCAAGCCAACAATTAATGATATTGGAATTAAAAAGGCAACGCAACTGTTTTTATTTCTGAAAAACAACAACAATAATCCTATCGTAATTGATAGCGATGAACTAATGAAAAACCCGGAAAACTATCTGAAGAAAATATGTAAGCTGTTGAAAATTTCATTTTCTGTAAAAATGCTTAACTGGAAAAAAGGAGGATTACCTGAAGATGGTATATGGGCAACTCACTGGTATGCTAATGTACATAACACTACAAAATTTGAAATTCAGAAAATAAAATCTGTTGATTTTCCCCAATCATTACAACCTCTTTTAAAGGAGGCATTACCCTATTATGAAATATTAAAAAATAACATCCTAAAAAACGATTTATAATGTTACAACAATACGATTCAAGAAATGATACAATTCAGGTATTTATTAAGGACAAACTATATCCTCGTGAAAAAGCAAAAATTTCTGTGTTTGATAGTGCAGTACAAGGAGGAGATGCTGTTTGGGAAGGATTACGCGTTTATCCGGAAGGTATAGTTTGCCTTGATAAACATCTTACTCGCTTACATGAATCTGCAAAATCATTAGCTTTTACTAATATACCATCAAAAAAAACAATTAAAAATGCTATAAGGCTAACGCTAGAAAGCAATGGGATGAACGATGACACGCATATTCGATTAACACTTACCAGAGGAGAAAAAATAACAAGTGGAATGGATCCCCGTCTTAACCAAAAAGGATCATGTTTAATTGTTTTGGCAGAATGGAAGCCTCTTGTTTATGACAACAAAAGTGGAATTAAAGTGATAAGCACAAGTATACGCAGGAATGCCCCACAATTTTTAGATTCAAAAATACATCACAACAATCTATTAAATAATATTTTGGCAAAAATTCAAGCTAATGTAGCGGGAAAAGATGCCGGATTAATGTTAGATGAACAAGGATTTATAGCAGAGCTAAATGGATCAAATATATTTATGATTAAAAATAATATTGTATATACACCCCATGCTCATGCTTGTTTACCGGGAATTACAAGAGATTCTGTAGGTAATATGTGTAAAGAACAAGGGATAGTTTTGAAAGAAGAAAACATTTCACTATCTCAATTCATCAATGCAGATGCTGTTTTTGCCACCGGCACGATGGGAGAACTAACACCAATTGTTGAAATAGATGGACGTAATATTTCAAATAAAAGTGAACTTATGAAAACCATTTTCACTCTATTTAAAATTAAGGTTAGAGAATGGTGCGAGACTTTAGATTAATTTAGGACAAATAATATCAAACAACCCACCAATGAATTAAGTTTACAATGGTCTTATTTCATTAAAGTTTTTAAATGAATGATTTATAATTTATTATTTTAAAAAAAACTATATTTACTACGATATAAAATTTTTTTTAACTAAAATATATATGATGATTCCTAAAAAATACTATTATCTTGGTTTACTCTTGGTATCAATAACATTAATTTCATCTTGTGAAAATGATGATAATGATATAATTATTGTAGATGACATTCCTGTTTCTGCAGGTTCTGCAGATTTTTCAAACTTTGTTTCCGTCGGAAATTCACTTACCGCAGGTTTTACAGATGGGGCCTTGTTCATTATTGGTCAAGAAAATTCTTTTCCAAATCTTTTATCTCAAAAATTTGGACTAGCAGGCGGAGGCGTTTTTAGCCAACTACTTATGAACGATAATATTGGAGGAGCACTTTTGGGAGGAATACAAATTCTTAATCCAAGGCTCTTTTTTGACGGTGCCGGGCCGGCGTTACTTCCTGAAATGCCAACTACTGAAATATCAAATATAAGACCGGGGCCCTATAATAATATGGGTGTACCCGGTGCAAAAAGTTTTCATTTATTAGCAAATGGTTATGGTAATATTGCAGGAGTTCCTGGAGGACTTGCAAATCCATATTATGTTAGGATGGCTTCGAACCCCAATGCTTCAATTCTTGAAGATGTATTAGCTCAAGATCCAACATTTTTTACATTATGGATTGGCAATAATGATGTGTTGAGTTATGCTACTTCTGGAGGTTTAGGTATCGACCAAACCGGAAATCCAGATCCCACTACTTACGGTTCTAATGATATTACCGATCCTACAGTATTTGCAGGTATTTATGCAACCATAAATAATGCTTTAACTGCTAATGGATCTAAAGGGGTAATTATTAATATTCCATATGTTACTTCGATTCCCTACTTTACTACAATTAGCTATAATCCAGTTCCTCTTGATGCAGCTACTGCTGCTGCTGTAAATCAAGGATATGTCCCTTACAATGATGGATTATTGGGTCTAGAAGCAGCTGGTATAATTACTACTGAAGAAAGAATATTACGTACCATTACTTTTATGGAAGGACAGAACGCAGTAGTTTTTGAAGATGAATATCTTACTGATTTATCTGGGTTTGGACTTCCCTCTATTCGACAATCAACTGAAGAAGATTTAATAGTATTGATAGCTGCGAGTTTCATAGGTACCTTGGTAAATAATGATCCCACACTTGTAAATGGAGTATCGGTTCCATTAACAGATCAATGGGTGCTTTCTTCAAATGAGATTGCTGAAGTAATTACAGCAACCGATTCATATAATATAAGCATTGAACAATTAGCTAACCAAAAAGGATTGGCATTTTTAAATGCCAATGAATTAATGCAAGAAATAGCTGCCATCGGAATTTTATTTGACGATTTTATTATGGAAAGTAGTTTAGTGTTTGGCGGGACTTTTTCTTTAGATGGAGTACATCCCACACAACGAGGTTATGCTTTAGTGGCAAATGAGGTACTTAAAGCCATCGATGCAAAATACGGTTCAAATTTTTCAGATGCTGGAGTATTATTTAAGGCAGCTGACTTTACAACATTGTACCCTATGTCGTTGTAAATAATAAGAATTTATACAAAACATTTTAAACCGAACCTTTTAATATTAAGGTTCGGTTTTTTTTGGTTTTTGAGTCATTTTAAGACTTGCTGTCAGGAGATAAAAAATAATTAAAAAGGTTTTCATTTTTTTTAATTAAAGTATATCTTTGCCCCGTTTAAAATCGAGTATTTTTTACATCCTAATAGTACTAAAAATAATCAGTTAATAATGTCAAAAGTTACAGGAAAAGTTGCACAAATAATAGGCCCGGTTGTTGACGTAGAGTTTACAAACGGATTAGAACTTCCAAAGATTTACGATTCCCTTGAGTTAGATAATAATGGGAAATTATTAATTCTTGAAGTACAATCTCATATAGGTGAAAATACAGTGAGAACTATTTCAATGGACTCTACAGACGGATTAAGTCGGGGAGTAAAAGTAGTTGCCACTGGAGTTCCAATTCAAATGCCTGTTGGAGAAGATATTTATGGGCGTCTTTTTAATGTAATTGGTGACGCTATTGATGGAATTGGAAACTTACCTAAAGCGGGTAAAAATGGCTTACCAATTCACCGTGAAGCTCCTAAATTTGAGGATTTATCAACATCTACTGAAGTATTATTTACTGGGATTAAAGTAATCGACTTAATTGAACCTTATGCAAAAGGAGGAAAGATTGGATTATTTGGTGGTGCCGGAGTGGGTAAAACTGTATTACTGATGGAGTTGATCAATAATATAGCAAAAGGACATGGTGGATTGTCTGTTTTTGCTGGTGTAGGTGAACGTACCCGAGAAGGAAACGATCTATTGCGAGAAATGCTTGAGTCGGGGATAATAAAATATGGAGATGACTTTATGAAATCTATGGAAAAAGGTAGTTGGGATCTCTCTAAAGTCGATAAAAAAGCATTGAAAGAATCTAAGGCGACATTTGTATTTGGGCAGATGAACGAACCTCCTGGAGCTCGTGCTCGTGTGGCTCTTTCCGGGTTAACTGTAGCTGAGTATTTCCGTGATGGAGCAGGAGATGGTCAAGGAAAAGATGTACTTTTCTTTATAGATAATATTTTCCGTTTTACACAAGCTGGCTCTGAGGTGTCAGCTCTTTTAGGACGTATGCCTTCAGCTGTTGGATACCAACCTACACTTGCAACTGAAATGGGGGCATTGCAGGAACGTATTACTTCTACCAAAAAAGGATCTATTACATCTGTTCAAGCGGTTTATGTCCCTGCGGATGATTTAACAGATCCTGCACCGGCAACAACATTTGCTCACTTAGATGCAACAACTGTATTATCTCGTAAAATTACCGAATTAGGAATTTATCCTGCAGTAGACCCTCTAGATTCTACCTCTCGAATTCTAACTCCTGAAATATTAGGAAACGATCATTACGATTGTGCACAGCGGGTAAAAGAATTACTACAACGTTATAAAGAATTACAAGATATAATTGCTATTCTTGGTATGGAAGAGTTATCTGAGGAGGATAAACAAGCGGTTTATCGAGCACGTCGTGTGCAACGATTCTTATCTCAACCTTTCCATGTTGCGGAACAGTTTACGGGAATTCCCGGATGTTTGGTTGATATAAAAGATACAATTAAAGGATTTAATATGATTATGGATGGTGAGTTAGATCACATACCTGAAGCTGCTTTTAACCTCAAAGGATCTATAGATGGAGTGATAGAAGCCGGAGAAAAAATGATTGCGGAAGCATAATAAAGTGTTTTTTGAACAGCGAAATAGATAAATAACTATGTATTTAGAAATAGTAACTCCAGAAGCCTCATTAGTGTCCGGTGAAGTAGAGTCGGTTACAGTACCAGGTGTGAACGGAGCATTTCAGATGCTTAATAATCACGCCTCCATTATATCTACACTAAAAGAAGGTAAAGTTAAATTTACAGGAAACCCAACCTTTGCAGAAGGATATGAAGATAAATTTTCAAAAGAAGAAGATGGAAAATGGTCTTTGAAAATTAATAGTGGTACCGTTGAATTGAAAGACAATAAAGTGATTGTTTTAGCAGATTAATTCTGTTGACTAAATATAAAAATCTTGAAAACACTTTCTAAAAGAATGTGTTTTTTCACTTCCAATAGATTAATTCCCATTGATGGCCCTTGGCTTGATAGGTTATTAAGGTTTTAAAACCTATTGCATAATGAGCTTGTAACGATCGAGAGTTAGTAACATCTACTTCGGTTATAATAGTTGAATAATTTGGAGCAATAGAGTTCTTCATCGTAATATATAACATTCTAAAAATACCCTTCTTCCTATAGACCTTATCAATGCAAATCTGGCCCATAACTATATATTTTTTATCCTTTTTTATAATTGATTTAATTTTTGAAAACATTGGCTTTAAAACAGCTATATCCTTAGCAAAATCAGGATGCATACATAATGCGTAACCAACAACTTTTTCTTCTTCTTTTGCTATTATATGCGGAATTAAATTATTCATTCTACTAAGTATTTTCATAGTATGACGAACCGTTACAAATCCCTCATTAATCTTTTCTTCATTAGAAACTGAAGTGGAAAGATTAATTTGCTGAAGAATTAAAATTTGCTCTAATTCTTCTTTAGTAGAGGCACATTTATAAATTATTATTTTATTCTTATTCATTTGTCCCCGATAATAAGTTAATCTTTCCAGGAATACTGTTTATAGTAACTTGCAAACGGTGATATGCTCATTCTCCATCACTTTTATTACATAAATAAAACAGTAATTCATATTTTTACTCGCATTTAATAAAGGTAAGAACAATTTTAAAGTTTAAGAAGTAACAGCAATTATAATTAGTAATTTATCTTATTTTCAAGAAATCAGATACAAGAATAAATAGATGAATTCAATATTTCCGGATACTTTCCGTTTAACAACAAACTAATTTATTTTTTATGAAAAAGATTTTTTTATTATCATTCTTATCTATTGCTATCATTTCGTGTAAAAAAGATGACGATTCAAATAGTAATTGTTCAGAACCAAATAATATAATTATTGATCTGTTAGGAAGTACTTCTATTTTGTTTAGTTGGGAGACTGGAGGAGAAACCGCCTGGGAGATAGAGTATGGAATATCAGGTTTTGCATTAGGAACGGGTACCGTAATTCAGACTTCACAAACTAATTTTCTAATTGATGAATTAAATCCGGGAACCAGTTACGAGATATACCTCAGATCCAATTGTGGCTCCGAGGGGTTTAGCAATTATATTACACTGGCTTTTGTTACATTAACAGCGAACCCCAACTGTAATACACCTACTGATTTAATTTTAGGATTAATAACTTCTAATTCAGTTGAATTTACTTGGTCGGAAAATAATGAGACAGCTTGGGAAATAGAATATGGTATATCCGGTTTTACAACAGGAACGGGTACGATTATTCAAACTTCTCAAAATGTTTTTATAATAACTGGATTAATGCCTTCGACAACTTATGAGATACAAGTAAGAGCTAATTGTGGTTCAGATGGCTTTAGTGAATACTCCGATCGACTTGTAGTAACAACTACTCCATAAATATAATTTTAAATGAAAAGATTCCTTGACACTTATGGCTGGGCTAATTAGTTTCAAGAATTTAACACGAAAAAGGGAAAGGGCTGGTTTTTATATGCTAGCCTTTTCGTTATATTATTGATTTGTATTTTCTACTTATTTTTGTAGTTTTACGCATTGGGCAAATATTATGGATTTAAAAGAGATAGACAGAGTTGAAACTATTACAAAGGAAGAATTCCTAAAAAACTACTTTAAACCTCAAAGACCATTAGTTATAGAACGTTTTATTGAAGAATGGCCAGCGTATTCCAAATGGAATTTGGATTATATGGCAGAGATAGCAGGAGATAAAGAGGTACCTCTTTATGACGACCGACCGGTAAATTATAAGGATGCATTTAATGAACCTCATGCAAAAATGAAAATGAAGGAATACGTAGATTTATTGAAGCGTGAACCTACTAAATATCGAATCTTTCTTTGGAATATCTTAAAAGAAATACCTCAGCTAAAAAATGATTTTTCATATCCCGATTTTGGATTAAAACTTATGAAAGATCTTCCAATGTTATTTTTTGGAGGAAGAGATTCCCATACTTTTATGCATATAGATATCGATCTGGCAAACATATTCCATATTCATTTTGAAGGAAAGAAGAAAGCCATTCTTTTTGATCAGAAGCAAACAAAGTATCTTTATAAAATTCCACATTCACTTATAACAAGAGAGGATATTGATTTCAATAATCCGGATTATAATAAATGGCCTGCTCTAAAAAAAGCAAAAGGCTGGATTACAAATCTTGAACATGGCAACATATTATATATGCCCGAAGGATATTGGCACTATATGCACTATATTACCCCTGGATTTGCTATGAGTTTAAGAGCTATTGCACGTAATCCTTTTAATCTATCAAAAGCTTTGTATAATATATTTATTATGCGAAATTTCGATAATATAATGCGAAAATTAAAAGGACAGGCTTGGATTGATAGAAAAAACGAAAAAGCCATAATTCTCACACATAAAAAGCTGGGAATCATTTAATCAAATCTCTCACTTTTTCGTAAACCAAATTACTTTCCCATCCTCTATACAGCAGATAGTCTGTTAATTTTTTTCTTTTTTTCTGAAGATCTTTTTCATTTGACAATTGAACAAAACGTTTTTCTGCAAGATCATGAAAGGTTGAAATGTAATCGGTTTTAGATACTTCTTTTAATGCCAATTCAATGTTATAATCGGATATATTTCGAAAACTTAATTCTCGTTTTATTCGATATATACCCCATTTTTTTTGATTGAATTTTCCCTTCACAAATGTTTGAGCAAATCTGGTTTCATTGAGAAAATCTTCCTGAATTAAATTAGATATAATTTGATCTATATCGCTGGGAACCATTTCCATTTCCTTCAGTTTTTGACGTACTTCTTTATGGCAGCGTTCTTGATAAATACAATAGCGTTCCATCCGTGAAGTAGCTTCATTAACGGTATATGATTTATGGAAATTCAAAATTATTGATGTTAATTTCGGCTTTACTCAATGTTAATCGTAATGAATAAAAAAACCAGAGCAGATTCGAAAGGTATTTTTCATTATGTTACTAAAGTAAATAAAAAACCCTCCGTAGCTAAAGCATCGGAGGGTTTTTAAGGTTATTCTATCTCTTTACCATTTTTATCTAAAAAATGATATTCAAGATAGGTGTAAGCATCTCTTGGTTGAACAGTTACCCACTTTTTGTGCTCCATAAACCATTTGGCTCGCACAGATGGAAATCCTTTTGTTAAAAAGGCTGCTATAAAAGGATGTGCGTTTAATGTTATCTTTTTATAGTCTTTTTTAAAGAGGTGTTTAATCTCTTCGGTCATTTTGTTTACCAGTACAATTGGTGCTTCAATTTCACGCTCATATCCGTTAGGATCTACTTCACGAGTTTTAATATTTATTTCGGGTCTTACTCGTTGTCGAGTAATTTGTATTAGCCCAAATTTACTTGGGGGTAATATTTTGTGTTTAGCTCTATCATCCTTCATTTCTTCACGAAGGTGGTTGTAGAGTTTTTTTCTGTTGGCAGCACTTGCCATATCAATGAAATCAATTACAATAATACCTCCCATGTCTCGCAATCGTAATTGTCGCGCTACTTCACTAGCAGCTATTAAGTTTACTTCCAAAGCGGTGTCCTCTTGATTTTTTGATTTATTACTTCGTTTACCGCTATTGACGTCAATTACATGTAATGCTTCGGTATGCTCAATTACCAGGTAAGTACCTTTACTACCCGATACAGTTTTCCCGAAGGACGTTTTAATTTGACGCTCGATCCCGAATTTTTCAAAAATGGGAACAGTGGAATCGTAAAACTTAACAATATTCTCCTTTTTAGGTGCAATCTCTTGCACATAATTTTTTATTTGTAAGTATAGAGTTTCATCATCTATTAAAATAGACGTAAACGAATCATTAAAAATATCACGTAAAATAGATGCTCCTCTATTTAACTCACTCAACACCTTTGAAGGAAGGTGTACTCCTCGCAGCTTTTTACACATCGCTATCCAGCGATCGATTAGATTTTGTAAATCTCTATCCAGTTCAGCTACTTTTTTGCCCTTGGCTACAGTGCGTATTATAGCCCCAAATCCTTTAGGTTTTATACTTGTTACCAAGCGTTTTAACCTTTCCTTTTCTTCTCTTGAATCTATTTTTTGTGAAACAGAAACACGATCTGAAAATGGCACCAAAACTATGTAACGTCCAGCTATTGAAAGCTCGGAACTAATTCTGGGACCTTTGGTGGATATGGGTTCTTTTACAATCTGTACCAATGTAGATTGATTAGATTTTAGCACATTAATTATACCTCCATGCTTATCAATCTCTTTTTCAAAGGGGAAATTTTTTAAAGAATAATCTTTAAGTTTACCTGTGCTTACACTTTTTACGAATTTTAAAAGAGATGGCACATTTGGACCCAGGTCATGATAATGCAAAAAAGCATCTTTTTCATATCCTACATTAACAAATGTAGCGTTTAGACCGGGAACTATTTTTCGGATTTTGGCGATAAATATATCACCGACCGAAAATTTATTGCTCTCTTCCTCTTTATGTAATTCTAATAGTTTTCCATCTTTTAAAAGTGCAAAATCAACTGCTTGCGAACTGGATCTAATAAATAATTCGTAGTTCACTTGTCATTAATTTTTATCTACCCACCATAGGCGGACAGATGGATTAAACAATATTTTTCACAGGTTCCTACCTATTGTAGATAGGTTTAAACCCGTTGAAATCACAAAGTTTTAACATAAACAGTGTAATTTCGTTTTCAAAGAACGTTTTACGTTGTTTTAAATTAAAAAAGTAGTTTAAAACTACTTTTTATTGGCTTTCTTGTGGCGGTTTGCGCGTCTTCTTTTCTTGCGCTTATGGGTCGCTACTTTATGTCTTTTTCTTTTTTTACCACTTGGCATGGAAATACTTTTAAAATGTTATTCTTAAACTTTAACATTCGTTTTTACACCTTCAACAAATATTTTCGCGGGCTTAAACGCAGGGATGTTATGGGCTGGAATTATTATTGTTGTATTTTTTGAAATGTTTCTGCCTGTTTTTTCAGCTCTTTTCTTAACTATAAAACTTCCAAAACCTCTTAAATAAACATTGTCACCACCTTCAAGAGAGTTTTTTACTTCTGTCATAAAGGTTTCTACAGTAGCTTGCACATCACCTTTTTCCATTCCTAATTTATTTGAAATTTTTGCTACAATATCTGCTTTCGTCATTATGTATATAATTTAATAAATATTAATTTCCATTTTACAAGATGGCAAATATAATGATTTTATAATCAAAAAATCAAATGGTAATCCATTAAAATTTAATTAGATAAAGGCTATTTTAGCCAAATGCCTAATAGCCCATCTTTTTTTTATAAAAAACTCATATACTGGTATTTACAAAACAAACGGGAATTACCTTGGCGAACTACAACTCAGCCTTATTTTATTTGGCTTTCTGAAATTATACTTCAACAAACAAGAGTAAATCAGGGAATACCTTATTATTTAAAATTTGTAAAATCCTTTCCTACTATTGAAATCCTTGCTAATGCATCTGAAGAAAATGTACTTAAATTATGGCAAGGTCTTGGGTATTACTCCCGGGCTCGTAATCTACACTTAACAGCAAGGTATATAACCAATCAATTAAATGGAGTATTTCCAAATAATTATAAAGAACTAATAAAGCTTAAAGGGGTGGGGGATTATACTGCCAGTGCTATTTCTTCAATATGTTTTAACGAACCAAGAGCTGTGGTTGACGGTAATGTTTATAGAGTATTGGCGCGTGTCTTTGGGATTGATATTCCTATTAATAGCAGCAGAGGCATTAATGAATTTAAAAATTTAGCACAACAACTTGTTGATACAAAACAACCAGGGATTTATAATCAAGCGATCATGGAATTTGGAGCACGTTATTGTGTTCCACAAAACCCAAATTGTAATACTTGTATTTTTAATGATAGATGTATTGCTTTTCAAAAACAACTGGTTTCAGAATTACCTGTGAAACTCCCTAAGACTTCGATTATTAATTTTTTTTTCAATTATATAGTTATCATTTCAGAGGATGATAAAACAGTTTTACGACAACGTACAGAAAAAGGAATCTGGCAAAAATTGTATGAATTTCCATTAATTGAGACTTCAAAGGAAGTTAGCCTTTCTCAAATTAAGAAAATACCGATGTATCTAGAGCTTTCAAAAAAACATAGGATAAAATCAATGGTGCTTCATAATGAAAAATCAGTGGTACATAAACTTTCACATAGACATTTACACACTCGTTTTTGGATTGCAGAATCTTCTGAAATATTACAAAAGGCTATTCCAATAGAAAAATTAGGTACTTATCCAGTGCCTGTCCTTATAGAAAAATTTATTTCCCTCTTTTTTAGTACGGAAACACTAGTATAAAAACAGAAAAAAATAGCTATATTTAAAACACAAAACATAAATTTGCAACAATAAAAATTAAAGAATATGAGTGGGACATTAAACAAGGTAATGCTAATAGGGCATACTGGGGACGAAGTAAAAATGCATTATTTTGAAGGAGGCGGTTGCGTAGGAAGATTTCCGCTGGCAACGAACGAAGTTTATACTAATCGTACCACAGGAGAACGGGTGAATAATACGGAATGGCATAATATTGTTGTGCGAAATAAAGCTGCCGAAATATGTGAAAAATATTTAAAAAAAGGAGATAAGGTTTATATTGAAGGTCGTTTAAAAACACGTAAATGGCAGGACGACCAAGGAAAAGATAGATATAATACAGAAATACAATGCACCGAGTTTACTTTTCTAACGTCTAAAAGTGAAACCGATACTATACCTCAAGAAATAAATGAAGATAAGAACCATTCCCAAGAAAAAACTAATGGACCAGAACCTATTAGTAAGGAAGAGGATGATTTACCATTCTAATTTAAACTAATCGAAATATTTTGGATATAGAACCCCCCAGTTTATTAGTTATTTCACTTTTAAACAATACCCATATTATAAGTATTGTTATTTTACTTGTGCTTCTTATTTGTTCTGCACTAATTTCGGGTGCAGAAGTAGCTTTTTTTTCATTAACAGCAACTGATTTTAACGTTAAGTCTATCGATAATTCTCCCACCAGGAAACTGGAAATTGTTCAAAAACTACTTTCAAAACCAAAAAAATTGTTGGCTACTATTTTAGTGGCTAATAATTTCATCAATATTGCTATTGTGTTACTTTTTGCCTCCTTAAGTGATCTTTTATTTTCAGGAATTAACAATCAATTTTACGGTATTAGCATACGTTTTATTTTGGAAGTCGGATTGGTAACTTTCTTAATTTTACTTTTTGGAGAAATACTGCCAAAAATTTATGCCAGTCGAAATAAAGTTTCTTTCTCCAAATTTATGGCCTACCCATTAAAGGGATTAGATACGCTGCTGTCTCCAATAAGTAACCCTA
>JADFOK010000064.1 GCA_022562895.1 Bacteroidota bacterium | reverse complement strand
TGTTCTTTCATGATGTTTAATTTTAAGTTAATAATAAATCGTATCCTGTCTTATGTCATGTTATTGTTAGCATTGTTTTATTTCTACAAATAAATAATTTCTTCTTCTTTCAACCTTTTTAAATGCCACTCATGTCATTTATTAATCTCCACCTCTCAATCCTTAATGAGAAATGGCACACAACGGTATTGTATAAAAGTCAGTAACGGTTGGCTTGCCGTGTTGTAGGCAGTAGTGAAGCTGCGTGTGATTCAGATAGGGTAAGCTTTGTTACTTATTTTCAGTTAGTAATTTACAACAATTGTAGGAAAAACAATTCTATTGACCAACAAAGCCGTTATTGCTTTTATGCGGTGTTGGCTGTAGTTTTCCTTTGGTCAAATTGCAATAAATAAGAGTTATTTTTTAATAAATTTTTTGGTTAATGTTCCACCCATTGTAAATATTTTTAAAAAGTAAATACCTTGATTAATATTTGTTATATCGATTTCACTAACTTTTTGATAACTCTTTTTAAAACTACTTATTTTTTTACCTCCTATGTCATAAATCTGAATGGTCAAAATCTCATTAGTGGGAGACGAAATTATTAATACATCACTCACAGGGTTGGGATATAGAGTCAAGTTGGTGCTTTCTAAATCTATTAGCCCTAAATTACATAATTCACTATAAGAAGACCAAGCATCTTTACACCATCCCTCAAGTGGAAAACCATCACATACTGGGTAGGTAGCAGTTTCATCATCTACTTGAATACAATTAAGGTCTGGATTATCCCTAGAATGCATATCTGTCATATTTTGATTGTTCCCATTATCAATAAATAAATTTGTTAACAAATTATGATTACAGTCTAAAAATATAAGGTTTGTATTGAACGATACATCTAAATTATTTAATTGATTCCTCTGACATATTAAAAAAACAAGATCAGTACTAAAAGATACATCCAAACTACTTAATTGATTATTACTACATATTAAATCTAATAGATTTATATTGTTTTTTACATCCAAAACACTTAATTGGTTATTATGGCAATATAGAGTCTCAAGAGCTATATTTTCTGAAACATCTAAACTTTTCAATAAATTATTACTACACCATAAAAAACTTAGGTTAGAGTTTTGGCTAATATTTAAACTATTTAACTGATTGCTATAACACCTTAAATCATTTAAGTTTAAATTTTGACTAAAATCTAAATTACTTAATATATTATTCGAGCAATTTAAAACTTCAAGACTAGTAAAACTTTGTATCCCTTCTAAAGACATAATATTCCAGCCACTAACATTTAGGTTTATTACGGCTTCTGCTTCACTCACCTGTATTTCACCATCACTATTAGTGTCTACACCTTGATTAATAAGAGCAGCTTTAAAGTTAGCATCAGGGATAAAAACAATTTGAGCGTTTAGAAAGCTACAACTAATTAAAAATAAAATTAAATAAAACAGTTTCATCTCTTCTTCACTTTTAAATTCCTAAAATTACTGCCAACGCTCTTGATAAAATGCGTTTTAATGCATTTTTATCTTTTGTTGGCATTCGTTTCTATTCTTACCTGAATTTTTCCGTTTTTAATTACATCAACAATAGATAATGTATTAGATATATCTACTAACGGATTATTCTCCAATATCACTAAATCTGCATACTTCCCTGATTCAACCGTTCCATAGTCATCTAGTATCCCTAACATAAATGCTGCATTTCGGGATGTCGATCGAATTATATCTAATGGATTCATTCCACCTAATTGCAGAAGTTGCATTTCTTCATGAACACTTAATCCGGGTAAAATATAAGATTTGCCTCCAACATCTGTGCCTGTCACTATGTTAACGCCTAAAGCATACAATTGGTTTATATCTTTTAGTACTGGTAAGAGCAACTCCTCCATGGAAATATTTTCATTTCCAACAAAGTTTTTTAAAATCATTCGAGATTCATTTTCTAGTTCACCGTCTGAATCATGCAATATTTCAAGTTCATCTTTACCAAAAACTGACCAATGTTCATTTTTCATCCATTGTTTATTCAGAGGGTAGAATAATGATTTTCCAAGCATTACGGTTGTTACCCATGAAATTGAATCTTTTATGATTTTATCTATCGTTTCTAAATCTTTTTTCCAGTCTATATGTACCCCAATGAAATGCATCAAGCTTTTTGCGCCATTATTTACACTTAATTTTACCTCTTCCATATCGCTAACATGAGCAAATAGAGGAATACCTTGCTTTCT
>JADFOK010000029.1 GCA_022562895.1 Bacteroidota bacterium | reverse complement strand
CAAACCTACATATCCTAATCCCAAAATCGCTATGGTGGGGTTTTCTTTCATTCAATCAAACTTATTTATTAAATTTTCCTGTTCAATTTTATCAATCATTATTTACTTCCGATAACTATCGGGATCACTACTCATCCCAAACAGCGAAGCAAACAAATATCCTATATCTTTTTGCAAACTCCAATTTTTAATATATTTCTTGTTAATAGCTACTTTATCCGGCCATATCACCTCGTCATTATATTTCTTTGGGTTGACTTGCTGCATTAACAGTTTATCTTCATTTCGATATTTAATGGTCGCAGGTCCTGTTATTCCAGGCTTTACAGATAAAATAATTCTATCCTCCCCTTGTAATGAATCTGCGTATCCCGGCACATCCGGGCGTGGTCCCACCAAACTCATATTCCCCAGTATCACATTAATAAGTTGTGGTAATTCGTCCAGATTGGTCTCGCGTATCCAACGACCAAATCCTGTTTCACTTTTTTTAATTACGAGTATATCTAAATGTTCAGATCCTTTTAAAGAACGTATTTTATAAATTGAAAATCGGTTTCCATACCTTCCAATACGTTGCTGAGTAAATAATCCTCTTTGCTTCGTACTCATCGTTGCTATACCTGTTAATAATAATAAGGGTATTATCAGCAATAGAAATAACACTAACGAAATCGTTAAATCAAAAATTCTTTTTATAATGCATTGTTTTCGTGTGAGCATAGATTCACAAAAATCGTTTAGCTAAATCAGAAAACATAGATCACTTTTTCTTTTTAAAAAAACGCTTGATTCTCCTCCATAAAGATGGTTTTCTGTCATCCTCATAGTATCCATGTCCATAGATTCCATAACCGTAACCATAGCCATATCCATACCCATATCCATACCCATATTTTGATTTGCCCTCTTGAAAGAAATTAAGAACAAAACTAATATTGGTAACCTCCCCGGTTTTATATTTATCATTAATAAAAGCAAACATCCCTCTTTTAGTAAAGTTATACCGTATTAAATATATTGTAGCATCGACATATTTTGATAATTCTAAAGCATCGGAAACCATTCCTATGGGTGGAGAGTCTAAAATAATATAATCGTATTCTTTCTTTAGATCGGAGAGGAGTTCTATAATTCGCTCTCCCATCAGTAATTCTGAAGGATTAGGGGGAATGGGTCCCGATGTAATTACATCGAGATATTCTACCCCTGTTTTTTGGATGATCTGGTTTAAACTAACTTCGTGAATCAAATAATTTACGACACCAATGGTGTTATCAATATCAAAATCTCCAAATATCTTGGGTTTTCTAAGGTCTAATCCTACTACTATCGTTCTCATTTTACTCAGGGCAAATACAGAGGCGATGTTGATAGCACAAAAGGTCTTCCCTTCACCACTTACCGAAGAAGTGATCAAAACTGTTTTTGCACCTTTTATACCCCTTTTTTTATAGAAAAACTGAAGACTGGAACGAATGCCCCGAAAGGATTCTGAAACAGAAGATTTTGGTTTGTTAAGCACTGTCAAATTTCCTTCTACAGGACTTCTTCCTATAACTCCAAGTACCGGTATTTTTGAAAGCCTTTCTATATCCTTTACAGAAGAAATCGTAGTTTTGAAAAACACTTTAAGAAACACAAATAAAAATGGAATTACAAACCCAAACAAAGCTGCCATCATATAATTGAGTTGTGTATTAGGCCCTACTTTTCCACCTCCGGTATCTTTGGCCGGATCAATTATTAATACATCGCTCACATTGGCGGCTTTGACCAACCCCGCCTCACTACGTTTTGTAAGGAATAAATTATAGGTGCTCTCGGTTAAATTAAAGCGCCTTTCAATTTTTAGGAGTTCTTGTTGTTCTTTAGGAAGTTTAAATATTTCGATTTCATATTTATTAATATCCCGTTCTATATAGACTAACTCTTGCTTTTTTAGTCCCTTTGAGGAATTAATATTTTCTAACAAGACATTTTTGACAGCATCTATCTGACGATCTATATCCTTAAAAACAGGAGCCCCATCCTTAAACGTATATTCTAATTTATTACGTTCTTCTGCCAAAACAATGATTCGTCCTACACTTGCAATAATGCTTCCTTCGCTGATTCCAGCAACCGACGGTGCCGGAACTTCACGATAGTCATTTCTGTTTATCAAATAATTTTCTAAGACATTATAATAATTGAGTTCAAAAGTTATATTTTCTTTTCGTAAATCCAGAGTATTTAACCGACTATTGATCTGTAGTGCCTCGGTTTCAAGGTTGAATATTGCATTTTTATTTTTAAATTCGCTAAGCTCGTCTTCTACTCCCAACAATTCTCTGGTCTTATCCTGAAGACTACTGTCTATAAACTTAATTGTTTTCGTCGCAAATAAATTTTTCCGATTTAGCATCTCTTCACTTAATACCTGTACAGATGTATTTAGGTAATCTACCAGTCTGGCTTTATTCCCGCCAAATAAACTCAATTTTAATACCGAAGATCCCTTAGATTCAGCTTTTATATTAATTCTTAAAAATCTTTTTACAGCTCCATCAAAATTTGAAAAACTTAGATAATAAGTAACATTGGGAGTTACACCAACTTTGGGATTTGGTATAAAAGTCCCACTAAAAAACGGTAAGGAAATTCGTTCACCTATCTTATACTCTTCTGAAAACTCCCGGGCTTCAAAATACCTTGAAACTTTTTCAATTGTATTATAATTTTGAAGTGACACATTACCATCTTCAAATTTAGTGCTTAGTATAAATGTGACTGAATCCTTAAATACCACCTGGAGTTGCTTCCCTACTATTTGAAATTGTGAAGTGTCTATCTCCACAAAGAAAGGTGTCTTTTTATAAGCATCTATCTGTTGATATTTGCCATCTTTTTTATAATTGAGATAATACTGTAATCGCTGTACTACTTTTTCATTGTGCGATCGTGAGCGTAGTGTTATAATCGAAGTGTTTACTTTATCTGTGGTTCCTCCCCAATTAAAGGTTAAACTAGTGGTGGTAGTAAAAAATGGGTTTTGATCATCTTTAATAGAGATCATCGTACCCATTTTATAAACAGGTAATTTTCTAACATTGATATAATACGCGATACCAAAGGCAATAGCCAAAGAAAACAAAAATAAGGGCCAATAATTCAATAGTTTAAAGAGAAAACCCCTAAAATCAAAGGTCGATTGGATTTCATCTATCTTAAATTCTTCGCTCATTTATTATAGTTTTACAAATAATAAAATTGTTGTGGCAGTTGCTGTAATTATAGTAAGTATCGTTATAAAAGATTGCATACCAGTTGTTCCTGTTCCCAGCGATTTTTGTGGTAATGGATTTATTAAAATAAGATCGTTAGGCTGAATATAATAGTAAGGAGAATTCATGGCATCAATACTGGTTAAATCTATATGATGCACTTTCTGTCCCAAAGGGTATTGCCTTATGATCACAACATTTTTTCGATCGCCAACTATGGTAATATCACCACTGTTGGCAATGGCTTCCATGATACTCACTTGATCTCTATAGATTATTCGAGAACCCGGACTTGAAATCTCTCCATTAATGGTATACCGTATTCCTGCCAATTTTACCGTTACAAAAATATTGGCTTCCTTTTTAAAAAAGTCCTTTAGCAAACGTTCTTCAATTAACATTCTCACTTCTTCAACGGTATACCCCAGGACTTGTAATTCACCAAAGCTCGGAATTCTAATATTTCCATGAGGGTCCACTACAAACCCATCATAATATAATCGTTCCTCTCCGGTTGCATTGGGACTGGCATCGCTTATTGGATTAAATATACCTACTGTTTCCTGATCCAATGCTTTTACACGAATACTAAGAAGGTCATTTACTTGCAAGCGATAAGGTTCCTGTTTCTTCCTGATAGAAATTATACTATCTACTGCATTTTCAGGTTCCTGCAAATAGGTAAGTTGCTTGGTAGAAACACATGACGTAAAACATACTGAAATAAAAAGAAAAAATAACAAGTACGTATATTTCATTTTAGATTGGGTTGTTTGTAAGCAAATATAATGTAACCTGTGTAATAATAAAACTAATTTTATTATGTGTAGAAAATATTTATAATAAACTGTTAATAAATATTTCAATAAAAAACATAAACCCATTATCTTTGGGCATTTCTATAAAAACTTTGTGTATCTCAATGTAATAGCTATATCACAAAGAGTACAAAGAAAACTCGAAGTTTTACATAACAAAATATTAAAATACGAAAGAAACGTGAACTACTTATCTGTCGAGAATATTTCTAAATCATATGGAGAGCGTGTTTTGTTTAAAAATATTTCATTTGGGATCCATGCCGGTCAAAAGATAGGTTTTGTTGCCAAAAACGGAACAGGAAAAACGTCTATTCTAAATATCATTTCTGGTGAAGATACTCCCGATGACGGTAAAGTGGTAATTCGAAAAAATTTAAAAATATCCTTTCTCGCCCAAAATCCAATTCTAGATCCTTCGCTTACCGTAGAAGAGATAATTAATACTTCCGATAATCATATCCTAAAAATTATTGCAGAATATGAAAATGCGTTGCTAAATCCAGATGATACCGATGGCTATCAAACTGCCTTTGAAGCTATGGAAGCAAATCAGGCCTGGGATTTTGAAACGCTCTACAAACAAATTTTATTCAAATTAAAATTAGAAAACCTATCTCAAAAAGTAGCTACGCTTAGTGGTGGACAAAAAAAAAGACTGGCTCTTGCTAAAGTCCTTCTTGCCCAGCCCGATTTACTTATTATGGATGAGCCCACTAATCATTTGGATCTAGAGATGATAGAATGGCTTGAAAACCTTTTTAAAAAAGAAAACATAACCTTGTTAATGGTCACTCACGACAGGTATTATCTGGAGAGAATATGCAATATAATCATAGAATTGGATGAAGGGGTTCTTTATAGTTACAAAGGAAATTATAGCTATTATCTTGAAAAAAGAGATGCACGATTAGATAATGTCGAAACAGAAATAGCTAAAGCCAAACAACTTTACAAAAAAGAATTAGAATGGATGCGTCGTCAACCTAAGGCTCGTACCACTAAAAGTAAATCGCGTATTGATGATTTTCATGAAATTAAAGACCGAGCTAATCAACGTAGAAATGACCACCAAGTACAGTTGGAGCTCAATATGGAAAGGTTGGGAACCAAGGTCGTAGAATTGCATAATATTTCTAAAACGTTTGAGGGAATTCAACTTTTTAAAAATTTTGATTATAATTTTTTACGTGGCGAACGGATTGGAATAATTGGTAAAAATGGCACAGGAAAATCCACTCTTCTAAATATGATTACGGGTATTCTGATCCCCGACACCGGCAAAGTTGTGGTAGGAGATACTGTAAAGTTTGGATACTACACTCAAGTAGGAATTGATATAAAAAAAGGACAAAAAGTGATAGACGTTGTGAGAGAGTATGGAGACTACATCCCTTTAAAAAAAGGACGTCAAATCTCGGCAAAACAACTTCTTGAACGTTTTCTCTTCGACCGTAAAAAGCAATATGATTTTGTTGACAAATTAAGCGGTGGTGAACTTAAACGACTCTATTTATGCACTGTTCTTATTAAAAACCCTAATTTTTTGATTCTTGATGAACCTACAAACGATCTCGATATAGTAACATTAAATGTGCTTGAAAATTTTTTATTAGATTTTCCGGGCTGTCTCATTGTAGTTTCTCATGACCGGTATTTTATGGATAAGGTCGTGGACCATTTGTTTATTTTTCGGGAAAACAGCAAAATTGAAGATTTCCCGGGAAATTATTCAGATTTTAGTGTCTATGAAGCTAGTAATGTAGTAGAAAAACGAAATCGATCTGAAAAAAGTTCAAAAACTAAAAGAAGCTGGAAATCATCAAATGTCAAATCCAAGTTAAGCTATCTCGAGCAAAAAGAATACGATGCTCTCGAAAAAGAAATTGTAAAACTAGAACTTGAAAAAGAAACTCTGGAAAATAAATTTGCCACCGAAAACTGGGATAGTAAAGAAATAGACAAACAGTCCAAAGAACTACAGGTAATTATTGAAGTAATTGAAATAAAAACCGAACGTTGGTTTGAGATTTCTGCTAAATTAGATCGATAAAAAAAGTGAATATTTTAATCCAGTACATTGTCAATTGTACTTAAATAGGTATCAAATGCCATAAGATCATTATGTCCTCCCTCAGGAACCGGGATCAGCCTTTTATTTTTTTGACCGATACTTTCAAATAATCGGGTTCCATGTTCATAGGCTATTATCTCATCTGCTGTTCCATGGTATATTGAAATAGGGCAGGTTACTTTATTTATAAACTGATAAGTAGGAAATTTATAATGCAATAATAAGCTAACCGGTAAAATAGGAAAACGAGATCTCACTACTTCTGTCAGGCTATAAAAAGGAGATTCCAGGACAAGATTTTTAGGTTGGTTTCTCGAGGCTATATACGTTGCAAAAGTTGTTCCTATACTTCGCCCATACAGTGTAATTTCATTTTCAGAATAATGATTCTTAGTAAATTCATACCATAATTCGCTGTCTTCATATAAGTTTTCCATAGATCGTTTGCCAGTACTTTTACCATATCCACGGTAATCCATAACTATAACATCATACCCTTTTTCTACAAAAAACCCTGTGAGTTGGCCCCATTGTTGTAAATCACCCGCATTACCATGAAAATAAAGAATTACACCTTTAGAATTTTCAACTTTAAAATGAAGTCCGTTAAGTTTAGCTCCATCTTTAGTTTGTAAGGTTATTTCCTCATAAGGCCAATCCATAACATAGGTATGCTCTTGTTTGAGGATAGAGGGTAAAAAAATAAGACTTTCCTGAAAAAAATAAATCACAGCACAAAATAACCAATAAATATTGAGGAGAACAAAACCAACTAAAAAAGCTTTTTTAAATCTACGCATGTCTGCGTTTAGAATTATGGATAACATTAAAACTAGTTCCCTCGAGGTCTTGCTCTTCAGGTTTATCATTTAATATCTCGCTAAGCATTTTATGATAGCTCTCAAAATTATTCAGATTCTTATGTCCCCCCCCTATTACTGTATAAAGCCGCGTAAGTTCTGGTTTTATTTTTGAAAGTTTTATACTTGTTTTATATGGGATGAGTTTATCGTTGGTGCCATGAATAATATGTATAGGGCATTGCACATATTTAAGCCATTTATATGTTGGCAAAGGATATTTCATAATCAATGAGAATGGCAAAAATGGTGCATAGCGAGCCGTTACTTTGGTAAGGCTATAATAAGGTGCATCCAGAATAAGTTTACTCGGATTATTCATAGAAGCTAATTTAGCTGCAAAACCAGATCCTAAACTTCGCCCGTAAAGTATTATATATTTTTCATCTACTTTCTCTTTAATCTTATTATACACGAATTGCATGTCATGTTTAATTTTTTTATTACTACGATGCCCTGTACTCTTACCAAAACCGCGATAATCGACCATAATGACATCGAAACCATTCCGTGTAAAATCTACCGCATATTTTCCCCAACCTTTTATGTTTTTACTATTACCTTTTAGGTAAAATACAACCCCTCTAGGGTTTTCAGTCTTAAAATGTAATCCATTTATGATAGCACCATCACGAGTTTCCAGGTTATATTCCTCAGTCACCTGATTTTCATAAAAATATATAAAATCCTTGGGAAGTTTTTCAGGTTTAAAAAGTAACTGTTCTTGCAAAAAATACAAAAGAATACTTATACCAACATAAATGGCAAAAATAATTAACAGGATAGATAACCAATTTGGCATGTCTCTAAAGTACAAAATTAAAGATTACTCCATATTGAACTATCAACTATTCTTCTCTTGAATCCACTTGCTCATGTACTTTGTGCTTTTTAAAGTGTGATGTTGAAGAATTTGTCCAATAAAGTTATCCTTTCTGTGACGAATAAGATTTTTTTGAAGCAGGTGCATATGATTTTTAAATTCTTCTGAAAAAAGTTCTCTCCGAAAACGCTTTTCAATAATATTGAATCCATTTTGTTGCGCCTGAAGCCAATTAGTTTTACTTGAATATAAGGCTACTGCAGCCTTTGCAAAATCTTGAGCAGTATCAGCAATATTTCCTGAAAAAGGGAGGTTAGCATTTATTCCTTCACATCCAATACTAGTTGTGATACTTGGAGTACCATTCTTCATGGCATTGAGTAGTTTTCCCTTTAGTCCTGCGCCAAATCGTAATGGAGCCAGGCAAATTTTGGATTTACTCATTACAGCATCAACATCTTCAGCCCAACCTTTTATTAAAAATCCACTTTTTATATCGTTTAACGCTAGTATTTTATCATTGGCATATGCACCATATATATGTAATTGAGTGTCTGGTAGCTGTTTTTTAATAAGTGGCCAAATCTCTTTTTTTAAATACTTAACAGAATCGACGTTAGGAGCATGTAAAAAGTTTCCAATCGTTATAAAATCTTTGCGTTCCTCAAAAGAAGGCATATTATCAATTTCATCTTTCGAGGGGGTTTCCTCTAATAGGGGTAAATAGTATAATAAGGATTTTTCAATCTTAAAATCTTGTTGGAGTATTTCTAGTTCAGCTTCAGAAATAATCAACGAAACATCACATCGATAAATACTCGCCAATTCACGTTTTGCATTTTCGGAAAATAAATTAACATCTTTGACCGGGGGGTTTTTGTTAATAGCCTCTTCCCGGGCTTTTCTTAAAAAATGTAAATCTTCGGTATCTAAAATTCTCATTGCTTCAGGGCATTGTTCTGCAACGCGCCACCCAAATTGTTCTTCAGTTATATACCTGTCAAATAGAACGATAATTGGTTTTAACAGACCTATAAATTCATCAAAACTACTATGATTCAGTTGTATCGATTGCAAGTTTATTCCCATATCAGAAAGTTCCACAGATTTTTCGGAAGGTAAAGCTGTACAGGCAAATGTTATATCGAAATCCTGTTCATTAAACAAAGAAATGAGTTGCATCATTCTAATTCCGGCCGCCGTTGTGGTGGGTTCAGGATATGTATGACCTATTATGAGGAGGGTTTTCAATAAATATTAATTTACAATAAACAAGACCTTTGTGATTTTAATAAAAAGATCGTCTACAAACTTTCTTTCAAAACCGAAACAACCTTAATAGCAGGATTATCATCTTCTAACGATGTCCACGCAATATAAATTCTATCGCCTAGAATTTCAAGTTGGGGGAAACCCGAAGACCGTTCGGCACTTGTTTTTGAAATGGTAATAGGTTCTGTTTTCGTACCATTGGATTGGATTTTTATAAGCTGAATTAGGGTATCCTCTCCACTGGGCTCCAACCAGCTTACCACTGCACTTTCACTATCTAACATTGCGAGATCTACCCTTCCAAGAGCATCCCCATGATCTAAACGAAATGGTAATCCAAAAGTCTTACCGCTATCCTCTGAAAAAGAAATTATTACTCTTGAATTGTCATCCGCTGCTGTATACCAAGCTACTGCTAGGTTTTCCCCAAAAGCATCAATTGCGGGTCCATTCACGGGACATCCCGGAAGATACCAATTGTCTGCTACAATTGTAATTGGAGCAGTCCAAGACCCATTTTCCCAACGAACAATATCAATATCCCGGATTTCATCCTGAGAACGATTTCGATATACCACAACAGGTCCGTTAGGAGTCATTGTAGCAGATGTTTGACAACAATCACAAACCCGTTCATCTAATTGTGTGTCTTGAATAATAGCACCCTCACTAGTTACAACAGCTCCTCTAAGAGTCATTTGATTTTTCTTTCTATCGACATTTACTGTATTTCTGCCATCTAGCCAGGTCACAAAAAACGAATCGTCTTTGTAGGGAAGCATGGACACAAAGCCATGTTCACTTTGGGTATCATCTAAATTGAGAATAAAATTATTTTTCCAACTCCCCTTCTCTTTTGAAAAAAGGTTGAGTTTTACATCATAAGTATAGGTTCCACTGGCTGATTTTTGAAGTAGACTCGTTAATATATTACCATTGTTTTCTGCAATTGCAGGGTAATCAGCCCAGTTAACAAACCAATCGGTTCCTGAAATTATTTCTTCGGGTTCATTCCAGGTATTATCTTTAAAGAAAGCATATTTTAAAGTAACTAAAGTGTCTGTCTTTTCTACCCAAGACATAAAAAGTTTATCGCCGCTACTAATTAAACGAGGTAGGGAACTGTTCCCGGATACCGGGCTTACTATAACTTCAATGATATTTTCTTCAGTCTCGGAAATAATTGACGGAGATTTTTTTATTTCCGATTTACAGGAAATCAAAACGGAAGCAAGAAAAAACATAGTATAATAAATAGGTTTCATTTGATCATTTTTTTATATCTCTGATACAACCACCCCATAGAGATCGAAGTCTTCGGCTTCAATAATTTTTACATTGCAAAAATCCCCTGTACGAAGATAGTTATTTTTTGCATTTATAAGCACTTCATTATCCACATCCGGGCTGTCAAATTGAGTACGTCCTATAAAATACTCACCTTCTTTGCGATCGATTACTACTTTAAACTTCAGTCCTATTTTTTCCTGATTAAGTTCCCAAGAAATTTGAGATTGGATTTCCATGATCTCATTGGCGCGTTGAATTTTTACATCCTCCGGAATGTTATCCTTAAGTTTATACGCATGTGTGTTTTCTTCATGAGAATAGGTAAAACATCCCAAACGCTCGAATCGCATTTCTTTTACCCACTCTTTTAGCTCCTGAAATTCTTCTTCGGATTCATTTGGATAACCCACAATTAAAGTAGTTCGAATCACTATACCCGGAACAGCCTTACGAAATTCTTTCAAGAGTTTTGTTGTTTTCTCCTTGGTTGTACCCCGACGCATAGATTTTAAAATAGCATCTGAAATATGTTGTAAGGGGATGTCTATATAATTGCATATTTTGGGTTCGATTCTCATAACTTCTAACACATCCATTGGAAAACCCGAAGGAAAGGCATAATGTAATCTTATCCATTCTATTCCATCTACTTTTACCAACTGGGTAAGGAGTTCTGCCAGATTGCGTTTTTTGTATAGGTCGAGGCCATAATACGTAAGGTCTTGTGCGATTAGAATGAGTTCTTTTACTCCATTTGCAGCCAATTTTTTGGCTTCAATAACTATTTCTTCAATAGGTGTACTTTTATGTTTTCCCCGCATCAACGGTATAGCGCAAAACGAACAGGGACGGTCACATCCTTCGGCAATTTTTAAATATGCATAGTTTTTTGGTGTAGTAGAAAGGCGCTCTCCTATAAGTTCGTGTTTGTAATCTGCTCCTAAAGCCTTAAGTAAACCAGGAAGTTCTGTAGTTCCAAAATATTGATCTACACTTGGAATTTCTTTTTGAAGGTCAGATTTGTATCTTTCTGAAAGGCAACCGGTAACAAATACTTTATCGATCAGGCCCTTTTCTTTTTTCTGAACGTATTCTAATATGGTATTAACACTTTCTTCTTTGGCATTAGCTATAAACCCGCAAGTATTTATGACAACTATATTACCTTCTTTCTCATGAACAACTTCTTTATTATTGGCGAGAAGTTGCCCCATTAAAATTTCACTATCGTACACATTTTTTGAACATCCCAGTGTTACGACATTAATTTTATTCTTTTTTAGGTATTTAGTTCTCATTAGTTAAAAAAGGAATCTACAAATTCGTATTTATTAAATATTTGAAGGTCTTCAATTTTCTCACCCACACCAATATATTTCACAGGAATTAGAAATTGATCACTAATACCTATTACTACACCTCCTTTGGCAGTACCGTCAAGTTTGGTTACAGCTAGAGAAGTAACTTGAGTAGCTGCTATAAATTGTTTGGCCTGCTCAAAAGCATTTTGACCTGTTGATCCGTCTAATACTAATAATACTTCATTAGGTGAATCCGGTATTACCTTTTGCATTACGTTTTTTATTTTAGTGAGCTCATTCATCAAATTTACTTTATTGTGCAATCGCCCGGCAGTATCAATGATTACAACATCTGCTTTTTGATTTACAGCACTTTGCAAGGTATCGAAAGCTACACTAGCAGGGTCACTACCCATATTTTGTTTCACTAAAGGGACCCCGGTACGATCTGCCCATATTTGTAGTTGTTCTATAGCCGCCGCACGAAAAGTATCTGCAGCTCCAAGGATCACTTTTTTACCTGCTTTCTTAAACTGATAGGCTAGCTTACCAATGGTGGTGGTCTTCCCTACTCCATTTACACCAACCACCATAATAACATAAGGATTTTCCAGAGTTGGAATTTCAAAATCGGAAACATCTTCTGTATTCTTTTCACTAAGCAATCCTGCAATTTCTTCACGAAGAATTTTATTGAGCTCACCGGTGCCAAGATATTTATCCTTAGCAACTCTTTCTTCTATACGGTCAATAATTTTAAGTGTTGTGTTTACACCCACATCGCTTGATATTAATACTTCTTCAAGATCATCTAAAACATCGGCATCGACTTTACTTTTTCCTGCAACAACTTTGCTAAGTTTATCGAAAAAGGAAGTTTTAGATTTTTCGAGACCTTTATCTAAAGATTCTTTTTTTTCTTTTGAAAATATTTTTTTAAAAACCCCCATATTATTTTTACTGTTAATTATTAGAATCGATCCTTTTTTACCTTAAGGATTACTTACCCTCTAATTATATTAATTTTGGGTTCGTAAATGCTTTTCATTTGAAACGACACCCCTATACTTGAGCTTGGTGTTCCTTGAAAAGCAAAGGTGTTAAAATAAAAAATAAAGCCCGACCCACAGAATTCACTTTTAGTGGTTAAAGAGAGAAACGCTCTAATAATAAACACAAAGATATAAAAATAGAAAAAGCCACTCTTAAAAAAAGTGGCTTAATAACTATATATAATACAGGCTATTTTTTATTTAACCAATCGTTTACTGCATCTGGAGGCATTATAGACTCTACAAAAGTATATGCTCCTGTCTTAGGTGATTTTACCATCTTTATGGCTTTTGTTAATCGCTTAGATCCTTTTTTTAATGATGCTATTACTTTCTTTGCCATGTTTTCCTTATTTAATCTCTTTGTGAACCGTCATCTTCTTAAGGATGGGATTGAATTTTTTTAATTGCATTCTATCCGGAGTGTTTTTTTTATTCTTTGTTGTAATGTAACGTGAAGTTCCCGGCATACCAGAGTCTTTATGCTCTGTACACTCCAATATTACCTGAACTCTGTTTCCTTTTCTAGCCATGGTAGTGGACTTTTATTCGTTATTGCATTTTATTTTTTAAGGAATCCCTTATTGCGAGCTTCTTTAATAACAGCAGAAATACCTTTTTTATTGATTGTTTTCAACACCTTAGTAGAAACACGAAGGGTTATCCATTTATCTTCTTCAGGTATATAAAAACGTTTCTTTACAAGGTTAACATTAAACCTACGTCTTGTTTTATTCATTGCATGAGAAACGTTGTTGCCAAACATTGCTCTCTTTCCAGTAAGTTCACACACTTTAGACATTTCTATAAAATCTTTTAGTTATTTTAAACAGGGTGCAAATTTAAGTAAATTAATTTTGATGCACAACAAAAGAAATTTAGTTTTTTAAAATTTCTTTTAGTAACATTTCGAAGGCTTTATTTGTTGCTTTCGCTATAACTCTCTCTCTGGGTTTTCCAAAAAAATATTTTTCAGAAGTTACACCTCCAGGGCTTGCTATTGCTATAAAAACACTTCCTATTTTTTCTTTTGTTTCTCCTTGTGAAGGACCAGCATTTCCGGTAGTTGAGACAGCATAATCTGTACTAAAAAGTTTTTGAGATTGTAATGCCATGGCTTCAGCTACTTCCTTACTAATTACGGTATGTTTTGTAATAATAGCATTATCCACATTCAAAATTGAAGTTTTGATACGAGTTGCGTAGGGTATAATGCTTCCTATAAAGAAGGCAGAAGCGCCTGCATAAGCTGTAATTTGTTTAGCTATTGCACCTCCGGTACAGCTTTCTGAAAGGCTAAGTGTTTTCTTTTTTTGAATAAGTAGAGATGCTATTTGCTGCTCTATATTTTTATCTTCTTCATAACCTATAACGATATCTCCAAGTATATCCTCAAGGATATTCATTTGGAAATCTACCGCTTTTTTTACTGTCTTTTCATCTTTATCTACTGAAGACAATCGCAAACGAACTCTCCCAAATGAAGGCAAATAAGCAAGTTTAATAGATTTTGGTAAATTTTCTTCCCAGTCTAAAATACGCCTTGCTATTTCACTTTCTCCCATACCGTAGGTCAGTAATGTTTTGTGATAAATAAAAGGGCTATCAAACCTTTTTCTTAATCGTGGTAACACCTCTTTTTTCATAATATGTTTCATCTCATAAGGTATTCCTGGCAATGAAATAAACACAGTTTCGTTTTTTTCCATCCACATCCCCGGAGCAGTGCCAAAGTCATTTTGTAAAATCGTTGCTGATGAAGGCACTAAGGCTTGATGTAAACTATCGGGCAATAAGGGATATTTAGTATACATTTTATAAAGAATTTTAATATGGGATAATACTTCTTTATTTTCAACCAATACATCACCTAAAAAATCACAAAATGTCTGCTTTGTAATATCATCTTTTGTGGGCCCTAATCCTCCGGTTACAATTACAAGATCAACTCTTTTACCAGCGTCATTGAGCGATTGTAAAATATGGGAATGATCATCCTGTACCGAGGTGATTTGATATACCTGAATACCTATTTTGTTGAGTTCTTTAGAAATATAAACCGAATTAGTATCTACAATTTGACCGATTAAGATCTCATCGCCAATTGTGATTATTTCAGCTAGTATCAATTAATTAAAATCTTCTTTTAATTCTTTAAAAACTATATCGAGAGTAGATGTAACATAGTCTAGGGTTGAAGAAATAGAGGCATAACTTTTCAATGATTTAGTCCAAGATTCTATCGAAGTAATATCCTTAATTACATCGATGCCAAACATTTCAAAATTGGGCTTCATTTTATGAGCAAACTGGTAGGCCAACTCCCTGTTATTATTTATTATAGCTTCCTTCATCGCTTTTAAATCGGGTGGAATCTCTTCCAGAAATGTTTGCACAACAATAACCATAAAATCACGATCATTATCGGCTATTTCTTTTAAACTTTCAATAGAATACTTTTTATCCATCTATTTAATTTTTATAGAAAATAATTCATTGTTTTCAATGAAACCTGACAAAGTATCATTTGGGAATACTTTTGCAACACCCGAAGGAGTTCCCGTAAATATAACATCTCCAATCTTAAGAGTAAAATATTTTGATATATATTCGATTAACTCCTCAATTTTCCATAACATCAACAAAGTATTGCCCTTTTGAACGACTTTTCCATTCTTTTCAAGACTAAAATTAATATTATTTACATCTTTAAACTCCTCCTTAGGGATAAAATCACCTATAACTGTTGCTCCATCAAATCCTTTGGCCTTTTCCCAAGGTAATCCCTTTTCTTTCAACTGAGTTTGTAAGTCTCTTGCTGTAAAATCTATACCGAGTCCTATTTCATCATAATATTTGTGTGCGAATTTTCTGTCTATATGCTTTCCCATTTTATTAATTTTCACTAATATTTCAACTTCATGTTGTACATCTTCTGAAAACTCAGGTATTATGAAAGGTTGTTTTCTTAACAATATAGAAGTATCCGGTTTTAAAAATAAAACGGGATCTTTTGGTTTTTCGTTTTTTAATTCCTCAATATGGGCAGTATAATTTCTACCTACACAAATTATCTTCATAAACTACTCTAATTTAGTATTTAATTTCTGAAGCTTGATTCGTGTTAAAACTTTTTTAGTGTAGCGTGGAAAATCTGCATTAAGCAACCAGCCAAAGTATCCAGGTTCTTCCTCAAGTACATCTTCTACAAGTTTTCCCTTATGCTTTCCGAAGCTAAAAACCTCTTTGTGTTTATCATTATAACTAATGAATCCTGCAAAATCGGCAAAGGATTTATGAGAACTGAAATCTGATAAAAAAGATATGTCATTCTCTAAATCCTCATATTTTTTCAGTTGTGCCTTAAGAACCTCATAAGTAGCAATTGTATCTGCTTCTGCACTATGTGCATTCTTTAATTCTTTACCACAATAAAACTTGTAAGCAGCTTCTAGGGATCTCTTTTCTTTTTTATGAAAAATAATCTGTACATCCACTGAAAGATTCTTTTTTAAATCGAAATCGATATTAGCACGAAGTAATTCTTCAGCAAGCAACGGAATATCAAATCTATTGGAGTTAAAACCACCTAAATCACTATCCTTTATTAATTCCTGAACTTTTGGAGCCAGTTCTTTAAATGTGGGTTCGTTGGCAACCATTTCATCAGTGATCCCATGAATAGCTATTACATTAGCCGGTATAGGCATCTCTGGATTAACACGCCATGTGTGACTTTCTTTATTTCCATTAGGATAGACCTTTAATATAGAAATTTCGACAATTCTATCTGTTGCCACATTGATCCCTGTAGTTTCAAGATCAAAAAAACAAATAGGTTTATGTAATTTTAATTCCATTGTAAATTATAAAAAAGTAATACAAAAGTATTAAATACTACCATTGTTCACGGAGTATGGTACAAAAATTTTTTAGACCACTTTTACTTCTGTTTTCCATTGCTGATTTATAGAAAGTGAAAACGTTATTATCGTTGAAATAAAAGGAAGCTGAATTATCTTAATTTAAAAAAATACTTCCGCTAGCCTTTATAAACTAAATTTCTCTATTCTCATCCCAAGCTTCCAGATAATCAGCCACGGCTTTTACAAATTGTCCACCTAAAGCTCCGTTTACCACTCTATGGTCGTAAGAATGAGACAAAAACATTTTATATCGGATGCCTATAAAATCGCCTTCTGAAGTTTCAATTACAGCAGGTACTTTTCTAATGGCTCCTAAGGCCAATATACCAACTTGAGGTTGGTTAATAATTGGTGTTCCCATAATACTACCGAAAGTTCCTACATTGGTAACTGTATAGGTGCCTCCTTGAATTTCATCAGGCTTAAGATTATTAGATCGTGCACGACTTGCAAGATCATTCACTGCCTTGATCATCCCTACCAAGTTAAGTTGATCGGCATTTTTAATTACAGGAACAATTAAATTTCCGTCTGCCAATGCAGCCGCCATACCTAAATTAATCCGCTTATGTTTAATAATTTTATCTCCAACCAAAGAGATATTTAACATTGGAAATTCTCTTAATGCTTTTGCAACGGCTTCTAAAAAGATTGGTGTAAACGTAATGTTTTCACCTTCACGTTTGGCAAAATCTACCTTTACTTTTTGTCGCCAGTTCCATATTTTAGTAACATCTGCTTCAATAAATGATTGTACATGGGCAGAGGTCTGTAAACTTTCAACCATATGATGAGCAATGAGTTTTCCCAAACGGGTCATTTCTATGATCTCATCTTCTCCATTTACAGAAATGGGTATCTTTTGTTTTTGAGAAGTTATAACCGGTAATGCTTTTGGTAAATCAATAACACGAGGTTGTATAGAACGGTTTTCAATATATTGTAAAATATCTTTTTTGGTTACTCTCCCCTCTTTTCCAGAACCGGAAATTGAATCTAATTCTTCCTGAGTAACTTCTTCGGATGCAGCTATTTTTTTAACCAAAGGAGAATAAAATCGTTGGTATGAACTTTTAATTTTTGATTGAGAAATTACTACCGCCTCTTCAATTAGTATTTCTTCTTTTACTTCAATTTTTGGTGTTGGGGAAGTTTCTACTTTTGTTTTATTTTTTGAAGTTTCCTCTGTTAATTCCCTTTCTTCCTTTATTTCTATTACAGCAATGGTTTGCCCAACTTGGATAACATCATCTATTTTAAAAAGTTTTTCAACTAAAACCCCGTCCACTTCACTTAGAACTTCAGTATCTACCTTATCGGTAGCTATTTCCACAACAGCTTCATCTGCTTCAATGGTATCACCCACCTCTTTAAGCCAGTTGATTATTGTAGCTTCAGCAACACTTTCTCCCATTTTCGGAAGTTTTAATTGAAATTTTGCCATTGCATATATTCTTACTAGTACGGTTTTTTATTAATTGTGCAAAATTAGTTAAAATTTATAGGTTTACAATTTCAATTTTCTAAAAAACAATAACATTACCCTTTTGGTCACTTCGATCACTACCCAGAATAAAGTTACAACCCGAAGGTCGAATATAATATGTATTACCCAAATTGCTATGTTTTTTCATCACTTTAAATATTTGGGTATATGACATATAGTCCACATCAAAAATAAATTGACAATTGGTTAGAGTTTTATCAGAGAAAATAGTTTTTGAGGTAGTCTTAATTTCTTTATCCAGTTTGTTTGAAAGTTTTTTAAGAAGCGTCAGATTTTCCGTCAACAAATAGGTAATTTTAGTATTTATAGAATAATTTTCTTTTTTATTTTCTGAAATTCTTCTCATTATCTTTGCTATAAAAACACCTGCGATCACTGAAGCATTAAGAAATACATTGGTCTTAAAATGCTTTTTATAAAAAATTCGCATTGACCCATAAAAACGGTCTAAATACGCTCCATCCTTTTTTGTGCTTTCGCCTTTATAATGGAGAATTTCAATACTTCCCATATAATTGTTCTTGTATCCTGCTTTGGTAATTTTATAAGAGAAATCTATATCCTCTCCGTACATAAAATAATCTTCATCAAACCCCTCTACTTTGTTATAAACAGATCTTTTAAGCAGCATAAAAGCGCCCACCAGTATATCAATTTCTCCATTATCTTCATCCGCTAAATGATTGGCATAATAGTTTTTCCCAATGCCCATTAATTTTAATAAAGACACTTTTGGTGTGGGTAGATTTCTTTTACTTTCAGGAAGAAAAGCACCGGTACCATCCATTAAATAAATACTCAAGGCACCAAGGTTTTTAATGGAATCGGCGTAATGAAGACTTTTAATAAATGTATCTTCGGCTACTGCTGTATCGGGGTTTAATATACATATATACTCTCCTTTTGCATCTTTTACTGTTTGGTTATAAGCTTTACTAAAACCTACATTCTCCTTATTTTCTATTAAAATTACTTCAGGAAAGTTATTTTTTACCATATCACAGCTATCATCCTCTGAGTTATTATCAATAACTATTATTTCGGCATGTATACTATTGATTGCTCTTTTAACACTTAAAATGCACTGTTGCAGAAAATAACGAACATTATAATTAAGAATGATTACAGAAAGTCTCAAAATACTAAGTGCTTTTTAATGAGGATTCGAATGGTACCCTATTAACTATACTTCTACCCAGAGTAACCTCATCTGTATATTCCAATTCATCGCCAACCGAGATCCCTCTGGCAATGGTAGTAATATTAATAGTATAGGTTTCTAATTGCTTAAAAATAAAGAAATTGGTGGTATCACCTTCCAACGTAGAGCTCAACGCAAAAATAAGTTCTTTTACATTTCCAGATTTAACCCTTTCGACTAAAGAAATGATATTTAAATCTCCCGGTCCAATACCATCCATAGGCGAAATTTTTCCTCCCAACACATGGTAATGCCCTCTATACCGACCTGTATTTTCAATCGCCATGACATCACGAATGTCTTCAACAACACAAATAATTTCTCCATTTCGGTTTGGGTTAGAACATATTTCACATACATCCCTATCCGAAATATTATTGCAGATTTTACAAAAAATGACTTCATCCCTCATAAGCTGTAAACTTTGTGAAAGTTTTTGAGTATGCTCTTTAGGTTGTTTAAGCAGATGTAACACCAAACGCAAAGCGGTACGTTTACCAATACCGGGGAATTGCGACATTTCATTTACTGCATTTTCAAGTAATTTTGACGAAAAATCCATTTACAATTTATTGGTAGCAAGATAAAAAAAATGCTTCGGAAAAGTATATCTTTCTCTGAAGCATTAAAACTATTTATTTAATTATTATTCTTTAATGATTTTTTTTGTAATTGTTCCATATTCAGAATTAATCCGGACAAAATAAATTCCATCATTTAAAACTGAAATATTTATTGCGTGTGATTTACTTATAAATATATTGGGTTGATAGATCACCTGTTTTCCTGAAACATCAAACAAGCGAATATCTACTACAATATCCATCGGAAGGTATAATATTACTTCAGTGCCTGCCGGATTGGGATATACCATTATATTGTTTTGAAATAAAAACTCTTCCGTATTTAATATTTCTACCACTGTTACTATGGCAGTACAAGTGGCTACATTCCCGTTGTTATCTGTTACTGTTAGTGTAACTGTATTATCACCCAAATTGGAAATATCAAAACTATCAGGAAATACGCTTAAGGAAGCAATACCGCAGGCATCATTTGAACCATTGTCTACATCTGCTCCTGTAATGGTGGCATTTCCTGTTCCATCAAGTACAACAGTAATGTCTTTGCATAACGCAACAGGTGCTATATTGTCTTCAACCGTAACAGTAGCTGTACAAGTTGAAAAGTTGCCATTAACATCAGTGACCGTTAGGGTTACTGTATTGGCATTTACATCATTACAATCGAATGAAGTAATATCTAAACTTAAAGAGGCTATACCACAGGCATCACTTGAGCCATTGTCTATATCTGAAGCTGTAATTGTTGCATTTCCTGAAGCATCCAATTGTACAGTGATGTCCTGGCAAAGTGCAATGGGGTCTATATTATCTTCAACTGTAACTGTAGCAGTACAAGTATCTGTGTTACCAGCACCATCTGTAACTGTAAGGGTAACAGTTACCGGATTACCTACATCGGCACAAGTAAAAGTATCGATGTCGATACTATAGGATACAATTCCTACATTATCTGTGGAGCCATTATCAATATCAGTCGCAAGAATGGTGACAGATCCTGATGCATCCAATTGTACAGTTATATCCTGACATATAGCAACGGGATCAATAGAATCTGCTATTACTTTTGGAGATGCCCAAAGGCCTCTTCCGTAGGAGCCAGCATAAATATTTCCATCAACTGTATTTATTTCCAATTCATTTATTATAACATTGGGAAGGTTATTGCTAAAGGGCTGCCAATTAGCAAAAGTGTTATCGATATAATAGATCCCATAATCCATTCCCAAATACAATCCGTCTTCGGTATTATCATCCCAAACCAATGCCAAAGCACTAAAATTTGGAAGATTCAATTTGTAATTTGTCCAAGAAGTACCCCCATTTGTCGATACGAAAACCCTATTTGAACTTGTTGTTGCTACTGCGACTTTATTAGGATTTGTAGGATGAATGGCTATTGAATTAATTGATCCTCCCGGGGCTGTAATTGTAGACCAATTTGTTGCACCCCCGTCTGTAGTTTTATAAAGTGTTGAACTGTTTGCAGCATACATGATCTGGTTGTTAGAGGGAGCAATTTTTAAATGATCCAGATCACCAAAAAAATCCTGTGATATCGAAGTCCAACTACCTCCTTTATTGATAGATTTATATACTAGATTATATCCGATATATATAGTATTTACCTGTGATGGATCTTGTTCAAAAGGAGTGACCCATTCCCCAAATCCCTGACCCGGTTCTGGTAAATTTATAATAGATGCCGCCCCATCATCGGTTCTATACATTCTACCAAATTGAATCATTCCGTACATGATATTGGTACTGTTCTTATCAACAAACCCTTCCATTCCATCAGCTCCCAGCCAGTCAAGCCATCCGTTAGCAGCGGTATAAAATGAGGTTCCATTATCTTGGGACCCTCCCGTAACAACTACATTCGCTGTTTGAGAAAGGCCAATCTTATAAAATTGTCGAATCCCTATTCCAGGGGTCAGGTCGGTATAGTAATTTGAGTTTATAACTGTGGTATTGGTCGCTTTAAAAATACCGCCGTCCGAACCCACAAATAAAGTATTTCCATCAAATTCCATTATATCAATATCGGCGTGACAATAGCCAATATTAGCTGCTGCCGCTTGACCGGGAATCCAATCGGAAGTAATTGTAAAGGAAACACCACCATTCATAGAACGCCAGGTGAGTATACCGGCAATATGTACTTCATTCACATTATTTGGATTTACAGTAATATCCATATCTCTAGGAGCTTGCCCATTAGTATCCTGGGCTGTTGTACTATATCCAAAATAATTATTACCAGCATGATTTAACATCGTGAAAGAAGTGCCACTATTTGAAGAGACATAAAAAGCACCAAAGATATTTCCGGCTGCTTCCAATACATAAACGATGTTGGTATTGTTTGCCGAAACTCCGATCATTTTTGGACCCGCAGTGAATCCTCCTATAGTAGTAAAATTTGCACCTCCATCAACAGATCTATGAAAACCACTCCCCGAGGCAAATACAACCGTTGGATTGCCCGGACTGAACTCAACATCATACCCATTACCATCGGCTACAGCAACCACCCATGAAGTTCCACCATTCGTAGATTTGTATATACCAGCATTTTCTGCTGTGGCAAATATTAAATTGGAATTGGTGGGATGAAGTACAATTTTATTTACTCTGGAATTTCCTATAGTACCTAATAGATTCCATGTTGCCCCTGCATCGGTAGATTTATAAATTAATCCATTGTTAGATCCAAAAAAATAAATACTCGAATTGGAAGGATCTATCGTAACAGAATATACATATAAGTTTGAAAAGGTATCGGTTAATGGAGTCCAGTTTTGCCCACCGTCTGTTGTTTTCCAAACACCTCCAGTATTAGCTCCAACAATTATATGATTGCTATTGGTTTTGTCAATTGCTAATCCGGTAATACGACCTACGCCCGGATTCCAACTTGTCGTAGCATTCCAGTTAAGAGGCCCTAGTTCTGTCCAATTATCGATAAGAGATTGTCGGTTTTGAGCCGTTTCGTTCAAGTAAGCATTATAGCGTTGAAGTTCCTCCTGTTTCTCTGTTATTAAAGGAAGATATCCAGCTTCATTCATTAATCTTTGGGCATTATATTCCCATCGTTTAAATAGTTTGTATCCTGTGCCCCTTCCCTTGTCTCTGTCTGCGAAATATTCTTCTGCATTTTCAATTATTTCGGCAACTCGATAGGTGCCGGAATCGATCATTTCTAAATATTCCTGAGATTGAACTGATACCATTCCCAGTAATAGTCCAAATAGTAAAAGTAGTTTTGTCTTCATCACATTTTTTTTTAGGTTAAATTTTGTCTGACCTGCCTTTGTGACCGGTTGGTAGAATTGGCTTTAGTAAATATCCTGTTTAAACATTTATCTAATAATATTTAAAATAATAAAACACCTGTTTTAAATCATTTTATTGGAATAATAAATTGTAAATAGTTGATATTCAATTGTTTTTAAAGATATAAAAAAATTCAGTAACTACGAACACAAACTTTGTATTTTTACGAAAAATTCAGTTAAAAAAATTAATCTACATGCAGCCCATTCATATTTTATTATTAATAACCGGATATTTTGGAATATTAATATTGGTTTCCTTTTTTACAAACAAAGACGGAAGCAACTCTGCTTTTTTTAGGGCTGGAAAACAGTCTCCATGGTATTTAGTGGCTTTTGGAATGATTGGTGCTTCATTAAGTGGTGTTACCTTTATTTCGGTCCCGGGTTGGGTGGAAGCTTCTCAATTTAGTTATTTTCAGGTAGTCTTGGGGTATACCGTAGGATATGCTGTTATAGGGCTTGTTTTATTACCGCTTTACTACCGTTTAAATCTTACTTCCATTTATACGTATTTAGAAGGTCGTTTCGGAAATTACTCCTATAAAACGGGAGCCTCATTTTTCTTATTATCACGAATAATAGGAGCGAGTTTTAGATTGTATTTGGTCGCGATTGTACTACAGAATTTAGCTTTCGATGCCATGGGTATTCCATTTTGGGTAACGGTGACAATAACCATTTTGCTAATCTGGTCATACACTTTTAAAAGCGGTATCAAAACTATTGTATGGACCGATACGTTACAAACCCTCTTTATGCTTATTGCTGTAGGAGTTGCTGTGTATTATATATCGGAAGATTTAGGAATTTCTTCAAGTAATATTTTTAATTTTATTGCTGAAAGTGATCTTTCAAAAATATTCTTTTTTGACGATTGGAAATCGGGAAATCACTTTGTAAAACAATTCCTTAGTGGTGCATTTATCGCTATTGTCATGACGGGTCTTGATCAGGATATGATGCAAAAGAATCTCACATGTAAAAACCTTAAAGACGCACAAAAAAATATGTTTTGGTTTACTATAGTACTCACTATTGTAAACTTCATTTTTTTAATATTAGGATTATTATTAACTGTTTATGCTCAAAAGCATGGTGTGGAGGCCCATAGAGATCAACTTTTTCCTATCATTGCTAATTCGTCTGGATTGGGAATTGGCATAGCGATCTTCTTTTTATTAGGTCTTATTGCTGCAGCCTATTCCAGTGCCGATAGTGCATTAACATCACTTACAACTTCCTTTAGCATTGACATCTTGGATATTGAAAAGAAATACAGTTCAATTAATCAAGTACGTGTTCGGAAAAAAATTCACATTTTAATATCACTTGTATTAATTGGTACCATAATAATATTTAAATACGTAATTGCAGATGCAACGGTAATTGCTAAATTGTTCACATTTGCTGGGTATACCTATGGCCCATTACTGGGATTGTTTGCTTATGGTTTGTTTACTAAGTGGCAAGTAAAAGATAAATGGGTGCCCTTTGTAGCAATTTTAACACCATTTGTTGGTTATTCAATTAGTTACTTTTTAATGAAATGGTTTAATTTCGATACTGGATTTGGTATCTTAATTCTTAATGGAGCTTTGACCTTCTTTGGATTAATATTGATTCGTTCCCAGAAGAACTAAAGTACAGGCTACATCAACTTCTATATTGTTATCACGAAGAATTTTGTAAAATTCTGGATTTTCTGTTCCGGGGTTAAAAATGACTCTTTTGGGATGTAATGAAACAATATATTCATAATATTCAGGATGTCTTTTAGGGTTTAAATAAAGCGTAACCGTATCAATATCTTTGATATACTCTTTTAATCTGATAATAGAAATACCTGCAACCTTACCTATCCTTAAACCAATACCTTCAACAGCATGTCCTTTTTCCACAAGTCTATGTATAGCCAGGTTTGAATACCGTGAGGGTTTTAAACTTGCACCTATAACAAGAGTTTTTTTCATATAGCTAATTTCCTAAAATAAAATGAATTACAATTTATGAGTTGATAATACTTTGTTAAAAAGGTTATTAAATGTAACATTTATCAACCAGCCACGTCTATAAAGTAGAAATATTTCTCACTTTACTGCGATTTTTTTACGTTGATGGTTAGTGTTAATAATAGTAGTAAAGGCTCAAACCCTCCCGATTATTCGGGATGGGTTTGTTTGTTAATATATGTTAAAATATATTTTTAGTTGTAACATAAAAAACAATAATTCGTCATATTGAAAAATAATAATTCACCATATTGAAAAATAATATAATTAGATCTTAAATTTCATAAATCAATTTATCTAATCTTAGGCATATTTTTAAAAACCAACAAATCAATCAATCAATCAATGAAAAAGTTAATCACATTATTAGTACTTATGCTAAGTATCTCTACATTTGCTAATATCTACACATTTGCTTTTAGCGATCCCGGAGATAAAAATGGCACAATTACAGGAACAGTAATAGATAAAAATCTTCAACAACCCATTCCATATGTTTCAATAGTCATTAAAAATTTAGAAGGTGAAATCATTACGGGGGGTATCACAGATGAGAATGGGGTGTTTGTAATAGAGGATATTCCCGACGGAAAAAGTATTGTCTCTATCCAATATATAGGATATAAAACACACACCAGAGAAATAGAAATATCCCGAAAAAACAAAAAAATAGACCTTGGAAGAATAGAACTAGAGGAAGATATTGAAGCTTTAGACGAAGTAGTTATCAGAGCAGAAACTACAACCATTCAACAAAAATTAGACAGGAAGGTAATTACCGTTGGAAAAGATTTAATTACTGCAGGACCAACTGCTGCAGACATTTTTCAAAATTTACCTTCGATTAGTGTTGATGCGCAAACAGGTGAGATCTCCATGCGTGGAAATTCAAATGTGCGTGTCATGGTAGATGGTAAACTCTCTAATGTTCCTATAGCTCAATTGTTAAGACAAATTCCTTCAACTTCTATAAAACAAATTGAATTAATTACTAATCCGTCGGCAAAATATAATCCCGAAGGGATGAGTGGAATTATAAATATCATTCTCCTAAAAAATGTGAAATTGGGAACGAATGGCAATGTAAGTGTTGGGCTTACCCATCAAGAACAAGCAAGATTCAATGCTGCAATAGATTTAAATTACCGTAACGGGAAGTTTAATATTTACGGCAATTGGGGAAATAATATTGGAAAAAGTGAAAACTTCGGAAATATTTTTAGACCCGATGATAACTCTCAACAATTTTTTGAATTCTTAAGTGATAGTAGATCTAATTTATTTAAAACGGGTATTGACTTTTATTTAAATGATAAAAACACTTTGTCATTTTTTACAACTCATAACTTTTATGATGGTGTATTTGATGGAGTAATCGATATCATATATTTTGATAATAGTGAGTTTAACCTGACACAAATTTTTTCACAGGCCACAGATAATCTTGCCTCATCCTATAATTTTGACTATAAACTGGATTTTGAAAAAGATGGCCATAACATAGAAATTGAAGCAGATTATAACACATATAACAGCGAGGAAGATTCAAGTTTCAGATTTACTGGTGCTTCTGCTATACCTAATTATGATGATTTTATAGATACCGAAAGAGATAGAACAACTATTAATGTAGATTATGTAAATCCGCTTAATGATTCTACAAAACTTGAACTCGGTCTTGAAGCTCGTTTGTTTGAGACTAATATAGATTATACATCTACTGGTTTATCTTTTAATTCAAACGGTGATCTAATTCCAACGCCAAATACAGATTTCGATTATAGAAGAGATATTTATTCTGTCTATGCAACCTATGGTAAAAATTTTGAAAAATGGGCCTATCAAGTAGGAGCAAGATTTGAAAGTGTAACGGTAAAAGCAGATACAAATACGGTTAGTTCTTTTACTAATGATTACGTTCAGGTATATCCTTCTGCATTCATTACCTATACACCTACCGAAAAAAATCAATATCAGTTAAGTTATAGTCGTCGTGTTGACAGACCGGGACTTGAACAAGTAAATCCTATTAGACAATGGAGTTCTCCACTTATTTCTTCTTTTGGTAATACCGAATTGGAACCACAATTTACAAACTCCATTGAAGTAAATTATACAAGAACTTTGAAGGCCGGAAGCATTACTGCAGGATTATTTTATCGTAGAATTGAAAATGAAATAAACCGAGCTCTTTTTGTAGACCGATTAGATTTTAGTAAAGTTATTCTTACTTATGATAATTTTGATAGTACTACTGCCGCTGGTTTTGAGGTGTCTAGTAATTATCGTCCTACAAAATGGTGGAGTTTTAATACTAGTTTCGATATATACTCTCAAGTTCAATCAGGATTTGCAGAGAGCCTGGATCAATCTATAGAAAATCCAACAGTAGATGATATTGTTACAGAGTTTGGTGAGGCAAATATTGTTACCTGGAACTTCAGAATGTTTAACAACTTTAAAACAACCAAATATCTTACATTATCAGCATTTGGTTTTTACAGAGGAAGAAACCAAGGGTTACAGTTCGAAGTCGAGCCAATGTACTTTGTAAACCTTGGAGCAAGATATAGCCTTTGGGAAGGTCAAGGTACTTTTAGTGTTAATTACAGCGATATTTTTAATACTATGAAGTTTAGTTTCGAGGGTACACTTCCCTATACTCAAATAGGAGAATTTAATTGGGAAAGCAACACGATATATGTTGGATTGTCATACAGATTTGGTGGCGGAAAATACAGAGCAAAATCTCGTAAACAAAGAGATAATGACGAAAAATCTGGAAGTGGTGGAATATTTTAGATTATTGAAAGGTACACTGTTATTTTTTTGTTAAAAAATTTCTAATAATGAAACTTGGAACACTTTTTACAGTCTATTAAGAAAACATAACGTTTAAGATTTATTTGAACCTGCCTACCGGTAGGTAGATTAACCCTCTATAAGATTAAACAAGTGTTATTCTAAAAAACCGTCTTCAATGAAGACGGTTTTTAATTTATAAGAAATTAATAATTACCACCTTATTATTACACTCCCCCAGGTAAATCCACTACCAAAAGCAGCGAGAACCACCAGGTCTCCTTCTTTTATTTTACCCGATTCCCATGCTTCAGTTAAAGCAATGGGGATAGAAGCTGCTGTGGTGTTTCCAAATTTTTGGATATTATTATATATCTTTTCGTCAGGTAAATTAAATTTCTTCTGAATAAATTGTGAAATCCTCAAGTTTGCCTGATGGGGTATTAACATATCTATATCATCAACCGAAAGATCGTTAGCCTCTAATCCCTCCTGAATTACCTCAGAAAACCGAACAATAGCATGTTTAAAAACAAATTGACCATCCATATATGGGTAGTACGGAATATCTACCTGTGGGTTTTCTTTAATTATTTGTGGAACCCAATATCCTGTACTAGGTCCTAAAAGAGATAATTTTTTTTTATGTTTTCCTTCACTGTGCAAGTGAGTAGAAAGTATTCCTCCTTTACCTGTCTCATTTCTGGAAAGAACTGCAGCACCGGCTCCATCTCCAAATATGACAGACACCCCTCTGCCACGGGATGTGAAATCAAGACCGCCACTATGATTTTCACTCCCAATGACTAATATATTTTTATGCATTCCCGTTTTTATAAATTGATCTGCTACCGAAATTGCATAGACAAAACCACTACACTGGTTGCGTACATCAAGGGCAGGTATGGTTCTCATTCCCATTATTTCCTGAACCTCAACACCTCCTCCCGGGAAAAACATATCCGGGCTCAAGGTTGCAAAAACAATCATATCGATATCATCGGGAGTTAACTCAGCTCGTTCTAAAGCAATACGGGCAGCCTTTACAGCCATAATACAGGTTGAATTTCCATCTCCTTTTTTTATATGCCTACGTTCTTTAACACCGGTTCGCTCCTGTATCCAGGCATCACTAGTGTCCATTAATTTTGAAAGGTCATCGTTAGTGACCACATTTTCAGGAACATAATATCCCAATCCTGTAATTTTTGATTTAAACATATATGTGGTTATTAATCCCGATCCCTCCTGAAAATTTGGGATTTGAAAGGGAGTTGAAAGATAACTTTTTAAACGGATTGCTAAAAATTATTACAGTTATTTAAACAATAAGAACATCGTGCAATTGTCAAGTTGTCATATATTTTATAATTGGTACTCTATTTGTCTAAATATATTTAGAAAATAAACATTAATTAAAAATAAAATAAATATCAATGAGTAAAGGAACTATTAACGTATCGGTAGAAAATATTTTCCCGTTAATTAAAAAGTTTTTATATAGTGATCATGAGATCTTTCTTAGGGAAATGATCTCTAACGCAACAGATGCTACTGTAAAACTTAAACATTTAACCAGTATTGGAGAAACTAAAATAGAATATGGCAAACCCATTATTGAAGTAAAAATTGATAAAAAAAAGAAACAACTTCATTTCATCGACCAGGGAATTGGAATGACTCAAGAGGAAATTGAAAAATACATTAATGAAATTGCTTTCTCCGGAGCTGAAGAATTTATAGAAAAGTTTAAAAATGAAAATAGTGATGACGCCGATATCATTGGACGTTTCGGGCTTGGTTTCTATTCTGCATTTATGGTGGCAGACAAAGTAGAAATCATCTCCAAAAGCTATAAAGATGAACCGGCAGTTCATTGGACCTGTGATGGTTCACCAGATTACATCATTAAAAAATCCCAAAGAACTAAAATAGGTACAGAGATCATTCTTCATATATCTAAGGATTCTACAGAGTTTTTAAAAGAATCTCGCATTGCAGAATTGCTTACCAAGTATAATAAGTTTATGCCTATCCCCATTAAATTTGGAACCAAAGAGGTGAATTTACCTCTTCCTGAAGATGCTGACAAAGATGCAAAACCAGAAAAGAAAACAATAGATAATATCATCAATAATCCCAATCCGGCCTGGACCAAACAACCTTCAGAATTAAAAGAGGAAGATTACAAAAGCTTTTACAGAGAATTGTATCCTAAGCAGTTTGAAGAGCCCCTTTTTAATATTCATCTCAATGTTGATTATCCTTTTAATCTTACCGGAATACTTTATTTTCCAAAAATAACGAATGACATAAATCTGCAGATACAGAAGGATAAAATTCAACTGTACCAAAATCAGGTATTTGTAACCGATAATGTGGAGGGAATCGTTCCTGAATTTCTAACCCTGCTTCGGGGTGTGATCGATTCGCCAGACATTCCCCTTAACATCTCAAGAAGTTACCTTCAGGCAGACGCTGCAGTAAAAAAGATTTCGAGTTATATTACACGTAAGGTGGCCGATAAGTTGAAAAGCCTTTTCAAAAATAATCGTGAAGATTTTGAAAAGAAATGGAACGATATCAAAATAGTGATCGAATATGGAATGCTATCCGAAGAAAAATTCTTTAAAAAAGCACAAGCCTTTGCATTGTATCCCACGGTAGATGATACTTATTTTACCTTTGAAGAATTAAGAGATAAAATAAAAGATGTACAAACCGATAAAGACGACAAACTCGTTATACTCTACGCTTCAGATAAAGAGGAACAGCACTCCTACATCGAGGCAGCAAAAGAAAAAGGATATGAGGTCTTATTTCTGGACTCACCCATTGTTTCACATCTTATTCAGAAGTTAGAATCAGAAAATGAGAACATAACATTTGTACGTGTGGATGGAGATCATATAGACAACCTCATTAAAAAAGATGACGAACAAATTTCTAAACTCAATGATAACGAGAAAGATTCTTTAAAAGAAATGTTAACAGAGATAATTCCTAAGGAAATGTTTTCAATACAATTGGAAGCCTTAGATAGTAAGGCGAACCCGTTTATTATAACAAAACCGGAGTTTATGCGTCGTATGAAGGAAATGCAAAAAAGTGGCGGTGGTATGTTTGGAATGGGTTCCATGCCGGATATGTATAATTTGGTAGTTAATACAAATCACGAATTAATAGGAGAAATTTTAATAACCAAAACCAAAAAGAAGAAAGAGCGTTTGGTAAACCAGGCATTGGATCTGGCAAGATTATCTCAAAATATTTTAAAAGGCGAAGAGCTAACTAACTTTATTAAACGAAGTTTTGAAATGATTAAATAATTAGTTGTAAAAGGATTGATCAAGGAATAGGCTCACATTAACCAACCAAAATAAAACCCTCTTCAGAAATGAAGGGGGTTTTTTAATAATACAAAGTTCTTATTACGTTTTTTAAATAATAAAAATTAAATTTTTTGTTGAGAAAAATTTGATTTATCTTTAGAAGGATTATTAACTACTCAAATTTCAATTATGAAAAAAAACTACTTAACCTCAATCGTCATACTTTTGACCTGTTTTATATGGCAGGCAAACGCGCAAACTCCACCAACAATAACCTGTCCAGGTGATATATCGGTGAGTAATGATTCCGGCCTTTGTTCTGCTGTAGTAGTTTTTGCCGATGCAACAGCAACTGAACCAGACGGTGATCCAATAACAATAACTCAAACAGGTGGACTCCCAAGTGGGAGTGCCTTCCCCGTTGGAGTTAGCATAATAGAGTTCACAGCTACAGATATAGATGGTTCAGATATTTGTACTTTTACAATTACTGTAGCCGATACTGAGGATCCTACTTGGACCGTTCCTCCTGCCGATCTAACGGTAGAATGTGATGGCTCAGGAAATACAGCAGACTTTTCTGCCTGGCTGGCGAGCTTCTCAGGTGCAGATAATTGTGGTACTGCTACTGTGACCGATAACAGCACAGGTTTAAGTAATGACTGTGGTGCCACCGGATTTGAAACGGTAACATTTACCCTTACCGACGAATGTGGCCTTTTTATAACCCTAGATGCCACCTTTACAATAGAAGATACTACCGATCCTTTAATAGTATGTCCAGCGGATGTAATTGCAAATAACGATCCTGGAATTTGTGGTGCAACTGTTGTATTCCCAGATGCTATCTCAATTGATACCTGTGGAACAGTATCAGTCGTACAATCTGCAGGTGATCCTAGTGGAACTATATTTCCAGTGGGAGTAAGTACAGTTGAATATACAGCTACAGATGAATGTGGAAACATAAGCATATGTAGTTTCACAATAACTATAATAGACAATGAGCCTCCTACTATTATCTGTCCTGCAGATATTACTGTTGACAACGATTTGGGAATTTGTGGTGCGATTGTAAACTACCCTGACCCTATGGTTATGGACAACTGTTTCACTGGCGGACCGACTACCGGTACCTCAACAGCAGTCTATAGTGGTGCTCCTGTAAGTTGGACTGATGGAACAACAGGTCTAGTGGTTGATATTGCTACAGATGCTATAGTAGTGCCTGCTGGTGCTACCATTATCGATGTGAATGTATCTCTGGATATCGATCACAGCTGGATAGGAGATCTCGATATTACCTTAACAAGCCCTGATGGAACTTCAGTATTAGTACTGGATTCTAGCTGTGGCTCACAAGACAATATTTCAGCTACTTTTGATGATGCGGGCGGACCTATAGGTTGTGGTGCAAGTTCTACCCCCGGGCCTCATGAGGCTTGTCCGGGTAATTTTGGAACTTCAACAGTTTCCGGAATTGTAATGCCTTCTAATCCTTTGGCTGTTATGAACGGCGGTCCTGCCGACGGCGGTTCCGGTTGGGTATTAACTATAGTAGATAATGTAGGAGGCGACGGAGGTTGTATCTCTGCCCCCGGCTTCTCTGTAGATGTTGGATGGATGGCTCCTGCAGGAGTACCTTATACGGTTATTACAGGATTCCCAAGTGGTGATGTATTCCCTGTTGGGACTACCCTTACTACATTGGAATTTGTTGATGTCGGTGGAAAC
>JADFOK010000028.1 GCA_022562895.1 Bacteroidota bacterium | reverse complement strand
ATACTGGAACAGTAGATTCTTTCTCAATCACTATTTGTGCTCCGGCTCCTGTTGGACCACCTAATGATTTATGTGCAGATGCAATTTCTATTAATTGTGGAGATACACTTTCAGGAACTACAATTGACGCGACCGATGACAGCGCTACAGCGCCAGATTGTGACACGCCCACTACTGCTCCTGGTGTATGGTATGTATATACCGATACCACTGGATTAGTAACTGATATTTTGTTGTCAACGTGTAACCAGGCAGATTATGACACTAAGATCTCTGTCTATACAGGAGATTGTGGTGCGCCACCATTAACTTGTGTTGCTGGAAATGACGATACTACTGGTTGTGCTGGATTCACTACGGAACTTGAATTCCAAAGTGATGGTGCATCTACTTACTATATATTCGTTCACGGATTTGGCAGTGGTACTGGAAACTTTGATCTAACGATGACTTGCGTTCCTGTTCCTCCACCAAACGATATGATTGCTAACTCTATCGATGTGGATGAAATAGGATTCCCTTATACAGATCCTGCAGTTGCAATGCCTGCTGCTACGACTGAAAATGGAACGCCAGCTGGTTGTGATAACGCTGGGGCAAAAGGAGTATGGTACAACTTTATACCATTAGGAAATGGATCTGCTACAGCCTCCATTACTACACCAGGTGCAGGCAGTACTTTGTTTAGTGTAAACAATGGACCTTTGGCAGGTGATTATGTTGCTGTACCGGGAGATTTTGGAGGGGCAATACCAAATACTCCATTAACTGAAGATACGGCTCTCGTACTTGATGATGGTACTTCAGGAGACGTAAATGATGCTTGTGATCCAATTATTAATGGAGCTTCATTAGCAGGGAAAATTGCAGTTCTTAGACGGGGAAGTTGTGAGTTTGGATTTAAGGCATTATCTGTTCAAAATGAAGGAGCAATTGCCGTTATTGTAGTAAACAATGTGCCAGGTGATCCAATTGTTATGGGAGGTGGAGCCGTTGGTGACGCTGTTACTATTCCTGTTGTAATGGTTTCTGATGTTGATGGTGAAGCAATTATTTCTGAACTAGAAGGTGGTGGCACCGTGAATGTATCGATAAGTTCAAATCCGGCAGGATTTAGTTCTGTAACATTCTATACAGCACCTGATGAAAATTCGGTTGAGACTGATCTTGTTTTAGTACCTTGGTTCGATAACCAATGTGTTCCAGGAATTGATGCTTCAATTCTAACAGTTGCGGGTCAGGCATATTATGTATATGTGACTAACGGAGCAATAACAGATATCGTAATTGGTGGTGTGAACTTAGGAGTATCAGATAATGTAATTGATGGATTTAATTTCTATCCAAACCCAGCATCTGATGCCATAATTCTAAGTGCTTTAGATAACATTGAAACTGTAGTCATCTACAATATTTTAGGTCAAAAAGTAATCGATCTAAATGTTGATGCAACCAGTATTCAGGTTAATGTTTCTAGTCTAAGTACAGGAACTTATATAATGAAGGTTTCTGTTAACGGACAAATTGGAACTTATAAAGTTCTTAAAAAGTAAACCTTTTTAAAGTGAATTTTTTAAGCCACCCGCTTTTAGCGGGTGGCTTTTTTATTATCATTATCTTTGATTTATGGAACGAACCCTAAATTATTCTTTTATAATTCCTGTTTATAATCGCCCCCAGGAGATAAAGGAACTTTTAGAGAGTTTTTTACAGCTCCAATCTAATAATGAATATGAGATTGTAATTATTGAAGATGGCTCTTTGCATACTTCAAAAGATATAGTAGATACTTATTCATCACAATTAAATATTGCATATTTCTTTAAAGAAAACTCAGGTCCGGGTGATTCCAGAAATTTTGGGATGAAAAATGCCAAAGGTAATTACTTCATCGTATTAGATTCAGATTGTATACTTCCTTCAGGTTATTTAAAAATAATTGATGCCTTTTTAATGAAAGATTATTATCATTGCTTTGGAGGAGCAGATGCCGCACATAGTAGCTTTACTCCATTGCAAAAAGCTATTAATTATGTAATGACCTCTTTTTATACTACAGGAGGGATAAGAGGAAGCAAAAAAAGCGTGAACAAGTTTGAACCCAGAAGTTTTAATATGGGTATTTCGAAAGAAGCTTTTATTAAGACAGGTGGTTTTGCAAGAATTCATCCAGGAGAAGATCCCGATCTATCTCAGCGAATAATTGATAAAGGGTTTAAAACCACTTTTATTCCGGATGCATTTGTATATCATAAACGTCGAATTTCGTGGAAAAAATTTTACAGACAGGTTAAAAATTTTGGTTCGGTACGACCAATTTTAAATCATTGGCATCCCAAAACATCGAAACTGATTTTTTGGCTTCCAACACTATTCGTTTTTTTTGTTTTAATATCCCTTTTAACCTCAGTTCTATTAAGTTGGATGCTTTTGTTACCACTGATTATATACCTAAGTTTAATTTTTTTAGATTCAAGTATTAAAAATAAGAGTATTTATATAGGAGTTCTTTCGGTGCTCTCACTGTTTATACAATTTTTTGGTTACGGCCTGGCTTTTTTAAAGTCAACTATTTATATTAAAATATTAAAAAGAGACCCGGAAACTCAATTTCCTGATTTATTTTTTAAGTAATTTTAACAGAAATCAAAATGTGATGTTATGCTGAAATATTTTGTAAAACAATTTAAAAAAGGAAAACTTAAGATGTTTTTTGTTTTTTTGGCTTTGGCAATTTTCTTTTGGGTGTTAACAAAATATTCTAAAGAATATACAGCTACGGTTAATGCAACAATTTTTTTTAACAACCCACCAGATAATACTTCTATAATTAATACAAGATCTTCAGATATTTCATTTGATCTTACAGCAAATGGTTTTGAGTTTTTATATTTTAAATTTAAAAGGCCATTATTAAATATTGATATTAACAAGTATTATACTAAAAACGGAAACGATATTTCTATATCGAGAGGGGAGATAATTAAAATTATTAATTATCATTTAAAAAATGACATTTCGGTAAAAAATGTTTCTGTTAATGAATTGGTCATAGAATTGGATAGTATCATTTTTAAGAAGATTCCTGTCATAATCCAAACAGATATAACTTTTCGAGATGGATATAAATCAATTGGGAAAATTAGAATTGATCCCGATTCAGTTATAGTTTCAGGACCTTCAAAATTTATTCAGGAAATAAATCAAATAAAAACAAATATTTTGTCACTTCTCGATGTTAATACAAATATATTAGAAAATATTGCTTTACAAACTCCGGAAAGTCTCGATATTACTATTTCACCACAAAATGTAACTATTAGCCATATAGTGGAGGAATTTACTCAGAAGAGTCTAATATTACCTTTAAAGGTATATAATTTAGCAAAAGGCCTGAAAATAAAATTAATACCTGAGTTTATAACAATTACATTTGATGTTACTGTAAATGAATTTAATAATTTTTCAAAAAAAGACTTTGTATTAATTTGTGATTATACTAAAAGGGATAAAAATGAAAATTTTATGATTCCTGAGTTATTAGAAAAGCCAGAGAGTATTCTTAACATAGTAATTAAAGCTAAAAAGGTAGATTATCTAATTTTTAAATGAAGGTCGTAGGTCTTACAGGAGGAATTGGAAGTGGTAAAACTACAGTAGCAAAAATGTTTATAGCATTAGGAGTTCCTGTATATATTGCTGATGATGAGGCAAGGAGATTAACTAATTCTTCACTAATAATTAAAAGAAAACTTACTGATCTGCTTGGGATAAAAGTATATAAAAATGGGGTATTGAACAGAAAATATGTTGCAGATATTATTTTTAAAGATAAAGATCTTCTCAATAAAGTAAATAAAATTATTCATCCCATAGTATCGTTACATTTTAAAAGATGGATGAAAAATCAGGAGGGAATCTATTGCATAAAAGAAGCTGCAATACTTTTTGAAAATGACGGATACAAAAAATGTGATCTTACTATATTAGTAATTGCCCCTGTGAAAGAACGCATCAGTAGAGTTTTAAATAGAGACGGATCAACTAAAAAAGCCATAGAGACACGTATTAAGAATCAATGGAATGATGATAAAAAATGCAAATTAACTGATATTATTATCGAAAATATAGATCTAATAAAAACTAAAGAAAAAGTTAGGGAAATTCACTTATTTCTATCTAAAATCTAAAATACTAACATTCTATTATTTTGTTAACATTTGGTTAAATGGAATGTCCTCTAAATGTTAATACCATATTTTTGAAGCATGAATAAAAAGTTATTTACTTTACTCATAGCACTAATGACACTTTCGTTGTTGGGGATTATTTTTGTGCAGGGGTATTGGATTGCTAATTCTTATAAAAACAAGGAAGAACAATTTACATTAAACGTTCGACAAGTACTTATAAATGTTTCTAAAAACATTCAGCTGAAGGAGACAGAATATTATTACGATATTTATAGTGGTTTAATTGACACTATTGAAATACCTGATCAAGAGCGGTTTAGTGAATTAATATACACAATTACTAACAATAGAAATAACGAGACTTATATTTTTTCTGATGGAATATTAGAAGAAGATTATAAATTATCTACCAGTTTTTTAGATTTGGAAATAGATAGTATTCAATTTAAAAAATTAACTAACAGAAAAATTACCACTAAAATAACTTCGGGAATTGATGGTGGAATAAATATAGAAACAAAAAAAGAATTATTTAAAAGATTAAAGGATTATGAGCGTAATCAATTTGAAAATGCCTTTAGAAATATATCTGTTAAAACACCTATACATAAAAGAGTTACAGGTAAAATAATTGAAGAACTAGTCTCTAAAGAATTAACCGAAAGGGGGCTTAGTTCAAGTTTTGAATACGCTGTTTACAGTAAAGACCTGGCAACTAAGATTAGATCTAGAAACTTTCAGTTAAATCCAGAATCTACCTACGGAGTACCACTTTTTGTAAATGATGAATTTAGAACAAGTTATCAACTATATGTTAATTTTTCAGAAAAAGAAAAATTTGTACTAAGTTCTGTTTTAGGAATTGCTGTTCTTTCTTTGGTTTTCACGTCGTTTATAATCTTTACCTATGCTAGTGCATTAAGGCAACTATTAAAACAAAGGCAAATATCGCAGATTAAAACGGATTTTATAAACAATATGACTCATGAATTTAAAACTCCTATAGCTACAATAAACCTAGCCTTAGATGCTTTGAAAAACCCGAAAGTTGAAGGAGATAAGGATTTTATTGATCGCTATTATAAAATAATTCGTGATGAAAATCGAAGAATGCATGTTCAGGTAGAAAATGTTTTACGAATATCGCAACTTGAAAGGAATCAATTAGATTTCAAAAAAGAAATTGTTGATCTTAATGATATAATAGAAGATGCCATCACTCATGTAAGCCTTATTGTTGAAAATAAGGGGGGTTATATAAAAACACAATTTGATGCTGTTAAAACATCTATCTTTGCTAGTGATACACATTTATCTAATGTTATTGTCAATATTTTTGACAATGCAATTAAATATTCAAATGAAGCACCGAAAATTAATGTATATACAGAGAATGTAAAAGATGGTATTAATCTTTACATTAAAGATCAGGGAATTGGAATGAGTAAATCTGTACAAAAAAAAATATTCGAAAAATTTTACAGAGAGCACATGGGAGACATCCACAATGTTAAAGGGCATGGTCTTGGATTGTCATACGTAAAAAGAATACTGGATGACCACGACGCCCAAATAAATGTTAAAAGCGAAAAAGGGAAAGGGAGTACCTTTATCATAAAATTACACTTAATATCATAAGAATATGGAAACTGAAAACAAAAAAATTCTACTCGTAGAAGACGATCCTAACTTTGGGACCGTACTTAAAGACTATCTCGCTATGAACGATTATAACGTTACTCATGCGAAAAATGGAATGGAGGGATTTGAAAAATTTAAGAAAGATGACTACGATCTTTGTATTCTCGACGTAATGATGCCTTATAAAGACGGTTTCACTCTTGCAAAGGAAATACGTGAAAAGAATAAAGAAGTGCCTATCATTTTCCTAACAGCAAAAGCGTTGAAGGAAGATGTGCTGAAGGGCTATAAAGTTGGAGCCGATGATTATCTGAACAAGCCTTTTGACAGTGAAGTACTTTTAATGAAAATAAAAGCTATTATACAACGTAAGTCAACAGATTCTCTTGCCGACAGTAAAGAATTTGAATTTAAAATAGGAAATTTCTTCCTTAATTCTAAATTGCGTTTTTTAAGCTATAAAAAAGAAAATCCTGTAAAACTTTCTCCTAAGGAAAATGATTTATTGCGATTGTTGTCTTTACATAAAAACGATTTAATGCCTCGTGAACTCGCTCTTACAAAAATTTGGAGAGATGATAATTATTTTACTTCCCGAAGTATGGATGTGTATATTGCAAAATTGCGTAAGTATTTAAGTAAAGATGATGGTGTGGAAATTATAAATATTCATGGAGAAGGATTTCGATTGGTGGTGAAGGATGAAGTTGATTATTAATTATTAAGTGTAAAACGCCCTTTATTGGGCGTTTTTTTCTTTTATAAATCTAATTATTTCTGAAACTTCAGTTTTATAATCAAACCAATAGATTTTTTTGTTTTTTCGAAACCAGGTGCCTTGTCTTTTTGCATACCTTCTAGTATTTTTCTTAATTTCTTCAATAGCTTCCTCTTTTGTTATACTATTTTCAAAATATCTGAATAATTCCTTATATCCAACTGTTTGCAGAGCGTTTATATTTTTATAAGGATGTAAATTTTGAGCCTCTTCAATTAGACCTTCTCTAATCATAATATCTACTCGCTTATTAATTCTAGTGTAAATTATTTCTCTTTCAGCAGTAAGACCAATAAAAAGAGTATTAAAGAATCGTTTTTCTTTATTTTTTTTCAGAAAAGAAGAATAAGGAATTCCGGTAGCTCTGTAAATTTCTAATGCTCTTATGAGGCGATGATGATTTTGGATGTCCACTTCTTTATTATATAATGGATCTATTTCTTGTAATTCTTTCTGAAGGGCCTCAATACCAAACTCTTCAAATTCAGTATTTAGTTTTTCTCGTATATCGGAAGGTATTTCAGGAAAAAAATCCAGACCTTTGACAACGGCATCTATATATAAGCCAGATCCCCCCACCAAAACAACGACTTTATTTTTTTTAAATAATTTATCCAAGATCTTAAGTGCATCTTTTTCGAATTCTCCAACATTATAATCTTCAAAAATGCTTCTATCGTGAATGAAGTGATGTGGAATTGAAGTGAGTACTTCATGTAAGGGTACAGCTGTACCAATTTTTAGTTCTTTGTAAAACTGGCGAGAATCCGCTGAGATAATTTCTGTAAAAAAAACTTTTGCAATTTCAATAGCTAAGTTGGTTTTACCCATAGCTGTAGGGCCTACAACACATATTAGTAATGGCTTGGTGGCTACCATTAAGTTTAATTTTCATCTAAATCGAGGGCCAAACCACAACTATGACAATATTTTGATTTATCACTATGCCGTACCTCATTACAGTTGTTACATGCTTGTGTATTGGTATCTATATTAATACTACTTCTGGTATATTCTGCACTTATAATTCCTGTGGGAACAGCAATTATTCCATACCCTAAGATCATGATAAATGATGCAATCAATTGTCCAAATGCCGTAACTGGAGCAATGTCACCATAGCCAACTGTAGTTAGTGTTACTATAGACCAATATACGCTTATCGGTATATTTGTAAATCCACTTTCTTCGCCTTCAATCAAGTACATAATTGTTCCCGAAATTATAGCGATAATGAATACGGCAAACAAAAAGATAAATATTTTAGTTCGACTATCTCTCAGTGCTTTTATTAGTTTGTTTGATTCACCTATATAGCGGGCGATTTTTAATATTCTAAAAATCCGTAATAATCTTAATGCTCGAACAGTTATCAAAGCACCTGAACCAACTATAAAGAAAGAAAGATATAATGGGATAGTAGCTAAAAAATCTATGATCCCATAAAAACTAAAAATATATCTAGATGGTTTTTTTACCGTGATAATACGTGCTATATATTCAATAGTAAAGAATATAGTTATAACCCATTCCCCAATATATAAATACGTATAGATTTGTTCGGGAATGTTTTGTACACTTTCAATCATTACAAATACAACACTTAAAAAAATAAGTATAAGTAAAATTATATCGAATAATTTTCCCAAAGGAGTATCTGCCTCGTAAATAATTTCGTGGAGCTTACCACGCCAATTTTGTTTGTTAAAAAATGTCAATATTTTATTTTTAATAGATTATAAAGTTAATCAAGTTTCTTTACTTAGACATTACTGTTTTAATTTTACAATTTTTAGGACTTTATTTTTCCGCAAATATACTTGTAAAATATGTTGTGCATCCCGATTATCTGGCATGGGTGTAATAATAGACTTTAAAACTTCAGGGTTATTTATTTGATAATTTAAATTGTAAAAGCCATAACCTTTATATATGCCATCTTCAATAAAAATTACAGAACGCTCATCTATATCTCTTCCTCTGTCTATTATGAGTATACTTTGATTTTTGTAACTATTCTTCTCGATAAAATCTAGCAGACGCTTGTTATAGACTTTTGGGGATTCATCCCCTATACAGGCTCCGTTACATTGTTTTATACTATATAAAAAGCAGCTACTTGTAGTTTTATGTATGCCATTTAATTTTTGACATAGCCGGAACTCCTCAGTAATTTTAAATAAAAACAATTTTGCCTGCTGGTAATTAGAAAAAGTAATAACAGCCTTATTACGTTCATCAGCTTTTTCAATTTTTAAATTAATATATCCATTAGTATCCTTAAATGATGATAGCTGATACTCATAAAGTGTTCTTTTCAATGCATGATTAAATATAGGTTTATTTTGCTTTATCTCTTCACTTTCTTTAAGCTGGGCTATAAGATCGTTTCCGGTTTCCTCATAAGTAACCGAATCAACTTCTAATTGAATTTTTTTCGATTTTCGGTTGTCATTAGTAAAATGTTGTAACAGTCTTTTTTTAATATTTTTACTTTTTCCAATGTAAATAATAGAGCCATTCTTTTTATGTATATAATACACTCCTATAATGGAAGGTGTACTTTCGATGATATCGATTAGTTTAGGTTCTAATTGTCGCTTTGGATCTTTTTTTACTGTTTCTTGAATTATTTTCTTTGAAGTATCTTTTTCCAGTAATATTTTAAACAACATAAGAGTTGCTTTGGCATCTCCTTGTGCACGATGGCGATCACTAATGGGTATTCCTAGTGAACGCATTAATTTTCCAAGACTATACGATGCTAAATTCGGAATAAGTTTTTTTGAAAGCTCTACCGTACACAGAAAATTTTTGTCAAAAGAATAGCCTAAACGGTCAAATTCAGTAGTTAATATGCGATTATCAAATTGAGCATTATGTGCCACTATAGTACAACCCTTCGTTATTTCTATAATACGTTTTGCTACTTCATGAAATTTGGGTGCATTTTGTAGCATTTCATTATTGATTCCTGTAAGATTTACTACAAAAGACTGAATATCTCGTTCGGGGTTAACCAAACTGAAAAATTGATCTACAATTTTACGTCCGTCAAAACGATATATAGCGATCTCGGTAATACCTTCTTCGTTGTATTTTCCTCCTGTGGTTTCTATGTCTAATATTGCGTACAAATTCTTTTAACTATAATTACGGTTACCAAAAATTGCACTTCCTACACGAACCATTGTACTTCCATTAACTAAAGCAATAGGGTAGTCATCACTCATTCCTATAGATAGAGTCGTAAAATGGCGGGTCTCTTTCAATGTATCATAAAAGATTTTTAGATTTTGAAATTCTTTTGAAATCTGATTTGAGTTATTTGTAAAAGTAGCCATTCCCATTAAACCAATGATACGAATATTCTGAAGTTCTTTAATATCTTCAGTAGCTAGTAATATTAAAGCATCATTTTCACTCATACCAAACTTACTTTCTTCTGAAGCTATCTTTATTTGGAGCAAGCAATCTATAACTCGTTGATTTTTCAAGGCTTGTTTGTTTATTTCTATTATTAGTTTTAAACTATCTACAGCATGTATTAAACTAACAAAAGGGGCCATATATTTTACCTTATTTCGTTGAATGTGACCAATCATATGCCATTTTATATCTTTTGGCAAGGCCGACCACTTGGCAACCATTTCTTGAATTTTATTTTCCCCTAATAAGCGATGTCCAGAATCATAGGCTTCCATAATCTCATTTATGGTTTTAGTTTTTGTTACAGCAACTAAGCTTACGTTTTTAGGAAGAGTGGCTTTTATATTGATTAATTTTTTGGAAATGCTCATACCTTAAAATTCATATATAGTTATTCCACTACGGAGTTTAGGTTCAATAAAAGTACTTTTTGGGGGCATAGTTAGCCCTTCGTTAGCAACATTTTTTAGCTCTTGAATGGTAATCGGTAAAAGTCCAAAACCCACTTTATACTCACACGAGTCAACAATCGATTTTACTTGAACCAGGGCGTTCTTTCCATGTGCATATTTAATGCGCTTATCATTACGTAAATCTTCAATTCCCAAAATTGGTTTAAGAACAGTGTCATACAAAATTTGCACATCCAATGCATCCAGGGCATTTATTATTTTATATTCAGCTTTCCGAAGATATAGTGAATAAAACCTCCCTTCTAGATACATACTAAAATGATGTTTTTTAGAGGGTTTATAATATTCTTTTCCTCTGTCTTCAATACGAAAAACTTCGTCTAGTTGAATAAGAAATTCTTCTTTGTTTAATCCATTAAGATCTTTTACAAGTCTATTGAATTCGTATATTTTCAGATTACTTTCTGGAATTAAATAACTCATGAAAAAATTATAAGCCTCTTTTCCGGTATGCTCTGGGTTTTCTTCTTCTAGATCTTTGGCTAATAAACAGGATGATGCAGAACGATGGTGACCGTCTGCAATGTATAGAGTACTTATATTTTTGAACAGGCTATTTATTTGATGAACTTTTGCTTTATCATCTACAATCCAAATATAATGTGTATCTCTATAGGTTGTGGTAAACTCATATTCTGATCTTTTTTTCATTATTTTTTCTATAATGGATTTCAATTCATCATTATCTGGGTAGGTGAGTAGTACCGGTTCAGCATTAAAACCAACTGCTTTGAGGTAATCTTTAAAAATGTTTTCTCTGAATTCGATTGTATCTTCGTGTTTTTTAATTACATCGTTCTCGTAATCAAAAGTAGAAGCTCCCGCAATTATACCATTAAATTCATGCCCATCGCGGTTCACAATTTTATATACGTAATAACTTGGTTTTGTATCCTGTATAAAAATTCCATCTTCCTTAAATTCCTGATACCGATTTCGAACTAGTGCATAGCGACGTTCTCCAGATATTTTTTTTTGGTATTTATAACCGGGGTTTACAATATGTAAAAATGAATATGGATTATCTCTTAACCTTGCGTTTCTTTCTTTACTGGTATAGTCATCATAGGATCGTGCAGCGATTAAACTTACCTTATCACGTGTGGGACGTACTGCTTTAAATGGGATAATGGTGGCCATACTAATAATTAACTGAACATTGTTGCCACTTTTTCAGCCTTGTGGTTTTCACTATAATCGTAAAAACCTTCTTTACTCTTAACCCCTAATTTTCCGGCCATGACCATATTTACTAATAAGGGACAAGGCGCATATTTTGGATTTTTAAAACCATTGTTCATAACTTCAAGGATGGATAGGCAAACATCGAGGCCAATAAAGTCGGCTAGTTGTAATGGTCCCATGGGATGTGCCATTCCAAGTTTCATAACGGTATCAATTTCAATTACACCCGCAACTCCATTGTATAAAGATTCAATAGCTTCATTAATCATTGGCATTAAAATACGATTAGCAATAAAACCGGGATAATCATTAACTTCTACGGGAACTTTGTTTAGTTTTTTTGATATATCCTTTACAAAAGAACAGGTATTTTTGCTGGTGTTGTATCCCTTTATTATTTCAACCAATTTCATAATCGGTACTGGATTCATAAAGTGCATTCCTATTACCATTTCGGGCCTTTTTGTTATCGAAGCGATTTGTGTAATAGAAATAGAGGACGTGTTGCTTGCTAAGATGGTATCTTCAGGGCAAAAATCATCTAAGTCTTTAAATATTTTAAGTTTAAGGTCAAGGTTCTCGGTAGCAGCTTCTACAACCAGGCTTGCATATTCTACTCCCTCTTCTAGACGAGTATAGGATGTTATATTATTAAGGGTTTGCTCTTTATCAGCTTCAGTTATTTTTTCCTTGGCAACCATTCTGTCAAGATTTTTTGTAATGGTAGCCATACCCTTGTCTAAATAGGCTTGAGAAACATCAATGAGTTGAACTTTATAATCGTATTGAGCAAAAGTATGGGCTATTCCATTACCCATAGTTCCAGCTCCGATAACAGCAACATTTTTCATAGGTCTATTTAATTTATATTTTCTTAAAATTTTTAATTATCTGCATAGCCACACGTAAGGCTTCAGTACCTTGACCCAACGTAACAATAGGTGTTGTATCATTATTTACAGCATCGGCAAAGGATTCTAATTCGTCTAAAATGGCATTATTAGAATCTATTTTGGGATTTTCAAAATAAATTTGTTTTTTTATCCCTTCAGCATTTGTAAGGATCATAGCAAAATCATCGGGATTTTCAGGGGCATTTTTCATTTTAACAACCTCGCATTTTTTTTCAAGAAAATCTACTGAGATATAAGCATCTTTTTGAAAAAATCGTGCTTTACGCATGCTTTTCAATGAAATACGACTGGCAGTTAGATTTGCAACACATCCGTTTTCAAATTCAATACGTGCATTGGCAATATCGGGAGTTTCACTAATTACAGAAACGCCACTAGAAATTACATTTTTAACATTAGAATCAACAATACTTAAAATGGCATCTATATCATGTATCATTAAATCTAAAACCACTGAAACATCTGTACCCCGAGGATTAAATTCGGATAAGCGATGTGTTTCGATGAACATAGGATTCTTTATTTGCTTATTTGCTGCCATAAAAGCCGGATTAAATCGCTCTACATGTCCTACCTGACCACGCACATTGTGTTTTTTGGCCAATTCTCTAATGGTAACAGCTTCTTCAACGGTATGTGTGATGGGTTTCTCAATAAAAAGGTGTTTCCCCGCTTCGATCACTTTTTTGGCACAATCAAAATGATAAAGAGTAGGAGTTACAACATCTACAACATCACAGGCTTCGATAAGTTCATTCATAGTTAGGAATCTTTTGTATCCAAACTCTTTAGTTATTTTTTCTGAAGCTTCTGGGCTAACATCATAAAACCCAATCAATTTATATTTAGAAGATTGATCAAGTAGTTTTAGATGAATTTTTCCTAGATGACCAGCACCTATTACTCCTGCTTTTAGCATCAAAATAATTTTCCCACAAATGTACTGGTATTTATTCAAAAATCACGGTGTATTGATTAGGCTTTCACTTGTATTAGGGCTATTTCTTTTCTTACTTTGTGATTCATAAAATTAACATGTGAAAGATACTTTTACACATAAGGGTATGCGAAAAAAATTAGTGGAAACACTTATAGCAAAGGGAATTAAAGATACCTGCGTTTTAGATGCTATCAATACAGTTCCCAGGCATTTATTTATGGATTCCGGCTTTGAAGGTCACGCTTATGTTGACAAACCATTTCCTATTGCTGCAGACCAAACCATTTCACAGCCATATACGGTAGCCCGTCAAACTGAATTACTCGAAGTACAAAAAGGTAAAAAAGTACTGGAAATTGGTACAGGGAGTGGGTATCAAGCAGCTATTTTATTAGAAATGGGGTTTAAAGTTTACACTATTGAACGACAAAATGAGCTTTTCAAGAAAGTAAATCTGTTTTTACCAAAATTAGGATATCGCCCTAAAAAGATAATTTTTGGTGATGGTTACAAAGGATTTCCAGAATCTGCTCCTTATGATGGTATTGTTGTTACCGCAGGAGCTCCTGATGTACCTAAAGCATTGCTGGCTCAACTTAAAATAGGAGGGAGGCTTGTGATCCCAATTGGTGTAAATGTGCAAATTATGACTGTATTTACCCGAACATCTGAAAACAAGTTTAAAAAAAATGAATATGGTGAATATAGATTTGTACCCCTTTTAGAGGATAAGAACTAGGTATTAAATATTTTCAGTATGGTTGATTTTTTCTCAGAATAAAAGAGCTTTTTAATAATTTTCTTAAAATAATGTCAGTTAAGATAAAATTAGTTATTAAAAGACTTTTTAATACGTGCAAGACTACGTTTACTTTCACGATCTTTTATGGTTTCTCTTTTATCGTATTGCTTTTTACCACGGCAAAGCGCAATTTCTAACTTTGCAAATCCTTTAGCGTTGGTGAAAAGTAAAAGGGGAATTATTGTAAGACCAGTGTTTTTGACCTCATTTTCAAGTTTTTTTAATTCTTTCCGATTGAGTAATAATTTACGTTCTCTCTTTGGATTATGGTTATAACCAGAAGCATGTGAGTATTCTTGTATGGTCATATTAATTACAAATAATTCACTGTTATTGAACTCACAAAAGCTTTCTGCTATCGAGGCCTTACTGTCTCTTATAGCTTTTATTTCGGTTCCAAGAAGTACAATCCCTGCTTTATATCTGTCAAGTATTTCATATTCAAACCGAGCCTTTCGGTTTTTAATTTTCACTGTTCTCTGAAAAGCCATAGGGGTAAAAGTAGTATTATTTAAATTAATTTCTTTTCTGAAAAACCGCCAATTATAAGGAATTGCAAAAAGTATGCACTAATAGATTAACTTTGAAAAAATTCTAGTATGAAGATAATAACTTTTTTTATTTGCTTTATTACTTTTTTTTCTTGTAAGGAAGAAAAAGAAACATTAACCGCTCAAGTTATAATTGATAAAGCAATTAATATTGCTTGTAGTGGCCATTGTGAAAATGCTTATATAGATTTTACTTTTCGGGATAAGTGCTATGTAAGTACACGAAAAGGAAATGAATATCAACTCGAACGTATCACTACCGATTCTACTGGTATAACACGTGATGTATTATCAAATTCTGGATTTCAGCGTTTTAAAAATGAAATTTTAATAGCTGTACCCGATTCTATGGCAATTAAGTTTAGTAATAGCGTAAACTCCGTACATTATTTTGCCCAGTTACCCTTTGGATTAAATGTACCATCGGTTCGAAAAGAATTGCTTGGTGAGGACACTATAAATGGAGAGAACTATTATGAAATAGGAGTAAGCTTTATACAAGAAGGAGGGGGCACTGATTTTGATGATACCTTTGTTTATTGGATCCACAAAGAAAAATTTACCCTTGATTATCTTGCCTATAAATACGCTGTAGACGGAGGTGGAATTCGGTTTCGTGAGGCATATAATGTGAGAGTAGTGAAAGGAATACGATTTGCGGATTACAATAATTACAAAACAGACAACCTTGATATTGTCTTAACAGACTTAGATAGACTTTTCACAGAGGGAGAATTAAAATTGCTCTCTAAAATTGAAACTGAAAGTGTGGGAGTAGTGCTTACTGGGAGCAAATGATCAATTTACTGTAAGTAGTTGCACTGTTTTGGTGTTATCAATTATAGATACAATATATAAGTTAGCATTGTTAGAGTCGGCTATGTGAGGAAATTTTTCTATCCCCAAAATAGCATTTACAAATTCTGGTGTTGTATTGCTATGCCCTACAATTAGAATAGTTTTACCTGCGGTGAGTGTTTTAAAATCATCATTGAATAAATCATTAGGATCATATGAATGTACTGCAACCTTTTGCTCAATTGAGACATATTTAACGGTTTGTTGTGTTCTGCGATAATCTGTTGAAAATATTTGATCAAATTCTACCTTTTCAAAAAGAATGGCCCAATTTTTTGCCCGCTGTATTCCTATTTTGGTCAATTCAGGATCCTTTTGTGATGTATCGCTCCGATCTTTTTCTGCATGACGGATAAAATAATAAACTGTAGTGATATCAGAATTATTAACTACTTCATTTTTAGAAAATTGGCAAGAAATAACGGTTATGATTAATAGCGCTGTTAAAATCTTTTTCATAATAATAAAATAAATTACTGTTCATTATAAAAGTAACCTATTTTAATTTTAAAGAAAATAAGATGCATATATTAATTGAACATCTAAGTGTTAAATCTGAGATAATCCCAGCAAAGAGGGCTACTAATGTATTTCTTCAAGAATCTTTTTTATTTAATCAATTAATTCAGTTTTAATAAGCGAATCTATTTCATCCATAGCTTCAATTAAATAATCGGGATCATCCATGGTATAGGCCATAAATATAGCTCCCTGAATGCGACTGTAAAGACGCTTGGCAAAACTCTTAGAATTAACATTTTCCTTGATTTCGCCAATTGATTTGCCCCAATCCACAAGGGTGGATATATTATTTTGAGTTTTTTCTATAATAATTCTTACTTGCTCAAGTAATGCCGTTTCTTGATTTTTTGAGTCCACTCCAACATTTAATATTGGGCACCCTCCTAATTTTTTACTGTATTCGTAATAATTCCGATAAAAATCTGGTATTAAAAAAAGTTTTTGTAATGGAGACTTACTGCGTTTTTGATGTGCTGCAATACGTATTAACAGATCATTTACATTTTTGTTAAAAGCCTCTACTGCTAATGTTTCTTTATTTTTAAAATTTCCATAAATAGCACCTTTGGTAAGACCTGTTGCCTTCGTAATATCAGCCATAGAAGTTGCAGAATAACCTTTTTGATTAAAAATAGGAGCTACTTTTTTAATGATAAACTTTGTGGTTTTTTCGGCTTTTGTTAACAAATTACCTGCTTTTAGAATACTAATATAAAAAAAATATACCAAAAGGTATAATATATAGTTAATCTTCTTCGATTGTATAATTAAAAAAACCAATTAACATTTCATCAGTACTATGAATACCATAATGCAGTTCTTTGGTAGGATCTGGATTTAATGGGTTTTGATAGGTGTTATCATATATCCCTTCTACGATTATTTTTGAGCCTTTTGGTATTGAAATAGGTTCTTTCAATTTATACAACCATTGCCAGTTAAAATTATAATCGGGTACAGAAACAATAGTACGTATACTATTATTAGGTAGTAAAACTTTGAACTTTATACTTTTTCCACGATAATGCATATGCGGCGCAACATAATAAATTTTTATATCCTTGCTTATAACATCCTCTGAAGTTAAAAGTATATTTTTACCAAAAGGGGGAATTTCAAAATCAGTATTTGATGGTGATAATGCATAGAATTCTTTTTCAGGGACGTCCTTATGGTAATAAAATCCAATTTTTGTTTGATCCTTTTCAATTTTTCCTGTGGATGTATAATGTATTTGAACGGTAAGAGAAGTTCCTTGTGGAATAAATACGCCTGTTCCTTTGGGGAAAAAAGTTACTTGATCTGCCCCACCGGCCAATGCAATAAAATTATCGGTCCAAGGCCTTTGTTTTCTGGAAGTTATGGGACTTTGCTTATTTTTATCGGTATTGGTCAATACAATATGATGTACTACTTTAGTATTACCGGGTTTAATTTCGACCCCTCGTAACCATGTATCACTTGATAAATCTAATGTTATCTTCTGATATCTGTAGGGTATCAACTTAGACGCCGGAATAATTTCTTCTTTTAAAACAATTACTTCGTCTGGTATACCCTCTTTCCAATCTCCTTGTAAAGGGGGGATTTGAGTCAATATATCCAACCCTTTTCCGTATTCTAAACCATTATCTATCCATGAAATTATTTTTCGAACATTAGAATCTTCAATGGCAAATGAATTTTGAAATTCACCAACCTCGGGATCTGCCTTCCAGGGAGGCATGCGCTTACTTAGCAGTACTTGTTTCATCATTGCGGACCAACCTTTAATAGTTTTATAGTCACTCATTGACCAGGGAGCTATTCCACCGTCATTATGACATTTAACACATTGTTTCTCTAATATGGGTGCAATGTCGTTTGTATATGTTTCCTTAGTATTCTCGTTTAATAACGAAAGTCGTGTTACCTTACAACCTCGTGCCATTTCTTTTCTACTTTCTAATTTTTTATTCTTTAAAATAGCATCTAATGCATCTCTTAGATAGGTTGCACTAGGTTTGTTTTTTTGAACTTCGTAATCCAATCGATCATTTATAGGACCTCTGTATAAAATTTCTCGTGTAATAGGATGAAGTATAATTACCTCTGCAGTTATTTTAATATCTAATTCGTCTGCAATAAGTTGAGCCGAATCCACTAAAACAGGTATTTTAAAACCATAATTTATAGATTCTTTATTTATACTTTCACGACTATCCTGAATATTGCTGTTTATCATAAAAAAAATAAACCCTGTTTCAGAATAATCTAAAATAATAGAATGATAATCAATAATTGCATTTCTCACTATAGGACAACCATTTCCCTGTACAAACAATACTATAGCTTTACTATTATTATAATAAGAAAAACGATGGAAATCACCTCTTTCATCGTATAAAGCATAATCATTGTTCCTGTCATCAGAAATGGGTTTTGGGTACTCGTTGCAACCAAAAAAAGAAAAGAGAATAAATATTACTAAAATAATTTTTAACACCGTTTTTTTTGTGAAAATAAAAAAAAACCACTTGATATAATATTATAGCAAGTGGTTTTTGTACAATCCTTTTTGAATTGTTAGCTGTTAATCAATTCATTTTCATTTCTAAATACAAGCGTATCATTAAAACTATCCAATAAGATAATACTATCTGTATGTATTTTACCTGAAAGTATTTCCTTGGAAAGTTTGTTAAGAACTTCTTTTTGAATCACTCTTTTTACCGGTCTAGCTCCATACTGAGGCTCGAAGCCTTTTTCAGCTAAATAGTTAATCGCTTCTTCAGTTGCATCTAGAATTATATTCTGTTTCGTTAACATTTTACTAACTCCTTTTAGTTGAAGTCCAACAATTTGTTTTATGTCACTTTCAGAAAGTGGCGTAAACATAATTATATCGTCAATTCTATTTAAAAACTCAGGGCGTATAGTTTGTTTTAACAGTCCTAGAACTTCAATTTTACTACTTTCCATTACCGTATCCATGTCTTTCACCGCATCAAACTTCTCTTGTATTATGTGACTACCCAGGTTACTTGTCATAATAATAACGGTATTTTTAAAATCTGCCACGCGACCTTTACTATCTGTTAATCTACCCTCGTCCAATACCTGTAATAAAATATTGAAAGTATCTGGGTGCGCTTTTTCAATTTCGTCCAGCAATATAACTGAATATGGTTTTCTTCTAACAGCTTCCGTTAATTGTCCGCCTTCATCATAGCCTATGTATCCTGGAGGAGCACCCACTAATCTACTCACACTGTGACTTTCCTGATATTCACTCATATCGATACGTGTCAAAGCATTTTCATCACCAAACATATATTCGGCCAATGCCTTTGCTAATTCTGTTTTACCAACTCCTGTGGTTCCTAAAAACAAAAAGGTCCCTATGGGTTTCCTTTCATCTTGTAATCCTGCACGACTTCGGCGTATGGCATCGCTCACAGCAATTATAGCCTCATCCTGACCAACCACTCGTTTGTGTAGTTCCTTTTCAAGATTAAGGAGTTTTTCCTTATCACTTTGCAGCATTTTAGTAACTGGAATACCTGTCCATTTTGCAACAACCTCGGCAATATCTTCGTTTGTTACTTCTTCTTTAATCAAAGAATCTCCTTCTTGGTTTTCGGATAATTGTTTTTCAAATCCAATAAGTTTTTTATTAGCTTCCTTTATCTTTCCGTAGCGTAATTCAGCGACACGACCAAAATCTCCATCTCTTTCAGCCCGTTCAGCTTCAAGTTTATAATCTTCAATTTCTTTTTTAGTATTCTGAATATTATCAACCACTTCTTTTTCACTTTTCCACTTTGCATTAAGATCGTTTCGATCTTCTTTAAGATTTGCTAGATCTGCACGTAAGGATTTCAGTTTTACTTCATCTTTTTCACGTTTAATGGCTTCAATTTCAATTTCTAGCTGCATCACTTTTCTATCTAATATATCAAGTTCTTCAGGTTTGGAGTTGATCTCCATCCGAAGTTTTGCAGAAGCTTCATCCATTAAATCAATTGCCTTATCGGGTAAAAAACGATTGGTAATGTAACGTTGTGAAAGTTCAACAGCAGCAATTATCGCTTCATCCTTAATTCTAACTTTATGATGAGTTTCATACTTCTCTTTTATTCCCCGAAGAATTGAAATTGCACTTTCCGTATCGGGTTCATCTACCTTTACTATTTGGAATCTGCGTTCTAAAGCCTTGTCTTTTTCAAAATATTTTTGATATTCATCAAGTGTAGTTGCTCCAATTGCACGAAGCTCACCTCTTGACAATGCAGGTTTTAATATGTTTGCAGCATCCATAGCCCCCTGTCCACCACCGGCTCCCACTAGGGTATGTATCTCATCAATAAACAATACTATTTTACCATCGCTATTGGTAACTTCTTTAATAACGGATTTAAGACGTTCTTCAAATTCACCTTTAAACTTGGCACCAGCTATAAGTGATCCCATGTCTAAGGAAAATATTTGTTTATCTTTTAGGTTGTCAGGAATATCTCCAGCGATAATACGATGAGCTAAACCTTCTACGATTGCAGTCTTTCCTGTCCCGGGCTCACCAACCAACATTGGATTGTTTTTGGTACGTCTAGAAAGGATTTGTAATATTCTGCGAATTTCATCATTTCGTCCTATAACTGGATCTAATTTTCCCTCACTAGCGAGTTGGTTTAAATTTCGAGCATATTTATTTAAAGAATTGTAGGTGCCTTCTACACTTTGTGAAGTGACCCGACTTCCTTTTCGTAATTCTTCGATAGCAGATTTTAATTCTTTTTCAGTTACCCCTTGGTCTTTCAGACTTTGGGCAATGGCACTTTTAGATTTAAATATTGCTAATATCAAATGTTCGATCGAAACATATTCATCTTTCATTTTTTTGGCAATAATACTAGCTTCGTTAACTGTTTTTCCTGCTTCTTGTGAGAGCATTATATCTCCACCGGATACTTTGGGAAAACTTTCAAGTTGTTTGTCAAGTATTTGTTTTAGTATCTCCAGATTCACATTGAGTTTTTTTAATATGAAAGGAGTTACATTTTCATCAACCAAAATAATGGCTTTAAAAATATGTTCATTTTCAATTTGCTGATGCCCTAAACTTTGGGCAAGTTCTTGTGCTCGCTGAATGGTTTCTTGTGATTTTATTGTATAATTGTTAAAGTTCATACCGTATCTGTTTTTAAGATCAATATTCAACTATTAAGCCAAATAGGAATAAAGACAAAATGACTGATTATTAGAGATTTAATAAGACAAAATGTCTAATTTAAAATAATTTATTTTAAGTAATTTGCTTGAAGAGTATTTGTTAAGTTTGCAAAAAATTAAAAACAATTGTTTGAATTTTATCTAAACGAATTCCCTTTCAGAATTTCTTTCAGTTGTAATTTCACATCTTCCCCTGCATCCAGTAATATTTGTGCGTTATTGGGATAAGAAATAAAATGGTTGTTTATTAATTCTTTATCTTCAGTTGTTAATGCTCGTTCATCACCACGATAGGAGGCATATATGTTTTCAAAGAAGAATTCGCTTTCTAAAGGATGGTAATTGATTTCCCTTTCTTTTTGTAAATCCAGATATTGAACTATAGCAGCAATAAAAACAGATTTAGTTTGAATAGTTTCAAGTAAGACTGCTGTTACTATCTTGAATTTGTCAATCTTTATTCGTTTCCCGTCCTCATCCAAAATTAAATTACCATATCTGTCACGCTTATATTCCCAACCATCCTTAATGCTTTTTTTACGAATGTATTCTCTTTCTGAAATTCGTTCAGGAGAAAATTCTATCGATCTAAAATTTAATATGATCCCAAAGTTATAATTAATATCATGTTCCTTTTTACTATGATATTCGGTCCAAAAATCATCTAAACCATAGGTGTTAAAATTTAGTAATTCTCTTTCCAGACTATAGGGAATTATTTGAAAACTTTGATTCTTAATTGTTACAAAAATAAAATCGGTTCCATAAAAATGAGCATCATTCAATAGCTCCTTGCTATCTTTGTAATTGGATTGAATGTCTGTTAATTCACAATATATTGTATAAGCTTTTCTGTATTCTAGGGTTTTATCAAAGTTCATATACCGTTTTCCAATATCATATAAATAAGTTAAAAATTTCTGTTTGGCTTCAATAATTTTATCGCTGTAATCTACCAATTTAAATTTAGCATTTCTACCTAAAGAAATACTATATAAGGGGAGTATAGGACGAAGGTGGTATTGTCTTTCTATAAGGCCTCGATATAGATAATAGATATTTCGGGAAGCGTCAGGATTGTTTTCTTTTTTAAAAAAATTAATGCGACGAATATCTTCTTGTACGGCTTTTTTAAAAGCATCTTCCAATAAAATTATATGAGCATCACTTTTTGAAGAGGTTTTATCTTTTTCAAGTTTCTTTATAGCAAATTCTATAGCTCTATCATATTCCCCCCTAGCTATAAACTTCTGATTTCTTTTTACACTATTGCAGCTAACTATGATTAGTCCTAACAGAATTAATGTAATTAATTTTTTCATTGTAAATATGATTTGATTATAGTATAAAATACAATAGTAGTGCCAAATTATAGATCAGTATTATTCTTTAGCAGGAAGTACTTTCCCACTACATTCCCCAAAGCCAATCCTCAATCCGTCTTTTTCACCGAACGCCCTCATAATTACGGTATCATAATCATTTATAAACTTTCGTTCTACACCATTTTTTAAATAAACTGGATTTTGACCTCTCCAAGACAACTCGAGCATTGATCCATAAGAGTCTTTTGTAGGCCCTGATATGGTTCCACTTCCCATCATGTCTCCAGAACGTACATTGCATCCGTTTACGGTATGATGCGTTAATTGTTGAGCCATAGACCAGTACATATATTTAAAATTTGAATTAGACACTACGGTTACTACATCATTTTCAGGTTGAATAGCTACTTGCATTTTGATATCGAAATTTTTATTTTTTCCTTGTTGTAAATACGGTAAGGGGGTAGGATCTTGCTTAGGGCCTTGAATTCTGAACGGTTCAAGAGCATCTAAAGTCACAATCCAAGTTGAAATAGTTGAAGCAAAACTTTTTCCTAAAAAAGGTCCAAGAGGAACGTATTCCCAGGCTTGTATATCTCGTGCACTCCAATCATTAAAGAGTACCAAGCCAAAAATATAATCTTCAGCTTCGTCTATTGTTACACGTTTTCCAAGATCGTTTGTATCGGTAGTGATAAATGCCATTTCCAATTCAAAATCTAATAATTTTGAAGGTCCAAATCCTGGAATACCATCATCACCTGGTTTACTTTGGCCTATAGGTCTTCTTATGGGTGTCCCCGAAGGTATGATCGAAGAACTCCTTCCATGGTATCCAATGGGAATATGTAACCAGTTTGGTAACAGTGCATTTTCAGGACCTCTAAATAATGATCCAACATTTGTAGCGTGTTCTTTGCTAGCATAAAAATCGGTATAATCCCCTACATTTACTGGAAGTTGCATTTCTGTTTCTTCTATATCAAACAATATATTACTTCTGTGTTCTAAATTATCACGAAGCGTGGGGTTGTCCTTTAAAAAAATATCAGAAATTCTATTTCTAACAAGGCGCCAAGTTTTTCTCCCGTCGCTTATAAAATCATTTAATGTGTCCTGCAGAAAAATATCGTCTGTAAGATCAATATCCTTAAAATATCCAAGTTGGTGTAATGCACCAAGATCTATAGCATAGTCACCAATTCGAGTGCCGATGGTTATTATATCGTCTCGGGTTAAAAACACGCCAAACGGAATGTTTTGTATTGGAAAGTCAGTCTCGGCTGGGGTATTCAGCCAAGTTTTTCTTTTTGGATCATTAGCGGTAAAAGGCATAGGTTTTTTTAAATTTAGCAAAATATTCATCAAATATATAATATAAGTTAAAGTAACTGAATGCTTTTTGTATTTTTGATTTTTAATTTTCCAAATTATTTTTATGAAGCGAGACGAACAGGTTTTTGAGCTCATTGAAGACGAAGAACAACGTCAATTAAACGGGCTGGAACTCATTGCTTCCGAGAATTTTGTAAGCGATCAAGTACTTGAAGCAGCCGGATCTGTTTTAACAAATAAGTATGCCGAAGGATATCCTGGAAAGCGTTATTATGGAGGTTGCGAAGTGGTTGATGAAGTTGAACAATTAGCAATTGACAGAGCCAAAACACTTTTTGGTGCTGAATACGTAAACGTACAACCTCACAGTGGTTCTCAAGCGAATACAGCTGTTTATGCAGCTTGTCTAAACCCCGGTGATATTTTTTTAGGTTTTGATTTATCCCATGGAGGACACCTCACTCACGGTTCGCCGGTTAATTTTTCAGGAAAATTATACAATCCTGTTTTTTATGGAGTGGATAACGATACAGGAAGGATTGATTACGAGGCCGTTGAAGAAATTGCACTTCGAGAGAGGCCAAAAATGATCATTGCCGGAGCATCAGCCTATTCAAGGGAATTTGATTATAAGCGTTTCAGAGAAATAGCCGATAAAGTTGGTGCCATTTTAATGGCAGATATAGCTCACCCAGCCGGTTTAATAGCTAAGGGAATAATAAGTGATCCCGTTCCACATTGTCATATAATAACCACTACCACCCATAAAACACTTCGAGGGCCACGTGGAGGAATGATTTTGATGGGAAAAGATTTTGATAACCCATTTGGATTAACTCTTAAGAACGGTAAACTTAAAAAAATGTCTGCATTACTTAACAGTGGGATATTTCCCGGAAATCAAGGGGGTCCATTAGAACACATCATCGCTGCCAAGGCCATTGCATTTGAAGAAGCGCTTAGCGATGACTTTTTACATTATATGGTCCAGGTAAAGAAGAATGCCGCTGTGATGGCAAAGGCTTTTATGGATAAAGGCTATAAAGTAATCTCCGGTGGAACAGATAACCATATGATGTTGATTGATCTTCGAAACAAAAATATTACCGGAAAACAAGCTGAAGAGGCTTTAGGTAGCGCCAATATAACAGTAAATAAAAACATGGTTCCCTTTGATGATAAATCTCCTTTTATTACCAGTGGTATACGAATAGGAACTCCTGCAGTAACAACACGAGGTCTTAAAGAAAATGAAATGCTGCAAATTGTAGAATTGATCGATGAGGTAATCACAAATTTTGAGGAAGGCAAAAAATTTGTGACTATAACCGAGAAGGTTTACCAAATGATGTCAGGAAGACCTTTGTTTAATGATTAATTTTATTATTTCCAATAAAAAAACATATTTTTTTAGTATCCTGATTTTAAGTTCTTTCTCTAATCAAGTTACTGTCTATTACAAGACAAGGCAAGTTCAAATCCTTTTTAACTCCCCTTTATTTTAACGATGTTCAACCGTATTTTATTTAGTGCTGAATGTGTCACGCCTTTATAATAAAATAAATTTGTATTTTTGATTTAATGAGTATTAATTCTTTAATTATGAAACATTTGTGTAAAGTATTAATTTTTTTATTAGCAATTCATACAATTTCTTTGGGGCAAGTTCAATTTAGTGAACAATCCCAGGAGCTTGGTTGTATAAATTCTTCATATGGTACCGGAACATTAGGTGGCGGAATTTCATTTTTTGATTTTGATAGTGATGGTTGGGACGATATTACAGTATCTTCAGAAGAGGGACTACCCGTACGTTTTTTTAAAAATAACAATGGGTTTTTTTCTGAAATAGACCTGGGTATAGAAGATGAGTTGTTTGAAACTAAAACAGTTCAATGGGTAGATTTTGATAATGATGGAGATTATGATTTTTTTGTAACGAGCAATATAAATTCAAACCGATTGTATGAGAATAATGGAAATATGGAATTTACAGATATTACTGATGCTGCAGGTTTAAATACTACAAATCACAAATCGTATGGTGGTTCCTGGGGCGATTATAATAAGGATGGTTGGCTTGATCTTTTTGTAAGTTCAAGATATTTTGAAAGTGGTATCCCAAGTTTTCTTTATAAGAATAATGGAGATGGGACTTTTACTAATGTTACTGCAAGCACCGGCCTTTCCTTAGACAATCATCTTACATTTTGTTCTGCTTTTTTTGATTATAATAATGATGGCTGGCAGGATATTTATTTGGCAAACGATAAGATTAATTATCCTAATCTGTTGTATAAAAACAATGGCGATGATACGTTTACTGAAGTAGCTTTAGAGGCAGGAGCTAACATATCTATTGATGCGATGTCTACTACTATAGGCGATTACAATAATGATGGCTGGTTAGATATATATGTTACTAATACGCTTTTAGGAAATTCATTTTTAAAAAGCAATGGTGATGGAACCTATACCGATGTTGCTATCGAAAATGGAACATTAATGGAATCTGTTGCCTGGGGAGCCGTATTCCTTGATGCTGATAATGATGCCATTATAGATCTTTATGTTAGTAGCATGTTCACTGAAAACCCAACATATTTAACTTCTGCCTTTTATGAGAATGACGGTACTGGAATGTTTACAATACCTGAGGATGCAGGTTTTGAAAATGATGCTGCTGTTAGTTTTTCTAATGCTATTGGAGATATTGATAATAATGGATATCCAGACATTATTGTTCTAAATTATACTCCTGATAATATATATTTATGGAAAAATATATCGCCTGAAACCAATAATTGGATTAAAATAAAACTCCAGGGTGTTGAAAGTAATCGTCAGGGAATTGGTTCTTGGATAGAAATTTCAGTAGATGGTCAAAAACAATACAACTATACTCTTTGCGGGGAAGGGTATTTAGGGCAAAATTCTGCTTATGAATTTTTTGGAATAGCTGATGCAACCGCTATTGATTATATAAAAGTAACTTGGTTAAGCGGGATCATTGATTTTATACCTAACCCTGTCATTAATGAGCATCTAACTATTGTTGAAGGAAGTTATATTTTGTCTGTAGGAGAGGATATCTTGTTTTCTGAAATCGGTATTTACCCAAACCCGGGAGGTCTTTTTACCATTTATTTACCGCAAAGAATTGATACTATTTCCTTATCAATAGTAGATGTTAGTGGAAGAATCCTTATGGAAAAGAGAGAAATAGTAACCCTGGAGAATATTGATATTTCCCTTTACCCTAAAGGAATTTACTTTTTTTTATTTGAAAAAGGAACTACTAAACTTATGAAAAAGGTAATTGTAAATTGATATTAGATATTAAATACTATCTTTGCACTTTAATTATTTAAATTTAAACAATGCATACAGGCACAGTTAAATTCTTCAATAATGCCAAAGGATTTGGTTTTATTACTGAAGATGAAACAAACACAGAACATTTTGTACACATTTCCGGATTAATTGATGAAATTCGTGAAGATGATAAAGTAGAATTTGAATTAAAAGAAGGAAAAAAAGGAATGAACGCAGTGAATGTAAAAGTTATTTAATACGTTTATCTCACTTTTTTGAAACACATTAGCCTATCAAAATATGATAGGCTTTTTTTGGATAATAATTTACTTGTTTTAGCCTCCTGTATCAGGAAAGATTATACTCTCATAAGCCCCGGCGTCGGGGGCTGAAGTACTTCGGGTAGTCCCATTTAAGTCTAGTAATGGTCCAATATTTGGAATGCCAATACCATCGGCACCTGAGGTGCCGGTTTCGATATTAAAGTCATTCATTTCAGTATTTAAGAATACCGGGTCAATGTTAAATATTGAATCGGTGTATAGGGCATCGTTCGAAAAATCATAATTTGGAATGTCAGAAAAATCCCCATTTGGGTCTTCAAATTTAATCAGACAATTTCTAAAGTTAAAATTAAATAAAGCAGATGGATCTTCAAAAAGGCCAATTTCACGAGGCTCATTACCATAAATAATACAATTTGTAAAGTCGGCTTGAATCAGATCTTCAACAATTATTTCTGTTTCGCTTACTTGTAAAAAATTATCTATTAATACAGAAGGGAGAAGTCGAAAACTATTGATCCAGTAATTGCCAAATGTAGAATGATTAAATATATAACGCCCACCCAATGAGCAGGATAAGGAAACTTGTCCACTATTATTTATAACCATATTTTCACCAAAAATATCCCCGGTACGCGCTAGCAGGCCTACATTGGAGCTGTTATAAATTTGTACATTTTTTAGAGTTAACGTAAGGTCACCATCATTGCTGTCCATTAAAATACCAACTATTGAGTTTTTAATTGTAGTGTAGTTAAACTCGTGATCAGTACTTCCTTGAGTGAGCCAAATGGTTCCCCATTGTCCAGGTATGTCTGAAAAGCTTGGTTCTAAACGATCTCCTTCAAAAATAACTTCATTTTCTAAGAGTTCTGGGTCTATACTAGGAGTACCATTTACTATCATAGTGCCCTCATTGGAAACCAGAATTCCACTATTTGCATGGAAATGAACCCGAGCACCCGCATCTATAGTTAATGTTTTATTGGGTGGTACAGCCGCATATCCGTATATCACATAGGGTTTTTCGTTGGTAAATATTAGTTCATCATCTTCCAGAAAAAATCCTTCAATAAGTATATCTTCACCTTCATTATCTACACCAAGGTTAAGGGTCTCAATAGTGCCATCTTTAAACTGTTCTGGGAATAAAAAAACAGCGTCTTGTATTAAAGTCACCAAATCTACATTTTGTTGATTTCCACCAGAGTCGAATTGTATTTTATCGGTGTATAAAAATGCATTATCTGGATTAGGAAAGTTAGTTATATCAATAGTTGTTTCTATAAAAATAAATATACTGTCCTTTGCTAGAATTTGTATGTTTTCAAAAGTTTTTCCTGGGATTCCATCAACGTTAAGACGATAATTTGAAGATTCGCCTTGTTCTAATCGAATGGTTGGTATGTTAATATCTTCGTTACTACGATTATACACTTTCAAATTATAAGTGCTCGATCCTATGTTTGTAAAAACAGTATCCAAATAAACCGTATCACGGGAGAATTCGAGATTACCTGTGCTGGCTACGCTTTCAAAATCATTTCGACAAGAACTCCAAAAAACAAGGCAACTTAATAGTGCCAATACGTATAAATACTTCATTCAACAAAATTTTCAGTAAAAATATAACTTTTTAATAAGCAAATTATTGTTATTTGTATTTGTTTTTTACTTTTCACTTGTAGGGTAACTCAACCTACTAAAACAATTTAATAATTAACATATACAAAGTAAATAAGTGGATTTGGATATAAGGGGTCATTAAGATTTAGAACATAATAATAAGTTCCTGGTGGTACGAGTTTTCCATCAAATAAAATTCCTGTGTTAGTAATACCATTCCAAAAACCATCGTCATTGTTTCCTTATATATTATATTTCCTTCACGACTATACAAGGTAAGATCAAAATTAAAAAAAACGAATAACTTTAAGTATTCTTTAATGAGCCCCTTAGTAAATTTTTATATTCAATATACGGAATATTTATTATTGCCAACTAAAAAATATATTTGTTGTTTTCCTATAAGTCGCGCCTCTTTAATATAAAATATGACCAGTATATAAAAAGAAAAGTCCAAGCAAGAACAATAAATATAGTAAGCAATTCTACATCATAATTTTTATTGAAACTCTCGCCTAATTGATTTGCAGCAGATTGTACAGCACCTAATCTGGAAAAGGGTTCTTTGATCAAATTAGACATGGATGCCAAAGGAAAAAATTGCATTACATTTTCGGCAATATCTGTTCCTCTGAAAAAAGTCCACTTAAGGAGTAAAAAAACAATAGCCTCAAAAATTGCCCAAATCAGCAAAAATCCCAATGAAAAGGCAGAACGTTTTACCCAAACACCCAAAAATAAACAAAAGGAAAAAAATCCCAGTAGTTTAATAAAATATGCTAACAAATAATCCAAATCACTAAATATGATACCTATTTCATTATAATCTGAAAAACGGAGTCCTAATAAAAGTGAAACAATAAAAACAAATAGTGTTGATATTACAGCAAAAACAATAACGGTAAGAAATTTTGAAAGTACAAACTCTTTTTTGCTCAACCCATCGATTAAATTTTGTTTTAGTGTTCTATTACTGTACTCATTAGCCATCATAGACACAATGACAATGGCAAGGAATAATTTTAATACAGCAGCAATCCAGGTATTGAAATGCCATATAAAAGGGAAGTTAAATATACCCTGGTCTGCAAGTCTAAAATGAACACTTCCAAAATTAAACTCTATAGATGAAATAAGAGCGATAAAGGTTATTAAAATAAAGTAAACTAAAATGATAACCCTGGCAGACCTGTTATATTTAAGTTTGTGTAATTCTATTGCGAGTAAACGAATCATGTTTTAGTCTGTATTTTTGGTTATTTCTAGAAATTGTTCTTCAAGGCTTTCTCTGCGATGCACTAAATATGAAAGATTAACTCCTTTATCAAAAAGAAACTTGTTTAATTCTGAACCCTTCAAAGGCTCTTTTATATAAGCAATTAGCAAATCGCCTTCTCTTTTTATTTCACCAAAACTTGAATGCTCTTCAAGAATATTTTGAAGTGTATCTATATCACTACATTGAAGTGTAAAAAATCCAAGGTTGGTATTCATATCAGCAACACTTCCTGAATAAAGACTTTTTCCCTTGCTTAATATTATAACATGAGAACAAACTTTTTCTACCTCGTCTAAAAGATGAGAAGCAAGTAGAATAGTAGTTCCTTCTGAAGCGACTTTTTTAATAATTTCACGTACCTGATGGATTCCCTGTGGGTCTAAGCCATTAGTGGGTTCATCGAGAATTAATATTTCCGGATTGTTTAAAAGGGAAGAGGCAATAGCAAGACGCTGTTTCATACCCAAAGAAAAAGTTTTAAACTTGTGATCTTTTCTATCGAGTAAACCCACAAGGTCCAGTTTTTCGTCAATATTATCTGAAGATACACCTTTGATTCTGCATACCAGTTTTAGGTTTTGTAATGCAGTCATATAGGGATAAAAATTGGGTCGTTCAATAATAGCTCCTACATTTTTTAATGCTTCGTGTGTTGATATATTTCCATCAAACCAATGAAAACTACCCTTTGTTTTGTTTACAACATTTAAAACAATACCCAGTGTTGTGGATTTTCCACTTCCATTAGGGCCTAATATCCCATAAACATTTCCTTTTTCTATGGTTACAGTCAAATTATTAACTGCAGTTATTGGGCCAAATTTCTTTGTGAGATTGGTAAGGGTAAGAATAGGTTGCACAGGTTCAATTTTTATTAATAGATGAAAATATGACGAACCAAAATGGATTTTGTTACAAGTGATCTGATATTTTAAGACCTATACCCCTATAAACTTAGCTTTCTCTTTCTTAACTCGAAATTTTGACCGAGATATACTTTGCGCACCATTTCGTCATTAGCCAATTCTTCAGGAATACCGTGTTTTAATATACTCCCTTCAAACATTAGATAGGTACGATCTGTTATTGCAAGGGTTTCTCGTACATTATGATCTGTAATAAGGATACCAATGTTTTTGTTAACCAATTTGGCCACTATACGTTGTATATCTTCAACAGCAACAGGGTCAACACCTGCAAAAGGTTCGTCCAACAAAATAAAATTTGGGTCGGTAGCAAGGGCTCTGGCAATTTCTGTACGCCGTCTTTCACCACCACTTAATAAATCACCACGGAATTTTCGAATTTGGGTCAGGCCAAATTCTTCAATTAAGGACTCCATTTTTTGATGTTGTTCTTTTTTGGAAAGCTTGGTAAACTGAAGTACACTTAAAATATTGTCTTCTACGCTTAATTTTCGGAAAACCGATTCTTCTTGTGCTAAATAGCCAATACCAATTTGAGCCCGTTTATACATTGGGTATTTGGTAATCTCATTTCCATCTAAAAAAATTCTCCCGCCATTGGGTTTGATAAGTCCAACGATCATGTAAAATGAAGTGGTTTTTCCAGCACCGTTGGGCCCTAAAAGACCTACAATTTCTCCCTGATTTACTTCAATAGTAATTCCTTTTACGACTCTTCGGCCTTTGTATGATTTTACAAGATTTTCAGCTTTTAACTTCATATAAGTATTTTATTTCGTGGCATTGGTGCTAAAAATAGTATTTTCTTTTCCGAAGTAAAAATTATATCAGTCAATATTATTCGGATGTAATCTCTTTTTTATTTTGATTCCTAATAACTGCTTTAGAAATAAATATACTTAATTCATATAAAATTACAATTGGTATTGTAACAATAACTTGACTGGCAATATCTGGGGGGGTAATTATGGCTGAGAGAATAAGTACAATTACTAAAGAAAACTTTCGATATTTACGTAAAGTCTCGGGAGTTAAAAGGCCTATTTTAGTCAATATGTAAATTAGTATCGGCAACTCAAATATGAGTCCACAGGCTAATGTTGAAGCCCTTACCAATGAAATATAGCTGCTTAAATCAAAGTCGTTAAATACTTCTTTGCTAACTTGGTATGAGCCTAAAAAGTTTATAGATAAAGGTGTTACAATATAATATCCAAATAAGACACCGATAAAAAATAAAAGGGATGCTATAAGAATAAATCCACTAGCAGATTTTCGTTCTTTAATTTTTAATCCGGGGCTTATAAATTTCCAAAATTCATAAAGTACAAATGGGAATGCAATAATAAATCCTGCAGTTATCGAAGTCCAAATATGAGCAGAAAATTGCCCTGCCATTGTTCTGCTCTGGATTCTAAATGGCAGTTCTGTGAAACAAAAGCTTTCTTTAAATCCTATGGTTTGAGCTATTTTACATAATAATTTATAAGTTGGAAAATCTGCTTTTTTCGGTCCAAACAGAAGCACATCAAAAATAAATTCCTTAGCAATAAACGCCAAGGTTCCAAAAAGTAATACAGCAAGGGTAGAGCGTATTAAATGCCACCGTAATTCTTCCAGGTGGTCGAGGAATGACATCTCTTTTTCAGAATTCATATTTTTTTTATGAATTGCCATTAAATAATACCTTCTTTCGTAAGATTATGGATGTGAACTATTCCACAATAGCGATCATTGTCTTCACACAATAATTGTGTTATGCCATATTTATCCATAATATCTATTGCTTCTACGGCCATTGCATTGTTCGAAATCTTTTTTGGGTTTTCAGTCATAATGTCCTTGGCAGTAAGACCTTTAAAATTATCTGTTTTAGTGAGCA
>JADFOK010000043.1 GCA_022562895.1 Bacteroidota bacterium | reverse complement strand
TACGTCATTAATATTAATAGTAATAATTGCATCTTTTGAAACATTCCCATTAATAACTTTTACAGTTCCTGTAATTATTGGGTTAATTTCAAAATCAAATAGAATTTCATTATTAACAGAAAGCTCACCTGTATTAGCATCAATTTTAAAAGCGTCCTCAGGTGTTTGATTGGATATTGTAAAAACAACACTTCCTTGGTTAGTTGTCCCTGTAACAGTTCCTAGTACTTGACCATTTGTTGGGTTTTCATCTATAGTTACTGAAAAATTAGAAGTACTTACTGTAATTTCATTAGTATTATTATCATTAGAGTCACTATCACTACTACAGGATGTAAATCCAATTATTATAACTGTAAATAAAATATTTAGAATAATGTTTTTGGTTTTCATAAAGATTCAAGGATTAATTTTTTATTATTTGTTATTCTTTTATGAACTTCTTAGTTGTTGTTTTTCCTTCAAAAGTAATTTGAACAAAGTACAATCCTGCATTTAGTTGAGATACATTTAAACTTGTTGAAGATACTTCTTTTACGAGTCTGCCTTGTAAAGAGTATATTTTAATAGTTTCTATTTGTTCATAGGATTCTATGTATAAAACATCTTGAGCAGGATTTGGATATAATGAAAAACTTATATTGTTATTTTCTTCTATTCCTAGTTCACAAAACTCACTATATTCTGCCCATTCATCTTTACACCAACTAACACTACCACCACAATCTAAGCCGTTAGAATAATTCACATCATCTACTTGTATACAAAAAAGATCTGGGTTATCCCAAGCCAACATATTAATCATGTTGTGATTATTACCATTTCTAATATTTAAACTTGTTAATTGATTTCTATAACATGATATCCCAGTAAGATTTGGGTTATTAGAAACATCCAAACTAGTTAATTGATTATCTCTAAGAGATAAAAAAATAAGATTAGGATTCTGAGACACATCTATGCTAGTCAACATATTAGTCCCTAAATTCAATCCTTCAAGATTAGGATTATTAGACACATCCAAACTTGTCAAACTATTCAAAAAGAAATTTACCCATCTAAGACTCTGGTTTTGAGAAAAATCTACACTATTCAACTCATTATGTAGATATGTTATCACCTCAAGATTTAAAAAACTTTGTATGCCTTCTAATGATAGTATATAGTAGCCTGATCCAAGATGCATTTCTATTACAACTTCAGCTTCGCTCACTTGAATTTCCCCATCACCATTAGTATCAATTGGCGGATTGTAATTAAGTAATGCATTTTTAAAATCAGCATCGGGAATATTTACAATTTGAGCATTACTGACTGTGAAAGTTAACAGAAAAGCTAATAGGTAAATGTTTTTCATAGTTTGTTTTTAATTTTTCAAAAGTAACATATTTAAAAGACTTAGGACTTAAAAGGATTATCAAAATAATTAGTCTTAGATAGACCCGAACCTAACTCTGAAATCTAAAAGTATATTTTATAGGATAGAGCCTATTTATTCCTTAATAATTTTCTTAGTTACCACTCCTTCATCTGTTTCAATTATTACAAACAATAAACCACTATTTAATTGTGATATATCTAGTTGTTTTACATTTCCATTCTCAGTTAATACAAGCCTTCCTAGGACATCATAGATCATTATAGATGTGATTTCTGTATTACTTATATTTTCTATTGTGAGGATGTCTTTAACTGGATTCGGATAAATTTGAATTATATTTAACTCATTTTCATCAATACTTAAAACTGGTTCGTCACGAAATACTTGATATAGAGTTGGTAAATAATACTGTATAACCAAGAAATCTTCTTCGAGTACTAATATATCCACTACCTGTTCGTTCATAAAAGGCACATAAAATAGCGTTTCATACATTTCATTGCTTCCACAATCTATGGTGCCTCGTGTTATATTTATTGGCTGAAAAGTGTGAGGTATGGCAAATGGTTCAGTGTTTACATAAATATATTCGCCACTAAAGTCATTGCAAAATGAATTCCCCGTAATTTGCAAACTTTCAGTTACTGTAAAACTTGGTCCTTGAGAAACATCAAGCGTATTCACAAAAATTTCACCTTGTGGGCTCGAAAAATACTCCAAATACCAAGTTCCAATAAAATCCTCCGGTATTTGAGAATAGCTTAACTCAGTAAAATAGAAGATGACTATAAGGGAAATAAGAAAGGTTCTAATTTTATTGTAAATCCGCAGTTTTTTCATAGCGAATTGCTTTAAGGGGAGTTAACTATGATGTAACTAATAAAGATACAACAAAAAGGTGGAATACTAAATAGTCTTAATTAAGTGGTTGGTCTAAGTAAGACCCGAACCTAACTCTGAAATCCTTTATGAATAGTAGGTTTCAATTGATTGAATAAAAAAGGGCACCTTATTGATGCCCTTAAAATAATTGGGACACCTTTTACAAAAATAGGGCACCGAATAGTACACCTTATTTGAGTCAAAAAGGGCTGTTTTGAGTAGAATTTCCCCAAACAAAAAAAGCCTCTCCAAAATGGAAAAGCTTCTCATTGGTTAACTACATTAACCTAGTCACATTTAAGTGACTCAACACAACTTCATAGTTGCGGTCTGGACGAGACTCGAACTCGCGACCCCCTGCGTGACAGGCAGGTATTCTAACCAACTGAACTACCAGACCGTTGTTTTATGCGATGGCAAATATACACTGCATATTTATCATGGCAAACTAATTACTTAAAAAATAAATCCAGCTAGCCAAACTTTTGACGGGCTACCAAAAAGGTGGTTAAAATCGTAATGAAATCTTCGTTTATATCAACAGGAACATAAATTATTCGATACTGTCCGCATCTTAATTTTAATGCCGTAAAATAGTTTTCTACAGCTGCTTTATAGTTGTCTTTTATATTTTCGGCATATAAATTAACATGTTCTCCGGTTTCTACATCTACAAAGCGTTTAGGTCGATTTGAAAAATTAAATTCTATCTCTTTTCCCCTATCATACACATGAAATAAGATGACCTCATGTTTGTTGTACTTTAAATGCTGAAGCGCTTCAAATAAATTCTCAGCATCGGTATCGCTTTGAAACATATCTGTAAATAAAAATATCATGGATCTCCGCTTTAACTTGTCGGCTATTTCATGTAAATAGGTATAGGTTTTGGTTCCTATATTTTCTCTAGATTGCTCCAGAATTTTGTTGAGTTTACCCAACAACATATGGTGATGTCGTTCACTGCCTTTTTCGGTGGAATAAAACTCATATTCATTACTATAAATACTTAATCCTACAGCATCGCGTTGTCGTTTCAATAAATTCATAATAGCCGATGATGCCAATACAGAAAATCCAATCTTATTTAAAGAATTTATATTGAATTGTTTTAAGGCCGGATAATGCATAGAGCTACTGTTATCTATAATCATGTGACACCTTAAATTGGTCTCTTCCTCGTAGCGTTTAGTAAAAAGTTTATCCGTTTTAGCAAACAGTTTCCAGTCGATGTGCTTTGTACTTTCTCCTTGATTATAGATTCTATGTTCAGCAAATTCTGCAGAAAAACCGTGGAAAGGACTCTTATGCAAGCCCGAAATAAACCCCTCTACAACTTGTTTAGCAAGAAGTTCAAGATTCTTAAATCCAGTAATTTCGTTTATTTCTTTTTGAATATCCAACACCTCTAAAATAAAAAAGGTCTGCTTAGTTGGCAAACCTTTTTGTAAATAATATTTTTTATTAATTTATAGAAGTGAATCTAAAGCCTCCTCATACACATTCTTAGGAGCTACTCCTACTTGTCTTTTTACTACTTCTCCTTTATTGAATACCAATACCGTTGGAATATTTCTCACTCCATATTTAGAAGCAAATTCCTGATTAGCATCTACATCTACTTTACCTACAATGGCTTTCCCACTGTAATCCTTGCTTATTTCCTCTATGATAGGACCTACCATTCTACAGGGTCCACACCATGCAGCCCAAAAATCCACTAAAACCGGTTTATCACTTTTTAATACAGTTTCTTCAAATGTTGCATCTGTTATTTCTAATGCCATAATATTAATTTTTATTGTTAGGCAAATGTAGTCAAAAAATACACCAAACCTTACAGACATATCATTAGTTTAGACAATGCCTGTATTGTTATTTTTTATTATACTTCCCCCTAAATTGAAATTAATTAAGTCTGTATCTCACCTGTTCTTTTTCCAAATCTTCCAATAACTCTTTAGAAATTTTAATTTTTTGCTTTCTACTAGCCATAGTAAGCTTAACTTTTTCTTTCATTTCATACACAACAAATTGCAATTGTTTAGCTCCCTTGTGGATTTTCAAAACCTTTTTAAGAGATTCTATATTTTCTTTTTTTATCCCTTCTATCGGAAGTTGTATGGTAAGTTTTTTAGCTTGATTTTCCATAACATCATGCAGCATTTGCATGTTATTATATTGTATACGAGGCTCACCTTTTTTTCCGGTTTCTGGGTTATTCCATCCTTCACGCACAAAAGTTCGTACATAAATGAAAGAATTGGGAACCAAGAAATGTCGATATTTTAAATACTCTTCACCAAAAATTTTAAACTCAAAACTATCTTCATAATCTTCAACGGTAAAAAGTGCCCAGCCTTTTCCTTTTTTAGATTCTCTGTGTTGTACATCATTTACGATTCCTCCAAAACATAGCTCCAGATTTATATAATCCTCTAATTTATTAAAGTCTGATACTTTACAATTGCAAAACCAATCTATTTCAGCTTTAAAATCATCCAGGGGATGACCCGAAATATAAATACCAACTACCTCCTTTTCAAGTTTTAATTTTTTCATCGTTCCCCATTCCTCACAAGGAGGAATCTCTGGCTCCGGGATTTGAGCTTCACTGGAATCCCCAAACATACTTACTTGGGAAGAATTCTGTGTTTCCTGATATCTAGAAGCATAGCGTATTACTTTTTCAATAAATAATGTTCCTTGTACATCGGGATGTAAATATTGAGCTCTGTGAGCTTCAAAACCATCAAAACCGCCTGCCAAAGCTAAATTTTCAAAAGCTTTTTTATTTGCCGCTCTCAAATCTATTCTCTTCGCCAAATCGAAAACCGATTTATATTTTCCATCGCTACGATTATTAACAATTGTGGTCACAGCATTCCCTCCTACACCTTTAACAGCACCCATTCCAAATCGTATGGCTCCATTATCATTTACCGTGAATTTATAAAAGGATTCATTAACGTCGGGTCCTAATACCTCTAGTCCCATTCGTCTGCATTCTTCCATAAAGAAGCTCACTTGCTTTATATCTCTCATATTGTTAGAAAGTACAGCAGCCATATATTCTGCAGGATAGTGAGCTTTTAAATAAGCTGTTTGGTAGGCGATCCATGCATAACAAGTTGAATGGGATTTATTAAATGCATAACTTGCAAAAGCTTCCCAATCCTTCCAGATTTTCTCTAGTTTATTGGTGTCGTGCCCATTGGCTTCAGCCTGAGATAGAAATTGAGGTTTCATCTTATCAAGAACTGCCTTTTGCTTTTTTCCCATCGCTTTACGCAGTATATCTGCATCACCTTTACTGAAATCTGCTAGTTTTTGTGACAATAACATAACTTGCTCCTGATATACAGTAATTCCATAGGTTTCCTTCAGGTACTCTTCCATAACCGGTAGATCGTACTTAATATCTTCCTCACCATTCTTTCTTCTAATAAAACTAGGAATATATTCAAGGGGTCCGGGGCGGTATAAAGCATTCATTGCAATTAGATCGGCAAAAACAGTAGGTTTAAGTTCTTTCAAATATTTTTGCATGCCTGCAGATTCATACTGAAATATTCCCACAGTTTCTCCTCGTTGAAATAACTCAAATGTTTTTCCATCATCCAAAGGAAATTCGTCGGGGTCTAAATTAACCCCATGCTTATGTTTTACAAGCTTAACGGTATCTTTTATAAGTGTTAAGGTTTTAAGCCCTAAAAAGTCCATTTTAAGCAATCCTGCACTCTCCACTACCGAATTATCAAACTGGGTTACATACAAATCTGAATCTTTTGCAGTTGCTATAGGAACATAATTGGTAATATCATCTGGGGTAATGATCACACCACAAGCATGAATACCGGTGTTTCTAACAGAACCCTCCAATACACGGGCTTGATTAATGGTCTGGGCCTCCAGGTCTTCTCCTTTAGATAAATTCAATAACTCAAGGACCTTTGGTAGTTCATCACTTCTAAATTTCAACCTTAATTCAGCATCACTTAACCCGAATATGTTATTGAGTTTTGTCAGGTTGGGAATTAACTTTGCAATTCGATCGGCATCATTTAAAGGTAAATCTAAGACCCTGGCTGTATCCCGTATGGCTGACTTAGCAGCCATAGTTCCGTAGGTGATTATCTGTGCTACTTGATTACTTCCGTATTTTTTAATTACATAATCCATTACTTTACTTCGTCCCTCATCATCAAAATCAATATCGATATCAGGCATACTTACCCTGTCCGGATTCAAAAAGCGCTCAAAAAGTAAATTGTATTCAATAGGATCTATATTGGTAATTCTCAGGCAATATGCTACGGCACTTCCTGCAACCGAACCTCTGCCTGGTCCCACAGAAACTTTCATTTTACGAGCTTCATTGATAAAATCTTGTACAATTAAAAAATAACCGGGATAACCCGTATTGGCAATTACCTCTAATTCAAAATCGAGGCGTTTTTTAGTTTCCTCTGTAAGGTTGGGATATCTATTTTTAGCCCCTTCAAAAGTAAGATGCTTCAAATAAGCGTTCTCTCCACTTTTACCGGAATCTTTTGAGTTTTCAGGATTTTGAAATTCCTTGGGAATGTCAAAATTGGGAAGTAAAACATTTCTTTCTAAAGAGTATGGTTCTACTTTTTTTATTATTTCGGAAATAGTCACAATAGCTTCCGGGAGGTCCTTGAAAAGAGATTTCATTTCGTCTTGTGACTTAAAGTAATATTCCTGATTGGGTAATCCGTAACGGTATCCACGTCCACGACCGATTGGAGTTGCCTGTTTTTCACCCTCTTTTACACACAATAATATGTCATGCGCATTGGCATCTTCTTTATTTATATAATAGGTGCTGTTACAAGCAACTAATTTAATGTCATGTTTTTTAGCTAAGGATATCAAGATACTATTTACACGTTTTTCATCTTCTTGATCATGACGTAATATTTCAATATAAAGGTCGTCTTTAAAAGTTTCTTTCCACCATAACAAAGCCTCTTCGGCTTGTTTTTCGCCAATATTTAATATCTTTCCCGGCACTTCGCCATACAGATTTCCCGTTAGAACAATAATATCCTTTTTGTATTTTTCGATCACTGTTTTGTCAATACGAGGTACATAATAAAACCCTTCAGTATAACCGATAGAAGACATTTTTGCCAGGTTGTGATATCCTTTCTTGTTTTTTGCCAGCAATACAATCTGGTAACCATTATCTTTATGGGTCTTGTTAAGATGATCTTCACAAACATAAAACTCACCTCCCACAATAGCCTTAAGTTTTTTACCGGTTTCTTCATTACCAAGAGACCTATTGTAATTATTTACACCTTGAACAAAGTGAAAGGCTCCCATCATATTACCATTGTCTGTTAATGCCACTGCTGGCATATTATTTAAAATAGCAGCCTCTATTAGATCTTTGGTATTGGATGTTGATTGAAGTATCGAAAACTGGGAGTGATTATGCAGATGTGAAAAGGAATAACCCTCTAATGCAGCAATGTTCTCTTTGATCTCTTCGGTAGAGATTTCCTGTACTTCTAATACCGTTTCCTGTTCCTTTCTAATCTTCTCAGAAGCCTTTTTTAAGTCAATATGATTTAATCCAATAAGCTCAAAAGTCTGTGGATTAGCTTCTGAAAAAAGTTTGAAATAATCCGGTTGCACATCAAGCTCCTCCGAAGTAAAAATTTGTCGTCGTATCAATTCAAAAAAGCAACGGGTAGTTGCTTCCACATCTGCTGTTGCGTTGTGAGCTTCGGAAAAAGGAATATCGAATAGAAATTGATGAAGCTCCGTAAGTGTTGGAAACTTAAATTTTCCTCCTCGTCCACCAGGTAATTGACAAAGTTTTGCAGTGGTTTCAGTACAAGTATCCAAAACCCGCAGATTAAGAAGAGGGTTATCGATTCCCAATCTATAGAATTCTGCTCCTATAATATTTTTATCGAAACCAATATTTTGTCCAACAATAAATTTTGTTTTTGAAAGAACTTCTATAAATTTCCCTAACACTTCAGCTAAGGGTAACCCTTGTTGTTGTGCAAGATCGGTAGAAATACCATGAATTTTCTCGGCATCGTAGGGTATGTCATATCCTTTTGGCTGTACTAAATAATCTTGATGTTCGATTAGTTTTCCTGTTGCATCGTGAAGCTGCCATGCAATCTGTATACAACGAGGCCAATTGTCACTTTCTGAAAGGGGAGCATTCCAACGTTTAGGAAGACCGGTAGTTTCCGTATCAAATATTAAGTACATAAAATTATTTAAGGAGATTTCTTCCTAGAGAGGTAAAAATAAAGAATCGCACTTTTAGAAGTAAATAAAATTGTAAAGAGTTGTTAACTTTTTTTCAAAAAACTGCCTAGTTATAAAAGAATAATTTTTTAACCCTATAAAACACTTTATTGATAGGTAACGTCAAATTTACCTAAGGTAATAATTCTTTCAGGCGTTTCAAATTCAAATTCTCCCTTTATAGTTCTAGCAGACACATTATGCTCAATAATTGTTATTGATCCTGAAATGAGTGGCTCTTGCCCTTCTGAATCACTATACTGAATTCCATATTGAAATTCAGGTAATTCAGTAGTTCCTATTACAACATCTATTGGGAGTGCTATTAATAAAAGAATAGTTGCCGTCGAACCCCAAATATGAATATTTTGAGAATTACCTATTGCTGTTACTGTAAAAGCATTCCAAGGTTCTCCGTCTATCTCTGCTGAAACTGTTCCGGCATCTACTATTGGATCTCCTATTTCAGAGGAATAAGGAACTTCAAAAAATATCCCTCTATGGATGGTTAGGGTATCAACACCTTCTAGGATAGCATTAAAATTAAAAGTTCCCGATAAGGTCCTTCCACCTGTTTCTCAAGATCTTGCGTCAGAGAAACAGTCAGAGCGAAATTCAGACCATCATGGCTGCCAAGCATCGGCGGGTCGGACCGGTCGTATTTCCAGGTCGGTGGGATCTCCCTGAGCGGCCACCGAGCGAGAACCTTGTAATCGCGGGAGGAATAGTCGCGAACCGATATCGCAAGATCTGCCGAGCCCGGGGGAATCCCCGTGATTGTTTCGATGAACCCGAAATCTACCGAAAGCCCGCATTGTGGGGTAACCCCTTCCGCGAGTCGCTCTCTAGGCAGGAAGTAGACCTCTCTCCGGTTCTCAAGCGCAACATCAACGCTTGGGGCAAACTCGGTTTGGGCGAGACCGTCGTCAGCAG
>JADFOK010000008.1 GCA_022562895.1 Bacteroidota bacterium | reverse complement strand
TCAATTGTATGATAGCGCGCAAGGCGTTTATGTCAATACTTCCGGCGACACTTCGGGTATTGATACTACCTGGCATATAAAAACAGCCTTCGATACTCTGACAATTAATGTTGGAATTAATACTGAACATTGGTTTTTTCTGAAAGGTCGTAATTCTGATTCCGTTGCGACAGAGTACTCTCTTTCCGATTCTCTTTGGTCATGGGCGGCTGTTCCCGATGTGGTCAGCGCTTTCGCTTATAACAAAGATTCCGTCCTGATCAAGCTCGACCCTAAACTGAATCCCTCTTACACTTTTTTCGCTCTTGAAGATTCGGTTACAGGAAGATTTATAGATTTTGCGGCGAACAGACTGCGTTCAACAAACGTCACCGTTGATTCGAGCTGGGCATGGGCAACCTACAGCGAGTGGGGCGGGTCGGATGGATATTACTTGATTGCAACGCCAAACACGACCTATGTATTCCGCGCCTATGCAAAAGAAGGAATCAGGCGCTAATAAGCGGGGAGTTCCTATGGACCTGTTTCATTAAGACTCACAAAGGGTTCAGATGGAAAATATGATTCCTTGCTCAAGAATCGCTATATCTTGATACAATACATGTCCGGACAGCACAAATACAACAATATGTAGTAATGGTGTAATAAAAAATGTGACAAAAAGACAAACCAACTGTTAACTATAATAATAATTATACAAATATAGAAGTCACTTTTAATTAATCCCTTACTTTTGCGCAAAATATGGGACGTTTATTAGCTATAGATTATGGGTCCAAGCGAACAGGAATTGCTATTACCGATGAGTTGAAACTCATTGCTTCGGGTTTAACGACTGTTAACACTAAAGAACTGCTTAAATTTTTGAAAAAATATTTTACTTCTGAAAATGTTGATGTGGTACTAATAGGAGAGCCTAGGCAAAGAGATGGTACCCAATCTTTGATTGAAGTTGAGATTAAAAAGTTTGTGATTATTTTGTCTGAAGCCTTTCCGAAGTTAAAAATAGTACGTGTAGATGAACGCTTTACTAGCAAAATAGCATTACAGACTATGATAGATAGTGGTCTTAAAAAGAAACAGCGACAAAATAAAGAGTTGATTGATGAGATTAGTGCAACGATAATTTTACAAGATTACTTATATAAAAAAAAATGATATTACCAATATTAGCTTACGGTGATCCAATTTTAAGAAAAAAGGGAAAAAAGATTACTAAAGACTTCCCTGAACTTGAGGAATTTATAGATAATATGTTTGAAACCATGTATAGCGCATTTGGTATTGGATTAGCTGCTCCCCAGTTAGGTTTATCAATTTGTCTTTTTATTGTTGATGCGTCATCTTTTGAGGATGACGATGAAATTTCTGAAGAAGAAAGAAATTTTTTAAGCACATTCAAACAGGTGTTTATTAATCCAAAAATGTTAGATGAATCCGGTGATGAATGGTCTTTTAATGAGGGTTGTCTTAGTATTCCCGAAATTAGAGAAGATGTTTTTAGAAAAAAGAACATTAAAATTGAATTTTATGATGAAAAATTCAATAAACATGTAAAAGAATTTAACGGTATTGCAGCGCGTATTATCCAGCATGAATACGATCATATTAATGGTATTTTGTTTACGGATAAACTTTCTGTACTAAAAAAACGTTTGATAAAAGGGAAACTTGAAAACATATCAAGAGGAAAAATAGAGGTAGAATACCGCATGCGTTTTCCCAAAACAAAAAAGAAACGCTAACACATTTGGAAATTTAAATTTAACCTAGGATATTTACACCTCTGAAAAACAACTATTTACTTTATGAGTTTAGAAAAGATATTATCTATTTCTGGAAAACCGGGTTTGTACCAATTAAAAAATCAAACACGAAATGGTTTTTTGGCTGAGTCACTTCTTGATGGAAAGAAAATAAGTGTAGGCGCTAGGCACAATGTGAGTTTACTTTCTGAAATATCTATATATACCCTTACTGAAGAAGTTCCGCTTCGCGAAGTATTTGCCATGATTGCAAAAAAAGAAAACGGAGGCGAGGCTATTGATCATAAAGTATCAAAGGACGAATTAGAAGAATATTTCTTCAATGTAATGCCCGATTATGATGAAGAACGCGTCTATGCCAGTGATATTAAAAAAGTTGTACAATGGTATAACTTACTTAACAAAATAGGAATTACAGATTTTTCCGAAAAAGAGGACAATAGCAATGATGACGAATAATAAAAAATGAATTCCAGAGAAAACCAATTAAAGGCAATTAATCGTTTGCTTACCATAATGGATGAGTTACGTGAACAGTGTCCCTGGGATAAAAAACAAACGATACAGTCTTTAAGGCATCTTACCATCGAGGAGACATACGAACTTGGCGATGCAATTCTGGATAATGATTTACAGGAAGTAAAAAAAGAACTTGGAGATTTACTGTTACACATAGTGTTTTATGCTAAAATAGGCAGTGAAACAAAAGACTTTGATATAGCAGATGTTGCCAATGAAATATGCGATAAACTTATTTATAGACATCCCCATATTTATGGAGATGTTACAGTTGCAAATGAAGAGGAAGTCAAAAATAATTGGGAGAATCTTAAACTTAAACAAGGCAAAAAGAGTATACTTGAAGGAGTACCAAAATCTTTACCAGCATTAGTGAAAGCAAACAGAATACAAGATAAAGTTGCAAGTGTAGGATTTGACTGGGAAGAACCTCAACAGGTTTTTGAAAAATTAAAAGAAGAACTTGAAGAGCTTCAACATGAGGTATCGGAAGATAATAAATCACAAATAGAAGCAGAATTTGGAGATGTTTTGTTTTCTATGATAAACTACGCCCGTTTCTTAAATATTGATCCTGAGAATGCATTAGAACGAACAAATAAAAAATTCATTAAACGTTTTCAGTATTTAGAAAGTAAAGCCCTAGAGATTAACAAACCTATTAAAGATATGACTTTAGCAGAGATGGATGTGTTTTGGGAAGAAGCAAAAAAGGGGGCTTAGTTACTAAAAACGATTAACCTACCATCAAATTCTACATCAGAAAAGGACTGCCTTTTTTTAATCCACGTTAAACTTTCTTCAGAATAAAAAATAACGTGTGTGGGGTCTTTTATGTAATACCATTCTTCAAAAGGAATGTTAATAGGAATTAATTCTGTCATACAAAACAGTTTACCACCAGGCATAAGCAATTTTTTTAAAAGTTTAAATTCTTTATGTGGATGGTGAAAATGCTCTACAACTTCACAACAAACAATAAAATTATATTTTTGTTGCAATACACTAATATCTGCGTGAAAAAATGGATCATAAAGAGCAATTTGATACCCTTTTTCAGTTAGTAGCTTTTTAATAACAGATCCTGTTCCTGAACCAAAGTCCAATCCTTTGCTGTAATTTGGGAAGTTTTGAATAACACTTTTAAAAATAGGAGATACAAATTGTTGGTAGTGAATGTCTTCTATATCGTTATGGTGTTTTGCATAATGTTCTTTTTCAGCTTCAGGGGATATAAAATGTTTTGGATGTTTAAAAACAGTTTTACATATATTGCATTTTAAATATATAATATTATTTATGCTGGTATAGTTTATCGTAGTTTCACTATGGCATAATAAACAAGAAACCATGCGTTCATCCTTTACGAATGGATCTTATCTTTGAAAGCTTTGCTTTCCAAACTTCAAGTTCCTTTTTAAGTTTTTCAATATTTTTGTTTACTTCTTTTACCAAAGGGTTATTTTCGTCTACTTGCTGGAAAAAACCCAAATTATTTTCTAATTGTCTAATTTCAGCTATAGCTTCATCGATTTTTTTGGAAATAAAGAATTCCTCATTTTGTAGTTTTCTATCATCGTCTTTAGTAACTAATGTGTTTATTTTATTTTCAAACTTTATGAGTTCAATTTCTTTTTTATCCATATCTAACTGATTAAAGAGATTATCAAGTATTTTATTAAACTTTCGCTCTATATTCCTTTTATTATATGGAACTCTACCAATTTCTTTCCAGGCTTTAATTTGGTCTTTTATTGTTTTAATATCATCTTCAGGATTGCCCTTAGGCTTTAAGGATGAAAGAGAATCTAATAATTCTTCTTTTAATTTATAATGTTCAAATTCTTCTTTATTAGATTCTTCTTGTTTTGAGTGTAAGCGATCGAAATAATGATTACAAGCTTCTTTAAATAATTTCCAAACTTTGTCACTTTCTTTTCTTGGTACATGACCAATATTTTTCCAGTCATTTTGAATTTTTTTCATCAGGGGTGTTACAACTTCAAATTCACCAATATCTTTATTCTCATCAGCGATTTTAATTAACTCGCGTTTTTTTGCTAGATTGTTGTATTGTTCTTTCTTCTGATTTTTATAGTAAATATTTTTTTCTTTATTAAAAAGACGTGTTGATTCCTTAAAAGAACTCCATATTTCTTTATTATGAATGTGGGATACTTTTCCGGTTTCAAAAAATTTATCTCGAAGTATTTGTACTTTTTTAATAGCATTTTGCCATCCTTGGTGATTGAGTATGGTACTTTTTGTAATTTGGTTTATTTCATTTATAATTTCCTTTTTCAAATTTAAATTTTCTTCAAAATCCTGTTCTAAATCTTTTAAATGCAAAAGACGTTTATCATGTATTGCTTTGGTAGCTGCACTAAATTTTTCCCAAACATCTTCTCGATATCCTTTAGCAACAGGACCTATTTCTTCCTTCCACATTTTATGGAGCATTTGTAATTCACTGAAGGATTTATTAATATTTTCTTCTTCAGCTAACTTTTCAGCGCGATCTATGAGTTTGAGTTTTTGTTCAAGATTGTGTTTAAAATCTAAATCTCTAAATTCACGATTAAGATGTAGAAAGTCATAAAAATTTTCAACGTGGTGACGATACGTATTCCAGACTATATTATATTTATCACGTGGGATAACTCCAGATTCAAACCAACGCTCCTGAATGTCTTTAAAGTGCTTGTAGGTTGTGTTTATATTTTCTTCGGCATTTAATAAACTTTTTAATTCTTCTATTAATTCTAAACGCTTAGCAAGGTTTGCCCGAAGGTCTTTGGAAAGATTCTTATAGTATTTATTTAGTTTATCTTTATAATCAAAATAAATAGAACTAAATTCTTTTTTAAGTGGTGTAGAGTAATAAAAATCAATGATATTACCTCCATCTGCTACAAAAGATTTTTTATTTTGTACTAACTCTTGGTTAAATTTAGAATTAAATTCTGCTCGTATTTCTTCTACATCATTTTTAATTTGTTGAATAGGTTTATCCTTGATAACCGCTTTCAATTCTTCAATCAATTCTTCTTTTGAGAGAGTACTATAATCTTTAATTGAATCCTCTTTTACCTTCTCTTTCACTTCAATTTCTTTAGAAGAGCTTACCTCTTTCAGCTCTTCATCAGACACCGACGGTTCTTCAGTAGGAGTTTCTTTCTCCTCTTTTATTTTATTGGGTGTATCTTCTTTTTTATTTGCAGGAGTGACATTACTGGATTTGAAGGTTGAATTTTCCTCAGTAGTAGTTTTACTAGTTTCTTCCTTTTTAATTATAGTAATATCTTGGTTTTCTGAGATCTCAGAATTATCTTTTTCTTTAGCACACATATCTTTCAATGTTAAGGTTCGGTCCCAAATAGTCGGGTTTGAAAGTGTTAATATACTAACAACTGATTAAATAGCAAAGATAGTAATGGATTTTTGAAGAGTTATTTATTAATTACAACTTCCAGATCGTCCAAGCTTTATTGGCTTGATATTCAAGCATTTTTAATCCATTGCTAACACGTGTACCTTGAAGAAGACCAATTTTCATAAATTCAGTTACTTGTGGATTATAAGTAAGGTCAAAGAGAAAATGCTCTTTTGTTAAATACTTATAAGGAATATTTGGATAATTCTTAATATTAGGATATGTGCCTAGAGGAGTACAATTTATTAAAAGAAAATGTTTATCGATTATATCTTTGTCCAACTCATTGTAGGTGAGGTTATTTTCGATTTTTGTTCTGGAAACAATTTTATAATCAAAATCCATAAATTTCAAAACATAAATAATTGCTTTAGAAACACCACCAGTTCCTAATACTAATGCTGTTTTTTTCTTTAAAGGAAGAAAATCTCCAACCACTCTGGCAAAACCATAATGGTCAGTATTATAACCAATAAGTTTTCTTTTCCTATTTATTTTTATAGTATTTACTGCACCTATTTTTTTGGCTTCTTTATCTATTTTATCTAATAAAGGAATAACATTTTCTTTAAAAGGAATGGTTACATTCAGCCCTTTTAAATCTTTGTGATTTAGTATAATATCGTGAAGTTGGTTAATATTTTGAATGTCAAAATTTTGATAGGTATCTTTTCTTTTTTCCTTTTCAAACTTTGCAGTAAAAAAAGATTTTGAAAAAGAATGCTCTATATTTTTTCCAATAAGCCCATACTCAGCCATTTTACAAAGTATTAGTTTTACGATACCAATCTAAACTTAATAAGGTTATTATACCAACAATAATAAAGAAAATTGCCAATACTATTTCGCTAGAAAATTCAGAAGGAAAATATCTTATATAAAATTTAATTATTTCTCTTCCATTGGCATCATACAAAATATTTCCCAATGCATCATACTCTAATTGCTTTTCTTTCCAGGGCCATACCACACCAAGTGAACCTATTATAAAACCAATGATAACAGCATAGGTGGTTTTTTTATACCGTTTAAGAAGGAAGGCTAAAAAATGGGATAGAGATACTAATCCTGTCAATGATCCTAGGGCAAATACAATGAGGACTTTTAAAAGTCTAATTCGTGTAGGATCTTCAAAAAAACTCATATTCCCACGTATTAATTCAGAAAAAGTATCGAATAGTGCATTTGCGGAGTCTACTAATAGTAAAACATAATTTCCCAATAATATAAGGACGAAAGATCCTGAAAGTCCTGGAAGCGTCATCCCGGAAACACCTATTATCCCGCAAAAAAATACAAAGATTAGATTGTCGTTTTCTTGTGCCGGCTCAAGAAAACTAATACTTAATCCTACAATAATACCACACAAAAGAAATGCAACATATCTTTTATTCCAGGTACCAAATCCCTTTGCCACGTAATATGCCGAACCTATGATCATACCAAAGAAAGTACTCCAAACGTAAAGTTCAAAGTTAATAAGCAGGTAATCTAGAATTTTTGCAACACTAAAATAGCTTATAATTGTCCCAAGAAAAAGAAGTAATAAGAAACTTCCATTAATATATTGATAAAAGCTTTTAATTCCTCTATTAAAAAGTAATGAGAAAGCTTTCCTGTTTATTTTCTGAAGGGAATAAATAAATTCTTCGTAAAAACCCACTACAAATGCCACGATACCACCTGAAACTCCAGGTACTTTATTGGCTGCTCCCATAGCTAGTCCCTTTAAAACTAACCAAACATTATCTGTAAATTTGCGTTTTTCAGTCATTTATTTTTTTTCTAAAGACAATCTCTCTAATAAATAGATACAAATAAAACCGAGAAGCATAAAAATTATTGCTAATAATAATTGAGGGTCATTTTGGTAATGATTAGGAAGAATACTTTTTTCAATAAATGGAATTTCTTCTCCACTATGATTAATACGATATTGGAGCACTTTTTTCCAAGGCCAAATTTTGTTTAATGCTCCTACCATAAATCCTGTAAGAATAGCTAGTATAAGATTTTTATGATGTGAAAACATCCAATTAAGTGTTTTCGAAAACATTTTTATTCCTACGATAGCTCCTAATCCAAAGACACTTAGTTTAATAAAAGCTTGTGAAAAAAGATGCCAATTAATATTTGTAATTCCGTCAACTAATTGTGTGACTATTCCTATGACAGATTGATAAGCACCTAATAAAAGTAAAATAAAGGCTCCTGAAATTCCTGGCAATATCATTGCTATAATGGCAATAAACCCTGCTAAAAACAAAAACCAGGTACTTTCAGGAAAACCTATAGGTTCTGCAAGAGTGATAGCAAAAGAAAAGACTGAAGCTGTAATCAATGCAATCCAAACTGATAGGGACCATTTCTTAATTTGTTTACCTATATGAAAAATGCTGGCTAATATTAAACCAAAGAAAAATGACCAAACCCATATGGAATACTCATTTAATAGAAATGTTATTAGTTTTGCAAGGGATAGTATACTTATGATGATTCCAAATAATAAAGAGGATAAAAAGGAAAGATTAAAATGTCTCCAAGAATAATGAAATCCCTTATTTTTCCAGGTCTTAAAAAACCCAAAGCCTAGTTTATGTATAGTTTCGATCAACTCTTCGTAAATCCCAGAAATAAATGCAATAGTCCCCCCAGAAACACCTGGAACTACATCAGCAGCACCCATAGCCAATCCTTTTGCTGTAATGATAAAGTATTGAAATAAATTACGTGAAGGCATCGATGACTCTCTAAAACATCAAAAATACGCAAATTAAAGAGATGGATATTTGTGTTTATTAATTATTTCTTGAACTGGTTTAGTTACATAAACTGAAGGGAATAATTCCTCGATAATTAATATAAATTCAGAATCAAGTTTTAAAGCAGTCTTTAAATGGAATTCTCCCTTGCTATCTTCATTATTTTTGTAAAACAAACCTGCCAAGCGATATTCTATTTCGGCACATTCTGGATAAAATTCAGAGGCTTGAAAAAGATTATTCGTAGCAGCCTGATATTCACCTAGTTGTAATAATAGATCATTTCGGGTAAGCCAAGTTTCAAGTTCATAATTTCCTAGTTCAAGAGTTCTTCTGTATCCATGTTCCGCTTCTTCAAATAAATTTAAGTGCTTATTTATATTGGCATATCGTTTCCAATACAACACATTCTCACTATCAATATTAATTGCCTTGTCTATATAATATAGTGCTTTTTGGAAGTTTTTCTTTTTGATATAAAAATCGGTAATAGCAATCCAACCCTTATCTAATAATGCATCTTCCTTAACGCATTTATTATAAAATTGCAAGGCTAACTCTGTATTGCCAACTTTTTCATAGCATTTACCAATACGTAATAATGCAAATGAGGTAGGGTCGTCTAATCCTAAAGTTATGGTGTAACTATCTATAGCTTCATGATATTTCTTTAACTTTTCAAGAACTTTTCCTTTTTCTAAATAGGCCCCAATGAATTGGTCATCACTAATTATAGCAAATTCGTAAGCTGCTAATGCTTTTTTGTATTTTTTTAAAGTAAAATATTGTTTTCCTACTTGATGCCAGGCCACTTCACAATAAGGATTTTTATTTAAAAAGTCATTGAGATAATCTATTGCAGCATCATGTTGCTCTAAATATTCAAAGCAATAAATAATGTTGTATAGGGCCGAAAAGTCTTCTTTGTCTTGCTCAAGACATTTCATAAAAAAGTATTTGGAGTTTTCAAAATCTTCCAAAAACAAGTATTCCATACCTAGAAGTGAAAGCACATCTGCTTCGTCATCAGTTATTTCTAATGCTTTTTCAAGTAATTTGATAGCTTTTTTATGTTTGTCACGGCGAGAAAGTATATTAGCTTTTTGAATATATATTTCTTCATTTGATTGTTCTAATAGGTATAATTTATCTAATAGCTCGTCTGCAGTATCCAATTCATTTTCAAAAATAAACATCTCTACCTGAAATAACTTTAGGCTGGTAGAGGATGGATGTTGTTCGAGACCTAGTTTAGTTGCTTTTTTAGCGAGGGCAATCTTTCCGTTTTCAAGATAATGGTGTATAATTTCTTCAAACTCATTTGAGTCAAAAAAGAATACTCTGTTAGTTTTTAGCATTGACTCGAATCGGGAAAGCGAGATGTTGTTTTGCTCGTTATGGTTTAATTGCATTCGCGGTTTTTAAACGGTTTCTTCTAATTTTAAAGATACTAATGTAAAACAGAGTTCAATAGTTGTACCACTATTGTTGTTAACGGACTTATTAACAGCGCATAACAGAATAAAATACTGAAATACAGAATTTTAGATCATTCGATGTTTTCAAGAATAGTATTTAAAACTTCAATGAGAATATGACAGCCTTTCTCAATTTCATAATTAGTAATAATTAAAGGAGGGGTAATACGAACTGCTTTAGGTTCAAAAAGCAGCCAAAATAGTAATAATCCTCTTTCTTTACAAGTTAGAATTACTTTGGAAGCAATTTGGGAATTTTCAAATATTAAAGCTAGCATTAATCCTTTTCCCCTTATTTCTTTAATAAGTGGGTGTTTTAATTTTTTTCTGAATAGCTTTTCTTTTTCAAGTGTTTTAGATATCAAATTAGTTTCAGTAAGTTCTTTGAGTGTTACTAACGCAGCAGCTGCAATTACTGAATTGCCACCAAAAGTTGTTATATGTCCTAGTTTTGGGTTGTATTGAAACAATTTCATTAATTTCTTCGATGCTGTAAAAGCACCAATTGGCATGCCACCTCCCATACCCTTTCCCATAACCAAAATGTCAGGAATAATGCCATAATGCTCAAAGCCAAATAATCTTCCTGTACGTCCAAAACCCGATTGAATCTCGTCCAAAATCAGTAATGTTCCTACTTTATTACAGCGGTCTCTTACTTTTAATAGATAATCGTTTTCTGGTAGAATAAAACCAGCACTGCCTTGTATGGTTTCTAAAACTACGGCAGCTGTTTTATTAGATATTTTATTTAAATCACTTTCAGAATTGTATTGTATTGAGCTACAATTAGGGATTAATGGTTCGAACGCAGTTTTTCGTTCTTGGAAACCCATGATACTTAAGGAACCCATGGTATTCCCATGATACGCTCTATCTGCATAGATAATTTCTTTTCTTCCCGTTGCTCTACGAGCTAGTTTTATTGACCCTTCAATGGCTTCGGTACCACTGTTTGTTAGATACGTAGTAGTTAAGGATTTTGGTAGTTTTTCTGAGAGTAATTTTGCAAGCATAACCGAAGGTTCTTGAATGAATTCACCATACACCATAACGTGGAGGTAGTTATCCAACTGGGTTTTTATTGCTTTTATAACCCTTGGATGGCAGTGCCCCAAACTGCAAGCAGAAACTCCGGCAATAAAATCTAAATACTTTTTTCCCTTAGTGTCAACTATAAAACTTCCTTTGGCATGTGAAATTTCCAAAGCAATGGGGTGAGGTGACGTTTGCGCTTGATATGTAAAAAAATCATCACGCATTATTTATCTTTTTTTTGTGGTAATTCTTCCTTTTTTAACTTTAATGTTTTAGGATTAGGGTCATTGGGATTGTTTTTGAAATTCTTTGAGGTTAATTTTGAAGCCTTAGGAATTTGTAATTCGTCTTCTGGGATGTCTTCAAAGAATTCACCTTGATTTTCAGGAAGTGGAATTCCTTGAATTTTTGTTAGTATATGCACAGGTTTTCCCTTAAATAAATCTTCTACCTTAAACAATCGTTCTTCTCCTCTCCATATGAATCCTGGGAGTATCCTGGCGTTTTCAGGAAATTGAGATGGTGGATATACTTTTCCCTTGGCTTGTTTTAAAAATTGTATTCCAATAATTTTTTGATTTTTAAGATATATTTGGATAGAGCTACTCAGGGTGTTATTAATCCCAACCAACTCATCCTTTTCATTTCTGGAAAAGAAAATCACTTGGGTATTTTTAATGATATTTATAGTGTCGAGTTCATTGTTAGTAAACAGACCAATGAGTCTTTCCCCTTTTAACTGATTGTAGCCAGCACTATCTTTTTGAATCAAAAATGCATTATTGAAAACTTTGAGAGTATCTAGTTTTTCTGTTTGTTTGTTTGAAAGAATATGAATTGTATCTCCTGTCATCTGGTTTTCACCGCTCCATAATACGGGATTAACTAGCAATTTTGTAATCCCCTCTTTTTGGTTTATATAAATAGAGTCACATTTTCCACTGGTGGAAACCTCACCTGTAAGCCCTTTTTTAAACATTCTGGCCCTGTAAAAACCTCTTATTATACGGTTTTCAGAATTACCTGTAACTAAAAGAGTATCTGCATGTATATAGATAGAATCATTATCTCTTAACGTAATTACTACAGCTCGTTTTGTAATAAAAACAGAATCTTTTTCCCTGAATATTTCAGCATAATGACCCCGAATAATACTTTTATTAAGGGAGTCTATTACTTTAATATTGTTTGTTGCAGAGGCAAAACTTTTGTTGCGGTCAAAGTAAATACTATCGCCATATAATGTACGATTTTTATAATCAACCCTGGAATTTTTTACAAAATAGCCAATATCTCCACGAGTGTCATAATAACCTCTTTCGCAGTATACTGTACTGGTTTCACTTACAATAGTAGATTCTCCATATAAATATGCCCCTCCATTTTCAGAATAAAAATCTAACTGTTCAGAATATATAGTGTACTTGGGATTCTTAATAACCACATTAGACAAGAATTGATACATTTTGGTCTTGGCAAAATAACGACCAATCCGGCTGGTAAGAACGCTTGCTGTGTCCCTGACTGTACCTCCTGTACGGTAATAAGCTTGTTGTTTTATACGGTCAAAATATAAAGAATCTGTATGTAGTGTTGTTTTTGGTTCTGTGAGAACCACATCACCACTGGCAAAAGCAAATTGAGTATTTCCATTGTATTCGGCATAATTACTTCTCATTGTAATAGTATCCCCCTGTGCTATTTTCACTTCACCATAGGCTTTCACAAAGTTGTCTTTAATGTATACATAGGCTTGATTACACCACATTTCCACACCCTCGTGAACAATATATACCTGACCAGAATCATCTCTTGTATAAATAACAGCATCTGGAAATTCCGGTTTTATTTCAAGATACCCCGACTTGATTTTTATAAGTGTTTTTTCTGATGATACTTCGGTTTCAGATTCAGTTTCTTGTGCTGAGATGGTTATTCCGAAGAAAAAAATGAATAATAGGGGTATGTATTTAGAAAGTATCAAATAAAGTTCTTTGCTAATTGAAATAACGAAGATACCAAAGAAATGGTATTTATCTGTGTATGGTTTGGGTTCTATCAGGACCAACCGAAACTATTTTAATTGGTACTTCTAATTCCTTTTCAAGAAAAGCAATATAGTCATTCAATGTTTTAGGTAATTGAGAAGCTTGGGTCATTTTGGTCAGGTCTTCATTCCAACCATTTAATTCGGTATATATAGGTTTAATATTTTCTTCTTCTATATTATAAGGAAGATGATATATGGTTTCTCCTTTGTAATTGTAAGCAGTACAAACTTTTAATTTTTTGAAACCGCTCAAAACATCACTTTTCATCATTATAAGTTTAGTAACACCATTAATCTGAACAGCATATTTTAGGGCCACTAAATCCAACCAACCACAACGTCTTGGTCGTCCTGTTGTAGCCCCAAATTCATTTCCCACGCGTCCCATGGTTTCTCCATAGGTATCAAAAAGTTCTGTGGGGAAGGGACCACTTCCTACACGTGTTGTATAGGCTTTAAAAATCCCAAATACTTCTTTTATTTTTCCGGGTGCTACACCTAAACCCGTACAAGCACCTGCAGCTGTTGTATTAGATGATGTGACAAATGGATAGGTGCCAAAATCGATATCTAAAAGTGAACCCTGTGCACCTTCAGCCAGTATAGTTTTTCCAACTTTTTGGGCCTGATGTAGGTATTCTTCACTATCAATAAAGGTAAGTGTTTTAAGTACTTTCAATGCAGAAAAAAATTCTATTTCTAATTCATCAAGATCAAATTCAATTTTAACTTTATAGAAATCTAACAATCCAATATGCTTGTTTGCTAAAGCACGATATTTCTCTTTCCAGTTATCCATTTCTAGATCCCCAACTCGAATTCCATTTCTACCGGTTTTATCCATGTATGTTGGACCAATACCTTTTAGGGTAGAGCCTATTTTTGCTTTTCCTTTATTGGCTTCTGAAGCTGCATCAAGTAACCTATGTGTGGGGAGTATAAGATGTGCTTTTCTAGAAATAAATAATTTCCTCTTAATATCGAGATTAAATTTTGAAAGCTTTTCCAGTTCTTTTTTGAATATCACGGGATCTATTACCACACCGTTACCAATCAGATTTATTGCATTTTTGTGAAATATTCCACTGGGTATAGTATGCAATACATGCTTTATACCATCAAATACGAGAGTGTGTCCTGCATTAGGACCTCCTTGAAAGCGGGCAATTATATCATAATCTTTAGTGAGGACGTCAACGATTTTACCTTTTCCTTCGTCTCCCCATTGTAATCCTAGTAGTAAATCTACTGCCATAAATATTAAGAATTGGAGGATTTTCTATTTCCGTAGAAATATAATGAATGGTTAATTATTTCAACATCAAAAACTTCTTCAATGGTTTTCTTGATAGATTGAATGCGGGGATCACAAAACTCTATTACTTCTCCATTTGATAGTATAATGTGGTCATGTTGTTTATCGAAATAACACTTTTCATAATGGGCTTGATTTTGACCGAATTGGTGTTTTCTTACCAACCCACAATCCAGCAATAATTCTATAGTATTATATAGAGTAGCTCTGCTTACAAGATAGTTTTTATTCTTCATTTTAATATATAAAGATTCAATATCGAAATGATCCTTGTAATCATAAACTTCTTGTAGGATAGCATAGCGCTCCGGAGTTTTACGATGCCCTTTTTCTTCCAGAAAAGCAATAAAAACGTTTTTTACAATCGTTTGGTTATTTGAATTGACTCTTGAACTCATAATAGTATACAAACTTACTCATTTATACTCTTGTGACTTTATCAATACCGTTTATTTTTTTAATATTTTTTAAAAGGTTATTTAAAATATTTTTGGTTTTTACCACAACAATTATTTTTCCGTTAAAAACCCCATCATCACTTTCAAAATGTACACTTTTCATGTTTATACCAAGGTTATTAGATATAACTTTAGTTACTTCGTTCACCAATCCTATGGTATCAATACCGGTGATAATAAGCTCAGCTCTAAAATCACTTTGGGTTGAGTCTATCCATTTTACTTTTAATATACGATAGTTGTAATTGCTTTGTAATTGAAGAGCGTTAGGACAATTTTTTTTATGTACTTTAATTCCATCAGAAACTGTTAAAAAACCAAATACATTATCGCCAGGAATGGGATTACAACAAACAGCTAATTTGTAATCTAGTTTTTCCTCTTCTTTACCAAAAACAAGTTGGTCATACTTAGAGGTGATTTCTTCTTTGTTAACATCTTCGGGCTTGCCTGGTTTCCTAATTCTGTTTTTAAAGAAACTTACAAAAGCATTACTTCTAGAAGCGGCAAATTCTTTAAGCTTTGGGTTATCTATAATACCTGCTCCGACTCTATAAAATAAATCGAGACTTGTTTTTAGTTTGTAATAAACTACAAGTTGATTTATTGTTTTTTCATCAAGAGTAATTTTAAGTGACTTTAGTTTTCTGCCCAATATTATCTTGCCTTCACTGGCGATTTGTTTTTTCTCATCTTTAAGGGACGATTTAATTTTTGATCTGGCGCGACCTGTAGTGGCATAATCCAGCCAGTTTGCGCTGGGGTTGGCATTGTCTGAAGTTATTATCTCCACTTGGTCGCCGCTTTTAAGTTGGTGACTCAATGGTACCAATTTACCGTTAACTTTTGTGCCTCTAGTATGTAATCCTATTTCTGTATGTACATGAAAAGCAAAATCTAAAGCAGTACTCCCTTTGGGTAGTGAATATATATCTCCCATGGGTGAAAAAACAAATATTTCTTTAGCATAAAGATTGAGTTTAAATTCTTCAACAAAATCTACAGCATTTATTTCAGAATTTTCCAAGGTCTCCTGAAGCTTATCAAGCCAATCATCTAAAGTAACATCGTCCTTTTCCTTGTTTTTGTATTTGTAATGTGCAGCAAACCCCTTTTCGGCTATTTCGTTCATGCGCTCACTGCGAATCTGTACTTCAACCCAACGGCCTTTAGGGCCCATTACAGTGATATGTAAAGCTTCGTATCCAGTTGATTTTGGCGAAGAAATCCAATCACGTAGCCTTGTGGGATTTGGGCGAAAATGGTCTGTTACAATGGAATAGATTTTCCAGGCAAAGAATTTTTCATTATCAGGTTTACTTTTATAAATAATTCTTACTGCAAACTTATCATAGACTTCATCGAATGTAACATTTTGAACCATCATTTTTCTTCTTATTGAAAAAATTGATTTTGGTCGCCCTTTTATATCGTATTTAAGTTTTTCAATGTCTAAAGTATTTTTTATAATTTTTGTAAAAGATTTTATATATGCATCCTGCTCTTGTTTACTTTCTTTTATTTTGCTAAAAATGTCATTATAAATTTCCGGTTCGGTATATTTTAATCCTAAATCTTCTAATTCTGTTTTTATATTATACATCCCGATGCGGTGGGCTAAGGGCGCGTAGATATATAAGGTTTCCGAAGCTATTTTTACCTGTTTTTGGCTAGGCATAGAATCCATGGTTTGCATATTGTGCAAACGATCAGCAATTTTAATAATGATAACCCTTACATCTTCATTGAGTGTTAACAACATCTTACGAAAATTCTCGGCTTGCAGTGAGACATCCTTATCCGTAGACATATTAGATATCTTGGTCAAGCCATCCACAATTCGAGCAACAGCTTCACCAAATAATCTTTCTATATCGGTTAGTGTATATGTGGTATCTTCAACAACATCATGAAGAAGAGCAGCGACTATTGAAGTAGCGTCCAATCCAATTTCTGAAGCTACAATTTTAGCCACAGCAATTGGATGAAATACATAAGCCTCACCCGATTTCCTGCGTTGGTCCTTATGTGCATCAACAGCCACATCGAAAGCACTTCGTATTAACTTTTTATCTTTTGGAGTTAAGGTACGATAGCTTATTCTGAGTAACTCTTTGTATTGCTTTTTAAGTTCCTTTTTTTCCTCTTCTAAAACAGCTTCAGTCATTAAATAAATGTACAATATTGGATTGTAACAAGCAACAAAAAATAATAAGAGTTAAGATTTTACCAAGTTATTTGCTTAAACCCTTATTTCAACCAACAAAACTTGAATCAATTTTTGTTCAAATTTTTGAAACGCTGTAAAAGAGTAGGGTGTGAATAATAAGCGACCACATAGGACGGATGAGGTGTAAGATTGCTCAAACTATTTTTTGATAATTTTTTTAGTGCCGAAATTAAAGGAGGGCCATCAAAGGTATATCTTGCATAATCATCTGCTTGGTATTCAAACTTTCTAGAAATGAAATTCATTACAAGTCCTGTTATTTCTGAAATTGGGCTGTATAATACCCCAAAGGCAATTAATCCAATATGAAATGAAGGTTGTGAAACATGTAATGCTTCTGAAAGTAATGAATTTCCAATAAAAAGTGAAAGTAACCAAAGGGTAAAACCTGTAGTTGCAATAGTAGCAATTAAATTAAATACAATGTGCATTTTTTTATAGTGGCCTACTTCGTGAGCCAATACAGCAACAATCTCATCTTCTTCTAAATCCTTAATAAGCGTATCGTATAGCGTAATTCTTTTTTCCTTTCCAAAACCTGAAAAATAAGCGTTTGCCTTTGTACTTCGTTTGGAGCCATCTATAACAAACACCTTGTTTAATTTAAACCCAACTTTGTTGGCATAGGATTCGATTTTAGATCGTAGGGAGCCTTCTTCTAAAGGAGTTTGCTTATTAAATAGTGGTACGATGAGTCTTGCATAAAAAAGATTCATAAAAAAAGAAAAGATGGCTATAATTCCCCAAGCATACAGCCAAAAAACATCACCTGTTGTTTCGTAAAACCACACAATCAATGAAAGTAACAAACCTCCGATAACTATAATCATTAACCAACTTTTTATTTTGTCCAGGATAAAGGTTCTGGTAGTGGTTTTGTTGAACCCGTATTTTTCTTCTATTACAAATGTGTGATAGTAACTAAAAGGGATACTAATAATATCACTTGCCAACATTATCACTCCAAAGAATATTAATGCTACAACAATGTTATTTTCTGAAAAGCTTCGGGACCAGTTATCTACTAAAGCAAAACCATCAAAAAAGAAAAAAGCTAAAGTAGCAATCAGTGATAGACTTGAAGTTATAATTCCAAATCGATAGTTTTCATCTTTGTAAAGTTGGGATTTTTGATATTCAACAGTGTCATACACATCATTTAATTCTTCTGGGATAGGATCATTAAAATGTTTTGCATTTAGGTAGTCGAGTACCTTATCAACAGTAAAATTTATTATTAAAATTCCAATGATGATGTAAAATATAGTTTGTGGGGTCATGAGATATTTTTGAGTCTTTTAGCTATTTCGTCGTTGTCTTTTGGCTTCAAAGATAAGGATTCCTGCGGCTACTGAAACATTCATAGAATCTATCTCTCCATGCATAGGGATAATCATATTCTTGGTACTGTTATCCAGCCATTCTTGAGATAATCCCTTGGCTTCAGTACCCACTACTATCGCTGTGTTTTCTGTAAAATCACAACTAATATAGGAGATTGCAGCTTGTAAAGCTGCACAATAAATAGCAATTCCTTTTTCTTTCAGATAACGAATAATCTCATCTGTACTTCCAATCGCTATATTATTTGTAAATATACATCCTACACTACTTCGAATTATATTGGGATTGTAAAGGTCTGTTTTTGGGTTAGCAATAATTACTGCATCTAAATTGGCAGCATCTGCTGTACGTAATAATGCGCCAATATTTCCTGGTTTTTCAGGAGCTTCGGCCACCAGAATTAAAAGTTTTTCAGCATTCAAAGTTAAATTATCAAGAAATAACTCTTTTGAATTTGCAATGGCCAAAACACCTTCGGAAGTGGTTCGATAGGCCACTTTTTTATAGACTTCTGATGTGATTTCCAAGCGTTCAATATTTGTAAATGTAAGTCGTTCAATATTTTCTTCCGAAATAATCTCTGGACAAAACAAAAGTGTTTGTAAGTCATATCCTCCTTTTACCGCGAGTTCAATTTCTTGTTTTCCTTCAATAACGAACAAACCCGTTTTTCTACGCTCTTTTGATTTCTGTCGTAGTGAAAGTATCTGCTTTATCAAAGGATTCTGAAGACTGGAGATTTGTTTATGCATGATGCAAAGATAGGAAGACTACTTTATAGATAGCTCTTTGCAAATTTTAATATTAGTAGTAATTATTCTCCACTATACTTCTTCATATACCTTTTCCAAAGTTTGGTTTGGTGGGTTTCCAGAGAAATTTCTCTGCCGTCTATAAAAGCATATGTTAACAGGTTGGTTTTCATGTCTAGGGCATCGCCTTCAGAAATAAATAGAGTGGCACTTTTACCTACCTCTAAAGTTCCATAGTCTTTGTCGATACCTAATATTTTTGCAGCATTGTAAGTAATAAGCTGTAAAGCCATCTCTTTGTCCATTCCCTGTCCTACTAAATGACCCGCTAAGAAGGGTAGGTTTCGGGTGTTCATACGCTCCATTTTTCCACTGGATTGTAACGCAACAAGAACTCCTTTTTCTACTAATAATATGGGTAATTTATAAGGTAAATCATAGTCGTCGTCTGCATTACTCGGAGTTGTATGAACTCTTTGTATTAATACTGAAACATTATTTTTATTAAGAAGATTTGTTACCTTATAAGCTTCATATCCTCCAACAAGAACGATTCTTTGTACACCACTTTCTTTTAATGTAGTGATGGCATCGATTATTTCTTTTTCACCATTGGTATGGACATACATTTTTTTAGAACCATTAAATAAACCTTGCATAGCGTCAAAAGATTCGTTTTGAGAATCGGCAGGTGTTTTTCCATAAGCCTCTGCCTGTTTAATAAAGGATTTAATTTTTTCTAATTGTTCCGGATAATCTTTATTGGGTTTATATCCCCTGGGCTCACCTAACCACCATCGCCCTCTTTTGTAAGTGTTAGGCCAATTTAAATGAATACCATCATCTTCTTTTACCAGGGCATCTTCCCAATTCCAAGCATCGAATTGTACAATAGAGGAAGTCCCAGAGATAGTACCACCTCGAGGTGTAATCTGACCCAATAATATACCATTTGGACGTATGCTTTCAGTTACTTTAGATTCGGCATTATAGGCTATTAAACTTCGTATATGGGGGTTCATAGAACCTATTTCATCGTAATCTCTTGTAGCTCGAACTGCATCTACCTCACCCAAACCCAATGTAGAATTTGGAGCAATGAATCCGGGATATACATGTTTTCCTTGTGCATAAATAACAGTACCACGATAAGGAATTTTTGTAGTGGTAGCATCTACTACAAAAGTTATTTTTCCATTTTCGAAAATAACCAAACTGTTCTTAATAACAGTACCATTTCCAATATGGGCAGTAGCTCCTACAATGGTTACTACTTCCTTTTGTTCTCCAGCGGGAGTTTGTTGTGCGATGGTAGATAAGCCAAAACCTAATGTTACCAATAATATATATTGTTGTACTTTTTTCATAACAGATTAGTTTATTGTTTCGCAATTAAAGTTAATATGTTCTTCTTTCTTAGGGGATTGTGTTTTTTTGCCACCTGCTTTTTCCTTAAGCATCATTTTTATTAATTTGTTTCTTTCAGATTTAATAGCACTTCTTTTTTGTTTGTCATTATCAATATCGAAATAAACAGTGCCTTCAATCAAAGTCATTTCAACTTTTGCATATACAGAGAGAGGGTTGTCGTTCCAAAGTACTAAATCGGCATCTTTTCCCTCTTTTATACTACCAATACGATTATCCAGGTGTAGTAATATTGCAGGATTGATTGTGACTAGTTTCCAGGCATCTTCTTCTGTCATTCCACCATATTTAATAGATTTAGCAGCCTCCTGATTTAATCTTCGAGCCATTTCACTGTCATCACTGTTTATGGCTACTGTAATGCCTAAACTACTCATAATTGCAGCGTTGTATGGGATGGCATCGTTCACTTCATATTTATAGGCCCACCAATCGCTGAATGTTGAACCTCCTACACCATGTTTTTTCATTTTATCAGCTACTTTATAGCCTTCCAAAATATGAGTGAAAGTATTTATCCTAAAATTAAAACGCTCTGCTACTTTCATAAGCATATTGATTTCACTTTGTACATACGAATGGCAACTAATAAATCGTTCACCATTTAGAATCTCTGCCAATACTTCCATTTCTTCATCGTATCTGTAGGCTTTTCCACTTTTCTTTTTAATATCGTATTCCTTTGCACGATTAAAATAATTAATATACAATTGTTCTACACCCATACGTGTTTGAGGGAAACGATCAAAACTCTGCCTATTAGATTGTTTTACGTTTTCACCCAAAGCAAATTTTATAAACTTCGGACTGTTATTTAAAAGAAGTCCGTTTGCATCATTTCCCCATTTTAATTTAATAATAGCCGAGCGCCCACCAATTGGATTCGCTGAACCATGCAATATTTGAATGGTAGTTACTCCTCCAGCGAGATTGCGGTAGATATTAATATCTTCTGGATTTAAAACATCTTCAATGCTCACTTCTGCAGAAGAATTGTGACCCGATTCATTTATGGAAGAAGTTGCTATGTGTGAATGTTCATCCACGATTCCAGCGGTAAGGTGTTTTCCGGTAGCATCTATGATAGTAGCACCTTCAGCATTTAAGTTTTTACCTACTTTATCGATTTTCCCATTTTTTATCAAGACATCGGTTTGGCTTAATATACCTTCAGCTTCACTGGTCCAAACCGTAGCATTTTTAAATAAAATATTTTGTTGAATTGGTTTCACTGAAAAGCCATAACCCACATTAGGATAAGTGAGGGGAACAACTTCTAACGCAATTGAATCTTTTTCATCTTTAGATTTTTTTTCAGGTACATCTAAAGATTTTCTTGTTGCCGTAAAACTACGTATTGCACCATTGGGCAAGACCAACTTTCCAGAAAAACTTTCTCCTTCAGATGGAATGATTGCTGTAGTTTGGTAAGTGTCGTTTGAAGTTTTATCAGTAAATGATAAAGTTATCCAGTTTTCAGAATATTTTAATTTTGAAGAATATTTTACTGTGTCTAATTTTACCTCAGACTTAGGTTTAGAAACTTCACCTGAAATGATGAGGTCGAAATTTTTTCCACCTGCTGAAAGTGAATAGGTACCCCGAATATCTTTTTGATCTTTATTGTTGATTACATTTTTATTTCCCTGCACCCAGTTTTCATATAGTACAGTTTTCTTGTCAAAAACATCTCCTGAAGTAATTAAAAAGTTTGCATAACGCCCGGGCTGTAACGACCCAATCTTATTACCTTGCTGTAACATCTGGGCAGGAATAATGGTTAAGGACTCTAAAGCTTTGGTCTTGTCTAAACCATATTTTATTGCCTTCAGTAATTTTGCCTTAAACTCTGAAGGTTTCTTTAATTTGTAAGTAGTAAATGAATAAACGATTCCATTTTCAGAAAGCACTTTTGGATTTGTAGGGGCTTGGTTCCAGGCACGCATTTGTTCTAAAGTTAAATAGTTAACTGCGTATGGATCGCTAACGTCATATGCTTCCGGGAAATCTAGTGGGATAATATATTTTGCATTTGTGGCTTTAATGTTTTCAATAGATTCGTATTCATCGCCTCCACCTACTATAATATAATTCAAATTAAATTTATCTCCTATTTTATCAGCTCGTTGGTCATTTCCTTTGTTACCAGCCTCAAATATTGAGACTAGTTTTCGATTGGCAATTAATGCTTCTAGAGAACGATCTTTAGTTGTTGAATTTCCTGAGGCATACCATTCGGCATCGGAATACATTTGCCTTAATAGTGCCATTCCACCCATTAAAGATGATGGATACGATTGTCTGCTAGCCACACTTTTAGAAAAAGAAAAATATTGCACCGATCTGTCGTCTATAATTCGATCTGCATCATTTCCATCGTCATTTAATGCCACTAAAACACCTGTTCCACGAGCAATACCATCCATAATATGGGTGTTTACCACACCAAATCCAGCTTTTCGTAGATCGGCAGCCTTCTTTTTCTGGTATTCAAATTTATCAATAGCATTATTTTCTGGCATGATGTGTTCATTCCAGTAAAAACCACTTCTTTTAGATTCGTATTGCGGTCCACGACCTTTTACTTTTTCAGGTTTACCAACTCCAAAATCGGAATAGGGATCTATAAAAGAGGGGTAGATAAATTTTCCTTTTAAATCAACTCGGATTGAATTTTCAGGAATAGTTACTGATTTTCCTACAGCAACCACTTTACCCTTTTGAATAAGTAAAGTACCATTTTTTATTACCTGTGTAGGTGTTACATATAATGTCGCATTGGTAAATGCTGTGTAGTTATTGTTTTCTTCTTTTACACCCTCATTCTTCGGGAAGTAATCTTGAGCAGAAATAATAGTGATGCAAAATAACAAAATGAACAGGAAAGTAACTTTTTTCATTTTAAAATTGATTAGTTAAAAAAGGTTTTCAAAGATAGTAATGCAAAAGGAGTTAGCCGTCTTTTACAATATTTTTAACACCTTATTAAGATTTTATTAAAAGGGTTTATCTTCATAATAATTAATAACTAAAGCTACCATGTAGTTATAACTCATAATTCCTTTTGATTGGTTATTAGCTTTTAAAAATTGATTCCAAAATAATTTTGATAATGATTCTAACGGATTTTGATAACTTTCCCAAAAATCCCGCATTTCTTTGTAACTCGCAAGAATTCCTGGATTTATTGTTTTAATTAATTGGTGGTAAGTATCAATATCTCTTCGTGCAATTTCATTGATACAATATCGCAACACAAAAATATAGCCTGTATATTGTATATAGGGATCATCATTATTTATGGTAGCCAAAGTAGCTAAAAAATTGGCTTCATTTTCGGCAGCATAACCCAATTGATGAGCTTGCTCATGGCAGCTAACCACAGAAAATTTATAGGTTTTAATTTTATTATTTACCTGAGCTTCTCCAGAAAAGGGATTGTAATATCCGCTATATCCCATATAGGTAAGTGCAAGGCTCCAACTACTTTTTTTAATACTTTTTGGCGAATAGGCTAGTTTAGGATATGTTTTTGATAGATTTTTATAGCCGTTGATAGACTTGTTTAAAATCTCTTTTTGAGAATATGGAATCACCACTTTCAAACTATCTGGAAAGCCTAATTTTCTATGTAAATCATTTGATTTATTTATAAGTCTTTGTGTCGTTGATATGAGTTGTTCTGTTGTATAATCTGTATTAATGTTTAAGGTCTTGTGAAGTGGAACGCGGTAGTAATTTAATCCCCATAAAAGCAGAAAAACAAAATAAACAATTGAAACAGTTGCTGTTATGTCCACAAAAAACCAGACAGGTTCTTTTGTTAGTCGTTTTAGGTTTTTATAAATCCATCTTAAAGCCAAAAGGACGATTAATAAATAAAATATATCACCAACTGAAAATGGTATCCAACCAAATATATATCTATAAATTTTTGAGATGACAGGAAATATTCCGAGGCTATAATAATTTTCTACAAATGAGGGAAATCCCTTAAGGACTTGTAATACAATAATTTGTATTGGAAATAAAGCAGCTATAATTAATTTCTTTCTTCTTTGCATTTTTCAAACATACAAAGAAATCTAATTATAATTTTCAGTCCATATTCTAAAACCGTAATTTTACTTTTAATTATTCAAAAAATGAACGAAAATATAAAAATCCTAGAACCCAAAGTACTTTGGAAAAACTTCACAGATTTAAATGCTGTACCCCGTGCTTCGAAAAAAGAAGAACGGGTTATCGCATTTATAAAAAAATTTGGGAATAATCTGGGATTAGATACTTTTGAGGATGAAGTTGGGAATGTAATTATACGTAAACCAGCTACTCAAGGTATGGAAAATAGAAAACCAGTAGTGTTACAATCACATCTCGATATGGTACACCAAAAAAATAGCGATGTTGATTTTGATTTTGACACTCAGGGCATTGATATGTTTATTGATGGCGATTGGGTTAGAGCTAATGGCACTACTTTGGGAGCGGATAACGGCTTAGGAGTAGCTACGATAATGGCGATTTTTGAAAGTGATATTATTTCTCATCCTGCTTTGGAAGCACTTTTTACTATTGATGAAGAAACAGGAATGACCGGTGCTTTAGGATTAAAAGGAGGTATTTTACATGGGGATATATTACTAAACCTCGATACCGAAGAAGATGATGAAATTGGCGTAGGTTGTGCTGGTGGAATTGACGTAACAGCTTCTCGAGGTTATACTGAAGTCAATACACCTTCTAATTCTGAATCCTATAGAATAGCCGTAAAAGGGTTACAGGGAGGACATAGTGGAATGGATATTATTCTGGGACTGGGTAATGCGAACAAAATAATGAACCGTCTTTTATTTGCTGTAAATGATAGTATCAACCTTGCCTCTTTACAAGGTGGAAGTCTTAGAAATGCCATCCCCCGTGAAAGTGATGCGACACTGGTTGTTGAAAAAAACAATGTAGACAAGTTTCTAACCGGAATTGAAAATGCGAAAACCCAAATTGTTGATGAATATAAATTATTAGACCCCAATCTTTCAATTAAATTACAAAAATTAGAAAAACTTCCAGAAACCATTATGAACAAAAATGACCAAAAAGCATTTATACAGGCAATTTATGCAGCTCATAATGGCGTATATCGAATGAGTCCTGCCATTTCAGATTTGGTTGAAACATCTAATAATATTGCAAAGGTAACTTTGCAAGATGGGAAGATTAAAGTTGAATGTTTAACACGTTCTTCGGTGGAATCTTCAAAAATGGATATGGCAAATACACTAAAAGCTGTTTTTGAATTGGCAGATTTTAATGTTGATTTCTCAGGCAGTTATCCCGGATGGGCACCTAAAATGGACAGCCCTATATTAAAAGTATTAGAATCTATATATGAAAAATTAAATGATAAAAAAGCTAAGGTAGCCGCTTGTCATGCCGGGTTAGAATGTGGAATCTTGGGACAAAATTATCCGAAGATGGATATGATCTCCTTTGGACCCACTATTAGAGGAGCGCATTCTCCAGACGAAAGAGCTAGTATATCTTCTACACAAAAATACTGGAATTTTGTACTTGAAATATTAAAGAATATTCCAGTTAGGGAATAAAAAACCTCTTGAAAATCAAGAGGTTTTTTTTTATTGAGGTTTAATTATTTCAACCAATTCCAATTCAAAAACTAAATCAGCATTACTTGGAATTTGTGGAGGATAACCACGTTCTCCATATCCTAAATGAGCAGGTATAAATAGTGTGACTTTATCGCCAACACTCAACATAAGCAGACCTTCTCTAAATCCTGGGATCAATCGTGCATCTTTACTATAATCTGAAAATGAAGGTTCATAACCACCACTATCTGCTCTTCTATGGTCAAAAACACCATATTTTCTAGCAATTTCAGGGAGGTTAGAATCAAACAGAGTTCCATTTTCTAAATACCCTGAATAATTCATTAATATTTTAGATCCTTCTTTAGGTTTTTCTCCATTTCCTTTTTCAGTAAAATAGATCTTAAGTCCAGAAGGTAATTCTTCGGCTTTTTCCCTAAGGGGTGCAAAACCAACTGCAGTTTCGGTAGCAACTTTTTCAATTCGTGCTTCCTTTTCTTTCTTTTGGTTTTCAATAGCTTCCATTTCAGATTTAAAAGAAGCAATTTTTACATCACCTATTCTAATTATATTTACTTCATTTATTCTTACTGTATCTACAGGTACGTCTCCCGGCTTTTTTGTTTCAACCATACCCAAAGAGTCAATTACACTTTGACCGATAACTATTTCACCAAAAACGGTATGTTTTCCATTTAACCAGGGAGTTTCTTTTAAAATTATAAAAAACTGACTCCCATTTGTTTCGGGTCCGGAATTAGCCATGGAAAGTATTCCTTTTTTTGAATGTTTTAGTGTGTCAACAATTTCATCGGGAAATTTGTATCCTGGATTCCCGGAACCGTTACCTAATGGATCTCCACCTTGAATCATAAAATCTTTTATAACTCTATGGAAAATTAGTCCGTTAAAATATTTTTTCCCTTTATAAATTGAATCTACCATATCGTTGTTACCCTCTGCCAGGTCCACAAAATTAGCCACGGTAATTGGGGTAGCCTCATTGTAAAGTTTAGCTACAAAAACACCTTTGTTGGTTTTGAATTCAGCGTATACACCCTCTTCCAGATCGGGATAATTATTTTGACAAGCGCCAAATGTTATTGATATAATTATAATTATAAACGATAATTTTTTCATAGTCCTAATAATTTTTTTGTTTTTTATTAATAAATTTTAAAGTTACTGTACTTTGTATGGGAACATTAGTCCCAAGTTTTTTTTCTATTCCATAATAGCCAAAAGCTTTATACGATGGAAAGAGGAATGTAATGGTTTCACCTTCTTTCATAAGTTTTATGCCATCCCGTAATCCCGAAATAAGTTCTTGATTAGATTGGTCTACAATATAATATTGTAAACCAATTTCATTTTGTGAAATAACGATATCTCCATTTAATTTTTTTATATCGTATGTGAATATAACATTGTCACCCATATCTGGCATTTGGGTGGCTAAAGAATCTTGCTTGTTATAATAATACCAAAACCCACTTTTTGAGGCCAGATATTTGTATTCTGGATTTATCTGCATCATTTCCATAATGAAAGCCTTTTCAATTTCGTATATTTTTTTATTGCGTTCTACAGATTTATTTATAAAAGTACCTGAAGTTCTTTTTACGGGTTTTCGTGCTTCAGGGCTATTACAGGATAAAACAGACAGGCAACAAATCAAAAATAAAATTATGTTACGATTCATTGGATAGGGCTTCTTTATAATTAGGTAATATATCGATAAAATGAGAAATAGTTTCAGAAAGTGATTTGTAACTTTTTCCACCTGCTGCATTGGTATGACCACCTCCATTAAAATGCTTATAAGCAAAATCATTTACCGAAAAATCTCCTTTACTTCGCAATGACATTTTAATGATATTATCATTAGCACCTTCAATAAAAATAACTGCAAAAACAATTCCTTGCATAGATAGCGCATAATTTACAAAACCCTCGGTATCTCCTTTATTGAAGTTAAGAGCATTCAATTCATCTTTTGAGAGTGAAATATAAGCTGTGTTGAATTCTGGAAGTACAATTAAGTTTTTTAAAGCAAGCCCTAATAATTTTATTCTTTCAAGGCTGTTGGTGTCGTATACATTTTGATGAATAATAGTATTCTCAGCTCCTTTATCAATTAGATTTGCAACAACTCTATGGGTTGTAGATGTGGTTGCAGGGAAACGAAACGAACCCGTATCTGTCATTATTCCCACATACAATTGAGTTGCAATTTGTTTATTTAAGAATTGCAAATCGTCTAATGCTTCAATAAAATGATACACCATCTCTGAAGTAGAACACATTGTATCGTCACTATACATAGCTGTTGCATAAGTATCTGGTTGTAGATGGTGATCTATCATAAAAATTTTAGCAGTAGCATTTTCCAAATACTTTTGCAATTCTCCGGTTCTATCCAAAGAATTAAAATCTAAAGTAAAGATTAAATCGGCTTGAGAAATTGCTTTTTTACTTTTTTCTGAATCTATTTCGTGATTAATAATAGAACTGGCTTCGGGAATCCATTTTAAAAATCCGGGAAAATCATTTGGCATTATTATATCAACTTGGTGCCCTTTTTGATTTAGATAATTGGCAAGTCCGAGGCAAGAGCCAATAGCATCGCCATCCGGGTTATTATGTCCCACAACAACAATGTTCTTTGAGGAGTTGAGTAACTTCTTTACTTTAGCAGTTGTTTCTAAATTCATAGGATCTGCCTTATCGGTAGACTGCTGCGAATATACAATTTATTAACTTTTATGTAATAAAGTATGATTATTTTTGAAGTAATTAAAACCCTCTATAATGAAAAGAGTAGCTCTTCTATCAGCACTAATTATCTGCATCTCTTGTAAGGAGAAAAAACAAGAAACAGTTCATAAAGCAGATAATTTAGAGGTTACTTCAAAAAAACAATCCGATTTCATAATTATATTTGTTAGTTGTAACGATCAAGATATGGAGCAACCCCTCTGGAAACCTATCATTGATACTCATCCCGATGTTTTTATTTGGGGAGGAGATAATATTTACGCAGATACAGATGATATGGAAAAAATGTATAACGATTATAATAAAATACTCAATAACCCGGATTATGTAAAACTGGAATCTATTACTACTGTAATTGGTACTTGGGATGACCATGACTACGGAAAAAATGATGCTGGTGTCGAGTGGAATAAAAAGGTAGAAGCTCAACAGTTATTTTTAGATTTTATAAAAATACCCAAAGATGATATACGCCGTATTAGAGAAGGGGTGTATCATTCCCAAATATTTAATTCGGAAAATGGTAGTATCAAAGTAATTTTATTGGATACCCGTTATTTTAGAAGTCCACTAAAAAGGAGTACTGTTAAAGGGAGACGTTTTGAATCATGGGGTGAAAATGACAGCGTTACCATTTTAGGTGAGATACAATGGAAATGGTTAGAAGAGGAATTACAAGATAATACCTCAAACTTTACAATTATTGTGAGTAGTATACAGTTTTTAGCAGATGAACATGATTGGGAAAAATGGGGTAATTATCCTTCTGAAGTTAAAAAAATGTATCAAAAAATTATAGATGCTAAAGCGAATAACATATTTATTTTAAGTGGAGACAGACATTTGGCAGAATTTTCTGTAGCATATATTGAAGGATTAAGTTACCCACTTATAGATTTCACTACTAGTGGATTGACAAAAACTTATCCCGATTCTCCAGACGAATACAATCGTTATCGGGTTGGAGACCAAATTAAACAGCTAAATTTTGGAGTGCTTATCTTTGATTTTAAAAATAATAAAGTGACCATGGAAATTAGAGGTGTGGAGGGTAAAATGTATGAGGGGTTGGTACAGGAATTTTAAATACATTATTACTTGTTTTTGAAGAGTAAATCTATATTTTTGCAAAAAAATTACATAAAAAATGAGAACCGATAGAACGTTTGCTATGTTAAAGCCCGATAGTGTGGAAAAAGGATTTATTGGTGCTATTCTTGAAAAAATAACAACTTCTGGTTTTAAAATCGTAGCGATGAAACTGACCCAAATGACCAAAGCTGATGCTGAATCTTTTTATGATGTACATAGAGAGCGTCCGTTTTATTTGGAATTGATTGAATATATAACACGCGGTCCTATTGTGGCCGCAATCCTTGAAAAAGAAAATGCTGTAGAAGATTTTCGTACCCTTATAGGTGCAACTAATCCCACCGAAGCTGCTGAAGGTACTATTCGAAAATTATTTGCTGAATCAATAGGTGAGAATGCAGTTCACGGTAGTGATAGTAATGAAAATGCAGCAGTTGAATGTACTTTTCACTTTTCTGGAAGAGAGATGTTTTAAATGTAAAGATCTACCTAAGTATTAGTTTTTTGATTAATTCCTTCCCCAACTCTTCATTAATCATCTTTATGATCTTTTCGATTCCATAACTCAACTCTTCTCGTAATACAGAGGAACTTAATTGAATATATAGAGTATTCCTTTCCAAATTTATAGCGGTTGTATATTTTACTATTGCAGTACCCATAACAGTGTTCCAAGCCTCGGTTACATAAATTTTATCCAAACCTTTTTGCAATTTATTGGTCTGTATGAAGTCTTTTAAAACTTCACTTAAAGAGTTATTTTTCCCCTGTCGTTTTGCCATTATTTTGTAACTTTTTATAAACTTTATTAACTGTACACTTGAAAATATGTTATGCTAAGTATAGTCGAAAGTTCAAAAGTAATTATTATTTACAAACGAAACATTTTATAGGTTTGATGTATTTTTTTAATAATAGATTCGGTTCTGTCTGCATGGGTATCACTAATAAATATCTGTCCAAAGTTTTCTTCATCAACCAAAGTAATAATTTGTTTCACACGTTGTTCATCTAGTTTATCAAAAATATCGTCCAACAAAAGTATAGGATTTACTTTGTTTTGTGTTTTAATAAAATCGAATTGTGCCAACTTTAACGCTATTAAAAACGATTTTTGTTGTCCTTGTGAACCGAATTTTTTTATGGGATGCCCTTCAATTTCAAAAAGAAGATCATCTTTGTGTATCCCACAATTAGTGTATTGTGCAATTTTATCTTTTAAAGTACTTTCTTGTAATAAAGACAGTAAGGCTTTTTCCTTTAACTGACTTTTATAAGTTAAATGTATGGTTTCATCAATATAGTTGACAGGATTATTGCTAATAGCACGATAACGTTTTAGAAAAATAGGGATGAAAATATCTAGAAACGAAGTACGCTTTTCAAAAATAACAGATCCCAAGTTGTGCATTTGTTCATTGTAAATATCTAAAGTATCCTGATTATGAGTAGCGTTGACAGCGAAATATTTTAACAATGAATTACGCTGAATCAAAACTTTATTATACTTTAATAAAACTTGGAGATATTTTGAGTCCCCTTGTGAAATTACACCATCAATAAATTTTCGACGTGTCTCACTTCCTTCAGTTATAAGGTCACGATCTGAAGGTGAAATAATAACTAAGGGTAAAAACCCAATATGATCTCTAAATCGTTCATAAATTTTACCATTGCGCTTTAATATCTTTTTCTGGTTGCGTTTGGCACTTACAATAATTTTTTCATCACGCTTATTTTTAATGTAATTACCTTCAATAACAAAAAAATCTTCTCCGTGTTTGATATTCTGACTTGTAATAGGATTAAAATAACTTTTTCCAAAAGATAAATGATAAATTGCATCTAACACATTGGTTTTTCCTACCCCGTTATTTCCCACCAAACAGTTTATCTTTGGGTCAAATTGAAACGAAAAAGTTTCAAAATTTTTATAATTTAGAAGTGATAAATTATCTAATATCATATTGATCAGTCTGTTGCTCCTTTATTGAAGGGATTGGTTTTTAGTTTATAAGTTATAATAAACAGTTGCAAATTATTGAAAAATAAGAAATATTTTATCTTTTAATTTCTAATAAAAATTATATTTTTGCGGATTAACAAAGAAAGTTATGGCAACATATAAAAAACGAGGGTATAAACCTAAAAGTAAAGCTGAAAAACAAGATCAGATTAAAGATGGAAGTACTACCGCTGAGGTATTTAGCACCTTGGATGAAACTGCTTCAAAAACAGAGGCTTGGGTTGAAAAAAACCAAAAAATTATATTGACTATTGTTGGAGTTATTGCCGTTTGCGTATTGGGTTATTTGGGATATCAACAGTTTATCCAAAGTCCAAAAGAAACTGAAGCTGTGAATGAAATGTTTCAGGCACAAACCTATTACGAACAAGCATTAACTTCAACATCAAAAGATTCGTTACTCAACCTTTCACTTAACGGAGGTGAGGGTAAATACGGATTTTTAGATATTATTGATAATTATTCTGGTACAGATGCAGCAAACCTTGCGAATTATTACGCTGGTATGGCATATTTAAATATCAATAAATATAAAGACGCAATCAGATATTTAGATTCTTTTAGCAGCGATGACGATATTTTAGGACCTCTGGCAAAGGGAGCTATCGGAGATGCCTTTGTACAATTAAATCAAAATGATGAGGCTTTAAAATATTATGAAAATGCAGCTTCAATGAAAAGTAATGAGGTAACAAGTCCCCGTTTTTTGTTGAAAGCAGGTATTACAGCATTAAATTTAGGAAGGACAGATGTGGCTTTAAAGCATTTCAAAGAAATCACTGAAAATTACCCTAATGCTTCAGAAGCTACAAAAGCAATTATCTATGAAGGTAAGGCAGAAGCAATGCAAGAATAATGGCAACAGGAAATAAAAATTTATCTGCATACGATAAAGCAACTATCCCAGATGCAAAAAACTTTCGGTTTGGGATTGTTGTTTCTGAATGGAATCCTACTATAACCGAAGGTATGTTTCAAGGTTCTTTTGATGCCTTAAAAGATTGTGGTGCTATTAACGACAATATTGTGCGGTGGAATGTGCCGGGTAGTTTCGAATTAGTTTATGGTTGCAAACGAATGCAAAAAAGTTATGATATGCTAGATGCTATAATAGCTATAGGGAGTGTAATTCAAGGTGAAACGAAGCATTTTGATATTATTTGCGAAGCGGTTTCTCAAGGAATAAAAGACCTTAATCTAGAAAGCGATATTCCCGTTATTTTCTGTGTATTAACCGATAATAATTTACAACAAGCGAAAGACAGAAGCGGTGGTAAACTTGGTAACAAAGGTACCGAAGCAGCTATTACAGCTATTAAAATGGCTCAGCTAAGAAAAGAGTCTAAGTTTTAAAGGTTGCCTGTTAAATTAATTCTTCTTGTTAACAATTTTTAGCATGTGAGACTCGGCATTGTTTTTGTTTTTAAGTACCTTTGGATTTATAGAAAATATGGGATTATTAAAACCACGTAAAAATAAAAAGTTTGGCTATACGCCTCGTTATTATAATGACAAAGGTGAAGGGAATCCATTTCATATTAAGCATATATTTGATGAATTCCGAAATTCGGTAGGTGAAACAAAGGGATTAAAAGCAAAATTCACATCTGCTTGGGAAGATCTTCGACATTCTTCAAATAAAAACACCAATAGGAGAATCTTATTAATTATTACTGTCTTAGTCCTTATTTTCCTTTTTATTATTGAATTTGATTTGTCCATATTCTTTTTTAATAAATAATGGCAGATATCATTCAGTTATTACCCGATCATGTTGCAAATCAAATTGCTGCCGGTGAAGTTATTCAACGCCCTGCCTCAGTGATAAAGGAGTTGATGGAAAATTCGATCGATGCAAAAGCCTCCTCAATAAAGGTGGTTGTAAAAGATGCTGGCAAAACAATTATACAAGTTATAGATGATGGACTTGGAATGAGCACGACGGATGCTCGCTTGTGTTTTGAACGCCACGCCACTTCAAAAATTCGTACTGCTGATGATCTATTTAATATACACACTAAAGGATTTAGAGGCGAAGCTCTGGCATCAATTGCTGCTATTTCACACGTAGAACTTAAAACTAAAATTGAATCTTTAGAATTAGGGACTCAAATTTATATCGAAGGGAGTAAGGTTATTTCACAAGAAGCAGCTGTAATGCCCAAGGGTACTACTATTTCGGTGAAAAATTTATTTTATAATATTCCTGCACGACGTAATTTTTTAAAAAGTAACACTGTTGAAACCCGACATATTATTGATGAATTTCATCGTCTAGCATTGGCACATCCACAGATTGCATTTACCATGCTTAACAACGGAAGTACTGTATTTAATCTTCCTACTACCAGTAAACGTCAGCGAATAGTTAATATTTTTGGTGCCAAAACCAATGAAAAATTAGTTCCGGTTATAGAAGAAACCGATATAGTAAAGGTTGAGGGATTTGTTATTAAACCTCAATTTGCTAAAAAAAGCAAAGGAGAGCAATTCTTTTTTGTAAATAATCGTTTCATTAAAAGTCCGTATCTGAATCACGCTATATTATCAGCTTTTGAGGGATTAATGAAAGAAGGTATGCATCCCGGATATTTTCTATTTTTAGAAGTAGATACTAAATCTATCGATATTAATATTCATCCTACCAAAACTGAAATAAAGTTCGATGACGAACACTCGATTTACGCCATGCTTAGATCATCAATTAAGCATAGTTTAGGTCAGTTTAGTATTGCACCTGTACTCGATTTTAAAAAAAATTCAGAATTAGATACACCCTACGCATATAATAAAAAGAATCCTGTTTCACCTACTATAGAAGTCGATAGAAACTTCAACCCTTTTATGCGAGACACTCCGGTAAGATCTAAAACAGCTTCATGGGAAGCTATGTATGTTGGTTTAAAGCAGGATGAAGCACAAAGTGGTAAACATATAGAATTTGAAAGCAAAGAGGTTAACGGAAGTCTTAATGACACTTATGAAGAAGAAACTGGGCAGACTACTTTTCAGTTACAAAATAAATATATTATAAGCCTAATTAAAAATGGGATACTCGTTATTCATCAAAATTTAGCACACCAACGTGTGTTGTATGAGGAAATACTGAAAAATATTACGTTACAAGAAGCTGTAAGCCAGCAGTTATTGTTTCCACTGAAACTTCAATTTTCTAAACCTGATATAGAGATTATTAAAAGTATACAGGAGCAATTAGAGCATACAGGATTTGTTTTTTCAACTCTGAAAGATGATACTCTTGAGATAAGTGGAATACCGGTTGCTGTTTTAGAAAGTGATATTAAAAATGTGTTGGAACAACTCCTTGCTGATATTAAAGGAGAAGTTCCTGATGCAGGATTTAGTCAGAACGATTTATTAGCAAAATCTTTGGCAAAAAGCCTCGCGGTTAAGGTGGGAACTTCCTTAAATAAAGAAGAACAGGAACATTTAATTCATCAGCTATTTGCTTGTAAGGAACCGGCAGTATCACCTAATAATAAACCTGTACTCATAACTTTAGATGTGGCGGGAATTGATAAAAAATTTATGTAAATGGGAAGAATTTTAGAAACGATAAAAGCCTTAATCATAGTTAATGTGATTTTTTTCATAGGCACTCAAATTTTAGGTGATACTGCGTATAAGTTGTTTTCATTATACTATTTCGAAAGCCCAAATTTTCAATATTGGCAGCCACTAAGTCATATGTTTATGCATGGAGGTTTTATGCATATTTTATTTAATATGTATGCATTATGGGCGTTTGGTTCTCCATTAGAACAAATTTGGGGTCGTAAAAAGTTTCTTTTCTTTTATTTTTCAGCAGGTTTGGGAGCTGCGTTGATACACACCTTAGTAAATTATTATCAAATTCATGGTGGAATGGAAGCATTAATGGCAGGAGGTTGGAGTGAAAATGAGGTGATAAATTATCTTACTACCGGACAAGGGGGGAGTGAAAGTATTCTCGATAAAATTTCTCTTGCCGAAATACAATCATATCACATTGCATTCAATACACCTGCTGTAGGAGCATCCGGTGCCATTTATGGTGTTTTAGTTGCCTTTGGTATGATGTTCCCAAATGCAAAACTTATGCTCATCTTCCTGCCAGTACCTGTAAAAGCTAAATATTTTATCCCAGGATTAATTTTATTAGATTTATTTTCGGGAGTCACCGGTTTTTCTGTATTTGGACAAGGGATTGCACATTGGGCACATATTGGAGGTGCTTTGTTTGGCTTTATTATGGCCTGGTATTGGAAAAAAAATAGTTTTAACTCTCATCGCTGGAATTAGACATGGCTGTAAATAATTTATCATATCAATTTAGGTCGGCTAGTATTGTTGTAAAGCTCATAGTAATCAATGCAGCAATATTTTTTATAGTTTATTTAGGGTCTTTCTTTTTTCAATTAAATTCAGATGTATTTACAAAGTGGTTAATACTCCCGGAAGATTTTAGCACGCTGGTAACTCAACCCTGGACATTGCTCACTTACAGTTTTATGCATTTTGGTTTTTGGCATATATTCTGGAATATGTTTGTTCTTTATTGGTTTGGGGCTTTTGTGATCAACCAATTTAGTGAAAAACGGTTTTTAACCATCTATTTACTTGGTGCCATATTTGGCGGGTTGTTATATATTTTTGCGTATAATCTTTTTCCTGTTTTTAACGACTTTAACGGAAGATTGTTGGGTGCCTCTGCAGCGGTTAGAGCCATAATGATTTTTATCGCAGCGTATTCTCCAAATATACAAGTACGTATATTCTTTTTGAAATTAAAGCTATGGCAAATAGGCCTTTTTGTAGTATTACTAGATTTAATTCAATTACCAACTTCAGGTAATGCAGGAGGCCTTTTAGCTCACTTGGGTGGTGCTTTGTTTGGCTATGTATATGCCATACAACTAACAAAAGGGAATGATATAGGAAAATGGTTTGAAAATATTATTAGTTGGTTTTTAGATCTATTTAGACCCAGAAATAAAAGCCCATTTAAAAAGGTACATAGAACAACACACACAAGGGCAAGTCATCCTAAAAGTAAGGCATCACAGGAGGAATATCAAAAAAAAGTGGATGCTATATTAGATAAAATTGGAAAAAGTGGTTATGACAGCCTTACCAAAGCAGAAAAGGATTTTCTTTTTAAAGCAGGTAAAGAAAACTAAATATAATAAAAGTTGGGGTTTTTAAATAAAATCGTCTATTGGATTAATATCATTGTTGCTTTTTTGCTATTGATTTCATTTGTTTTACCCTATGTTCCACCGAAAAGTTTTCCAACCCTTTCCTTATTAAGCCTTATAGTATCTCCACTAATTTTAATTAATATATTATTTTTTGTGTATTATGCAATTCGTTTAAAAAGGAAATTAATAATTTCATTGATAGTTTTGCTGATTGCACATTTGCATTTTAATCCCTTCTTTGAATTTTCTTCTGAAAAAAATAGTGCCGATTATAATAATACCTTACATGTTCTTTCTTATAATGTTCGTTTATTCAATGCCTATGAGAAAAATCCATCAAAAGACGTTTCTATAATAATTTCTGAAATATTGAATATTCAGCAACCTGATGTGATTTGTATTCAAGAGTATTATAATGATAACAAAATGGATTTTTCGAGGTATCCATATAGTTTTATTCATTTTAATGATGGAAAAGGAATATTTGGCCATGCAATATTTTCTAAATATCCTTTACTAAATAAAGGGGCTTTCGATTTTAAAGATTCTAATAACAACACAATTTATGTAGATATCGTAAAAGGAGACGATACACTTAGGATTTATAATTTGCATTTACAATCTCTTGGTATTACACCCGGTATTATTTCTTGGCAGGAAGGAAAAAAGGATAAATTAATAAAAAGAATTTCTCGAACTTTTATTATTCAACAACAGCAAATGGAGGATATTTTAGATCATAAAAATACTTCACCAAATCCAGTATTGCTTTGTGGTGATTTTAATAATACTCCATTTTCCTATGTTTACCGAAGATTAAGAGGTGATATGAAAGATGCATTTGTTGAATGTGGAAATGGCATTGGTACCACTTATTTATTCGATTCATACCCAATGCGAATAGATTATATTTTGGTTTCAAAAGAACTGGATGTAGTAAAGTTTGAAACTGTAAAAAAATCATTTTCAGATCATTATCCAGTGAGTGCAACTGTGGGTTGGGATTAATGTTCGTTTAGACAAGATCAAAGGGTTCATTTTAATTAAGCTTTACCAATGGGTTGAAGGTTTAATTAAAATCCAATTTTTGGGATTCTAGATAATTCAATGTATTTGGACCTTCATTAAATAATAAATCCAACACCGAAAGATTAGATAAAAAACCATGTTTACTTTCTAAAACCTGTGTATATGGAATTAATGGATAGATTCTTTCAGTTTTTGCGACTACCAGAAATCGCAAATCAAAAACACTTGGATCGGGCTCGTAATATTTTGTTTTAGTGATATTTAACGTAACACCCATACATTCACATAGTACTTTCAATGTATTCATATTGAATTCAATTAGTGAACGTACCGGCATTGTAAAAAGAGGTTGAAACTCTTCTTCAAAATACTCAAAAAAAGGAGACGTACGGTAAGCATATTGTAAGGATTTCCAATGTCGTGATTGCCATCGAAGACTATTTTCAACCAACACATCATTTGTTTTTAGTCGGACTCCAGTTTTGTTATGTTTTATAGGGATGTTTAATAAAAGTTTACCATTACTATGGGCAATATAAGCACGATTCCGATAGGTTTGTTTTTGGTAATTATCCGCTATTTCAAAAATCACATTAGATGCCTGTACAATAGCCACCATTTGCACTATTGAAGGAAAATAGGTAGGATGTACAAGGATGGATTTCACTATTGGTGACTCCAATTATCTGGGTCATTGCTGTTATTTGGAGAAAGTCCTAATATATCACCTTCTGTAGTAACACCTAAACCAATTACTGTTCTATTTACATAATTAAAGTAGCTTGTTACTTGATTAATCTCGAGAATTTCGCCTTCTGAAAAACCTAATGTTTTTAGTTTGGTGATATCATCTTTTTTAATACTATGGAGTTCTAAAGTAAGTTTTTTGGAATACAACATACCTTGATAAAGTTTAGAGTCGAAGTTATCTTCTAAAGCATCTTTTTTTATAGCTTCCAAAAAATTATTTGCTTTATCATCATCGTTTAAAAGTCTTTTTAATCCTGAAAAATGATGTTCCACACAATAATTACATCGGTTTAAATAACTCACATAAACCCCAATTGATTCAAGATACCATTTGGGCAGTTTATTGTTTGAATTGTGCAACACATTTTTATAAAGTGCCATATGACCTATCAGAGAATGGGGGCGTAAACTGTGGATTAACAATACATTATCAATGTTATTATTAGGTCCTTTAACTTTATTGTAAACTCTTTTTAAGTCTTTATCCGCATCCTCATATGGTATTGTTTTTATCCAGCTCATAGGATTGATGTTTTGTTTACCATAAAAAATTTGAATTATCTAGTACTGACTAATTTATTAAATCTATGCCTTTTTCTTTTTCTTTCTAAAGAAGCTAAACCCAAACCAACCTGCCAGTAAGATCAAAAAATATTTAAAGTATGATATGGGTTTTCCACTTCCACCTACTGTGGTAAAAAATCGATCCCAACGTATTTTATTAGCAAGCCCCTTTGCATTACTATCAATACTCATCCAAACAAAAACGGGTTTACCAACTACATGGTTAAACGGTACAAATCCCCACATACGGGCATCTTCAGAGTTATTACGGTTATCACCCATCATCCAGTAATAGTCTTGTAAAAATGTATAATCAGATATTGTAGAACCGTTTAGAAAAACCTGAGTTCCGGATTGCGTAATGGTATTATCAATACCCATCTCACTTCCTTCATATACTTCAATAATTCGCTTGTAAAGGGGTAAACTTTCTACAGATATATCAACAGTTACCCCTTGTTTTGGGATATAAAGAGGACCAAAGAAATTTGTATTCCAAGAAAAATTTGGATCTTGAGGAAAAATAGAGGGATTCCATTTTCCTCTTTCTCCTGTTAAAGGAATTATCTGGATAATACCGGGATAATTTTTAAATTTCTCAAATGATTCATTAGTCATATGAGCTTGATAGGTTGTTTTTTCACCATAAAGTAAATAAATATCTGTAATATCATATCTTTCAGATATATATTTTAAATTTAAAGGTTTATTGACAGAAAGAGCATATGCAAATTGAAGCTTCGCTCTATCCGGCAACACATTTTGTTTTCCATTTATATAAACATAACCATTACGTACTTCTAGGGAATCACCGGGAAGTCCCACGCACCGTTTTACATAATTCGATTTTTTATCAATGGGTTTATAATGATACTTGCCGTCGCTATATTTCTGAAATGCATTTACTGTGTCTACCGGCCAATTAAAAACAACAATATCATTGTGTTTAATATTTTGAAAACCGGGAAACCTAAAATAGGATATTTGAAGATTTGGCAAATATGATTTTTTATGTAATACAGGAATGGTATCGTGAACCATTGGAAATGAAATTGGAGTCAAAGGAGTTCGGGCACCGTAATGAAACTTACTTACAAAAAGAAAATCACCTACTAATAATGATTTTTCAAGGGAGGAAGTTGGTATGGTAAAAGGCTGCATAAAATAGGTATGGACAATGGTTGCTGCAACTACCGCAAATAATATAGAACTTGTCCATTCTCCAGCTGAAGTACGGGGTTTTAAACTTCGGTCTTTTATATAGGTTACTTTTTGTGTGTAGTTTATATAATAAATGTATGTACCCAGCGTAAGGATGCCTAATATAGTGTCAGTTTTGCTATTTCTGCCAAAACTACGTAAGGTTTCTACCCATATCACCGGAAACATAATAAGGTTTACAATGGGTACAAACAATAAAATTGTATACCACTTAGGACGGTTTATAATCTTCATCAATACAATTGCATTGTAAACCGGAATTGCGGCCTCCCAAGCTTTTCTTCCGGCTAGTGTATAAAGTTTCCAAGTTCCTGCAAAGTGAATCACTTGTACAATAAGTATGAAAAGTAATAAAGTTGTAAAAGTCATAGTTATTATTATTTGCTTTTAATTTTTTTAAGATCTCAAATATTATTTATTTTAAGTACATCCTTCATAGTAAATACCCCTTTTTTATTCTGAAGCCACTCGGCGGCAAGGATTGCACCTAAACCAAAACCGTCCCTGCTATGTGCTTTATGTTTAATTGAAATGGTATCATTATCTGAAACATACGAAATGCAATGAATACCTTTTTCATCGTTGATTCGTTTGGATGAGATTTGAATATTATTTTCCGTTTTTTCATCAAGTTTCCAACCTTCATATTCTGAATGTTTTATAATACTTTCAGCCAGAGAAATAGCGGTTCCACTCGGGGAATCCTTTTTTTGTATATGATGGATTTCTTCAATAGATACATTGTATTTTGTCCATGGAAGCATTAATTTTGCTACGTATTCATTGATGTTATAAAAAAGGTTTACACCAATACTGAAGTTTGACGCATAGATAAAACTTCCGTTACGGCTTACACATAAATTTATTATTTCATTATAATGGGTTAACCAACCCGTAGTACCTGAAACTATTGGTATACCCTGCTCTAAGCAAAGAGTGATGTTTTGTAAAGCAGCATCAGGAGTTGAAAATTCTATAGCAACATCTGTTTCAGCTAGATTAATTTGGTTGCTATCACTCTTTGTTTTTAAAATAATAGTATGGCCTCTTTCTCCAGCAAGACGCTCTACGGTCTTCCCCATTTTTCCATATCCCAATATTGCTATTTTCATGAAGTATTACTATTGTTTTTTATTTAAAATTGTATTTTAAAGATAAACCATAATTGGCTTGTGCATTTATGGTATTTAATTCAAAATTGGGTTGTAATGAAAGATCTTCACTAACATTGTATTGTTTTAAATGCGCATCAACATTGGCATCGATAATATTAACTAAATAAAATACCAAGGTAACAACAATACTAAGGTCTTTATTTCTTTGAGCAGATTTTTGGGCATCGATTAATCTATCGGTTGATATAATGGGATTTTCACCATCTCCATAAAATTCATCATCGGTAAAACCGGCTAAACGTCTTTTGTATGCATCTCTAAAACGATCATAATCCTTATCATTCTGAATATAAAAATAAACTCCGGTGGCCATCCCTGCATAGATAAGAGGAATTTTCCAATATTTTTTGTTGTAAGCTTGTCCTAATCCAGGAACTACAGCTGAATAAAATGCTGCCTTAGAGGGTGCTAAAGGATTATAGGGTTCTTTGTTTATAAGAGTGTCTTTTATAATTATTACTTTTTCATTATTAATTAAAAGTGAATCGGTTATTTGGGCAAAAAGTTGAGCTGCCGTAAATAAGAATAAGATGCAGAAAAGTCTACTTTTCACTTTTTAATAAATTCAAGATACGCAGAAAATCTTCTTCATTTTCAAAAGGAACTATAAACTGTCCTTTACCAGATTTAGATAATTTTATTTGCACATTACTTTCTAGATAAACGGTAAGTTCATTTTTGGCACTATTAACAGATGAGGGTAGTATTTTCTTTTTGTCGGTAGTTTTTTTAATAGGTGTTTTATATTTTTTTACCAATGCTTCGGTTTCTCGTACCGAAAGATTTTCGATTATAACCTTTTCATAAATAGAAAGTTGGTCATTAAGATTTCCAATATTAATTAACGTCCTGCCGTGTCCCATACTAATAAATCCATCTCTCATTCCGGTTTGGATAATAGGATCTAATTTCAGTAAACGTAGATAGTTAGCTATTGTAGAGCGTTTTTTACCAACTCTTTCACTTAATTTTTCTTGTGTAATTTCTATTTCTTCAATAAGCCGTTGGTAGGACAATGCTATTTCTATGGGGTCTAAATCTTGTCGCTGAATGTTTTCTACCAATGCCAATTCCAAGGAATCTTGGTCATTGGCAATTCGGATAAATGATGGGATAGATTCTAATCCTATTAGTTTTGAAGCACGGTATCTGCGTTCCCCAATAACTAATTGATATTTATTAAAACCGAGTTTTCTAACGGTTATTGGCTGAATTACGCCCAATTTTTTTATTGAAGATGCAAGTTCTCGTAAAGATTCTTCATTAAAACTGGTACGAGGTTGAAAAGGATTTACCTCTATAGTACTTAACTCCAGCTCAACAATACTGCCGACCACCTTATCAGCATTTTTATTGGAGACCGATATTATGTCCTTTGATGGATCTTTCAATAGTGCCGCAAGACCTCGACCTAAAGCTTGTTTTTTTGTTGCTTTCGCCATTTATTTTGAAGAATTTTTTTCTATTAATTCCTGGGCCAAACTTAAGTAATTATTAGCACCTTTACTACCTGCGTCATAACTAATAATACTCTCACCATAGCTGGGTGCTTCACCCAAACGGACATTACGTTGTATAATTGTTTTAAAGACCATCTTACCGAAGTGTTTATTCACTTCTTCTACCACCTGATTAGAAAGTCGAAGTCTGGAGTCGTACATAGTTAGTAACATCCCTTCTATATCTAATTCGGGATTATGAATTTTCTGAACACTTTTAATTGTGTTTAAAAGTTTTCCCAAGCCTTCTAGTGCAAAATATTCACATTGAATTGGAATCATCACGGAATTTGCGGCAGTAAGAGCGTTAAGGGTTAACAATCCAAGTGAAGGTGCACAGTCAATAATTATATAATCGTAATTATTAGTGATTTTTTCAATTGCTTTTTTAAGCATATACTCACGATTTTCTTTGTCAACCATTTCTATTTCAATAGCTACTAAATCTATATGCGAAGGTATTATGTCGACATTTGGGGATTGTGTTGAAATTATTGCGTCTTTAGCAGAAGTAGTATGTTCTAAAAGGCGATAGGTCCCTTTTTGTACATTTTCTACGTCAACACCTAAGCCAGATGAGGCATTCGCTTGTGGGTCTATATCTATCAACAATACCTTTTTTTCTAATACCCCTAAAGAAGCGGCCAAGTTTACTGAAGTTGTGGTTTTACCCACCCCTCCTTTTTGGTTAGCAATAGCAATAATTTTTCCCATAAATTTAGAGCAATTTTAAGAGATAAAAATACAATTAATTATGTGGATATAAAATGATATTTGTTAACAGGATTTGAACATTTTTGCGAGTGATGCAAAAATTCAAAAAGTAATTTTTATAGAAGGTAGATTTTATTATTAAAGTTACTCACTAATTTTATTTGATAGGTATATACCCTTTATTTTCTAGAATATTTACAAAACTTGTCTTCACTACGGAAAATCATGAAACTCAAAGTAAAAAAATACTTTATTTTAATCCTTATCTTAGCAATTGAAAATATTTTCCTTTGTTATGATTATCAAAAGGGTTCTTAATTTAAAAATACTCCTTTATTTGTTTTTGACAGGTGTTATTGTAGGTTCTATATGGTACTACAACCTATCAAATAGACACAAAGCCATTGTTAAAACTAAAATAATTCATACACTTCGTTTGGTAGATCATGAATGGGATATTGTATATAATGATAATTTACTTCATATGCAATCTCCAGATTTGTTGATAGATAATATTTATCAATCCATGGACGGTCCACAAGTATTTATAAATATAAATGTAAACCCTGAAGGAAATGGAATCAAATGGATTACAGGTTTCAAAGTAGAGGTTTTCAGGGAGGGCACTATTAAGCACAATAATGATTTATTATGCCACACAAATATAGATTTTTTTGATGCTATTCATTATCGTAATTTAAACTTAATTAAAAGAATCAATTTACAATATCCTAGATTCGGAACTTTATCTAATGGTATAAATGAACTTAACTTTCCAAAAGGATTTGGATTTCCAATTGCTGAAAATGAAAAATTTATTGTGGCATCTCGAACATTAAATCATAATATTGAAGATGCTTTTTTTAAAGTAAAACATCATATTGAATTTAAAATGGCAGACAAAGGCAAACATTTGAAACCTTTAACCCCAAAGGCCTTAGTGTTATTGCAAGACTATGATAGAGAAAACCCGTTTTCGCCGGATACTAAACAAAATCCTAATCTATGCGTTCCTATAGATTTAAAAAATCATTCTTTTTCGAGTGATAAGGGGATTAAACTATCTTCACATTGGGTATTACCCAAAGGGAAATATCATTACGAATTTAATATTACCTATCAGTTGAATTTAAAGGAGGATTCACGAATACATGCCATGGCTGCACATTTACATCCCAATGCAGAATCTTTAACTTTATACGACATAACTTTATGTGAGGCTATCCATACTTTTCATTGTGAAAATTACCCGGACAGGATAGGACTAAAAAATGTTCCTGTATATTCTAGTGAAGTTGGAATTCAATTAAAAGCAGATCATCAATATAAGTTAATTTTAGAAACATATAATCCTTACTCAGGTTTTAGAGATATGATGGTTGTATTGTTTCTTTATTTATATGATAGGGAAATGGACGAACATTTAAACAATTCCAATCTATCAGGCCTGGACATTTAGCACAAAAGTTTAAAATGAATTTACTTAGGATTTTCTTTTTTTAGAACGTATCATCTTTTCTAGCATATCCCACATATCTTCCGGGATTTGATCTAACATATTAAATTGCCCAGCCCCTTTTAACCATTCTCCACCATCTATGGTTATGACTTCACCATTTATATAAGCTGAAAAGTCTGAAATCAAATACGCAGCTAAATTGGCAAGTTCCTGATGCTCCCCAACCCGTTTTAAGGGAACTTTTTTAGCAAGGTCAAATTTTTCTTTTAGATTTCCTGGTAGTAATCTATCCCAAGCTCCTTTTGTTGGGAAAGGACCTGGTGCAATGGCGTTAAAACGAAATCCGTATTTTGCCCATTCCACAGCCAAAGAACGTGTCATTGCTAGTACTCCAGCTTTTGCAGTAGCACTTGGAACAACATAAGCAGAACCTGTCCAGGCGTAGGTTGTTACTATGTTTAAAATTACTTTATCTATTTCTTTGTTTGTAATCCAATGCTTCCCAAAAGCAAGGGTACAATTTTTAGTGCCTTTTAAAACAATATCTATAATAGTATCAAAAGCATTTGCAGAAAGTCTTTCGGTGGGTGAAATAAAATTTCCAGCAGCATTGTTTAGCAATGCATCTATTTTTCCAAAAGTGTTCACTGAGGTTTTTACCATGGCTTCAACTTGTTCGTAATGCCTTACATCACAAGCCACAGGTAATACTTTTCCTTTAGTTTTTTCTTCCAGTTCTATTTTAACTTTTTCAAGTTTTTCAATATTTCTGGAAGTAATAACTACATTAGCTCCTAACTCCAAAAAGTATTTAGTCATTGCTTTTCCCAGACCGCTGCCACCACCAGTTACTACTATAGTCTTTCCTTTAAAAGCGTTATCGCGTAACATTCTTTGAGTATAATTCATTTTATTTTATTTTTTTAATATTATAGACCACACAATGTTTAAATCTATGATCACCCACGATCATAGGATGTTGCACCGTGCCAACAAAATTCATCCCTATTTTTTTCATCACGGCTTCAGAGCGTATATTATTAATGGTAGCGAATGAATAAACCTCATTTAGTTTTAGAATATTAAAGGCAAATCTTAAACATTCTATAGCTGCTTCAGTGGCATAGCCCATTCCCCATGCTGATTGTTTTAGTCTCCAACCCATATCAACACAAGGTGTAAAGTCGCTTTCAAAAGTTTGATGTAACAATCCTGTAAAGCCTATAAATTCTTCATTTTTTAATATGTCAATCGCAAAATAACAAAATCCAAAATCTTTAAAATGCCTTTGCATACTAATAATAAAATCTTTTGATTCTTCTTCAGAAAGTAACTTCGGAAAATAATTCATTACCTCTGGATCCTGACTCATTTCAATAAAAGGAACTATATCACTAGGTGTCCAATTTCGCAACCCTAATCGATGGGTTTTTATTATATATTTTTCATCAATCAACCGAATCTATCAATATCTGAAGTAAATCTATAGCTGTATCACTTATTCTAGTACCAGGACCATAAATGGCGACCGCTCCTGCATCGAATAAAAACGAATAATCCTGTGGAGGAATAACTCCCCCAACAATCACCATAATATCTTCGCGTCCCTGTTTTTTTAATTCTTCAATAACCTGAGGCACCAGTGTTTTGTGCCCCGCTGCAAGAGAAGAAATACCCAGAATATGCACATCGTTTTCTACTGCTTGTTGAGCCGCTTCATTTGGAGTTTGAAATAATGGACCTATATCTACGTCAAATCCTACATCAGCATAACCTGTTGCAACTACTTTGGCACCACGATCGTGACCGTCCTGTCCCATTTTGGCAATCATAATACGAGGACGCCTTCCCTCTAAATCAGCAAATTTGTTAGCAAGTTTTCTTGCCTTTTCAAAAGAGGGGTCTTTTTTTATTTCTTTACTATACACGCCACTAAAAGATTTAATTTGTGCTTTATGTCTTCCAAATTCTTTTTCCAATGCATTCGAAATTTCACCCAAAGTTGCCCTTTCACGAGCCGCTTCAATAGCTAAAGTTAATAAATTTCCATCACCTGTTTTAGCACATTGGGTTAATTTCGATAATGATTTAGTTACTTTTTGTGTATTTCTTTCAGATTTAATTAGTTCTAAACGTTCTATTTGAGTTAATCGTACTTTTTGATTGTCAACGTCAAGAATCTGAAGAGGATCTTCTTTTTTCAAGCGATATTTGTTTACTCCAACGATAATATCTTGTCCGCTATCTATTCTGGCTTGTTTTCGAGCAGCGGCTTCTTCAATGCGAAGTTTAGGAATACCGGCTTCGATGGCTTTGGTCATACCCCCAAGTTCTTCCACTTCTTGTATTAATTTCCAAGCTTTTTGAGCAATGTTTTCAGTTAAGTTCTCTATATAATAACTTCCTGCCCAAGGATCGACAGTTTTTGTAATTTGTGTTTCTTCTTGAATGTAAATTTGTGTATTTCTGGCTATTCTGGCAGAAAAATCGGTTGGAAGTGCAATCGCTTCATCAAGCGCATTCGTATGTAGAGATTGTGTGCCGCCAAAAACAGCAGCAGTAGCTTCTATACAAGTTCTTGCTATATTATTAAAAGGGTCCTGTTGGGTTAAACTCCATCCACTTGTTTGACAATGAACTCTTAAGGATAATGATCTTTGATTTTTAGGTTTAAATTGTTTAACCATTTTTGCCCAAAGCATTCTTGCTGCACGTAATTTGGCTATTTCCTTAAAATGATTCATCCCAATTGCCCAAAAGAAAGAAATACGTGGTGCGAAAGAATCGATATCTAAACCAGATTTTAATAAGGTTCGTATATATTCTAAACCATCTGCCAGTGTATATGCTAATTCAATTTCACAGGTAGCACCGGCTTCTTGCATATGGTAACCGGAAACAGAAATTGGGTTATATTTTGGCATTTTCAAAGTGACAAACTTAACGATATCACTCATAATTACCATAGAAGGACCTGGCGGATAGATATATGTATTTCTAACCATAAACTCCTTTAAAATATCGTTTTGTATGGTACCGGAAAGTGCTTTACTTGGGACTCCTTGTTCTTCCGCAGCTACAATGTAAAATGCCATTATTGGTAGAACAGCACCATTCATTGTCATAGATACACTCATTTTATCCAAAGGTATTTGATTGAATAAAATCTTCATATCTTCAACACTGTCAATGGCAACACCCGCTTTTCCTACATCCCCAACCACACGTTCATGATCACTGTCGTAACCACGATGTGTAGCTAAATCGAAAGCAATAGAAAGTCCTTTTTGTCCATCAGCAAGATTCCTTTTGTAAAAGGCATTACTTTCTTCAGCAGTAGAAAAACCTGCATATTGGCGTATAGTCCAAGGTCTTCTAACATACATAGTTGAATAAGGGCCACGTAAATAGGGAGGGATACCGGCAACGAAGTTTATAGGCCGTTGAGTTCCCAAATTTTTATTCGGTGTGACGTTTTCTTTTGAAAAAGTCATATGCTGTAGATTCTTTCTACTCATTTGTATTGATTTCCGTAAAATCAATATCTATAATATATTGATAATAAGTGTCCAGGGCTAAAAACATTGCAAAATATTTGTCCGTATGGGCATCACGTATATTTATTCTATATACGACTGCTAGAATTTTAGGATTTAATGAATTTACTTCTCTATTAGAAAGAAGAGTTTTTTTAATGTCTTTGTTGTTTATGTTATTAATTAAGCAATTTACAAATTCACTTTTATAATTTAATTTACTTTCTCCTGTTGTTTTATTCCAAAGTTCTTTTTCTTGAAGTAGTCGTTTCAAAACCTTAATAGAATAATTTGAGACTATTTTTTTGTAATCAGCTTCTCCCAAAGCACCTTTATAAATATATCTAGCATACCCATAATCATAATTTAAAAATCCTGGTTCTAAGCTATTGTTATAATAAGATGCGATATCATCTTCAAAGCTATATAATGCCTCGTGTACTAATTTATTATCAACTCCATGACAATCTATTAACTGTTCCCTGTTTTGAAACTTATACTCCAAAGGTTCTTCACAGCTAAAATAAATAGTTACTACAATTACTATAAAAAAAGTATTTTTCATTTTATTCATTGTCTAATCGTTCTTGTTCTATTTTTTCTGAGAGTCTTTTTTCTAACAAGGGCTCAATTAGTGTTTTTCTTATTTTGGTTTTTACAAATGGAAATAACTCCAGGTCATTTTTCATTTTATCGTTAGGGTTTGGATATTTATTTGTACCCAGGAGTACAATTTCTTTGGAATCAAATAGTTTCTGTTCTTTTTCTGCACTTTCTTTTATTTTTCTTTGAATAGTTCCATCTTTTAATTGCTTAAGAAAACCTCCATTTTTTTCTATGTTTTTAAAAAGAGATAAAGCCTTCTCGGCTAACTGAATTGTAAGGCTTTCAATATAATATGTACCATCTGTTGGGTTGTCTTTTAAATCGAAATAACTTTCTGATTTTAAAATAAGGAGTTGGTTACGCCCAATACGTTCTCCAAATACATTACTCTTATGGTATAATGAGTCATATGGTAAACTACAAATTGTGTTAGAACCACCCATAACTGCACTCATATATTCGGTAGTAGTACGAAGCATATTAACATTGTAGTCGTATATGGTTTTATTCCTTTTTGATGGTTTTGCTATTATATGGCAGTTTTCAGAAATATTATATTCTAAAGCTAAAGCCGCATATAGTTTTCGTAATGCTCTAATTTTAGCAATTTCGAAGAAATAATTAGCACCTATTGCAATATGGAAGGTGATGAAACTCTCTGATGAAATATCAAGCTTATTTTTAAAATGGTTTAAATATTCATTTGCATGTGCTAAGGCATAAGCAAGTTGTTGTACAATATTCGCACCGGCATTTTGGTAAATAGAAGTATCAACACCAATTATTGGTTGAGTTGAATCATTAGATATAATATTTTCGAGGATTGTGTGGTCTTGTTTCAGGTTATAGAACCAGTTTCCAGTTTGAGCAAGGTTTCCTATAATGTCAATATTATAATATACCCTTGCCTTTTTTCCTGCCTGTCCGGCAGGCAGGTCTGACAGAAATTGCTTCAAATTTAGAATGAACTCTTCCGAATGAAATTTAAAATTAAAATAGATAGGAATTTCAGAAAAAGAAAATTCATTGAAAAGAATTTCAAATGAAAAATCTTTCTCAGCAGTAAGGAAAACAGCTTCTGCACCTCGCTTTACAGCGTCACATAAAATTTTATTGACAATGGTCTCATTTTCAATAAAAATTTCTTGAGCGATTTTCCAGGATTGAGGATAACCGGGTATTGGAATGAATTCCTCTTTAAAATCGTCTTGATGATAAAAGGGTCTTACATTTATTCCTTCATTGCTTTGCCAAATGAGTTTTTCGTTATAGTCTTCTCCTTTAAGATCGAATTGAATTTTTTGTTTCCATTCTTTAGCGGAAACGTTATTGAATTCTTTAAATAAAAACTCACTCATTTGATTTCCTATTTTTCAGACTGTCCATGTCTTCGATAATATAGATATCTTCGTTTTCTTTTTTTAAAAAATATTTTTCTCGCGCAAATTTTTCAAGTTCGTTGGTATCTTTCATTTTTTCTATAAAAATTTTATCACTTTTTATTTCATTTTTATAGAATTCTTTATTTTTTTCAAGGGTTTTAATGTCTTTGTTTAATTCATCATGAATAAAAAAAGAATTGGTATCGAAAAAAAACATCCAAGCAATAAATAAGAGAAGAATTAGTAAATATTTATTACTGAGAACTTTAAACCAATTTTTATTTTTTATTTCTGAAAATTTCACTTTAAAACTACACTAATCTTTGATGAATAATATTTCGTATTACCTCTACGCCTACAGTGTTATAACGATTTGTTGGAATGATTATATCGGCAAACTCTTTTGAAGGTTCAATAAATTGTTGATGCATAGGTTTTAATGTGGTTTGATAACGATTTAAGATTTCTTCCAAACTCCTTCCCCGTTCTGCCATATCACGTTTTAATCTTCTAATAAGACGCTCATCACTATCTGCATGGACATAAACCTTTATTTCAAACATGTCTCTTAATTCGGGGTTTGTAAGGATTAATATTCCTTCTACAATCACAACTTTTTTAGGATCGGTTTTAAGGGTATCTTTAATACGATTATGTTCAACAAAAGAATATATGGGCTGTTCAATAGAGTTTCCTTTCTTTAATTCGATGAGGTGGTTAACCAATAAATCAAAATCGATGGCTTGTGGATGATCGAAATTAATTTTTTGTCGTTCTTTATAATTTAGGTTACTAGTGTCTTTGTAATACGAATCTTGTGAAATCACACATACTTCGTCCTTTGGGAGATCTTCCACAATTTGTTCAACTACGCTGGTTTTACCACTTCCTGTACCTCCTGCGATGCCAATGATGAGCATAATCAATATGTTTTTACAAATGTAATGAGAATTACGGTTTTTTTAATGCTTATAATAAAAAACACAAACTTGTTTGTTGGGCTTTTTAAATTATATATTTTTGCAGCACATTTTCGGGATGTGGCGCAGTCTGGTAGCGTATACGTCTGGGGGGCGTAGGGTCGCAGGTTCAAATCCTGTCATCCCGACCGGTGAAAGCTGAACAATTGTTCAGCTTTTTTTTTGAACAAGGTTGAAATTTGCTTCAATACTGAAGTGAAAACAAAAAAGTTAAGTAGTTAGCTTACACTTTTTATAAAGAATTCTCTTTAATAGCTTCAATCACTTCAGGATTTAACAATGTGGAAATATCTCCAAGATTTGAAATTTCATTACAGGCAATTTTTCTAAGAATTCTTCGCATTATTTTACCACTTCGTGTTTTAGGTAAACCTTCAACAAACTGAATTTTGTCCAACTTTGCAATTGGGCCAATATCAGTTGAAATTACTTTGTTAATTTCAACTTTCAATTCTGATGATGCATCTTCACTTTGGTATAAAATAACAAAACCATATAATGCGTTACCTTTAATCTCATGTGGAAAACCCACTATAGCACTTTCAACAACTTTAGGATGTTCGTTAACAGCGTTTTCGATTGGGGCAGTTCCTAAATTATGCCCAGAGACAATAACAATATCATCTACTCTTCCTGTTATTCTGTAGTATTCGTTTTCATCTCGTAGAGCACCATCTCCGGTAAAATATTTATTATTAAAAGTTGAGAAATAGACTTCTTTATAACGTATATGGTTTCCCCATATAGTACGTGCCATTGAGGGCCAAGGGAATTTAATGGCTAGTCTGCCTTCTGCATTTTTCTCTTCAATTACATTACCTTCATCATTCATTAAAACGGGTTGAACACCAGGCATAGGCAAAGTTGTATAAGTGGGCTTTTCTTTGGTAATTCCGGCAAGAGAAGAAATCATAATCGCACCTGTTTCTGTTTGCCACCATGTATCAACTATTGGAATATTTCCTTTCCCTATATTATTATGATACCATTGCCAAGCTTCTTCATTTATAGGTTCACCTACACTTCCCAAAACTTTTAAGCTTGAAATATCGTGTGTCTCGATAAAGGAAAGCGATTGTTTTTCCAAAGTACGAATCGCAGTTGGTGCCGTATAAAAATGCGTAATTTTATGTTTTTCGACTATTTGCCAAAACCTGCCATAATCGGGATAGGAAGGCACACCTTCAAACATAACTGTGGTAGCACCGGCACAAAGTGGCCCATAAATAATATAACTATGTCCGGTTATCCAACCAATATCTGCTGTACACCAATATATGTCGTCTTGTAACACCTGAAATACATTTAAAAAAGTATAGGTGATTCCTACCATATACCCTCCCGTGGTGTGAACCATTCCTTTAGGTTTACCTGTAGATCCCGAGGTATACAATATGAAGAGTTCATCTTCAGCGTCCATTATTTCAGCAGTATTAATATCATTCACTTTTTCAATTTCCTTATGCCAAAATACATCTCTATTTTGATCCATTATTGTAATAGCATTGGTACGTTTAAAGACAATCACTTTTTCAATTGATGGACAATCTTTTAATGCTTCATCACAAATTTCTTTAAGTGGAATCGTTTTTGTTCCACGGTACATTTCGTTTGTTGTAATCAACATTTTACAAGAGGAATCGTTAATGCGATTAGCAATAGCTTTACTAGAAAAACCTGCAAAAACAATGGAGTGAATTGCTCCTATACGAGCACAAGCAAGCATAGCAATAGCCAATTCAGGAATCATAGGCATATATATACAAACCCGATCTCTTTTTTTGATATTATTATTTTTAAGTACGTTGGCAAACCTACATACTAGTTTGTGTAATTCTTTATATGTTATATGTTTTGAAAATTCATTAGGGTTATTTGGTTCCCAAATAATTGCAGTTTTGTCACCTTGTGAATTTAAATACCTATCCAGGCAATTTTCTGTTATATTGAGTTTTCCACCTATAAACCATTTCACTTTAGGAATTGTGAAATCCCACTCCAAAGTTTTTGTCCATTTTTTTTGCCAGAGAAAGTTTTCAGCAATTTCGTCCCAAAATAATTCCGGATTTTCAATACTCCTTTTATAGGTGCTATAATATTCTTCTTCAGAATTAATTTTTAGGTTGTGAATCATTTATAATTTTGTTAAAAAACTAAATGTAAGAATTTTTTAAAATACTAACAGGAATAGATTATATAATTGATAATAAGAAAATCCAATCGACGAATAATAATTCTTAATAACTTTCACTGTAAGGTTTTCACTAAAGTTGCTACTTTTACAGTCTAAAATATTTAGAATAATAACAATATGTCTGAAACAATTGAAAGAATAAAATGTTTGATTATTGGCTCTGGACCGGCAGGATATACTGCTGCTATATATGCTTCAAGAGCCGAATTAAAACCTGTGTTATATACTGGATTGGAGCCTGGGGGCCAATTGACCACTACTACCGAAGTAGATAACTTTCCCGGTTATCCCGATGGGGTTGACGGCCCTACTATGATGGTTCATTTACAGAATCAAGCGGAACGATTTGGTACCGATGTTAGATTAGGGATGGTTACAGCAGTGACATTAAGTGATGAAGTAGGAGGGATTCATAAGGTTATTGTTGACGGTTCAAAACAAATTGAAGCTGAAACTATAATTATTTCTACAGGTGCAACTGCAAAATATTTAGGAATAGAGAGCGAACAACGATTAATAGGCGGTGGTGTATCTGCTTGTGCAACTTGCGATGGTTTCTTTTACAGAAAGCAAGATGTTGTTGTAGTTGGAGCAGGTGATACTGCAGCTGAAGAAGCAACCTACTTGTCTAATATTTGTAAAACGGTTACTATACTTGTTAGAAAAGACTATATGAGGGCCTCTAAAGCTATGCAAAAAAGGGTTAATAATACAAAGAATTTGACCGTACTCTTTAATACAGAAATTGACGAAGTATTAGGTGAAAGTGTTGTAGAAGGAGTTCGTGTTAAAAATAATAAAACTGGAGAAAAAAAGGTTATTGATGTAACAGGAGTTTTTATTGCCATTGGACATAAGCCAAATACTGGTTTATTTAATGGGGTATTAGATATGGATGATGTTGGATATATTATTACTAAAGGAAAATCTACAAAAACCAATTTACCTGGGGTATTTGCTTGTGGGGATGTTCAAGATAAAGAATACCGTCAAGCAGTAACTGCTGCAGGTACAGGATGTATGGCTGCCTTAGATTCTGAAAGATATCTGGGTGCATTAAAATAAGTTTATGTTGAAACAGAAAATTAAAAGGACTGTTTGTGTTTTCTAATTGTCGGTTTGTTGTTTAAATTCAATAAACCTCTAAAGATGTAAAAGTAAATTTAGAACAGTCAAACAAGCCCTTGTCACTTAATTTTAAGGAAGGAATTACTAATAAAGCCATAAATGAAAGTGTCATATATGGAGCAGTAAGTGTACAACCCATCATTTTTGCCATTTTGTCTAAATTTGCGTAACGAATACTAATTGTTTCTCCGTCTTTGTCACTCATAATGCCAGCTACAGGTAAAGGAATTACTTTCTCTTTGGAATTTGAAACTGCGCAAATTCCACCTTTAGATTCTATAATTAAATTAACAGCTTTGCAAATCGAATCGTCCGAAACTCCAACTGCTATAATATTGTGAGAATCATGACATACCGACGATGCTATAGCTCCTTCTTTTAATCCAAAATTCTTTATAAAAGCAATTGATGGCTTTTGATCCTGATATCGATTTACAACGGTGATTTTCAGAATGTCTGTTTCAATATTTGATATTAAATTTCCATCTTTTATCAAACTTTTTTCAATAATCTCATCGGTTATTAACTCACCGTTAAAAGCTTCAATTATTCTTATTTTCTTAGTATTTGATGCGTATTTAAAATCTAAAACCACCTTCAAATCCGTATAAAATTTATTTAGAATAGTAAAAGATACAGATTTAATTAGTGAGATTCCATTTGCAAAGACTAATTCCCCGTCGATATAGGTTTGTTTTGTACTAAAATTAATTAAGTCTTCAACGATAATAAAATCCGCTAGGTCATCTTCTTGTAATAAACCAACTTCTAAATTGTAATGCTTCACAGGATTTATACATGCAACTTGCAATACTTTAAAAATATCAATTCCTTTTTCAATAGCCCTTGCACACAATTTATTAATATGATTTAACATTAAATCATCGGGATGTTTGTCATCACTACAAAACATCATATTTTCATAATACTCGGGAAGTAAATCTATTAAAGCTTCAAAATTTTTTACTGCACTACCTTCCCGAATGATAACTTTCATTCCTTTCTGAAGTTTTTCAAGGCCCTCTTCAAAAGTAAAACATTCGTGATCTGTAGAGATTCCAGCATTAATATATTTTGTAAGGTCTTTGCCACGTAAACCGGGAGCATGCCCATCTACAGGTTTGTTATACTTTTTTGCCCAAGATATTTTTTTTATAATGTCTTCATGACCTATTATAACACCTGGATGATTCATCATTTCTGCCAGATATTTAATATCGTCCTTTTCGAGAAGTTTATTAATTCCGTCGGAATCTATGACAGCTCCAGCAGATTCAAAATCGGTAGCCGGCACACAGGAAGGTGCTCCAAAGAAAAATTTAAAGGGTACTTTCTTTCCATTTTCTATCATAAAATCAACGCCTTCAATTCCTAAAACATTGGCGATTTCATGAGGATCTGAAACAGTTGCAATAGTACCATGGGTAACAGCTAGTCTTGCAAATTCTGAAGGCACTAACATTGAACTTTCTATATGAATGTGAGCATCAATAAATCCTGGAATAATAAAATGTTCTTCATCATGTTCTTTTTCTATGATAGATTTAATTTTTCCTTCTTCCAGGGTAATTTCTCCTTTATAAATCCTTCTGTTTACAATATCTACTATTTGACCCAGTACTTTCATTATTTGTTCAAAAGCGCTACTATTATAAACAAAGCTATAATAATAATAAGAAAGGCTCAAATACCAATAAATTATATAAGTTTTTTAAAATTAATAGTATCGTTAATCCAATTGGAAGTTTCATTTTGATTAGCATAAATTGATTATTAAAATTGAAGCAAATGAAAAACGCCACTCATCATTTATATAAAAGACAGAATGGCGTTTATTTTTTGGCGGTTATATTTTTGAAATGTTATTACATTTTTCTCACGCTTCCTGAAGAACTATTTTTTTTTGTTACTGCTTCAGGATTTCCATAATAGTTGATATCCCCTCCACTAGATGCTTTAGCGTCTAGCTTTTCTTTAACGGTAATTGTAATATCTGCTCCACTTGAAGCTCTTGCATTACAATTGTTCACGGTGAGTTTTCTTGCATTTAGATCACTACCACTTGTTGCACGTGCGTTTAAAGAGCTTGCTTTACCAGATAATTCTATGTCTGCTCCACTGCTAGTTTCAACAAATAATTCACTTGATAAAACCTCTACTTCTAAATCGGCTCCACTACTACTTTTCAATGTAAGCGACTCGCTTTTTAATATTGAATTGCCAATTACATCTGCTCCACTGGTAGCTTCAACACTAATTAGTTTTTTGTAGGTAACATATACTTTTTTAGATTTTGATCTCCCAATATTTTTGTCTGCTCTAATAGTTAATTTTCCATTGGAAATAGTAGTTTCAATAATATCTAATAGATTTTCATCTGCCTCTACAACTATTTTATTTTCAGATCCTTGAGTTAGAAAAATATCTAAACCGTTACTACCCTTAACTTTGTTAAAGTTTTCTGTGACAGGTCTTTCTTCTGTGACAACGTTACCGTTTCCATGTTCATGTCCTAAATGCATATCTAAGTTACAGGATGACAACATCGTAACTGCAACTAATGTTAAAATGATTTTAATTGATTTCATAATTTTTAATTTGTTTGATTAATTTCCAATTTTAATTTGTATTGTATCTTTTATTTCTGTTATAATAGTATCGAGTTTATTTTTATCAATAATTATTATACTGGTATTCTCATCGATATTGTCAATCAATTTATTTACTTCATCTTCCCAATCTTCAATTTCCCAATTTTCATTTTCTTTATTTATTGGACAATCCAGACAGTGGGTTTTATCTTCCTGAATAAGTAAATAGTGTTCTTCATATCCATTATTTAATATATCACCATAACGGTAATAATTTCTATGATAAGAATAGGTGTTATTATCAGCAAATAAGATGGTTCCTACGGGTAAATAAACTATAATTTCCATTTTCTGATCGTGATATTTATTTTCAAAAGAATTTATAAAATACCCGTCAAGTAGTAAGGTGTTATTTTCAATGGAATAATTATATTCGATAGCTTCAGCATTGTCTTTAGCATCAAGAAATGTTTTTCCTTTGGCTTTCTTTTCAATATATAACTTTGCTACAGAATCTTCAGTTGATCTTATGATTAAGCGTATATTATTAGAATAAATTACCTTTTCATCATTTGCATTGTACTTTATTTCAAAACCTATTCCTCTCCTTACACTGTATTCATATTGTCTATTTACATTCATAGCCAATCTCAAGGTGTCTCCGCTTCGTACCGGCAATTCTATTTCGGAAGTATAATCACCATCATAGGCATGATCTGTTGCTTGTCTAATTGCTAAAATTCCTAAACCTATGATTGAAAAGATCCAAATTGCTAATAATGAAATTTTTGCTGGATTACCTATAGATTTTAGATTGGTTATAAGCATTTTAAGTCCCACAATAAATAGAACAAAGAATGGTATTCCAACAACAAATAATGTTAATAATGAAATAAGCCATAGTGGTGCATTCGTTATATCTACTACCGATATGTGATCCATTACTACCTCATTACCCCAAAAACCTATAGTGCCTGCTGTAAATAAACCAACGATAAGACCAATAAGTGTAGAAAGTGAAATGATTATAAGTAGGATCCCTATAAATTTGACAAATATTTTAAAAATTACCAGAAAGATACTACCAAGCGTAGTAAAAAAACCGGTGATTCCGCTTTTTGCTTTTTGCTTGTATTTGTCAATATCCACATCTTTTACTTTATCTGCGACATTTTCATATCCTTCTTTAAACTTTTTTTCAATATTGGAAATATTTATAGGTTCTCTTTCCATTTTCAATTTATCTGAAGTGCTTTCGGCAGCCGGAACCAATACCCAAAGTAAAATATAAATAAGTATTGGAGTTCCCCATCCTATTAATACTAACACAATCCATATAAGGCGAATCCAAAGTGCATCAATATTTAAATAATGACTTAAGCCAGAGGAAACTCCTGCAATAAATTTGTTATCTATATCACGAAATAATTGCTTATATGAAGAACTAGAACGTGTACGTCTTTTCTTGGAATCTGGAGTGTCTTCAAAGATTTCCTCATCGATTATATAATCTTCAGGTTGCCCCATTACTGTAATTACTTCATCGAGTTCTTTTAAAGTAATCACTTGCGAATCGTCTTCAATTTTTTCAGAAAATAATTCAGCAATACGAGCTTCAATATCCCTTATTATTTCGTCTTGTCCTTGTGGATCCGAAAAGGAGCGTCTAATAGCATCAAGATATCTTGTAAGTTTTGCAAATGCATCATCATCTATATGAAAAAATGTTCCTGCTAAATTTATGTTTACTGTTTTGTTCATTTTGTAGTTTTTTCGCTGGTTACTTTGTTAACTGCCCTTTGTAAATTACTCCAGGTAGTGTTTAATTCGTTTAAAAATAGTTTACCGGTTTCGGTAAGATCGTAATACTTGCGTGGTGGTCCACCGGTTGATTCTTCCCAGCGGTAGATTAATAAGCCTGCATTTTTTAGCCTTGATAGTAGGGGATAAATTGTACCTTCTACCACAAGCATTTTAGCGTCTTTTAAATTTTTTAATATGTCTGAAGTATAAGCCTCTCCGTCCTTTAAAATGGAAAGGATGCAATATTCTAAAACTCCTTTTCGCATTTGTGCTTTTGTGTTTTCAATTTTCATAAGTGTCGTTTTACTTTAGTTGAAATAATATTTCGTCTTTTTTAATGATGTGATGAGATCGAAGGTTCTCTAAGCTGTAAATGCATTGAGTTTTTTCAACTTTGGAAATATCTTTCGCATGATGCTGAATGTTTCCGGTAGATAGTATATTTAATACTATTGCCAACAAAATATTAACTAACGTGCTCATTTTTTGATTGATTTTTAATGGTTGTTTTAATAAATGATATACTAAGGGGATATTGGTATAATTTCCCTTTTGCTGCTTGAATGGTAGCTGAAATAACTCCGTATAGTTCAAATACAAATATTCCGAACAGAAGTAAAACAGCTATAGAGAAAATTAATATATATCCGGATAGATTTTTTATTTCGTGAATTGATACATGCCCAACAGAGTGATCTATAGTATCTACCAGACTAATAAAATCTGAAGCAAATATTATAACAAAAGGAAGACAAATAATTCCTACACATAAGGCGTATAATAATATACTAAGCTGAAAATTAATTGCTTGTTTTCCATGTTCATCTATAAATGGTTTATCCTTATTAAATGTCCATAATAATAAGGGAGCAATGAAATTTCCGAAAGGAAAGAAGTACTTTGTAAATGTAGAAAGATGCACAAGTGCAGCTACATTTTTTTGATTTTCTGATATGGTAGTATCCATTGTTTATTAGTTTCTTATGCAAATATATGTCTTAAAAATAGTACTTTGTTACACCTAGTACTATAATTAACATAAATTTAACATTTAATATGTCTGGTAATTTTTAATATCTTATACAAAAATTTTGTTTATGCCTTTGAAACCAAAGCAAATCAATACTTTCCTGTTTTTTAAATTACCGGCAGCTTATTTTTGTGGGGTACGATTAAAATCTATTGATGATATTATTTGTTGTACATCTGTTAGACATCGTTGGATTAATCAAAATCCATTTAAATCTTTGTTTTGGGCAGTACAAGGAATGGCTGCTGAACTTAGTACAGGTGCTTTAGTAATGAGTTACATCAAAGAGAGTAATCATGGTATTTCTATGTTGGTGGCAAATAGCAAAGCTACTTTTAATAAAAAGGCTAGAGGAAGGATTATTTTTACTTGTAGAGATGGCCTACTAATTAAAGAATCTATAAATAGATCTATCGAAACGGATGAAGCTCAAACCCGTTGGATGAAATCTGAAGGAGTTGATGAACAAGGAGATACAGTATCGGTTTTTGAGTTTGAATGGACAGTAAAGTTTAAGAAATGAATGATTTGAAATTTGTTATTTTTGGAAATAAAGGATATATTTACTGTGTTGAATAAGTTAATTATTTGTAAAACTTTTCAACAAAATATAATTTCATTCGTTTTTTTTTGTTATATTTAAGATTGAAATTTAAAAGAAAACGCGCCTATAGTTTAGAATTACTTAACCTAACATCTTATTATAATGGCTAGAGCTATGTTTGATTACACCAAAGCCGTACTTTCAAAAGTTAGTTTTGATGTAAATTTGTTCTGTAAAGAGTTAAAAAAAGCGTTAACGAGATTACTTCCTCACGAAATTGAGGAACTTAGGATTTGGATTAATGAACTCATTAAAGAAAAACCCCAATTAAATCGATGTCTAATTTATTTATAAGCATAAAAATACCCCTCTATAAATAGAGGGTTTTGTTTTTTTGCATTTTTTTTATTTTATTGGGCTTATGATTTTTATATCCTGAAATGTGATAGCACCACGAATTACCCCAGAAATAACTTCATATAATGAATTAATTATTTGCATTCGTAACTCGCTCTTTTTGTAAATAATGCTTACCTCCCTCACAGGAGTAGGTTCATTAAAATACCGAAGATGTTTGGTTTGTTCTTTAGAAATATCTAATGTGTGTAAATAGGGAAGAAGAGTCATACCAAGTCCTTCATTAGATAATTTAATAAGCGTTTCAAAACTTCCGCTTTCTAATTGAAATGTATCCTCTTTATTGTTTTTAAATGTTTTACAAATATTAAGGACTCCATCACGAAAACAATGTCCATCTTCTAATAAAAGTATATCATTTATATCTAAATCCTTACTATCTATTTTCTTTTTTGAATTCAATCTGTGATTTTCCGGGACGTATCCAACAAAAGGTTCAAAATATAATACCCGTTCTTTAATTTTTTCTTGAAGTAGGGGAGTAGTGACTATGGCAGCATCCATGTGGCCATCTTTTATTTTTGTAATAATTTCGGAGGTAGTGAGTTCTTCGATTTTTAAATAGACTTTAGGATATTTGCTTGTGAAGTTTTTTAAAAACATGGGTAGCAGGGTTGGCATTATGGTTGGTATGATGCCCAATTTAAATTCACCACCAATGAACCCTTTTTCTTGATCTACAACATCTTGCATTCTTTCAGATTCGATAACAATGTTTCTAGCCTGTGTTACAATTTTCCTGCCTACAGAAGTAAGTTCTATAGGTTTTTTACTCCTATCGAAAATAAGAATATCCAATTCTTCTTCTAGTTTTTGGATTTGCATACTTAAAGTAGGCTGAGTTACAAATGTTTTTTGAGCTGCCTTTGTAAAATTCTGGTGTTCTGCTACTGCAAGTACATATTTAAGCTGGGTTATAGTCAAAATAAAAAAGATTTTAACAAAGATACAATTAAGTATCGATAAAATCTATATAAAAAATGTAATCTATTATTTATATCTATATAAAAATTCCAATACCTAAGAGATATTGGAATTATGTATTTTTTGATAGATGTTTTTAAATTATAATCTTATTTCTATTTCCAGAGGAGTATCAGTCACTTCAAATTTTGCGTCATTCCATTGTGGCGGACCAAAGCTCATAACGTTATTAGACATTCCATAGTCTTCTAAGGGCATCCCATTAGATTCAAAGTCCATTTGCTTATTGTCGTTTTTATCGTGTACTACCATTATTCCATAGGTTCCAGGAATAACGTTTGTAAAAGTTACTATAGCTTTACCATCATTAATATCACTGCTTAATCCTGCAAGTGGTATTTTCATAAAAGTACTTTCATTATGTAATGAGAAAAGAACGTTTCCACCAGTACCATTTAATGTAACTGTAACTCTGATTGTTGTTCCCTCAGTGTCTGTTTTTGAATTCGATTGAGCATTTAACAAAAAAACTGTTAACGATAATGTGATTGTAAGTAGAATAGTTTTCATAAAGAATTGTTTAATTATTATACTTGGCAAATGTGATATTCTTTAAAAACTTACAAAAATATGCTTTACCGAAATGTCATTTATATAGGACCAATTGTAAATACGAGGACTTAATTTTTTAATTTATCCATCATTCAATAATTTCAGCCTTGATATAAACATTATCCAATGGCCAATCACCCTTGTCTGCTGGAAGGTTAGCGATTTTTTCAACTATATCCATTCCATTGGTTACTTTTCCAAAAATGGTATAGTCTCCATTAAGATGACGGGTATGTTCTAAAGGGCCTAAAAATATGAAAAACTCAAAAGGGAAAGACTTATTATCTGGATTTTTACGATATTCTTTAGCTCCAGATATACTTCCGAAACGATGTTTTCTATTAAGGTTTATTTCGGCGGGTAAAAGGTAATCCTTTCCTATTTTAGATCTTTTTACAGAAGTAGACCTATTATCACTGTTTCCACCCTGTATTATAAAATTTGGTACCACACGATGAAAAAAAGTTATATCAAAATAATGTTGTTTTACCAGGTAAATAAAATTAGCACGATGTAACGGGGTTTCTTTAAATAGTAGAATATCAATGTTTCCATATAAAGTAGAAATCCGTACTTTAGTTTCAGGATTATCTAATCCGTAATTGGTTAAAAATTCTACTACATTTTCTTGAGTAATTTTAAGATATTTTTTCTCTTCTGAAAAGAGTTTTGTTTCTGTAATTGATTTTCCTGAGATGGTATCATCAACGATTTCAGTTTTAGATTTGGGCATCACAACCGATTGTGAATCTTTATCTGCTGAAGCCTTTTTGTTATCTTCACAACTTGTAAGAATAAGTAATATGAAACTAAAAATTAAAAGATGTTTTATCAATGACATTTGAAGAATTTGAAAAGAAGATTGTAAAAGTAACAAAAATGAAGCTTCCAGGCGAATCTGTTCAATTTAAAATGGCTCCCATGGAACGTTTACTAGAATTGAAACGAATCGTTGAAGAAAAGAAATCAGTTTTAAAAGCAGGTGTTCTGGCATTATTTTACCCTTCTAAAAGCAATGAAACACATTTTGTACTTATTCTTAGAAAAACCTATAAAGGGGTTCATTCTGCTCAAGTAAGTTTTCCGGGTGGTAAATTTGATAAAGGTGACATTTCTTTACAAGAAACTGCATTACGTGAGACCGAAGAGGAGGTTGGTGTTTCAAAAAAAACCATAACGATATTAAAAAAACTAACCGAAATATATATACCCCCCAGTAACTTTTTTGTACAACCTTATATTGGTATAACAACCAACACTCCTGATTTTGTCTTGCAGAAAGATGAAGTAGAAGCTCTAATTGAAATCCCAATTTCTCATTTGTTGGACGATACCGTAATGACAACCCAAATACTATCTACATCTTATGCAAAAAATATCGAGGTTCCAGCTTTTATCTTGAATAATCATTTGGTGTGGGGAGCAACCGCTATGATACTTAATGAGGTACGGGAAATGTTAAAGCAACTGTTGTAAATGCTTATTTTTGTATATTCGTTATGCTTTGTTTTACTTCTAAAAACAGGGTTCTTTAAATTAGAAATATATATGGGGCTTTTTAAGAAAAATCCATTTGGGCATATACTTTTTTTAAAACGGTTTATTATACGAATATTAGGTGCATTAACACATCGTCGTTTTAAGGGATTTAACAAGTTAGAAATTGAGGGAAGTGAAATTATTAAAGATCTACCCGATACTCAAGTTCTATTTGTATCTAATCATCAAACCTATTTTGCAGATGTGGTGGCTATGTTTCATGTTTTTAATGCAAGTCTTAGTGGGCGCACAGATAGTATTAAAAATATTGGATACTTATGGAGACCAAAACTCAATATTTATTTTGTAGCAGCAAAAGAAACTATGAAATCGGGTTTGTTTCCCAAAATATTAGCTTATGCAGGTTCGATAAGTATAGAGCGTACATGGAGAGAAAAAGGGAAAGATATAAATAGACAAGTAAAAATGAGCGATGTAAGTAATATTTCGAAAGCACTAAATGATGGATGGGTAATTACTTTTCCCCAAGGAACCACAAAACCTTGGAGGCCTATTCGAAGAGGTACTGCACATATTATTAAAATGAATAAACCTATTGTGGTACCTATTGTAATTGATGGTTTTAGGAGGTCGTTTGATAAAAAAGGGATACGTATTAAAAAAAGGGGAATTCTTCAATCTATGATTATAAAGAAACCACTTGAAATAGACTATGAAAACGATAGTGTTGATGAAATAGTAGAAATGCTTCAATTTGCAATAGAACAACATCCCTCATTACTAAAAGTGATTTCCAAGGAAGAATTTATAAAAGAGGAGGAATATAATAAAAAAAGACAATGGGAATATTAATTATAGACATTTTGATCTAAAAAATCATTCTTCTTCATCTTTAGGTTTATTGTTTTTATTTTTCTTGTTCATAACAGCTCCAATCGCTAAACCACCACCAATACCAATCGCAATTCCAGCACCAATATTTTGTAAGGCAGCTCCAATACCAATTCCTATACTTACTCCGAGTGCCATTCCTAATCCAATATAATTTTTACTTTTCATTATATTTTAAAATATAATAATATTAATCTTCCATTTTTTTCAACTCTTTATAATTTATTTTTAACCTACGAAGTAATATGCCGTAGATAAACCAATAAAATAATGCTAATAAACCTACAACTATTATAGCTACAATTATCAGAGCGACTATAAATACAGTTGCAAAATTTTCTTGTGGAACTCCCTGATTTGCAAAATTCATAATTTCGTAAAGTTGCTCACTTCTTGTATAGAAATAAATGGTGATCACTAAACTTGAAATAATAAACATCCCAATATTATAATAAACAAAATAATGTACCGTCCTTCTGGTTTTTAAAATATTTCTCATTAATATTCTTACACTGTCCGTTACTTGAATGGATTTAAAGTTTTTATAGAAGTAATATATAAATATGCCAAAAATTGAGAAATGGAAGATATCACTGTATAAAATTAATTTACCTATTCCCATTTTATCCATAATTTCTAGATCTGATTCAGGAATAATAAAGTACAGACTTATCCAAAAAAGGAGTTCAGCTACGCTAATTATAAAAATCCACTTTACAATAGATGAAGATTTTTTTAACAACATCTTGTAAATTTGATTATAGGAAAGTTTAGGAAGATTTTGTTCCCTAGATTGCCATTGTTTTTTTAATATATCTAATTCATCCATACCCTGTTACGGATTTAATATTTTTCTTAATTTATCTTTCGTTCTATTCATTTTAACCCTAGCATTCACTTCACTGATACCTAAAGTCTCTGAAATTTCTCTATACGATTTGTCTTCTAAATATAAAAAGACTAAAGCTTTATCAATGTCATTTAATTCTCTGACAGCATTATACATTAATTTTAATTGCTGTTCTTCTGTATCGTCATATTCCTCGGCTTTAATTTTAAAGCTAACGGTCTCATAGTCCTGTGTGCTAATTCTACGTTTTGATTTTCGGTACAATGTAATGGCAGTATTAAGTGCCACACGATACATCCAGGTACTAAATTTAGAATCCCCTCGAAACTTAGGGAATGCTCTCCATAATTGTATGGTTATTTCCTGAAACAGATCATTGTGCGAATCACTATCATTGGTGTATAGCTTGCATATTTTATGTACTATGTTCTGGTTTTCCTCCAGTTGTGTAACAAAAATATGTTCAAGTTCTTGATTCAATGATGGATAGTTAATTACCTCATTAGTAGTATGAGGGTTATCTTTGTTACAAATGTCTTAAAAATAATATAACTACAAGAATTTTATTTTTTAGAAGGTTTTTTAAACACATTTTATAAAATACCAAATTATTCAATCTTTACATTGATAGGGCCTCCGTTTGTGACCCATTTACCACCAATTTCATCAATGTTTACATCTAATTCGTCACTTGTATCAATACTTGTTATATTCACCTTCAATTCCTCACTTGTATCGATGCTTGTTATATTCACCCTTATTTCGTCATAGGTATCTATACTTTTTATATTTACCCTCACTTCGTCATAGGTATCTATGCTTTTAATATTTACATTAAGTTCATCGTAGGTATTAATATCAACAATTCTAACATCGATAGTGTTAAATTCATTTAAAGGAACAAGTCTATACTCTGTATCTGGTGTAATAGTATTTTCGGAAGCGAAGGCTGAAGGTATAATTTCAAATTCCTTTATTATATTAAGAGTTAAACATATGGCAATAATAGTTAACAGGGTTTTTGTATAAATATCTGATTTCATTATTTGAGTTTTTAGGTTAACGAATATTATTATTATTCAATTATTAACCTGATAAATATCAAATATTATTCCTAAAGAGATATTAATTATCAATTTTTCAACAATTTAAATAAGATGTAAAATATTATTTTTGGAAATCAGAATAGATTAGAAAATATATTTCGTTATCTAAAAGTTAATGTTTTACAAATTTTAATGTAGTTCTTCCTTGTAAGCTCTCAATATTCAGAAAATAAATACCGTTTTGAAAAGAAGAAACGTCTATTTGTTGTTGGAAGGCGTTTGCTGAAAATTCTTCGAATTGAACTATCCTTTTTCCATTTATGTCAAATATCGCCAAGTTCGATAAGATTATAGTTGAATCATAGGAGACTATTATTTCATTAGTAGCGGGATTTGGATAAAGTCTGATCTTACTTTTCAGATCAAACTCATTTACTGCAAGAAAGTTATCATACAATATCTGTAATGAATCTATGGGCTCTTCTCCAAAAGGCATTTCTTCAATATTCAATCTTAGGTAGGGATTGCTGGGGTCGTCATTCTCTTTATATACCAATAAATAAGCTGAGGTTGAAGAGGTTCCCCTTGCAAGGCATCTAGAGTCAGCACCAGCAAAATTAGCACCCTGCATTGCAGACATCAACTTATCGGCAAGAGTTCCAGTTGTATTGTTAAAATTATCTTCCATATTATCAATAACTGTTTGATTAAGTAAAATATTCCCTTGAACACTATAGGTTGGCCCTTGTCTGTCTTCCTTATAATCATCTGTCATTGTTCCAGTAAACCCCGCTGTTCTTGGATTACCCCCAGAATCAAAATCAGCAATCCCATATTGTCGGTATTCGGGGTCAAAATTTTGTGAGGAACATGCATCATTATTAATCAGCCAATCAATGATTTCAGAAGGAGATAAACCAGCTTCCATTTGTGTGATGGCATTTTGTAAGTTCACATTAGGGATACATACCCATGCTTGTGAATTAACACCTCCACGTCCTGGTATTATTTGAGTAATAATATCAATGAGTCCTCCATAAACTCCTATACCATCCACACAAGAGGCTCCAGCAGAACCAATTTCACCAGTTACAGGATCTACAGCTACTATTGAAAATGTGTCTTGAGCTCTAATAAAATAGCTCACAAGAAAAATGACTAATAAAGTTGACAATTTTTGCATGATATCATTAATTTATTTAAAGATACAAAAAAGTAATTATAATATCCGAATACACAATTAATAATCAATCACTTACAATTGAGTAGGGTTATATTACAATTCAGTTTGTTTTTTTACGATGAGATTTTAAAATAATTCATTTTTGTACAAGAAAGCGAAACCAAATTAACAATGAAATTATTAACCAACTATATATATAATATTCTTTTATTCTTTTTTTTACCTTATTTAGTATTAGGTCAAACTACCATTTCTGGTGTAGTTACCGAAAACAATGAAACACCAATCTTAGGAGCAAATGTATACCTAGAGGGCACTTACGATGGTGCATCTACAGATATAGATGGTAGTTTTTCTTTTAAAACTTCAGAAACAGGGGAACAAACCCTCATTATTTCATTTGTGTCTTTTGAATCCTTTAAAATGTCAGCCGATGTAACCCAATTGAAAAATCTGATTATAAAGCTAAGAGAAGATGTAAATTCATTGGAAACTGTTGTAATTTCTGCAGGCACATTCGAAGCTAGTGATAACAGTAAAATTTCGGTTTTAAAACCCCTGGATGTTGTAACTACTGCCAGTGCTTTGGGTGATTATATTGGTGCTTTACAAACATTACCCGGAACAACAACCGTTGCAGAGGATGGGAGACTTTTTGTTCGGGGAGGGGATGCAGAAGAAACACAGATATTTATTGATGGTATCCGTGTGTTTACCCCTTATACACCAACTACCAATAATGTACCTACGCGAGGGAGATACAGCCCTTTTTTGTTTGATGGAATCACTTTCTCTACCGGTGGGTACTCAGCAGAATACGGTCAAGCATTATCATCTGTATTGTTACTTAATACCATAGATGAACCTGCTCAAAAAAAGACAGAAATAGCGATAATGAGTGTTGGACTTGGATTGGGAAACACTCAAAAGTGGAAAAAAAGTTCTATAAGTATCAATACTTTCTATATAAACTTAGCACCATATATCGTAGCTTTTCCAGACAGAAACGACTGGCAAGAACCTTACGAAACCATATCTGGAGAAACTGTCTTTCGTCAAAAGTTTGAAAATGGTTTACTAAAAGTATATGCTGCCTTTGATACGTCAAATTTTCAATTAACACAAGAAGATATTAACTTTCCGGATGGAGTAGATTTTAAATTAAAAAACAATAATTTTTACTCTAATGTTAGTTATAGTAGTAGACTAAATAACAACTGGAACCTTTTTGGAGGGGGTAGTTACACTTTTTCTAATAATGATATAGGTATTTTAGAAGACAATATTGATAATACCGAAAACTCTGTACATGTAAAATTGAAAATTCGTAAACGCTTTAGTAGCAGGTTTAAACTTTCTTTTGGTGCTGAACAGTTTTTTACAGATTTTGGTGAATCATATAATAATGAAAAAGTATCTGTTTCATATGGATTTAATAATAATATAAGTGGAGTTTATACAGAAGCTGATATTATATTTTCTAAAAAGTTTGCTATAAAAATTGGTCTACGTGGGGAGTATAGCGAAATGTTTAATGATTTTACAATGTCCCCTCGTATTTCATTAGCCGTAAAAACAAGTAGAAATAGTCAGTTGTCAATAGCTTATGGTAATTTTTATCAACAACCACAGAACGATATTCTAAAATTTGAATCAAGACTTCAAGCTCAAAAAACTCAACATTATATATTAAATTATCAATACACAGCAAACAACCGTATTTTTCGTGCAGAAATATATCGAAAAAAGTATAACAATCTTATTAAATATGATACAGAATTTCCTGGTTTTGAAAGTATTTACACAAACAAAGGTGACGGTTATGCACAAGGAATTGATATTTTTTGGAGAGATAATGAAAGTATAAAAAATGTAGATTATTGGATTAGTTATTCATATTTAGATACCGAAAGGAAATATCAAAATTTTCCAGTAAATGCAACCCCCTCTTTTGTTAATACAAATAATCTAACCGTCGTTGGGAAATATTGGGTCGATGATTGGAAAAGCCAGATAGGGTTTAGTTGCCAATTCGCAAGTGGTCGCACCTACACCAATCCTAATACTCAAGGATTTTTACAAGAAAAAACAAAAAGTTATAACAATTTAAGTCTAAACTGGGCGTATCTAATTTCACAACAAAAGATTCTATATTTTTCAGTAAATAATGTATTTGGATATAAAAACATCAACGGATACCAATATGCAAATACTCCTGATGTAAACGGTAATTTTGCAAGAAGAGCTTTACGTCCGGCTGCAGACCAATTCTTTTTTATAGGTTTCTTTTGGACCCTAAGTGATGATGGGGTAGATAATCAATTGGATAATTTATAATAATCAATTATCAATAAAATATTATTACAATAGTTAGTTACTTGAAATTATATATTCTATTAAATGGCCAACATAATAGGCTACTAAAGCTGCTATTGCACCTAATATTAATGTCCCTAATATCCCTTTCCATAGATTTGATTGTGTTAAGTAAGTTTTAAGGATTCCAATTATAATAAATCCTATTCCTGTGAAAATAGATGACCAAACAAATAGATTTGAAGAAATAGGGCTTATATAATCCCAAACGTAAATGATTAAAGGAATAAGACCAATTGTAATAAAAGAAAGATAGGTAACTAATCCAATCCTAAAGGGTGATTTTTTTTGTTCTAACATATCAAGTTCTTCCTTCATCATTACGTCTACCCATCTATCTTTATCTGAAGTGATAGTATCAACAATTTGTTCAAGTAGATCTCCAGAGAATCCTTTATTATGATAAATTTCTCGTATTTCTTCTTTTTCAACTTCTGGCAGATTTTCTATTTCCCAATATTCTATTTGCTTGTGTTTGTTAAAATTATCTATTTCCGATTTAGTTGATAAATAAGCTCCAATCGACATAGCAAAACCATCCGCAAAGAGATTTGCAAAACCAAGTATAATTATTACTGAACTGTCAAGACCTGCTCCTACAGAACCAGCAACAACCGCAAAAGTAGTTATACAGCCATCTATTCCACCATAAACAAATTCACTCAAATAATCTTCAAATTTGTGAAATAATGATGTTGTTTTGTGAATTGTATTTTCGTTATTTTTATGTGTATCAATCATTTTTTCTTATTGATTAATATTTCAATTGAAATAGACAGTTCATTCCCTTATTTTATAAATTCATTATACAAAGTTAGAAAATGAAAACTAATTATTGGTTTACAATTCATCCTTAATAAATTACAGTTGGGTTAAAGTCTTTTTAATGGAAAGTTATCAAATAGGATATTTGTACAATAATTCAAAAACCCATAATAAAATGCAAACTGTACTCACTTATTTGGCGCTATTATTAACCGGATTGATTTTACAAGCACAAAATACTCTTGAAGTAAATCTGACAGGATTTGACACCAATCAAGGTACTGTTTTTGGTAAGTTTGTTCGATAATAAAGAATCCTTTTTAAATGAACCCAAGAAATTGATTTCTTCTGCGATTTCAAATAAAAAAGCAAATGTTACCTTTATAAATATTCCAGATGGGGTATATGCTATTTCTTGTTATCACGATGAAGATAGTAATGGAGAACTCAACATGATTTTAGGACTTTTTCCGATTGAAGATTATGGTACTTCCAATAATGTTCCTGCTCTTTTTGGTCCGCCTAAATGGCAAGATGCAAAATTTGAAGTTAAAAATGGGGAAAATGCTAATTTTGACATTAGGCTTTAAATACTAAAATAATTTAATTAGTGACGGATCATCTAATAATTTTAAAATAAAAAAAAATATATTACTTATGGTTGTTTTAATTTCCTTTACTGGAGTAAGCCAACCTAAATATGAACAAGAGATGCAAAAAGCATTTGATCTTTGGAATGCGGATAAGCCATGGGAAGCAGTAAATCTATTTGAACGAATTGCAACAGTTGAAACCAATAATTGGTTGCCTCCTTATTATGCATCACTAATTAGTGTTATACATAGCTTTGGTGAAAAAAACCTGGCTAAACTAACAGCTCAATTAGACAAAGCAATGAAATTTTTAAACGATGCTAAGTCAATTTCGAACGAGAATCCAGAGATTCTTATTTTGGATGCTTTATGGCATACCGTTTGGGTTGCCTTTGATGGAGCACAATATGGTATGAAATATAGTGCTAAAGTAACCCAAATATATCAAGATGCCTTAAAATTAGCACCAAATAGCCCTCGGGTAATATTAAACAAAGCCGAATGGAATATGGGAGGAGCAAGGTTTTTTGGACAACCTTTAGAACCTTATTGTAAAGATGTGCAACGTGCCATTGTTCTTTTTGCAAACTTTAAACCCGAAGGTAAATTCTACCCTACCTATGGTCTGAAACGTGCAATACAAATTTTAGAAGATAATTGTAAAGAGTAATGAATCATTTTTTAAAGGAATTAAGCCGAGCTTTTATTGTTGGAATTCTCATTTTTATTGTATTAAATATCATACAATTTTTTAATGGGTATAGGATTTCTAGTTTGAACCAGTTGCTTATAAATTTTTCATACAACCAGTTTTATTTTATTATTTTCTATATGGCCAATGCGTATTTCTGTACATTCATGGTTAAACGTTATCGGGAGAAATTTTTTAAGTTAGAAAACATATCCAAAGTAACTCTGGGGATTATTGGCATTACGCTATCATGTATGTTTGTCATTAGGTTCATTACTGAGGTCGTCATCGATAAAGAAACCTTGAATGAATTTATATCAGGAGAAAAACAAAATATTATTACCTGGCGATATTAATTTCTTTAGTGGTTACAAGCGTATTTTTAGCTATTTATTACTATAGATTTAAGCAGGAAAGAAAAGTAAAAGAACAAAAAATTATCGCTGGTACTGCATCGGCAAAGTTTGATGCATTAAAGAATCAACTGGATCCACATTTTTTATTTAATAGCCTTAATGTGCTTACGAGTCTCATTGAAGAAAATCCGGATGCAGCTACCAAGTTTACAACATCGCTTTCTAAGGTTTACAGATATATTTTGGAACAAAAAAACAAAGATTTGGTTTCGGTAGAAGAAGAATTAGAATTTGCCAGACTTTATATGACACTTATCAAAATGAGATTTGAAGATAGTATTGTCTTTATGCTTCCGGATAAATTAATCAATCCTGAGGCTAAAGTAGTTCCATTGTCACTCCAGTTATTACTTGAGAATGCTGTAAAACACAATATAGTGACCCCATCAAAAAAACATACATTTCAATCTCAGAAGAAAACGGAAACCTTGTTATAACAAATAATGTACAACCCAAACAAGTAATAAAAACGGGTAGTGGAGTGGGCCTAAAAAACATAAAACAGAGATATTATTTGTTAACTGATAGACCGGTTTTAATAAATAAAAACGAGAAAGAGTTTTATGTTTCCCTTCCTTTATTAACTGAAAGTTCAGCTATTATGACAAAACAGGAAAATTATTTTTCGGAAAAAAAATATGCAAGGGCCAAAGAACGTGTCGAAAAACTAAAAGGCTTTTACATTCACTTTACCATATACTTGATAATGATTCCCGTATTTATTTTTTTAAATCTTAAATCGGGAGATTTTCCCTGGGCTATTTTTCCAATTGGTGGTTGGGGTTTTGGTGTGGCTAGCCATGCCATGGAAACTTTTGAATACAATCCCATTTTGGGAAAAAACTGGGAAGAAAGAAAGTTGAAAGAATTGATGGATAAAGATGATTTTTGACAATAAATTTAAACAAACAATTATGAACGAATTCGAAAAAGAAAACAAATACTTACGTGCTAAAAAACAAGTAGCAGCGATCAAAAAATTTTATACAAGCTTATTGTATTATTTAGTGGTTATCATTTTTTTAGCGTGCCTAAATTATTATACAAATGAGTGGAGTAACCCTTGGTTTTTATGGGCAGCACTTGGTTGGGGAATTGGTATAGTAATTCACGCACTTAAAGCTTTTAGATATATGCCTTTTGTGAATAAGAATTGGGAAGAAAGAAAAATAAAAGAATTCATGGACAATGATAACGAACCCGTTGATAATCGTTGGAACTAACTATTTTGATATGGAAAATTACAATCAGGAAAAATACATAAGAGCAAAAAAGAAAGTGAAACAAATAAAAGGATTTTACACTCACTTAGCAGTTTATACTATAATTAATTTAATCATTTTCATCAGAGGGAATATTGTGATTTTTTTAAAGAGTGATGTTGAAAATAAAAACCTTTTAGATTGGATAGATTGGAACATATTTTTTACTCCTGTATTATGGGGAATTGGTTTATTTTTTCATGGCTTGTTTGTATTTCAAAATAGGTTCAAGGTTTTAAAAAACTGGGAAGACCGTAAAATGAAAGAGTTTTTGGAAAAAGAGGAAGAAAATTTACATTATAATAATAAATGGGAGTAATATTTTTTTTAAAATAAAAACTTGAGTCATTAATTGATTATGAATGTATTAATAATAGAAGACGAAAAACCATCAGCACGGCGATTGAAAAGAATGTTGGAAAAACTCGATGTAACGGTTAACCAAATGTTGTATAGTGTTGAAGAATCTATCAACTGGTTTAATAGTAATTCTCATCCCGATTTAATTTTTTTAGACATACAATTAAGTGATGGTTTGTCTTTCGAAATTTTTGATGAAATTGATATAAAAAGTGCGATTATATTTACTACAGCTTTTGATGAATACGCTCTCCAGGCCTTTAAACTCAATAGCATAGACTATTTACTGAAACCCATTGACGAAGAAGAATTACAAAGTGCTGTAGACAAATACAAAATATTAAAACCTCAATCACAAAATGTCCAATTAAACTTTGAAGACATTAAAAAATTACTCATTAATCCTCTTGAGCGAGAGTATAAAAAGCGATTTACAACTAAAATCGGACAGCATTTAAAAATGATTACAGTTGATGAAATAGAATGTTTTTATTCTGAAAATAAAGGCACCTATGCCCACACTATTAAGGGAAGAAATTACCTGCTTGACACTACATTGGAAAAGTTGGAAGATGAGTTATCACCAGAGATATTTTTTAGAATAAGCCGTAAGTTCTATATAAATATTAATGCGATAAAGGATATCATCTCTTATACAAACTCCCGTTTACAATTAAAGTTAAATAACTATTCAGAACATGATATTATTGTTGCCCGGGAGCGGGTAAAGGAATTTAAATTGTGGTTGGAATAAGAGTTTTTTCTTGAAATTAATCCACAAACGGATTAGAATGTTTTACATCATTTACTAATTCATAATCTGTAAGGGTTTTCATAAATTCCACTAAAGCAGCAGATTCTTCTTCAGATAAATTTAAGTGGCGGGGATTTCCTTTATTATCTTTCATATGTGCAGAAAGATATGGATGTGCCAGAACGCCTGTACTATAATGTTCAACGATTTCTTCTAAAGTTGCAAATCTGCCATCGTGCATATAGGGTGCTGTTAATTCAATATTACGAAGAGAAGGGGTTTTAAAATGGCCATAAAATGATAAGATATTTAAAAAGGCGCCATATCCATTATCGGGAACATTAATATCTGCATCTAAGCCAATATTATCTGGTTCAGCGCCACTAAAAATTACTTGATTAGCACCTTCAGGAATAGGAATTTCATAATGTAATGGTGTTGCATTTGGTAAATGACAAGTGACACAACTAGCAATAGCCTCAGGAGTTTTTTTTCCATTAAATACATCTTTACCAAGATTTTCCTCTGCCGTAAAGTTTGGAAAATCTATAAAAATATTTTTTGTAGTTTGGATACCAATATCATATTTAGTATTAAATGAATAAATAGAACGAACAAATTGTGCTAATGCTTTTGATATTTTATCGCTTGTGACTTGTTCATTTCCAAATGCATTTTTAAATAATGGTTTGTAGTAATCTAAAGCACTTATTTTGTTGACTAAATTATTTAAAGTCAATCCCATTTCCACTTGATCTTGTATAGGAATTAAAACCTGATCCTCTAGAGTGGCCGCACTGTGATCCCAAAAAAACCTTTCAGCACTGTAAAAACCAACATTTGCAAATCCCATCGAGTTTCTAAATGTTGACCCACCTTCAAAACCAATACTTTTAGATTTATTATCTGAAAATCCAAATTCTTGAAGATGGCAACTGGCACAAGCTATAGTATTGTTCACAGACATGTTTTTGTCATAAAACAAAACTCTTCCCAACGTAGCTCCATCATTTGTAATTGGATTATCATTGGGGGTATTGTTAAACCCAAAAACATAATCTGTAAATGTATCCGGGAATTGAGGGTTGCTGTAATTAAATGGTGTAATTGGCAGATCGTAAATATCACTATAGCTATCATTAAATCCTTCATCAGATTTACATGAAATTATTATAAAAAAAATTAAAAGGAAAAATATTCTAAAAATAGACATATTGTAGATAATGATTTTTAATGGATACAAAGATATAAATATATATAAATGATTAAAAAGTCCTTTATATTTCAATCTATTAACTCTTTTTGTCAATACGGTTTTCTTGAAATGCTGAAGGTAATAAACTTGGGATATACTTTACTAATAGTGGTAATAACAAACTACCTCCAGGAATCAAAAAAATAGTTAATGAAGGTACTGTTTTACAAATATCGAGAAGTTGATTTTTTATTTTATTTTTTTCTTCAGAAGAAAGATCTCTAAAAGTGGATTGCCTTAGTAATAATAACAGTTCCCCACTTTCCTCAAGCTCTTTTAGGAGGCGATTTTTATTTCTTAAAATAAGGAGTTTTACCATTTCTGAAGACTGCTTATATAGTTGATTTAATGGATTGGGATATTCAAACAATTTTATTTTTTTTGAATAAGTATCTGAAAATTCTTTTAGTTGTTCGACACTCAACAGAAATTCTTTATTTGAGAAATTTAGGAGTTCTGTTAATCTATTTAAAAATTGATATTCAGATTCATCTAAAACACGATCGTCCCAAACGGTTAAACAACAAAAATCAAGAATATATCTTTTTTCAAATACATCATATACTGATAATCCGGTAAGATTTTCTATGGAATAAAATTTATTTTGACGATTGTCATTAAGTAAATAATCTGTTGATGATTCAAATAAATTGATTAATTGTTGGTCAAATTTATCTTTGTTCTTTTTTGTCAATAATGCTAAAAAACAACAATTTATAAGTGTGTTCTCTAAATTTATTGCAAACCTCTTAAGATTTCTGGGAGAATTCAGATAATTTCTATAGGTTAGTACATCAACAAATAACAAGGTATAGGTGAGTATCGATGTAGATTTTTTTTTAATTAGACTATTTGTTTCTTGTAATCGGGCAGATATTATATGTTCAAGATTATCGGATGGAGAATGAGATAAAGAAAGCTTATAAAGTAATCCTGTTTTTCCTTTTTCTAGAATTTTATAAAAATTTATAATACTTTTTATAGCATCTACAAATTCAGCATTTGGATTTTTAGTAAAAAAAGTAAAAAGTAATGTGTGAAAAAGATTGATTTTAGTATATTCAACCTTTGTAATTTTTAAATTACTTATTGGCTCATTGAGCAGTGCTTTAACAGATACCCCATAAAGAAAACCAGTGGTTTTTAAATGATTATAAAAAATTGATTCATTTTTAAAACCACCTATAAGTTGATGTTTTTCAAAAAGGTTTAAAAATTTTGGGATCCAACCAGAAGCTGATGGGTTCATAGATAATTAAAAAATAAATTAACATTTCATTTTGCACCATAGACTTACTATTTGCAGTAATGGTGTTGAAAGTAAAATTAATAAATTAAGAATGTAAGTTATGAAAAAAACAAAATTATTTATTGCAGTAGGAGGGATGGTTTTACTGGGCTTTTCGATTTTTTTAGTATCTGCAGATCATATTGACGCTCCAAATGTTTCAGGAACTACAACAGATTTAGCTGATTTATTTGCATTTGAAGGGGATAATCCCAATAATACTGTGTTTATTGCTACCCTTCAGGGTATCTTAACACCGGGAATTGTCACAGAAAATGCCATATTTGATGAAGATGTATTGATAGAGTTCAACATCGATAACACAGGTGATTTTATTGAAGATTTAGTAATACAGGCCATAAAAAGAGGGGATACAATGTACTTTTTTGGTCCTGCTTCACCTTCACAAACTGGATTATCAAGTGAGGTATTAACCTTTGCAAACCGCAATAGTGTGAAAATTTCTACAGTAGATAATTTAGAGATAAGCAATAATGATGGAATGACATTTTTTGCAGGCCCACGCAGGGATGCATTTTATATGGATTTAAACCGATTTAACGATGTAATTACAGGTGCTGTTGCACCTGATGGATTTTTACCTCCAGGTGAGGCTAGTGATTTCTTCGAAAACTTAAATACCCTCGCAATTGTTATTGAAATTCCGAATTCAATGCTTGGAACACCCCCTGCACATGTTGGTGGAGAACTAGGAATTTCTGGTTTACCTCCAGCTTATAATGTTTGGATTTCAGCAAAAAGAAAGCAATAATAAATTCAAAAAAAAATGATTAAAATGACAACATTTAAAATTAAAATACTTTTTATTGCTTTTTGTTCAACCCTTTTATTTGTACAATGTGTAGACGATGACGATAATGGAAACGTAATTGAACAAGAAACTTGTGATGACGGTATCCTAAATGGGGATGAGGAAGATATAGATTGTGGGGGCACTGCCTGTGAACCTTGTATTGTAGGAATAGAATTTGGAGGGACTTATCTACAGGAGGATATGATTGGAAGACCTGCCATAAATACTGTTTTTAGCGGTAGCAATGCTGTTAAAAACGATTTTAATATTACATTAATTACAGATCGGGCATCTTTCCAACCTATTTTTGAAGCTACGCTAGAAGCATATCATGATATTTATGCAGTAGCTTTAGGTATTCCCATAGAAGATTTGGATTATGAAACTAATATACTTGGATTGGACGCTTTTAATTTTACCAGTTTACTTGCGTTTTTTGATACATTGCAAGTAGCACCAAATGGACAAACAACCTATTTTGACCTTAATACGGGTGTTGTATTAACAGGAAGAACATTAGCCGATGACGCTATAGATATTTCATTGATGCTAATGTTTGGAGGTAAGAGTGGTACTCGTTTTGACGGTAATAATGGGACTCCACAATTGACCAGCGACGGTGTTGATTCTGGAGATCGTGATTTCACATTACCATTTCCTTATTTAGAAACACCTATTTCAGAATAATTTATACTAACTAATCATTTTCAAGAAATAGCAATAAATTGCTATTTTCTTTTTTATAAAAAAGAATGAAAGGATTATCAATATTTGTATTGCTGTTAACTTTAAATTCTTGCACAAAAGAAGTAAAGGAACCTATCACCAATACTCGGGATTACAATTCATTCCTAATTAATGGCATTAGAGAAACCTATAATAATGCGCTTTCTGAAAAAGTATTTTGGTCTAATCGATTGAGACCGGATAGTTCAGGGGTAGGGGATCTAGGGCCATTAGCAGGTGCTTATACAAATCTTTTTGAAGTAACAGGTAATGTAAATTATCTCAAAAATGTAGAACAGCTCTATAAAAAAGCAATAAAATTATCCTTTCAAAATAAAGATATCTATATCCGATCCTTAGCACATAATTACATTTCTCAACATCGTTTTAAAGAGGCAAGAAATATATTGGAAGAAAGCTATGCTGGTATTTCAAATAAGCATCTGACCGAACTTATGCTTTTTGATGTTTATATGGAATTAGGAGATTACCTTAAGGCTGATGAATTTTTAGGTAAGATTAAAAACAACAACGATTACAATTACTTGATTCGATTGGCAAAATGGAGTGAATATAAAGGTAATCTTGAAGCAGCTATTCGTTATCTCGAAAAAGCTAAAAAAATTGCCGAATCTCGTGGTAGTAAATCTCTTAAAATATGGGCATATATTAATTTAGCCGATTTTTATGGTCATGCTGGCAAATTAAAAAAGGCCTATAATCATTATTTAATGACTTTAAATCTACAACCCGATAATGCATATGCTAAAAAAGGGATTGCTTGGATTGCCTTTTCTTCTGAAAAGAACACCGATGAAGCAAAAAGAATTCTAGATTCTATTATGATACATCATAAAGTACCCGATTATTTTTTATTCAAAGCAGATATTGCTGAATATGAAAATAAAATATTAGAAAGTAAAAAACATCGACAAAATTTTATAAATGCAGTAAATAGAGGTAATTATGGTGCTATGTATAATACTTATTTAATCGAAATATATGCAGAAAAGAATCCAGAAAAAGCACTTGAATTGGCCAATGAAGAAATAGAAAATCGAGCTACTCCAGAAGCGTATCACTTACTTGCTTATGCCCAATTAAAAAATGAGAAATTAAAAGAAGCTTTACATACAATTGAAAACTTTGTAGAAGGGAAAACTTTTGAACCCTTGGCTTTGTATCATTCCGTTTTAATTTATAAAGCAAATGATATGAACAATAAAGTTAAAACTATTAAGAATGAATTAAAAACTGCTTATTTTGAGTTAGGCCCTGTAATTTCAATAAAAATTGAGAATTTATAAATATAAAGATTATATTTTGTAAATGTCTGAAATACAGCATATTAAATTGTAATTTTGTTAATTAACAATGTTTTAATAGATTTACAATAATTTATATAACCCCATTTTATATTAACCTTAAATCTTATCCCCATGAGAAATGCTACTATGAACTTATTTTTTGTGTTACTTTGTGCTTTTTCTTCACAGGTTATTGCTCAAAACTTCACACAAAACATTACCAATTATTTTAATCAATTTTTAGAACAAAATGAATTGTTGCCTCAGGATGTTCAATGGTTTGTAACTGCCAAAAATGTAAGTAGAATTACAGGTGTAAATAACATTTATTTTCGCCAAGTTATAAATGGAATTCAGGTATATGGTACAGAATCTAGTATTCATATTCTTCCTAGCGGTAAAGTTTTAACCGCATCTAATCATTTTATAAATAATAGTGCTTACAAAATAATGGGAGCTACAACGCCTTCTATTACTGCAACACAAGCAATTGTTTCTGCAGCTAACCAATTAAATTATTCAATTACAGAATCACTTACTGTTGTTGATAATATGCAGGGTGTAGATCGAAAAACCATTATTAGCAAAGGTGGTATATCTTTAAGTAACATACCCGCACAATTAATGTATCAACTTAATGATAAAGGTGAATTAAAACTGGCATGGAATATATCCATACAGGAAATAAGCCAGCAAGATTGGTGGAGTATGAGAGTAGATGCATCGACAGGACATATAATTGAGAAAAACAATTGGATGGTAAGTTGTGCTTTTAATCATAACCACAATGAGAATGAAATACTGAATTATAACCAAAATCTCTTTGATATTACTAATTATAAAGAAATTTCTGAAAGTTCAAATGGTTGTAACGATTGTTATGAAGTTTTTGCTATACCTATCGAAAGCCCCTATTATGGTAGTAGAACGACTGAATTGGATCCCGCAAATGCTACTGCTTCACCGTTTGGATGGCATGACACCGATGGTTCGCCCGGAGCAGAATTTACCGTAACTAAAGGTAATAATGTTGATGCCTATGAAGATGGAGATAACCCCGGATACCAACCAGATGGTGGTGCAACTTTAGATTTTACAGGTTACCCATTTAGCCAGATATACACAGCAGCAAATCAATATGAAGATGCAGCTATTACCAACCTTTTTTATTGGAATAATATTATACATGATGTTCTTTATCAATATGGATTTGATGAGGCTGGTGGAAACTTTCAGGAAAATAATTATGGGAATGGTGGTATTGGAAGTGATTCTGTAAATGCAGAAGCTCAGGATGGTTCAGGTACTTGTAATGCAAATTTCGGAACACCTGTAGACGGGGGTAATCCAAAAATGCAAATGTATGTGTGTGGCGATAAAGATGGGGATTTCGATAATTTGGTTATTATTCATGAATATGGTCATGGTATTTCAAATAGATTAACTGGAGGTCCTGGAACTTCAGGTTGCCTTGGGAATAGTGAACAAATGGGTGAAGGATGGAGTGACTTTTATGGTGTAATAATGACTATAGAACCTGGAGATACGGGTACAGATGCCCGAGGAGTTGGAACCTATCTTTTTGGTCAGGGAGCAAATGGACCAGGAATACGTCCATTCCCTTATTCAACAGATTTTGCTGTTAATCCACAAACATACGATGATATTAAAACTGCTGTTATTCCTCACGGTGTAGGATCAGTTTGGGCAACGATGCTTTGGGAATTAACCTGGGAATTAGTTGACGATCATGGATGGGATGCAAATATTTATAATTTTACGGGAGATACAAATCTTGATGCAGGAAATGTAGTAGCCATGGCTATTATTACAGAAGGAATGAAATTACAACCTTGTAGTCCAGGATTTGTAGATGGCAGAGATGCAATTTTTGCTGCAGATGTAGCTATTTACGGAGGAGTGAATGAATGTACTATTTGGGATGCCTTTGCAAAAAGAGGTTTGGGTGTTAGTGCTGATCAGGGTTCCTCAGGAAGTACAACTGATGGAACAGAAGCATTTGACACTCCTTCCGGTTTGGCTGCTTTTACGGCTCCAGAGGATGTGTGTGCCAATGATGAAGTTCTTACTGGTTTAAGCGGAGGCACTCCATCTGGTGGAGTTTATAGTGGGCCAGGCGTTACAGACGATGGTAATGGTTTAACCTATTCATTCGATCCTGTAGCTGCTGGAATTGGCGTACATACGATTATGTACGAGGTTCCTTCGGGACCTTGTTCGGTTGCTTCTTCAGCAACAGACGATATAGAGGTGATTGCTGTTCCCCCGGGACCTACAACAACTGGTGTCTCAGATTTTTGTATTGGAGATTCTGTAACGGTAACTGCCACTTTGGGAGATCCTTCAAATGTAATTCGCTGGTATGATGCTCAAACGGGTGGAAATTTTCTTTTTGAGGGTACTTCGTACACATTTAATCCAACAGCAACTACTGATGTTTATGCACAAGAGAATCCACCAGGTCCTTTATCACAATTAGTGATTTCTGAAATTACATTAGAGACTCCAGATAGATTGGAAATTCAAAATGTAGGTATTTCCTTCGATTATTCCGGTTATTCAATAGCTGTTAGTGATCAACCTTATACTAATATTAATGCTATGAATACTATTACACAAACCCTTGGAAACATGGGGGCTGACTCTGTTGTTGACTGGAATGACAGTGGTGGAGCAGGTTATTGGGGCAATAATATTTTTTGGGACAATAACGGTACCGGTTGGATTATTATTATTGATACATTGGGAAATGTAATAGATTCAGTATTCTGGAATTTTACAGCGGTTGAAATAGCTGGTTTAAATATAACTATTAATGGATTTAATGTAACATCGGGTGATTTAGATTGGTCTGGTATTGGAGCTGATTTTACAGTGGATTGTACTAATTCATTTAGAAGAAATGGAGATACTGACTCTAATGCAGATTGGTCTGGAACTTGTGAACCATCAGATTATGGTATTCCTAATTCTGATATAAATTTGGGAATCGCAGGATGTATAGGAGATCGTACTATTACAACGGTTACTCTTGATAGTATTGACCCATTAATTACATGCCCTGTTGATATAACAGTAAGTACCGATGCTGGCCAATGTGGTGCTTCAAGTGTGAGTTTGGGCTCACCAACTGTATCAGATAATTGTTCTGGTGAAATTGTAACAAACGATGCACCAGCTATTTTTAATCTGGGTAGCACTACTGTTACATGGACTGTTACAGATGCTGCTGGAAATTCGGCAACTTGTTCACAAGTTGTTACCGTGGTAGATGATATAGATCCAATTATAACATGCCCTGCAGATGTTACAGAAATTGTTAATGTTGGAGAATTATTTACAATTCCGGATTATACTTCGGGTGCTTCAGCTACAGATAATTGTACTGCTGCTCCAATAATCACACAAGACCCTGCTGCCGGCACAGAAGTTGGTGTAGGTGTTACAATTATTACCATGACAGCTACAGATGCTGTTGGTAATGATGGAACCTGCACCTTTAACCTCAATGTAGTTGATATATTAAGTATAGAGGATTTAGATTTCTATAACAGTATTGTTTTATATCCTAATCCTACAGACGGGCAAATAACATTATTAAATAATAGTTCTATACAATTATTTAAAGCAACAATTATAGATATAAATGGTAGAGTATTACAATCTGTAGATTTAACAAATACAGGTGTAGAAACTATATTTTCTATTGAAAATTTAGCAATAGGAATATACTTTGTTAAAATAAATACTGAAAATAACAGTATTGTGAAGAGAATTGTTAAACAGTAAATAATTTTTGGCAGGGTTATTGTCTTTATAAATATAGATTATAAAAAGATATAATTACCGAAATGAAACATAAAGTAAATATCACTATTCCTTTGGTGAACTAAAAAGAAACATTTTGGGTGTATCAAATAAAAGCCCCTCCCATAATTAATTATGGGAGGGGCTTAATTTTATTAATAGGTTTAATTACTGTATAATCCCACCACAACTTACCCTTGCTCCTGCTGCTCCAGAAGGTTGTGATACAAAATCGTCAATACCTTGGTGGACAATTATTGCCTTACCAATTATATCTTTATTTTCATCTCCACAACCAATACACCATTCGTCTGTTTGCATAGATATATTGCCATTTCCTTCTTCATTTACTTTAAAATTACCAATATCTCCTTTATGATACCCATCTTCACTACCCCATTTTCCATGATCTTTAAAAGTTGGATTCCAATGCCCTCCTGTAGATTTACCATCTGGTGATGAGCAATCTGATTTTTCATGAATATGTATAGCATGAGAGCCAGGGGTTAATCCCATAAACTTTGCTTCCAATGACACTATACCATCAATTTCTTTAAAAATTAATACTCCGGTAGCTTCACTTTCACTCTTTGATTCTAACCGAATATAAATTTCTTTTGGTCCTTCAGAATTACTTTGGGTTTCCTTTTCTTTTTTTACTTCTTCTGTTTTTTCAACCTCTTTAGTCAACTCCTTTTTTTCTTCTTTACAAGCTGTAAATGCTATTAGAGTAATTGCAATAAGTGACAATCCTATTTTTTTCATGATTAAATTATTTTGAATTTGTTTTTTGTAGATATTAAATATAAGGGTATTAGACTATTTTGACAAATAATAATAATAATTAAAGTATTAATTTTCTTTTATAGTAAATAATTTAGTCTTTTTAAAAGGTGATAAATTTAATTGTTCTATATCGTTTTTATAATTTACCCATTCAGACTCAAAAAAAGAATTAGTTTTTATTAAAGCTTCATTAAATTGCTCCCATGCAAATTTCATCAAATCTTCTTCAGTTTTAGTAATTCCCATGGGACGACTACGGGAATACCGATTAGCAGTACCAATTCGTTGCATAACAGTAACATCGGGGTTGCGCGTAATTCCTTGTCTTTTGTCATCCTTACCTATATATTGCGCAATCAATGAATCTATTTTCTTGATAATTTCTTTAGATGATTTTATTTCAGTTTTATAACCGTCTTTATCTTCCTTTTTCATCTTTTTTTGAAACTCCTTAACTGTTTGTTTACTTTCTACTAACTGCTTCACGGCTTCGGCTGCAGTTTGTATCATATCTTCTAATTCTTTTCCAGCATTGTAGGCATCATTGATAGCTTTTTCAGATACCTCCAATCTCGGATCACTTTCTACAGAAATAGTGCTCGTAGCTGTTTTATCTAGAAATGTTATTTCAAGTCGGTAACTGCCGGGCTTTACAGCAACACCTCCGGGTTCTTTTTTACGTTCTTTAATTTTGCGTGAGGGCCTATCTACTCCTGCTTCATTCATGTTCCAGATCCAGCGGTATATTCCTGTACTGTCTGGTATCTTTTTCTTTAAACTTCTTATCAATCTGTCTCCATCATATATTTTCATATAAATTGAGTCTTTACTTTTTCCTTCAGTGTCGTTTGAGGTATCATCATCATCATCACCTTCATCATTACCATCATCATCATTCTTTGCATCTTCCTCTTTAGTTTCTTTTTTCTGAAAGTAATAAGAAATCCTTGCTCCATAATCTCTATTCTCTCCATTGAATATTGCATCAGCTCCAAATCGACTTCCGGTAGGTTGTTGATTTGCAGCTTGATAGGCTACGGGAGTATCAAATACCACGATATCTGATGATAATATAGTATTATCCTTTGCAATTGCACGTAATGGTATAATATCATCGAGTATCCAGGCAGCGCGACCAAAAGTTCCAATGACCAGGTCGTTTTCTCTTTCCTGAATAACAAGATCTTTCACCGATACCGTTGGAAAACCATTGGTCCATTTGGTCCAGGTTTTCCCAGCATTAATGGAAATATATAACCCATCATCGGTCCCCAGAAATAAGAGATTTTTTTCAAAAGGATCTTCAACAATACTCAGGGTATAACTCAACACATCATTTTCATCAACAATACGTTCCCAGGTCTTTCCATAGTCTTTAGTGCGATAGGCATAGGGTGTATAATTAAACCTTCTGTAATCGTTAGCAACTAACAAAGCTTCCCCTTTATTTTTATTTGATGCTTTAATTTGAACGATCCAACTTCCCGATGGTAATCCTGCTATATTATTAGTAACATCTGTCCAATTTTGACCACCATTTTGAGTGTAATGAACACGGCCATCGTCAGTACCAACCCATAACATATTTTGTTCTAAAGTGGAAGGTTCAATCACCAAAATAGTAGTATGATTTTCAGCTCCAGTTGCATCCATGGTAAGACCACCACTTTCATCTTGTTTCTGTTTTTCAGAATCATTCGTGGTTAGGTCGGTAGATATAATTTTCCATGTAAGTCCTTTGTCTGTGCTTTTGTGTACAAATTGACTTCCAAAATAAAGAGTACTATTGTTAAAAGGGTCGATATTAATTGCGGCATTCCAATTAAACCTAAGTTTTACTTCTGGGTCTGGATGCGTAGGACGTACTGTATAATTGTTTCCGGTTTTCCAATCGTAACGACTCACATATCCTTGTTGGCTCATGCTCCAGCCATAGCGACTGTCATCTCTATCCGGAATAACATCAAAACCATCTCCAAAAGAGATTTCCTGCCAATAATCGTTTCTAATTCCTTGTGATCTCCAAACGTATGCAGGACCACGCCAACTACCATTGTCCTGCATCCCTCCGTAAACATTATAGGGATATTCATTATCGACGGAAATATGATAAAATTGTGCAACGGGTAAGTTTCCTACAAAACGCCAGGTTTTTCCTCCGTCATGAGTTATATTCATTCCTCCATCATTGCCATCGATCATAAAATTACCATCTTCTGGATGAATCCACCAAGCGTGATGGTCTGGGTGTACACCATTATCAACCCCATATGCCGGCATGAGTTGAGTAAAGTTTTTTCCACCATCTTCTGAAACATTAACGTAGGTAAAAACAGAATATACTCTATTTTCATTTTCGGGATCTACATAAATATCACTATAATAAAACGGCCGATTTCCAATATCTTTTTTATCATTTATTTTTTTGAATGTAAAACCACCATCTTCACTTTTATATAAGGCATTTTTTTTTGCTTCAATTAATGCATAAACTATATTGGGTTTATTTTTGGCAATTGCCAATCCTATACGTCCCAGGTCTCCTTTGGGCAATCCATCTTTATCGGTGCGTTTTTCCCAGGTTTCACCTCCATTATGAGTAATATATAATCCCGAGCCCTCGCCACCAGATTTAAAAAACCAGGGATCTCTTTTATGTTCCCATAAGGCAACAATGAGCTTATTTGGATTAGATGGATCCATAACCATATCACCTACACCTGTTTTATTATTTGCAAAAAGAATTTTTTCCCAGGAATTACCACCGTCTGTCGTTTTAAAAACCCCACGTTCCTTGTGTTCTCCCCAAGGTGAGCCTATCGCTCCCACATATACAGTATTAGGGTTGTTTGGATCGATTATAATTCGATGAATATGACGCGTATTTTCTAATCCCTTGGCTTCCCAGTTTTTTCCTCCATCCAATGATTTATAAACACCAAATCCACCGTTTAAACTATTTCGAGGGTTTCCTTCTCCTGTTCCTACCCATATAACTGAAGGATTTGATTGCTGAATTGCTACCGCTCCAATTGAAGCTGTTACTTCGTTTTCAAAAATAGGATTCCAAGTAATACCACCACTATTGGATTTCCAAAGTCCGCCAGAAGCTGTTCCAATATATATTACATCTGAATTACCAGTAACCACATCAATAGCTGTAACACGACCAGACATTCCTCCAGGGCCTATGTTTCTGGGTTTTAAGTCTTTTAAAATATCCATTGAAAATTCTTGTGCAGGTAATAATGTAGCAAAAGAGAGTAACAAAAGAAGAAGTAATTTTTTCATATGGTTTGAAAGTTTTTTTATTTTCTAAAGTTATGAAAATGTTGGTTGTAAAAGTATAGGGAATATAGAACTTTAACAAAATTAGAATTAATAAAGACTTAAGACTGCTTTGATAAGAAGCAGAATCCCGCTAATTACCATAATTACAATTACAAGTTTTCTGAATGTTATGCTACTTATATTGACCAATATTTTTTTACCTATTAGATTTCCAATAGTAGCTCCAATACCTAGAGAAATTCCATAAATCCAAAGTTCAGTAGTTAATAGACCAAAAAAAGTATAGCTACTTACTTGTGCCAATCCCAGAAAGATCGAATTAGCTGCTTTAGTCCCTATTAGAGATTCTTTGGTGATTCCGGAATTTAAATAAAATGGATTTAACACAGGTCCCATTCCTCCTGTAAAAGTACCTATGATGGAAATGATAAAACCAAGGGGAATAAAATACCAGAGTTGAACAGAGAAAGACCTCTCTTTTTTTCCGAAGCGGAACTGAAAAAAAGTGCTTATCAAGAAAATAGCTACAATTATTTGAAGCCAGGCTATCTTAATTTCAGAAAAAAACCAGGCTGCCAAAATAGCTCCTAGCATTGCTGATGGAACATAGTACCAAAAGACTTTCCAAACAATGTTCTTCCAATAAATAATAATTCGTGAGGGGCGACTTATAAATATACCCAAGTTTATAACCGGAGCAGTGTTAGTTGTTCCAATAATAAAATTTAATAATGGAACAAGCATTAAGGCACCACCACCACCACTAATTGTTGAAATTGAAAAAGCAATCGCTCCTGATAAAAACAAAACAATTAACAGTAAAAAGTCAATATTTGAAAAAGCTTCAGCCATTTAATAATCTACCATAAAAATAACTCTCTAATCCTCACTATCCAATAAATCTGTAACTAGATAATATGGGACATAAATTGAGGTTTCAATTAGAAATTTTAATTTTGGATTGATTTTAAGGTGTCTTAAGATTCATTTTACAATGCCTTATAATTTCTAAAATGCGCTTATTACGGGTCTCTTGTCGTTTAGCACTATGTAACCTATAAAGATAACTTTTACGATAACTCTGGCTAAAGTTTTTATAATTTTCGAAAGCTTATGGCCATCAACGAACTATTAGCAGCAGTTATCTCTGAGAATCCACCGAATATCTGCGTAGACTCACGTCTCATCAAGGCTGGCGATATTTTTGTCGCGATCAAAGGCAGCGCCTGTGACGGCCATGACTTTATCGACCAGGCCATCGCAAACGGCGCTAAATATATCGTTACTCAGCAAAATCATTCAAGGTACGGGAAACAAAACTGCGAACTT
>JADFOK010000063.1 GCA_022562895.1 Bacteroidota bacterium | reverse complement strand
AAAATAACTTTGATTGAATCTTTCCATGGTTTTTTGGTAACTGGGCAACTACAATATTCGAGGATAAAATGAGTAGCAGTACCACTAATACCTTATTTTTCATATTCGATAAGTAAATTTTTTTTTGGGAAGAAGAATCGCCAAATTTTAGCCTTTGTTGTCGGCTGCCTTCATTTTTTAATTCAGTAATTTGGTGAATGATAAAGAGACTAATTTCCAATTTCCATTCTCTTGTTTATACACTTCTGTTACCATAAATGGATTGGTAACTTCATTTCCTCCAACGACAGCCAACAAAGTAATTCTATTTAGAAGTATTGCTGTGTTATCTATTACATTTACCGACACCTCATGGATGTCTGCTTTTTTATAGTGAATTCCTCCACTTTTGATAATTTCAATTTCACGTTCCTTTCCCCAACTTCCACCCATGTGAACGAAAACAGAATTTTCATGAAAAAGCTCTTCAAGAATTTCTACATTTTTCTCTGACATCCATGTCCATTTATCCTTTGAAAGTTTAATTATCTCTTCTTCGGCTATTTTATTATTTATCGAATCCACATTTATATTTTGGAATTGTTCTTCAGGTATCCTTTCTAACCATACAGTCCGTTGATTTCCAGTTATAGCGAGATAGGTAACTCCATTTTCGGGAGTTGCTGCGTGCCAATGTTCTACACCTGGTTGGCACTTGACAATATCTCCTTTTTGAACTATTTGAACAGGTTTGCCTCTTTCTTGATAGTAACCTACACCTTCGAGAATCAATAATTGTTGACCTTTTGGATGAATATGCCAATCTAATTTTGCACCAGCCGCAAATTTTGCAACTGCGATATTGTAATCAAAAATTGAGTCTGCTGCACTCAAATGACTTAGCCAAACATCTCCTGTGTGATGCACATTTGGTGCCTTTTCTCCGTGTGGGAAAATTGAAGTATTTTGGGCTATCACTTGAGTTGAAATAGCCGTAATTAAAAAAACAGTTTGAATTAATGATTTCATGATTTTATTCATTCGTTTATTCTTTTATTTTTTCTTGGTTACCGATAACGTTTGGGCTATGATATGTTGTGGTTAAGATAGCTGTTATATTCCGCTAGCAATTACTTAATTTATTTTCACTAAATTCGGGTATAATCCTAACCCACAATGTATTATAGCCGTTGTTGGCGATAGTAATTTATTTTGTTGTCTATTCTGAAATCACAAATGTTTTTAACAGATTTTTACTTAATGCATTAGGAACTTCTGAAATCAAGGCATACTGTCCTGGTTCAAGTTTTATTGTAAAATAGCCCTTATGACCAGCAGGCATATCATTAACCCCTCCTAAAAAAGTAATTCCATTTGGTGCTGGTTCAATTAAACCTTTAGGATCGACCCAATTCATCCATTGCTCCAAGGCCTTAAGATCGGCAGTTTCATCTAGTTTGACGAGATTAATATCATGTCCTACAAAATTTTCGTGAACTATTTGATCTTTAAAGAACACAGAAAATATGTGAGTTCCAGAAGTGATTGAATTATTAAACTCAATACCTGCTGTGCTTGAAATATCAATAGCAATATCAGCTTTTAATTCTTTGTTCTCTGAATCAAGGTCTGAAACAATAAGTGCCTTTGTCATTCCCATGGAACTGTGGAAAACGCCATTACTCATTTTCACATAACATTCTATTATATAATAACCTGGATCTAATTTGATCATGGTTTCGCCTGTATGTCCCGGGGAAATCAAGCCAGAACCACCTAAAAATACAACCTCACTAAACCACTCTGGAAGTTTGCCAAATTCGGCAAAACCTTCTTCGGGTTTACCTTCATTGATCAGTTTCATGCCACTAGTAAAAGCAGGTATCACAAAAGTCTTGGCATCTTCTAATGTCTTCCCTTCAGGATATTTATCCACAAGAAAGAAATGTGTTTGAGGTGACAGATTTTTATAGCGAAAAGTATTCCATCCTGATGGAATTGTATCTGGCATTTGAAATTCCATATTCTCGGTAATGATTTCGATTACATTTTGATTTTCTGCTTCAAGCAGATCATTATTGGTTTTCTTTTTATTAGACTTGCAAGATTGTAAGCCTGCTAAAGCAAGTATAAAAATAAGTAATAATGGGATAGGGCTCAATCCTTGAAAATAATTTTTGGAAGTATTCATAATTTATTGTGTTTGGTTAATATTTATTATCGTCAACGGCTTGAATAAACTGCGTTTTAATGCAGTTTATTTTTTGTTGTGTGGCGTTTTTTCTAATCGAAATCCCGTCCTCCGCTATATTCAGTACAAAGTCGGGGTATCTTGTGCTTATCGTTTATCATTGATGCAGCCTTTACGAAAGATTCTTTCAAATTGTGAATATTTATTTCTCAAAACCCGCTTTTTTTATCCACTTTTCAAACCGAGCGTCTTTTCGTACATCTTCAAATAGGGGATGGGATTTAAAA
>JADFOK010000062.1 GCA_022562895.1 Bacteroidota bacterium | reverse complement strand
TTTTGTCTTTACAAGCTGATAAACACAAAAATAAGCTTACAAGAATTAATATGTTTATTGAATGTTTCATTAGTTTTATTTTTTAATATTTATATGATGTTCTTGTTCTTTTGCTATTGGGCACAACTTGTTATATCGTCACTAAAGGTAACGTTTATCGGATTATATGTCTGGATAAACGCAACTATTAGTATTCTTTATCAGTTTATTATAAAGGTGCTAATATTATTCAATACAATTTATGAATTCGCAATGCTATAAGAATAGAATAGATGAAAAAAGAAAAAACAAGACTAATAAAACAAAATTAAATGGTTCGCTTACGCTCGGTCTTTTAAAAGAAATGTATTTTGATAATTACAAAGAATATCATACCTAATTAGTTAGCAAGTAAATGACTTTATTTACTTACCGATTCGAGATATTAGACACTTTCTCAAGTCTTTGATACTTACCACCTAGTAATGGCTGAAAGTACTCTTTATGGGACTTTGTAAGTGAGTAGTTTAGTTATTAATTCAGTTAACTTATTTAAACTGAAAAAGTACACTAATTCGTTTTTATATTGAAAGATCATTAACAATCTTTTTCAATCTTGAATAATCAAGTTTTTTCAAGTTAGAACATTAATTAATCTTTATTAATTCAGTTAACTTAAGCTGAGGTGTTGTGTTGTAAATGGACACTCTGTCAATCATAACAAGAGGAACCCAGGAATGTAGATTGAACCTTTCTTCAATTTATTGATACTGAAATAGTTGTATAATCACAAATATTAGACTATTTTGTTTTTAATATCAATATTTATAATTCAATAACTTAATTTTGAAAAAACTATCTATTGCAATTCTATTGATGATATTGACTATGGTTGCTTGTTCAAAGAAAAGCGATAATCAAACCATTGACAACGATACTGTAAATGTAAATTTTGATGAACCTATATTGATATTAACTATAACCGATATCTTTCCAACCTACGTGAGAGCAAAAAACCTAATTGAATATTGTGGTTATACAAAGACTGTAGATGATATTTTTTATTGTGATAGTATAGGCGATACAACGCTTTGCATAGAGAGGGGATTTTTTATAACGACAGATATTTCAAATGTTGAAGATTATCCAGGTATTGTTTCTTTTTTTAATGGAAGTGAGGTATTAGATTTAATTTATGTAGGTGAAGACTGGGAAGGAATAGTTACGGTTCGTGGATATGGCGAATCCTGCAACAATGGCCAATATCAAGGTGGAATCTTTTCAGTTTTATTTGGAAATGGAGTATATTATATCAGGGGATATTTATCTACAGATTTTGCAACAACATTTAGTGCGCCAGTTGAATTTAAAATAACAGGCTTTTAAAACAATTTTTTCTAATGTATAACGAAACCGTCAAGCATTTTTACTTGGCGGTTTTATTATTCAATCTTAATAATTCCGTTAACTGATTTTTTTAATGAAAATGTGTCCGAATTTATCAGATTCCTATGATTTCGGACTAATGAAATATTGGTTCATACTAGGTTTACACAAAATCCTTAAAACTCAATATCATGAAAACAAAAATCTTTCATCAAATCGCAATTATTTTAGGTGTTTTAATGTTCAGTACATCATTAGCTCAAGGACAAGAGATTGATAATTCATTTAACAAAACTCCACAGGAAATGCATGACATGTTTATGAAAAAACATAAGACAAACAAATTAGTTGGATGGATTATGGTTGGTTCTGGAGTTGTAATGATTGTTAGTGGGCTTGGTATAAATTTAAGTGAAGGATGGGGGGAAGGCAATCAAAATAAAGGACTTGGGCTTAGTTACTTGGGGGGTGCAATTACCCTTACAAGTATCCCTTTCTTTATTTCAGCCGGAAGTAATAAACGAAAGGCTAGATTGGCTTTAAAAGGAGGTACTGTTGGAATTGGAATGTTTGATAAAACCAATCATTTAAGCGTATCCATTACCATTCCATTTTAAAATGCTTTGATAATTCAAAATCCTTAAAAGTTAATATCATGAAAAATTTAATTTTTGTAATCGCATTGTTATTCGTATTTCAAAGTTGTAGTAGAATCATTATGGGGCTTTGGGGAATCAAAAATCCTAATATCGAAGACTCAGTATCTTTGGTAAAGTATTGTGAAAAAAAGGGAATCAATACAAATAATCTCTATACGCTTAGTGCAGAAGACAACTTTAAAATCCTCAATCTTATAGGAGGTTCAATACCTGATATAATGATTTTCAACTCTCATGGACAACTTATTCCATATGCCGATAAGAATTTTTGCAATGCTGCAGCCTTTTCATTTATCGATAGTCTGAATTCTAAAAAGGATTTCAGAGAGGATACCTCGATTAGTTATTCGGATTTAGCAGATAAATTGAGAAATCTTAACGGTCATTTGAATGCACCTCAAAAGAATCCAGAAACTAATTATTACATTTTTATCTTTTGGACAAAATGGACTGGTCGGTTAAATAAAACGCACG
>JADFOK010000027.1 GCA_022562895.1 Bacteroidota bacterium | reverse complement strand
CAAAAGTGCCGCCCTCATCAAGCCGGCCCTCGGCGATCACCCCCTGCCCTTCACGAAAAAGGTCGGGCAGGAGGCCCCTGAAACGCACCGGGGTTTCGTTCACCAGATCGGTGACAATGAACTGAATGGTCAGCCCGTCGGCGGCCTTGGTAACGCTGTTCTCTGCCACCAGCCCGCCGAGGCGGAACTGCCGGCCCGGCTCGATCTTGCCAGCCTGAATGTCGCTGGGCGCCATGAAAAATACCAGATTGTCGTTCAGGGCCCGCAGCACCAGCCCGGCGGCCAGCCCCAGAACCGCCATTGCCGACAAGATCATGACCAGCCTGCGGCGCTTGCGCTGCGACGGTTTCGGTCCCTTGGTAACCAGCGGCATCAGTGCTGCTCCTCTTCGCCCATTGCCTGTTTAGTAGCGGTAGCATACATTATATTTTCCCAATCATCTCCATATTTAGCTTTGTACTTTAATAAATTCTCACTAATTATAGTCTCATCTTCACAATGCACGGAAATAAGTAGATTCGTTTTACTAAATATTTCTTCCAAAACTTTTGGATCATCTACTAACATATCCCCCGACGAAGATCCTAAAAACAATTTAAGACCTGCTACTTTAGTTTCATCTACTTTTAAGATCTCATCAAGATTATCGTTAGTGCCACCAAACATAAAAGAGTAATTTGCCCAAGAAGTTTTTTTGGCCAGATTAAATTTTTCTTCAAGTTTTGCAATAGTAGTTGCTTGTGGTATAGTATTTGGCATTTCGATAAAAGATGTGATTCCTCCAGCCACAGCAGCTTTTGATTCGGTTTCTATGGTCGCTTTATGTGTAAGTCCTGGCTCTCTAAAATGAACCTGATCGTCAATGAGTCCGGGCAATAAATAACATCCGTCTGCCTCAATTACTATAGTGTTACTAGATTTTACACTAATACTGTCATCTATTTCAGCTATATAATCTTTTTCAATAAGTACATCGCCTTTGGTAATCTTACCTTCATTAACAATATTTGCATTCTTTATTAATATTGTACTCATTAAATATCGTATTTAGTAAAAAGACTATTAAACTTCATTTTAATTACTCCAAAAATTGCTTCGGAAATAATCCCCCCATTCATTTTAGATTCTCCTCTAGTTCTATCTGTAAATATTATTGGAACCTCTATAATTTTAAATTTATTAAGGTGTGTTTTAAACTTCATCTCAATTTGAAAGGCATATCCCACAAACTGAATTTTATTCAAGTTTATTTTTTCTAAAACTGCTCTTTTATAACACACAAACCCGGCCGTAGTATCACATATACTCAATCCAGTTATCAGTCGTACATATTTTGAAGCCAGCCAAGACATTAAAACTCTACCCATAGGCCAATTTACTACATTTACCCCTGTTTTATATCGAGAACCTATTGACATATCAAAGTCTTGGTTTGCACAAGCCTTATAAAGCCGAATAAGATCGTTAGGATTGTGAGAGAAATCAGCATCCATTTCAAAAATGTACTCATAATCTCTTTCCAAGGCCCATTTAAACCCATGAATATACGCTGTTCCAAGTCCTAATTTACCTTCACGTTGCTCTAAAAAAAGACGATTTTTATATTTTCCTATGAGTAATTGAACAACATTTGCTGTTCCATCAGGAGAATTATCATCAACCACCAAAATATTGAACTCCCGTGGTAATGAAAAAATATTAACTATTAAAAGTTCAATGTTTTCAATTTCGTTGAAAGTAGGTATAATCACCAGGGCATCGGACATATTCTCAATTTTGGACAAATGTACCTTTTTTCGATTAATAATATTGGAATGAAACTAACTTGAATTTTTTATTTCATTTTTAAATTAAAAAAATTACATGATGAAATGTTTAATTACTGTACCTTTCAAACTATAAATATTTGAAATTGCAATACGTAGAAAGATCATTGGAATCCTTAGATTGGATTACCATTATACTGGTAGGTAGTTTTGTTCTTCTGGCTATCACAAAGTTGATATATCCCAAACGTTTTGATGAGTTTATCATACTGCCTTTAACCAATAAATATTTTTTAGTTCAAGGTAAGAGTGATAATATTATACATCCTTTTAATGTATTACTTTTTTTATTTCAGATTATATCTGTATCCTTATTTATTTACTTGTTTTTTTCTGAAGACGCTAAAATGAATTCTTGGCTATATCTACAAATTTGTACTGTTTATACTGTTTTTATTTTAGTGAAACTAATCATAGAAAAAATTATTGGAACTGTTTTTTCTTTAGAGTCTGTTATTAACCGATATCTTTATCAAAAATTAAGTTATAGAAATCTATTATCTCTTTTTATTTTTATTGGTAATCTTATCTTTTTTTTTATCATAAAACCCAACTTTAACACTCTGCTTTACTTTGCCGGAAGCATCTTATTATTTAATAGTATCGCTTTGTTTTATAACTACAAATCCAATAGAAATTTTATTTATAGCAATTTCTTTTATTTTATTTTGTATCTTTGCGCACTCGAAATTTCACCTTATATAATACTATATAAAGTACTGGTATAATAAAGGTGATGATTAAAATTGCAACTTATGAAAGTGAAAACTATTTTGGTTTCTCAACCCGAACCTAAAGTAGAAAATTCTCCTTACTTCAATTTAATTGAAAAGCAAAAGGTGAAAATAGACTTCATACCTTTTATTCATGTAGAAGGTGTTTCTGGTAAAGAAGTCCGTATCCAAAAAGTTGACTTAAACAATTTTACAGCAATTATATTAACTAGCAGGAATGCCGTAGACCACTATTTTAGAATAGCTGAAGAGTTACGTTTCAAGGTGCCGGATACAATGAAATACTTTTGTCAAAGTGAAGCAGTAGCTTTCTATCTTCAGAAATATGTAGTGTATCGCAAACGTAAAATCTATGTTGGAAAAAGAACTTTTCAAGAGCTTTTACCTCTGATTAAAAAGTATAAAAACGAAAAGTTTTTACTTCCTTCATCAGATAAATTAAAACCTCAAATTCCCGAATTAATTAATGAATTGGGTGTTTCTTGGAAACAGGCTACATTTTACAAGACTGTGGTGAGTGATTTGTCTGATTTAGAAAATGTATATTATGATATTCTTGTATTTTTTAGTCCAAGTGGTATCAAATCTCTATTTGAAAATTTTCCGGACTTCGAACAAAACAACACCCGTATCGCAGTTTTTGGAAACACAACAGTACAAGCAGCTACAGATAAGGGGCTACGTATAGATATTAAAGCACCAACTCCTGAGACACCATCAATGACTATGGCTCTTGAAAAATATATTAAAGAAGCAAATAAAAGAAAGTAATAACCTTTCAATTCACATTAATAAAGGCTTGCATTTTGCAAGCCTTTATTATTTGTGATTAGTAATTTTTTTTATGATAATTGGTGCTCCCGAAAGAATTTCCTCGTTAGCATAATCTTCAAATTTTACAAAATTATCTTTAAATGAAGCTGCTAATTCTTCTGCTTTTTTGTCGTAAGCTTGTTTATCTTCCCAAGTATTTCTAGGATTCAATACTTCAGAAGGTACATGAACACAATTTTGTGGAACATTAAGTCCAAAAACCGGATGTTTTTCATACCTAACCATATCCAAATCCCCATCTAGTGCGGCAGTGATCATAGCACGTGTATATTTTAATTTCATTCGGTTACCAACTCCATAAGGACCCCCTGTCCAACCTGTATTTACCAACCATACATTGACCCCTGCATCCTGCATTTTTTGACTTAACATTTCGGCATATTTTATAGGATGTAAGGGCATAAATGGTGATCCGAAACATGCAGAAAAACTTGGAAGTGGTTCTTCTATTCCTGCTTCAGTTCCTGCTACTTTGGCCGTATATCCACTAATAAAGTGATATGCAGCCTGCCCGGGAGTAAGCTTGGATATTGGAGGCAACACACCAAAAGCATCAGCAGTTAAAAAGAAAATGTTTTTGGGATTTCTTCCTATTGAAGGAATCTGAATATTATTAATATGATATATAGGATAACTTACACGTGTGTTTTGAGTGATTGAATTATCTTCAAAATCTACCTCTCCATTTTCATCCATAATCACATTTTCCAAAATTGCTCCCGATTTTATGGCATTAAAAATATCGGGCTCTTTTTCTGCCGAAAGGTTAATTACTTTAGCATAGCATCCCCCCTCAAAATTAAAGATAGTATTCTCTACAGTCCACCCATGTTCATCATCTCCTATTAATTTACGTTTTGGATCTGCAGATAAAGTTGTTTTTCCTGTACCTGATAAACCAAAGAAAATTGCGGTTTCTCCATTTTCTCCAACATTTGCAGAGCAATGCATAGGTAGCGTATTTTTGAAAACAGGAAGAATGAAATTTAAAGCAGAAAAAATACCTTTTTTAATTTCTCCTGTATAACCTGTACCTGCTATAAGTGCAATTTTTCTCGAAAAATTTAATATAGCAAAATTATGCTGACGTGTACCATCAATCACTGCTTCTGCTCTAAATCCCGGAGCATTTACAACAATCCATTCGGGATCGAATAATTTTAATTCTCCTTTTGTTGGACGTAAAAACATGTTAAATGCAAACATATTAGACCACGGATATTCGTTGATCAGTCTAATATTTAGCCTATATTCATTGTCTGCACAAACATAACTGTCACGTACATATACCTCCTTATTAGAAAGATAGTTTGTAACCTTATCATAAAGTGCATCAAATTTTTCAGGAGAAAAAGGAATATTTATTTTTCCCCACCATACCTTGTCTTGAGTTACCTCATCTTTTACAATAAAACGATCCATAGGTGATCTTCCTGTAAATTCACCTGTATTCACAGCAAGAGAGCCACTGTTTGCTTCTTTGCCTTGCCCTTTCTTTATTGTTTCGTTATGAAGTTCTGAGGAGGTAAGTTGATAGTGTATTATCGCATTTCTGATTCCGTAACTATCCAACGAAATTATTTTTGTAGTTTGGTTTTTACCGACCATAACTCATTTTAATTGTTGAGGAGTACAAAAATAATAAATCTATTATAGATAGCCATTTTATTTTCACAGATTTATTGACTTTTTGATTTGTGAAGACCATATCCTAATTGCAACCAGCCGATTATAAAAAACATCCCTCCTATTGGAGTAATAAAACCAAGTACATCTGAATTAAATGGAAGTATTTCATTTAATGAAAGGAAATAAATTGACCCGGAAAAGAGAATTATTCCAAAAATAAAATACGGAATACCAATTTTTGGGTATTCGAAGGGATTACATCTGTAAAACCCAGTATTAAAATAGCTAACACATGATACATTTGATACTGTACGCCGGTTTCAAAGCTAGTCAATGCCTTTTCACTTATAAATTCTTTTAAGACATGAGCTCCAAATGCTCCAATAGCTATGGTTATAGCTCCAAAAACGGAGGCCACAATCACAATTTTTTTATTAAAATCCCTCATAAGAAACATATAAAATTTAGTATTTTCGTCTTTGTTTTAAACAATTTTTCAAATTTACGAAAACAACACAAATGAGGAACATTTTAATTATTGGAGCAGGAAGATCCGCTACAAGCTTAATACAATATTTGCTCAACAAATCTCAATCTGGAAATCTTTTTATCACTATCGGTGATAAATCATTAGAATCTGTTCAAAAATTTACCGAAGGCCATCCCAATGCTAATGGAATATTATTAGATGTTACAAATGAAAAACAAAGAAGAGTGGCTATAAAAAGCTGTGATTTAGTAATTTCTATGCTTCCTGCACGTTTCCACGCGGAAGTTGCAAAAGATTGTATCAGATACAAAAAACATCTGGTAACTGCTTCCTATATTAATAAAGAAATGCAAAGCTTCGATGAAGAAGCTAAGGCCAAAAGTTTGGTGTTCATGAATGAAATAGGTCTTGATCCTGGACTTGACCATATGAGTGCTATGCGTGTGATTGATAGAATTAGGGATAAAGGTGGAAAATTATTATTATTTGAATCGTTCACAGGAGGACTTATTGCTCCGGAAAGTGATAATAACCTTTGGAACTACAAATTTACTTGGAATCCCAGAAATGTGGTATTAGCAGGACAAGGTGGTGCTGCAGAATTTATTCAAGAGGGTAAATATAAGTACATTCCCTATCACCGATTGTTTAGAAGAACAGAAATAATCAATATTGAAGGCTACGGTAAATTTGAAGTTTATGCCAATAGAAATTCGTTAAAGTATCATTCTATTTATGGTTTTAAAGATATTCTTACACTGTACCGCGGAACTATCCGTAGAGTTGGCTTTAGTAAATCTTGGAATATGTTTGTACAACTAGGAATGACCGATGACAGCTATACCATTCCTAATTCTGAAAAATTATCCTATCGTCAATTTGTAAACTTATTTTTACCTTATTCTCCAACAGATTCTGTGGAGCTTAAATTACGTCATAACTTAAAAATCGATCAAGATGATCTAAGGTGGGAAAAACTGGAGGAGTTGGATATTTTTAATTCTAAAAAAACCATTGGTATAAAAAACGCAACTCCTGCAAAGGCTCTTCAGAAAATATTAATGGATAAATGGACTCTTGCTGAAAATGATAAAGATATGATCGTCATGTATCATAAGTTTGGTTATGAAAAAGACGGGGAAAAACAACAAATAGATAGCTATATGGTTATTCTTGGTGACGATCAAACTTATACAGCTATGGCTAAAACCGTGGGATTACCAGTAGCTATTATATCTATAAAAATATTAAATAAAGAAATTACAACATGGGGTGTGCAAAGACCCATAGCTCGTGAAGTGTATGAGCCTATCTTAAATGAACTTGAATCATTTGGAATCACTTTTAATGAGCAAAAAACAAAGTATTTAGGTTACAATCCCGATAATCTTGGGGATAATGCTACCGTCTCCCCATAAATATACTTATAAAATAAAGTAAGGTTGCTAACGATCCCAATGCTGCTACAACATAAGTTCTTGCTGCCCATTTAAGTGCGTCTTTAGCACCCGCATGTTCTTCTGCAGTTACCATATTATTCGCTTCCAACCAGGCCAAAGCTCTGTTACTAGCATCAAACTCTACAGGAAGTGTAATAAATGTAAACAATGTTGTAATTGCAAACAAAGCAATTCCAACCAAGAAAATTGATATGCCAATCACCGACCCCGAAAAGGATAATATAAGGCCTGCCATGATTATAAAATTTGAAAGCTTACTGGAAACTCCAACTGCAGGTACTATTTTAGATCTTAACATGAGCCAACTATAGGCTGTTGCATGTTGTACCGCATGTCCACACTCGTGGGCCGCAATAGCTGCAGCTGCTGCATTGCGTTGCAAATAAACAGATTCACTGAGATTTACAGTTTTTGTAAGTGGATTGTAATGGTCTGTTAGTTTTCCTTGTACAGATACCACTTGAACATCGTTAATACTGTTATCTGAAAGCATTTTTTCAGCGATTTCTTTACCGCTCATTCCATTTTGTAATTGAATCTTTGAGTATTTTTTAAACTTGCTTTTAAGTCTATTACTCACATACATACTCACTATAAAAATAGCGCCTGCCAATATATAATATCCTAACATTTCTTTATTGATTAATTTAAATTAAGCCGTTGCAAAAACTATGCTGAAAATTATCCTACAATATTTACGATTTTACCGGGTACTACAATCACCCTATCAGGTTTACGTCCCTTCAAATAATGCTTCGTTTTCTCGTGTGCCATAACGGCAGTTTCAATCTCATCCTTGCTTAAATCAAGAGACAATTCCATGGTAAAACGCATTTTCCCATTAAACGAAATAGGGTATTCTTTAGTGTTTTCAATAAGGTATTTCTCATCAAAAACTGGAAAAGGAGCTTTAGAAATACTTTCATTATTACCTAACTTGTTCCATAATTCTTCAGCTATGTGAGGAGCATAGGGAGAAAGTAAAATCAATAATGGTTCTAATACTACTTTGTGATTGCATTTTTGTGATCTAAGCTCATTTACTGCAATCATAAATGTAGATACCGAAGTATTAAAACTGAAGTTCTCAATATCTTCTTCTACCTTTTTTATGGTTTTATGTAATATTTTTAAACTGTCTTTTGTAGCAGGATCATCTGAAACCAAAAAACTTTCCCCAGCTCCATTATGATAAAGTTTCCACAACTTTTTAAGGAAAGAATGCACTCCTGTTATCCCAGCAGTGTTCCAAGGTTTGGCTTGTTCCAAAGGGCCTAAGAACATCTCGTACATACGTAAACTATCAGCACCGTATTGCTCACAAATATCATCGGGGTTAACTACATTGTATTTGGACTTGGACATTTTCTCGACTTCACGACTTACTTTAAATGTCCCATCATCTTCAGTTATAAACTTTGCATCCTTAAATTCTGGTCGCCATTTTTTAAAAGCGTCTATGTCTAGTTCATTTGAATTATTAACAAACGAGACATCTGTTTGGATAGGTTGAACAATTAAATTTCCTAGTTTACTTTCTGTAATAAATTGGTTTTTCCCATCAATACGATTAACAAAAGCACTCTCTCCCAGGATCATACCTTGATTGATAAGTTTTTTAAAAGGTTCATTCACTTTTAAAAATCCCCGATCGAATAAAAATTTTACCCAAAAACGACTGTATAATAAATGTCCTGTAGCATGTTCACTCCCGCCAATATATAAATCTACATTTTCCCAATAGTCCATTGCCTCTTTTGAAGCAAATACCTCTTTATTATGTGCATCCATATAACGAAACATATACCAGCTACTTCCCGCCCAGCCAGGCATTGTGTTGAGCTCAAGAGGAAAAACGCTTTTGTAATCGATCTTGTTGTTTGGCACTACTTCGTTTTTTTTTGTATCCCAAGCCCAAACCTCAGCACGACCCAAAGGGGGATTTCCCGTTTTAGTAGGTAAATATCTTTCTACTTCGGGTAATTGAATGGGCAAATGTTTTATATCTATCATTTGAGGCAAACCTTCTTTGTAGTACACTGGAAAGGGTTCTCCCCAATATCGTTGTCTTGAGAAAACAGCATCACGCAAACGATAATTTATCTCCATAGCTCCCCGTTCTATACTTTCTAATTTTTCAATTACCTTTTGAGTTGCTTCTTCATATGATAACCCGTTTATGAAATCACTATTAGTGATGATGGTTTCCTCTTTATTTACAAAGGCTTCTACAGAAACATCAATCCCTTCAAAAATGTTTACAATTGGAATATTAAAATGTCTTGCGAAATCATGATCTCTTTGATCTCCACAAGGTACCGCCATTACAGCACCTGTTCCGTAACCTGCCATTACATAGTCTCCTATCCAAATTGGTATGGATTTTTTGGTTAATGGATGTTTGGCATAAGCACCGGTAAAGACACCGGTGATATTTTTTACATCGGCCATTCGTTCACGCTCACTTTTCTTAGCAGAAGCTTCAATATACTTTCCTACATCATGACGTTGCTCAATAGTTGTTATTTTATCGACCAATTCATGTTCTGGAGACAGTGTTAAAAAAGTAACACCAAAAATAGTATCGGGGCGGGTAGTAAAGGTGTTAATAGTTGCACCTTGAAATTCTTGATTTTCATTACTCACCCTAAACATTACCGAAGCTCCAATAGATTTTCCTATCCAGTTTCGTTGTATTTCTTTAATGGAATCACTCCAATCTAATTTATCCAATCCCTTTAATAAACGTTCTGCATACGAAGAAATACGCATACTCCATTGGGTCATTTTTTTTCTAATCACCGGATATCCACCACGCTCTGATATGCCATTCACAATTTCATCATTGGCAAGAACGGTTCCTAATTCCGGACACCAATTCACTTCGGTCTCAGCTAAATAAGTAAGGCGGTAATTTAATAGTATTTTTTGTTTTTTTTCTTCAGAATAACCATTCCAGGATTTCGATGTGAAGTCAGGAAGTTTTATCCCGCATCTTACATTTATTAATATATTTCCTTCTTCTTCAAATAATTTTATCAATTCGGAAATTGGAAAGGCTTGTTCATGTTTATTACAATACCAAGATTCAAATAATTGAATAAATATCCACTGAGTCCATTTGTAATAATCTGGGTTTGATGTTTGCACTTCTCTGCTCCAATCGAATGAAAATCCAATCCTATCTAACTGTTCTCTATATCGTAATATATTCTCTTTAGTAGTTTTAGAAGGATGTTGTCCGGATTGAATGGCGTACTGCTCTGCGGGAAGTCCAAATGAATCATATCCCTGAGGATGCAAGACATTGAAACCTTTGTGACGTTTGTATCGCGCGTAAATATCACTGGCAATATAACCTAATGGATGCCCTACATGTAACCCAGATCCCGAAGGATACGGAAACATATCCAATACATAATATTTGGGCTTATCGCTTTGGTTATGAGCTTTAAAAGTTTGGTTTTCTGCCCAGTATTTTTGCCATTTAGCTTCTATATTATTAAAGTGATATTTGCTCATCAAGCTCGATTTCTTGGAAGAGCAAATTTAAGAGTATTGTACGAAAGACAAAAGTTTAATCGTTGTTATATCGTAATTTGTAATAGATATAAAAATCATTGTATTTTTACGAACCAACACCAATAAAAAAATATGTCGTCTTCGTTTGAAAAATATCAAAAACGCAGGTTATTTTCTTCTTATTTTTCAGTTGTTATTAGTATTTCCTTAGTATTATTCTTATTAGGTTTACTTGGTTTATTAGTTCTTAACACTAAAAAAGTTGCAGACCACTTTAAGGAGAAAATTGTACTTACTGTATATTTAAAAGATAGCGCTAAAGAGGTTGAGATAACCCAGCTTAAACAAAGTTTGGCATTGTCAGAATATACCAAATCTGCCGAATTTATCTCAAAAGAACAGGCTGCCGAAGAACATAGTGCAACCATAGGCGAAAATTTTATAGAGTTTTTGGGGTATAATCCCCTACAAAACAGTATCGATGTATATTTATTAGCCGATTATGTTTCACCAGAAAAACTCGAAGAAATCAATGCCGAACTTATCGCGAAAGATTTTGTTGATGAAGTAGTTTACGACAAACCCTTGATTGTACTTCTTAATGATAATGCAAAAAAAATAAGCTTTTGGGTACTGGTAATTAGCGGTATATTACTATTTATAGCTGTAATATTAATTAATAGTTCTATACGGCTATCGGTATATTCAAAACGATTTACTATTAAAACTATGCAAATGGTAGGGGCAACCAAACAATTTATAAGACGCCCTTTTGTATGGAGAAGTGTTAAATTAGGAATTCTAGGTTCTTTTTTAGCTATGTTAGGAATGGGATTTGTTTTATACTTACTCAATAAAAGTTTTACAGATTTAAATTTAGTAGAAGACAAAACCTTACTAATCGTATTGTTTGTTTTTATCTTTTTAATGGGAGTATTTATTACTTGGATAAGTACTTTTTTTGCTACAAATCGTTTTCTGAATTTACGTAGTGATGAATTATATTATTAAACACCTTAAACAAAAGGTACTCGCAATTGAAAATATGAGATCTGGATTTTAAATAAAAAAGTTACCTTGCACTTAACTAAAAATTCAATCGAAACATTGGGATATTTTGTGGAATTTGAAGTGAATATCGAAGTTGTTTTATTGAAATAGAATAAACTAATGGGAGAGAAAAAACGCAAAGAATCTTTTAAAGAAGAATTTATTTTCCGCCGAAAGAACTATAAATTTATGCTCATCGGGATTGCTTTTATTGCTTTGGGATTCATCCTAATGGCAGGAGGTGGAAGTGACGACCCTAACGTTTTTAATCCCGAAATCTATAGCTGGCGTCGCATTCGTTTGGCTCCTGCACTTATCCTCCTGGGTTTTAGTATTGAAATTTACGCCATTTTATTGAATCCAAACAAGTAAAAATAATGTATGGACAGCTTAGATGCCATTATTCTTGGAATTGTTCAGGGCTTTACCGAATTTTTGCCTGTTTCATCCAGTGGTCATCTCGAATTGGGAAAAGCTATTTTAGGCGACAACTCTATCCCCGAGGACAGCTTATTATTTACCATAGTACTACATTTCGCAACTGCATTAAGTACTTTAGTAGTTTTTAGAAAGGATGTTTGGAAAATACTTTATGGATTATTGAGTTTCAACTGGAATTCACCAACTCAATTTTCTGTAAAAATTATTATTTCTATGATTCCCGCTGTATTGGTTGGTCTTTTTTTTGAAGAACAATTGGAATCCTTTTTTGGAGGTAATATTGCCTTTGTAGGAACTATGTTACTTATTACTGCCTTATTGCTTTGGTTAGCAGATCGCTCTAAAAGAACAAGCAAAAAAGTTTCAAACAGCAATGCATTTATTATTGGTATTTCACAAGCAATTGCTATGCTTCCTGGGATTTCACGAAGTGGAGCAACTATATCTACATCTGTATTACTTGGAAACGATAAACGTAATGCCACGCGTTTTTCGTTCTTAATGGTAGTACCTCTTATCTTCGGAAAGATTGCTAAAGATGTTTATAGTGGTGATCTATTTTCTGAAACTATAAATTTTACAAACTTAGGACTAGGATTTGCAGCGGCCTTTATATGTGGTTTGATTGCTTGTACCTGGATGATAAAAATAGTCCGACAAAGTAAGCTCACTTATTTTGCCATTTATTGTGTTTTGGTAGGATTGACCGCCATTATTGTTAGTTTTTATACCTAATTATGAATACTGTTGAAGCCTACAAAGAAGGAAAAGTACTGCTAATTGATAAACCTCTTTATTGGACTTCTTTTCAAGTGGTAAATAAAGTGCGATGGCTGATAAAACAAAAATTTGGTTTGAAGAAAATCAAGGTGGGTCACGCCGGAACATTAGATCCTTTGGCTACTGGTTTACTTATACTTTGCACTGGAAAATTCACCAAAAAGATTGAAACCTACCAAACACAAGAAAAAGAATACACTGGAACATTTACTTTAGGCGCCACTACACCAAGTTTCGATTTGGAAACAGCGATTGATAAAACCTTTGATATTTCAGGGATTACTGAAGAAAAAATACTAGCTGCTACCGTGCATTTAATTGGTGAAATACAGCAACAACCTCCTGTTTTTTCAGCATTAAAAAAAGACGGTAAACGATTATACAAATATGCCCGAAGTGGTGAAAAAGTAGAGATTCCCATGCGTTCTGTAACTATTTCAGAATTTGAAATCACCAAAATTGATCTCCCAAAAATAAATTTTAGAGTAGTTTGCAGTAAAGGAACCTACATTCGTTCGTTAATTCATGATTTTGGCAAAAAACTCATCAACGGAGCTCATCTTATTGAATTAAGAAGAACAAAAATTGGTAACTTATTGGTGGAAAATGCTATTAGTATTTCTGATTTTGAAACAACATTAGATTAAATGTTTTCAAATCTGTAAATTTAAGGGATATATCAATATTCTGAAATTTGTGTAAAAAAAAGTGTTTTGTGTAAAAATTCGTATTTTCGAATATGAACTTGAACTATTCATACCGCGCTTTTTTAATTGCTTCATTACTTGTTGGGAATTTAATTTTAATGATGTATATCGTTGAATTATCTAATAATAAAAAAGTTGATGAAAAATTATATGAATTAGAATATGTTCAAGAAGAAATTCTCATTGAAGAATTAGATTTAGCTCTTCTTTCTGCCAAAAATCTAAAAATAGAAACTCACAAAGCTTATAATGAAGCTGAAAAATTTATTGCTGAAATAGAAAACGAACGAATTGAACTTTTAGAAAACACCGAAGATAAGCTCGCTGAAATGAATGATGCTATTGAAAGTTTAAATTCTAAAATCATCATTATTAATATAGATAAATCCAATGCCGTTAATAATAAAAACAAAACGGTTTCATTAAATAATTCCAATAACCGAAACAGTACTAACACCTATCATTTATTAGATCGAAAAGCTTTATATTTTCCTAACCCGGTTTATACTTGCGATAGTTTTGGTAAAGTAGTGTTACACATTACAGTATCTAATTTAGGCAATGTTATAAATACTTCATTTAATAAAAATGCTTCGACTACTTCCAATGTATGTTTAATTGAGAATGCAATTATTTATGCTAAAAAAGCTCGTTTTACAATTGCAGAAAACAAACCTAAACAATTGGGGTCAATCACTTATATTTTTCCAGGACAGTAGTAAGTTAATTTAATAGCTTTGATAAATCTTCAGAAATATTTTCTCCTTTATCTTTATTATACCAAACCTGAAGTTCCATTTTAAACTCCGAAGTTAATGTGCCTTGGATTTTCTTAATATCTTCAATCATTTCAACCACTTTCGAAGGTTTTGAACCCCAATTGTTAATTACTTCATTTTTATTATTATCATAAACTATAAGCTTTGGGATTGCCATTTTTCCATTAGTAAGAAACTCATTCATTAGTTCAACATTTTCATGACGCTGCACTACTTTAAATTCAATATTAGGGGTTAGTTGTGCCAATTTATTCATCACAGGCATAGAATGTGCAGCATCTCCACACCAACTTTCGGTGAGTACTAACCAAGTTAGGTCACCTTTATAATTCTGAAATTTCTTAGCAATATCATTCTTAATTTTGATTGTTTTATCCAAACGTTTCATTCTTGAATTATTGAGCAATGTATAATTCGAAAGAGCTTCAGATTGATTAGGCCCTGAACTTGTTCCTTTTTCTACGTGATTAGTAACCAATCTTCTATATTCCTCATAAGAGATAGCTTTCTTAAGACTTTCTTCTACCAAGGTTCGAGAATTTTTATGTAATGTTTTATTTAATTTCTTCATAACAGATAAGACGAATTAGTTGAAAAAAACTTACTATCTTCAGTTTCTGCTATTTATAATAAATGAATAAACAAAGATGCCCTTGGTGTGGAGATAACCCTCTATATATTGCCTATCACGACAAAGAATGGGGTGTGCCGGTCTATGATGATATTATACTCTTTGAATTTTTATTATTAGAGACATTTCAAGCCGGTTTAAGTTGGATTACTGTATTGAGAAAACGTGAGAATTTTAAGAAAGCTTTTGATGATTTCGATTATAAAAAAATTGCTAAATACAATGATAAAAAATTCGCCTCATTAATTAAAGACGCTGGAATTATACGAAACAAACTGAAAATAAAAGCAGCTATTACAAATGCACAAGCTTTTTTGAATATTCAGAAAGAGTTTGGAAGTTTTAGTAATTATATCTGGGGATTTCTAAAAGGGAAACCTATTATTAATAAATTCGAAACTTTAGATGATTTGCCTGCAAATACTCCTTTGAGTGATAAAATAAGTAAAGATTTAAAAAAACATGGATTTAAATTTGTTGGTTCTACAGTGATCTATGCCAATATGCAAGCTACCGGGATGGTAAATGATCATTTAATAAGCTGTTTCAGATATGATGAGTGTAACTCTAATTAGAGGTGTTAACAGATAGATATGCATTAGTTTCTCTATAAAGTCCAAGTGCTTTTAAAGATTGTCTATAACGAAATAGTAGGGTTTTATCTGTTGTTTTCTCCTCATCAAATAATTTTTCATACCATATTTTTGCCTCAACATAGTCGCTTTTAAAATAAGAAGCATTCGCAAGCTCTTTATATATTAGAGTTGTTCCATAGCCTTCTTTCACAACTTGTTTATAGACTTTCACTACATCAATGTCCTTATTTACGTCTATTTTATGCATGGCACTATTCTGTGAAAAGGAATTAAGTGATAAACAAAAAACAACTAGAAATAGTAATAGGTTCGTCTTTATCATAATTTGGGAAATAAATTAAAGTTGTAAATATGGCAATAACCTAGCTTATAAGCAAATATATTCGATGAAATGCGTTTTATTGCACTATTATTGCTCAAATTAAGTATTTTAAGAATTCATTTCTCGATATTTCTTCTGCTCCCAAGCTCGATAAATGTTTTGTGTACATCTGACAGTCGATAAGTATATAATTTTTTGATTTAAGTTTATTAACTAAATAATAAAGCCCAACTTTAGAAGCATCTTTTTTTTTGCTAAACATACTTTCCCCACAAAAAACTTTACATTTTGGTAAATCAATCCCATAAAGCCCTCCAACTAAATCATCACCAATCCATACTTCAACAGATAATGCATGACCTTTGTTGTATAACTCGATGTATGCATCTTTCATATTTTGTGTTATCCATGTTCCCGATTGACCCTCTCGTTTTATATTTGAACAATTTGAGATAACTTCAGAAAAACAAGAATTAAAAGTAATTTTAAACGTATTGCTATTAATGGTCTTCTCCAAACTTTTAGAAATTTTATATCGTGAAAGGAATAACACCATTCTAGGGTTAGGACACCACCACATTATGGGCTGACCCTCTTCGTACCATGGAAAAATTCCGGAACGATACGCAAGTAACAATCGCTCTGTTGATAGATCTCCCCCTATTGCTAACAGACCTTCTTCTGAAGCTTTATCAGCATTAGGAAAGGAAAGGAGTTTCGACAGATATTGCATAATTCTTTTTACAATAACAACAATCCGCCAATGAATACAATAGTTCCTATAACCATTAACATTAATGTATATGGAAGTATTTCCTTAGCTTTTAATTTTGTAATTCCCAACAATGGTAAAGCCCAAAATGGCTGTAACATATTGGTAATTTGATCACCATAAGCAAATGCCATTATTGCTTTGGGTAAAGGCACACCTAATTTTAATGCGGACTCAATAACTATAGGACCTTGTATAGCCCATTGTCCTCCTCCGCTTGGAACAAAAATATTAACTAAACCTCCACTTAAAAAAGTTAAAATAGGCAGTGTTATCGGTGTAGCAATAGAAACAAAAAAGTCTGATATCTGTATTACCATCCCGCTATCTCTCATGATTCCCATAATTCCAAAATAGAGGGGAAATTGTATCAATATCCCTGAGGCTCCTTTAATAGCCTCTTCTACAGCATTTAAAAAACTTTTAAAACTCCCGTGTAATATCAATGCCAGCCCCAACATAAAAAAGTTGAGCATATTGGGTGTAATTACTAAACCCTTTAAAGCGTCAAAATATTGATAGAAAAATGCGATAAGTATTAGTATTCCGAATCCAATACCAAATAATTTTGAATGATCTAACCGTTCTGCTCCTTTTAGGTTTTTTTCCTTTGTAATTATGCCTTTATAAATCGGTAGCTTTGTTTCCGTTGTAGGTACTTTTTTACCTAATCGATATAAAAACAACGGAATTATTAGTAACAATACACCAAATAGAATAAGGTTAGCGCTACTAAATATGGTTTCGTTAAATGAAATGAAATTGGGGAGTTGTGATTTTAAACCTTCATCATTTATTCCAGACATTAAACTGGTAAGGTGACCACTTTCAGCAACTTTTAAAGGTGCAGAGCCACTTATCCCTCCATGCCAAATCATTAATCCTACATATCCAGATGCACCTACTAAGGGATAATTAATTTTAAAATTCCGGAGTTGGGCAGCTTCGGCCACTTTACGTGCCATGATTGCTCCAAATATCAATCCTAAACCCCAATTAAAAAAAGATACTATCATGGTTGCTGAGCTTACTAATAAGACAGCATTGGAGGTATTGTTAACTAGATTGGTAAGTTTTTCAATACCAAAATTCATGGGCTTACTTAACACCAAGATATGCCCCAAAACCAAAATAAGCATCATTTGATAGGCGAACACCAATAAATCATTATTCCATATCCCATTTTCCCAATATGATAATACTGCAAATAAATGAGATTGATCTTTTGGAGCTTCAGTAAAACTTAGAGCTAATACCATAGTCAACAAAGTGAGTATAATAGCAATTGTAAAAGGAGAGGGTAAAAACCTTTTAAAAAGTTTCTCTATAGTTTTGGTGATGTTCATCTGTTAAAAATACAAAATGCCTAAAGAACCTTCAGGCAATACTTATTCCAACCCTGCTCAACGAAACATGTTCAAAGAGCGAAGTTGAAGTTATCTTATGTAGTGCTTTTTAGAATGGTAAATCGTCGTGTTCTTTATCATCTATATCGGTAGTAGGTTCAAAAGCCTCTTCCGAAGGTAAGGGTGGCATTTCCTGAGATTCAGTCTGTTCAATATTTTCGATACGCCATCCGTTAATAGAGTTGAAATATTTTACTTCTCCCTCTGGGTTTGTCCACTCTCGTCCCCTTATATTTATACTAATCTTAACATTTTGATCTACTTTAAAATTGTCAAGTAAATCGGTTTTATCTTGTATAAATTCAATCAAAATATGTTGTGGATATTGTTCCACGGTAGTAATTACCATTTCACGTTTTCTAAAATCATTACTTCCGTAGGTCTTAGTTTCATCTATCTTTTTTATCTTTCCTTGTATTTCCATTATTTTTATTTATTATTCCTATCAATATTTTATTACTATAATTATTTTGCCAATAAAAGTTTCCAAGCTTTCATTACATTTTTATTTTGAAGAAATTCTTGTGCTTTTTTATGTATTTCCCAAATATTCCCTGAAGTAATTAAGTCTTTATATTCGTCTGAAGAACTTACAAAAGTTTCCACATCTTCTTCTGAAGGCAGGTTTTCCACATTGCCAAGCATTCCAAGATCGTTTCCGGTAAGCACGTTACTTTTCAAAAAAGAATCGGGTAATGCATCTACACCTATTCCCATAGTTGATAGGGGTTTTGGCACCTCAAATATTCCTGATTTGGCGCGACTGTACCAGTTTCCTCCCATTCGTGCAACTGTGTCAATTTTCATTGGATCTATTCTCCCTTTTGAATCTAGTATATTTTCTTTTATATGTAGTTTTACAACTTCAGCAATTATCAGATTTCCTGCACCACCTTCAGTTCCTAATGCTATTACATCCTTTACTTTACATTCAAATTGAACGGGTGATTCACCAACACGGGGAGGTTTTACAATATCTGAAGGTACTTCAGTAAAACCAGCCTTTATAAATTCATTAACCCCTTCAGCGTATTCTGTAGAAGATAATGACATTTGATGTACTATAGCATAGCTTACAATATTAATAACCACCTCACTAGTTTCCAAAACATTTTCCAGGGTATGCTTAGAGGTATTATTACGTACTCTTCTTGCCGGAGAAAATATCATCACGGGAGGATTCGCACTAAAAACATTAAAATAACTAAAGGGAGACAAGTTTACATTACCCTTATTATCTACTGTACTTGCAAAAGCAATAGGCCGGGGAGAAACAGCTCCCAGTAAATAACTGTGTAATTGCCCTATACTAATGTCTTTTGGCTTAATGGAAATCATTGTTTGCAAATGTACCCAAACTATATAGCTTGTAAAAATATGTTTACACAATAATATTAACATATTTCCTTTATATTTAAATCCGAAAAGGATATCTATATGTTAAAAAATACCGCTCTTACCCGTTGGTTTTTCTTTCTTGTCTCACTCTTTATTATTAGTCTGATAATGTGGAATACTTTTGCTTTCTTTAAACAGTTAAAAGAGAACGAAAGGAATAAAATGCAACTATGGGCTGAGGCACAATTTGAGGTTCAACAAAATAATATTACAGATTCTGAAGTAGTAGTTAGTGAAACAGTATTAAGTGTCCTGCAAAGTAATACAACCACTCCCATGATTTTATTTAGTCATAAAGAAAATAGCTATGATGCTCGTAATATCTCAAAGAAAAATATTGATACACTTAAACTTATAAAACAATTTTCAACTGAATATAAGCCTATTGAAGTACGTTATAATGATGAATTATTACAAACCATTTACTATGGTAACTCGCCTATTATCAACAAAATAAAATACTATCCTGCAGTAATGATTCTTATTATATTGTTGTTTTTTGCTACCATCTATTTCTTTTATAAAACATTGAAATCTGCCGAGCAAAACAAATTACTAGCAGGAATGGCAAAAGAAACCGCACATCAGATAGGTACACCCTTATCTTCATTGGTTGGTTGGATTGAAATCCTGAAATCTGAACATGTAAACGCAGAATACCTAGAAGAAATGGAAAAGGATATCGACAGGCTTCAAACTATTACAGAACGTTTTTCGAAAGTAGGATCTATACCTGCTATGAAAAAAAGTGATATTGTTGCAGAAACACAAGCCTCTTTTGAATATTTAAAAAGCAGGACTTCAAAATTAATTGATTTTACTTTAATATTACCAGATTCTCCTTTATACGTAAAAATAAATTCGCAGTTATATGGGTGGACCATTGAAAATCTTGTGAAAAATGGTATTGATGCCATGAAGGGTAAAGGAAGAATAACAATCACTATTGAAGCGAATGCTAAAAATGCTATAATAAAGGTTTCAGATTCAGGAAAAGGAATTCCTAAAAGACATTTTTCAAAAATATTTGCTCCTGGTTTTACGACAAAAAAACGTGGTTGGGGATTAGGTCTCTCATTGGCAAAACGCATTATTGAAGATTACCATAAAGGTAGATTACGAGTTTTAATCAGTACACCAGATAAAGGCACTACGATGGAAATTGCGTTACCTTTGGATAAATATTAAAGATTCTTCTGAATTTCTTTTACTAAATCTAAAAATTCTTCAGGGGTCATTGAAATTTTGTGAGAAAAGGTCATATCACGCATTTCATTAATTGGAATTAAATGTACATGTACATGAGGGACTTCTAATCCAATAACTGTTATCCCAACACGGTTACAGGGAATAGTTTTTTCAAGGGCAATTCCTATTTTTCTTGCAAATTTCATCAACCGGTGGTAGGTGTCTTCTTCTAAATCAAAGATTTTATCTACTTCTTTCTTAGGTACACAAAGCGTATGTCCTTTTGCATTAGGATTAATGTCTAAAAATGCAATAAAATCTTCATTCTCAGCTACTTTATAACAGGGGATTTCCTCATTTATGATTTTTGTGAAAATGGAAGCCATAACTAATCTCTTGAGATTTCAATGATTTTGAATTTCAAAACACCATTAGGTACCAGAATTTCTGCGATATTACCAACTTCTTTACCTAATAATCCTTTCCCAATAGGAGAATCTACAGAAATCTTTCCCGTTTTTAAATCGGATTCACTTTCTGCAACCAATTTATACACCATTTCCATACCATCGGTTTGGTTCTTTATTTTTACAGTAGAATGTACTAATACTTTGGTATCATCTATTTGGGCTTCGTCTATAATACGGGCATTAGATAAGGTTTCTTCTAGCTTAGATATTTGCATTTCTAACATCCCTTGTGATTCTTTGGCAGCATCGTATTCTGCATTTTCACTCAAATCACCTTTATCTCTAGCCTCAGCAATGGCTTGTGATGCTTTAGGACGTTCAACATCCTTTAATTGATTAAGCTCATCTCTTAATTTCTTTAGTCCCTCAGCAGTATAATAAGATATTTTACTCATAACCTAATCGGTTTTGTAGACACACAGATATTTTTAATAAAATTCTGTTCTTTTGGGATACTTTTACTTAAACATAAAAATCCCATACGGGACGGGATTTGTGGTTACAAAGATACTAAAAAATAACTTGTTGGGTAATTTATTGTACTTTTAACCCCCATTTTAATAAGAATAATGAAAAACAAGATAATTGCTGTTTTTATTGTTTTAGCCTGTTTAGCTTGCAAAAGTGATGATGGACAAACTGGTGATAATCCAAATTTAACAATCCCATTAGTAAATCTAAATCTCAATCTAAACCTGCCGGAATACAATTCCTTGAAATTTCCCGGAAATAGTCTTATTATTACACAACAAGGAATTCGAGGAATTGTTATTTATAATGTTAATAATGATTTATATACTGCTTTTGATCTAAGTGATCCCAATCATTTTCCAAATGAATGCTCCAAAATGACAGTGGATGGAATTATTGCAAATTGTCCTTGTACCAATGATACTAACGAATACAACATTGTGAATGGAGTTCATACAGGAAATGAAAATCTATTTCCTATGCAACAATATAGAGCAGAACGGACCGGTGATAATTTGCACGTTTTTAATTAAACGTATTTACTAAAATTTAATCGTTGCCATAACTAAAAAGTTAATGGTAGCTTGGGGATAAAAGCCTGCACCTTCAACTGTAGTAATAGTTCCCGGGTTACTGAAATCATCATCGTATGTAAAAAAATACCCGTTGGAAACATATTCCTCATTAAATACATTGTTTACCAGTCCAGAAAGAACAATTTCCTTTACAAACAAAACATTTTCTAAGGAATAAACAATATTTATATCATTAATAAAATAGCTGTCCAATATAGAAATTTCACTGTCAATATTGCCCATATATTGTTCTCCAACAAATTTAGAAAGTAATATTAGTTGAAGATTTTTAATGGGTTGATATTCTAAAATATTTCCCGCAATAATATTTGGAGAGAAAGAAATATTCGTGTTCCCTAAATTAATCAATCCACCATCTTTAGAAGTAACAAACCCTACATTTTGATTACTACTTAATGCAATATTAGGTAATAGTTTCAGATTATTGGTTATTGAAATATTTGCATCTATTTCAATACCTAGTCTGTAGCTTTTCCCAACTGAAGTACGAATAGGTGCACCAACATCATCAATAGCTCCTGTAAGTACCAACTGATCCTTATAATTCATATAAAATAAATTGGTGCTAATTTTTGTTTTATCTGAAGAAAATCGCCATCCTAATTCATAATCGTCTAAATTTTCAGGTGTTGTTACTCCATTTTCATAATCGCTCCGTCTGGGTTCCCGATTTGCTTTCCCGTACGAAAGATACAATTGATTATTTTTGTCAAATTTATAAGATATTCCAGCTTTAGGATTAAAAAAATTATAGTTTTCATTTACTTCTAAAGGTATTCTGTCTGAAGTTAATCCGGAAGTCTTATAAGATACTAACCGTTCTTGTAAATCTCCATAAATACTCCAATTGTTGTTGATTTTATATGATGCTTTTGAGAAAATTGTGATCTCTCTTTTCTTACCATTACCATAATAATAGCGATCTCTAATTTGAGATCCTCCAGAAAATTGAGCCCAAATCACCTCGCCAAAATGATCCCCGTCATAGTAACTATAAAATGCTCCTGTTATAACATCTAACTTTTTTTTCTTATAGTTGACATTAGCATTTACAACATAAAAATCATTATCCAACCACCGTCGCCGAATCAAATCAGTTGTATTGATAATTTCACCTCCAATCTCAATGGGTTCAAAATCGTAATCATCAAAATCCTGATCTTCTTTATATTGTTCAAAATATCCTCTTCCATAGGTATAATTTAACCCTAGATTAGTTGACCAATTATTGTTATATCGCTGATTCCAGTGTAATTGATAATGGTCTTGAGAATAATTGTCAATTTCATTATCGTAAAATTGAATGTTTCCGGCATCATCGGTATATAATCCCGCCGGATTAAAGGTTCTGTCGATTTCTAAAGTTTCAGCATCTATACCATACCAGGATTGATAGGTTATTTCTTTTCCCCCAAAAATTACTGTTTTAATAAGCGTATTTTTATTTATAAATGCTCCTTGCAAAAAATAGGCTTTTAGGTTAGAAGACGCTCTGTCGATATACCCATCAGAGACAATTTTAGAAAGTCGCCCGTTGATTTCAAAATGTTCATTCATTATCCCAGTACTGAATTTTAAATTGTGTTTTCTGGTATTATATGAACCAAAAGTGTTTGCTACTTCTCCAAAAGCATTTTCAGAAATTGCGTTGGTTAATATATTTATACTCGCTCCAAAAGCCCCGGATCCATTGGTAGAAGTTCCAACTCCTCGTTGTAATTGTAAGCTTTCGATAGAGGATGCAAAATCAGGCATATTTACCCAAAAGGTCCCTTGACTTTCGGCATCGTTAAAAGGTATCCCATTGATAGTAATATTTATACGAGATGCATCACTCCCCCGAACTCTAATGTAGGTGTACCCTACACCTGCTCCGGCATCTGTAGTGGTAACAACAGATGGCAAATAATTCAATAAAACGGGAATATCTTGTCCTAAGTTTCGTTTCTCTATCTCTTCTTTATTAACATTGGAATGTGTGATAGGAGCATCGTCATCTACGCGTATGGCTTTAACAAGAACTTCGTCAAGAATTTCTACTTTGATTGTGTCTGTAATTTTTTCTTGTGCAACAGCAAAAACAACAGTAAATAATAATGTGCAAAAAATTGATACCTTTTTCATTCGTATAATATTATTACGAATAAAAGGGGTTATTATTCTCAGTTAAGTTTTATTGATTTTCAAAAGTAAAAAATTACATTACTTTTTTAATTTCCTAAACAGCATTACCTGTTCTAGGTTCAATGGGTGTAATCTCAGCCTTTTTAAAGCACCCCTTTTGAGATGGTATAAAGATAGTAAATTAATCAATCTTTGGGGGCCTGCGATTTACTTTTTTCAAGGCCTGATTCTTTTTAGAAATTAATCGTTTTTCAATAGCATTTTTTGAGGGCTTTGTTTTTTTGCGAAGTTTTGTATTCTTCAGTTTTATTTTAATAAGATCAAAAAGTCGATCTATAACTATAGCCTTATTTCGATGTTGACTTCTTGTTTCACTACAGGATAGTTTTAAAATACCTTCAGAAGTTATTCTTGTGCTTAGCTTATCAAATAGCTTTTCTTTTTCTTTTTCAGATAATGCTTGTGTATCTTTTATATTAAACTTTACCTCAACTTTTGAGGCCGTTTTGTTTACGTGCTGTCCACCAGGGCCGCCACTTCTAACGGCCTTAAAGGTAATTTCCCTGAGTATTTTTTCAGAATCCATTAGGCATTAGGTCGATGTTCCTTTTTTAGTAAATCATTTATGGTTTTTACGGGATTAAATGTATACAAAGGAACTTCAATAATAACAGTATTCCATTCCGCCATGGCACCATTCCACAATCCGGGGAGTTCAAGTGCTTTTAAAGATTTTCCGCCTAGCGACTTTTTAGTAATTATCCCTGATTTAGGGTCTGTGTATTTTGATAAATCAAACTTTCCTCCCTTATAATTTCTTATTCCACATACAATATCTACGGGATTGAAATGGGTAGCTTCATTAACTATCGATTCCTGATGGGATTCCTGAGTATTAATTTGTGATATTTCCACAATTTGGAGTGATGTTGTTCCATTTTTATTTTTAATCCAAAAGGGACCTCCTCCAGTTGCTCCCGTATTTTTTACAGCTCCACATACTCTCAAGGGTCTGTTCAATATTCGTTCAATATTCTGAATTTCATTTGGAATATCTTTAATATTCAACTCATTCCAAAGAAAAGATTTTATCTCTCTCAAGGATTCTTGGCTACATTTTTCATTTGATATCTTTTTTAAATATAAAAATATTTTCTCTTGAAGCCAAAGTAATTTCCCAGCCAGTACTTTTTTGTAAAAAGCAATGCCTTCAACATATTCTTCGGCCACAACATTGTCTATGTTTTTAATAAATATTATATCGGCATCAACCTCATTTAGGTTGTTCAACAAAGCGCCATGACCCGAAGGGCGAAATATCAACATTCCCTGTTCATCCCTAAAAGGGAAATTGTTTTTGTTCACTGCAATGGTATCTGTTTCCTTTTTCTGAAATGAATATGAAATATGAAATACAGTTTTTGTTTTTTTGGTGACTCTATTCATTATAGCTTTAGATTTCTCCTTAAAAAAGGGAACATGTTTCTGTGAAAAAGTAAAATGTAAATAGACATCATCTTTTACCGAAGCATAAAAAGCTGCTTCATATAATTGTTCTTCAAATGCTGTAGTAGCGTATTTTTTATATTTATGAAATGGAATTAGTCCCTTTGGTAAATTATTAAAGTTTAATCCTTTTTCTTCTAATAAGGTTTCAATCAACCTATAGATGCGCAATCCTTTTTTTCCGCGCTTATAATCTGGATATAATTCTCGTATTTTTCTTCTAAGTGGACTAATAAATGCAAAATCTTTAATTGAACTGATAAATATGGAAATCATTTCTTTGTTCCCAATATTTAAATAGGAATTCAGTTTTTCTTTTTCGGGATTAAATGTTTCTAAATATTGATGTAAAATTTTAAACATTCTAGTTGCCGCCCCCGAAGCCGGGACAAATTTTACAATATCTAAATTATCTTTCTTTGATTCATAATAATTCACCAATTTTTGTTGGTTTTTATAAATGATATTCTCTATCCCATTACCTACTGAAGCAGCAGTTAAAATTTCTACAAATGGAATTCCTTGAGAAAAAGTTTCAATTTGTCTATAAACATTTTCAATTGTTAATCCCTGATCTTTTATCTGTTGAATATCTCCTTTGGTAAAATTCAATATTTCCTTTTTAGTATACTATTTATATGTTTTACAGCTTCTTGTAAACGTTCTTTTTTGCTTCCCTTTAATATTACATATGGTCTTTTATATTTTACTAATGTATCTTCAAAAGCTTTGAACATTTTTTCTCTTTCATTGGGTTTATCACGAAGAATGTCTTGTTCCCAAGGTATGTCAATATAAGTTAAAAAATACAAATCGTAAGAATTTTCAAGAGCGTATTTCTCAAGAATGGGATCACAGGAATTAGAATAGTATTCCTCAGAATACACTTTGGTTTCTAACAAATCGGTATCACAAATTAATATAGTTTCGGTTTTTTTAGCTAATTCATTCTCAAGTTGAATTTGTCCTTTTGCAATGGGTATTAAATCTTTCGGTTCACAGGTTTTACGATCATTATTCCATTTATTTTGTAAATATTCGCGGGCGTATTCGGGTACCCAAACCGAATTGTAGTATCTAGCTAATTGCTTTGCAAGTGTAGTTTTTCCAGTAGATTCGGGACCAAAAAGAACTACTTTTACGCAGTCTGATTTTGCTTGTTTAAACTTTGTTTCCATTCTTTTAATCCTAAAACGGCAAAAATTAAAAATATTATGTATTGAATTCCTGTGACCCCATGTTTTTTAAATACAAAATATAATGGAATTGCGACTATATTCGTGACAATCCAAAAAATCCAATGTTGTATTTTCTTCTTTGCCATTAGCCACATAGCCACAAATGCTGTACCTGTTGTAAAAGCATCGAGATAATCTGTTATTGTATACTGATAATTACTAAGTAAATAAGCCGAATTAAAACCACTATTAATATAAGGTTTAAAATTATATATAATGATGATACCCATAAAAGCCAAAATAAAAATTATAACAGATAGCTTAATATCTAAAGACTTCATTTGTGTTATTGGTGTAAAATGAGTAGCGTCAACTTTTCTAGTCCATATATGCCATCCAACCAGACTCATAATAAAGTAATATACGTTAATAATCATATCACCATATAATTGCCATCCAAAGAGCAAATATGCATACAAACCAGTGCTAATAATTCCGGTTGGATACACTAAAATATTTAGTTTTCTGGCGAACCATACACTTAATATCCCTAAAATAGCTGCGATTACTTCTAATAAAATTTGTGCTGTAGAATAGGATTGATAGGGATCCAGAAAGAAATCGATAAGTTGATTCATACATTAATTATTTTCAAATGCTGTTCCCATAACCACCATATCTGCTCCGGCATTATAAGCTTGTTGTTTTTGTACTTCGGTTTTTATTCCACCTCCAACAATTAAAGGAATACTAATTTCATTCTTTACGGCCTTAACAATAATTGGATTTACCGGAATTTTTGCGCCGCTACCAGCTTCCAGATATATAAGTTTTGCCCCTAAATACTCTCCTGCTAAAGCAGTATCTACAATTGCTTGAACGTTTTCTTGTGACATTGGGGATGTATTACTTACTCTGGCTACCTCAGATTCATATCCGCCATCAATTAATATATAACCCATAGAAATTATTTCTAAGCTTGAATTTTTTAGTTTTGAAATTGCCTCCACTTGTTGCCCTATTAAATACTCGGGGTTTCTTCCTGAAAGTAAGGATAAAAAAAGTATTACATCTGCTTCTTTAGAAACTTGTGAAGCATCTCCTGGAAACAAAAAAATAGGTAATGAACTATATTTTTTCAGTGATAATACTGTGTTATTCGTTTCTCCATTTTCTACAATGCTACCTCCAACAAATAAGTGAGTGGTTTGGGGTGGAATATTTTTAAGAAATAATTCTGCATTTGCATTATCAAAAGTATCAGGATCGAGAAGAATAGCGAAGCTTTTTTTTCCTTCTGAAATAGAATCTATAAAAGTCTGATAGAACTTCTTTTTATTCATTCTTATTTCTCTCATGTAGTAAGACATAGGCACAGGTGAAGCCTTCAAATTCTAAAAACCAAATATGATAATTTTCATTCTTATCTTGAAAGTTAACCAAAGCTGTAGTTTCATTATCATAAGGGTTAAAATCTTCTACAAATATATGCTGAAAAAAACTCATTCCCTTTCTAGCAAAACTTTTGTATAAAGATTCCTTAGCACACCAAACTATGGTAAGTTTTCGAATAAGAGTATTCTCACTTTCCAACTTTTTATAGTCTTCAACAGTTGTAAATCTTGTAGCGATTTTTAAGATTTTATGACGTTGTTTTTCAATATCTATTCCCACATCATCATCACTGATAATAATCGCTGAAAATATAAATGAATGTGTTATTGAGATATTCTTACCATCAGATAAATGTGGTTTTCCATGTGTATCATACCATATATCTTTATCAGTATATCCCTCCTCTTTTAGTAAATGCCTCACACTCAAAAACCCTCTACTATGTATATCGCTTTTCATTCCCTCAACTCTAGTTCTTGATTGTAACGTGAGTTCTATGCCTTCGGATAGTGTTTTAAAAGACTCCTCTATCTTCCAAATGAGTACTTTGCTTGTTGGGTTTACTGTTATAGTTTTGTAAAGAGGCATAAATTATTAATGGATATTATGTATTTTTGCAAACCGAATACCAGTTGTTATTTGGAAGATAAGATAAAAATTAAATTCAAAGATAATAATATGTCTACTAAAACTGTGTCTTATATGGCCTATAAAGTAAAAGATATTTCCCTAGCAGAGTGGGGACGTAAAGAAATTGAACTTGCCGAAGTAGAAATGCCGGGCTTAATGTCCTTACGAGAAGAATATAAAGATGAACAACCCTTAAAAGGGGCTCGTATTGCAGGTTGTTTACATATGACCATCCAAACTGCAGTATTAATTGAAACTTTATTAGCTCTTGGTGCTGAAGTTACCTGGAGTTCTTGTAACATTTTTTCTACACAGGATCAAGCAGCAGCAGCTATTGCTGTAGCTGGAATCCCCGTGTACGCTTGGAAAGGAATGAACGAAGAAGAATTTGATTGGTGTATAGAGCAAACGCTATTCTTTGGTGAAGATCGCAAACCATTAAATATGATATTAGATGATGGTGGGGACCTTACTAATATGGTATTAGACAGATATCCGGAATTGGTTGAAGGTATTAATGGCCTCAGTGAAGAAACCACTACGGGTGTACATAGACTATATGACCGTATGAAAAATGGAACTTTACCAATGCCTGTTATTAATGTAAACGATAGTGTAACCAAATCTAAATTCGATAACAAATACGGATGTCGCGAAAGTGCTGTAGATGCTATTCGTCGTGCTACCGATTTAATGCTCGCAGGAAAACGAGTAATAGTTTGTGGTTATGGTGATGTTGGGAAAGGTACTGCAGCATCTTTTAAAGGTGCAGGAAGTATTGTAACCGTTACCGAAATTGACCCAATTTGTGCATTACAAGCCGCTATGGACGGATTTGAAGTAAAGCGTTTAGAGACTGTGGTTGGAAATGCCGATATCATAATTACAACAACCGGAAATAAAGATATTGTACAAGGGCATCATTTTGAAGCCATGAAAGACAAGGCCATTGTATGTAATATTGGTCATTTTGATAACGAAATCGATGTTGCTTGGTTAAACAAACATAAAAAAGTGGAGATTAAACCTCAGGTAGATAAATATACCATAAACGGTAAAGATATTATTCTTTTAGCCGAAGGTCGTCTTGTGAACCTAGGCTGTGCTACCGGACATCCTAGTTTTGTAATGAGTAATTCTTTTACGAACCAAACTTTGGCACAAATTGAGCTTTGGAACAACAGAGAAAATTACGAGAATAAAGTATATACGCTACCTAAACACCTAGATGAAAAAGTAGCAAAACTACACTTAGCTAAAATTGGTGTAGAACTTACCGAATTACGAGATGATCAAGCAGAATATATTGGGGTTGATGTAAAAGGACCTTATAAACCGGAATATTATAGATATTAGATCGTTAACGTTTTTAGAATGTTAGATATTTAAAACCCTTACTGAGAAGTGAGGGTTTTTTATTTATTAATTATTTTATACCTATTATATTTAGTATTCCTCAGGGGGTACAATAGAAAAGTTATAATTCTTATAACAAAGATTCCCGTCTTTTATCAACTGATAATTCAATTCTCTTATTTCTTTTTTCGAAAGATATAACTCATCCAAACAGGATCATTCTCCTCTGAAATAGCCTTTCTATCCAAAAATTCCCAATTAGCAGCATTCATATAATTTAACAATGAAGATGTTTCTTTTATATCTTCAATTTCCTTAATCGTTATGACTTTTCCTTCCAACGATTTTTGTTCCTGAACTTTTATCCGCTTTACTTTTCCACTATTATTAGATTTTTGTATTACGATAATTTCCAAATAATCATATTTAGGAATATCTTGGGACAATACATTTACTCCAGTAAACAAAAACAGCGTAACAAACAAAACTCCTAGAATTATCTTCTTCATATATTTATGATATTAATAAAAATCAATTTACAATTTATACTATTAAATTTCAAAATAAATTCTTTTAAACATTTTTCGCAACATCTTTATATAAATAAATATTAAACCAAAAAACCTCCACTGATTTCAGTAGAGGTTTTTTATTTTGTAAAGAAAAATCTTCTTAAGATTCTGTAGTAGGAACTATAGAAACGTATGATTTATTGTTCTTCTTTTTAGTAAACTTAACAACACCATCTACTCTTGCATGAAGTGTATGATCTTTTCCGGCATACACATTTTCTCCAGGATTATGATGCGTACCTCTTTGTCTTATAATGATATTTCCTGCTATGGCAGCTTGACCACCAAAAATCTTAACACCAAGGCGTTTCGAAGCGGATTCTCTACCATTCTTTGAACTACCAACTCCTTTTTTGTGTGCCATTTTATTCTAAATTTAAATTACTAAATTAACTTAATGCTGCAATTAATTCTGCTTTCTTCAAAGTAGAAAAACCTTTAATTCCTTTTTCTTTTGCCATTGCTTTCAACTCTGCTACTGTCATTTTACTCAGGCCTTGAGTAGGAGCTACTTTTTTAACTGTAACTTTGCTTGCCTTAGCTTTAGTTGGAGCAGTTTTTTTGGGAACAGCTTTCCTAACTGCCGAAGCTTTAGCAGAAACAGGTTTAGCACCTTTTGCAACAATACTCTCAATTATAATTTCTGAAAGTGCTTGTCTGTGGCCATTTTTTACTCTGTATCCTTTTCTCCTTTTCTTCTTGAAAATAATAATTTTGTCACCTTTTAAGTGTCTTAAGACTTTGGCTCCAACTTGAGCTCCGCCTATAGCCGGGGCGCCAATAGTAACTTTGTTTCCATCGCTAATAAGAAGTACACTGTCAAAAGATATTTTTTTACCTTCTTCAGTAGCTAAACGATGTACAAAGACTTTTTGGTCTTTCGCAACTTTAAATTGCTGCCCTGCTATCTCTACAATTGCATACATAACGTATCGATTAAAAATTGGTTTTTAATAATTCCCTTTAATATATTAATGGGTCTTTGCCGTAACGAACAGCATTCGCAAAGGCGGGTGCAAATATAGTTTTAAATACTGAATTAGCAAACCCTTTAAAGGAAATTACCTCCTTAAAAAACTTACATCACTGATTCCAAGAATCCTTCAATAATTGCATAAATGCCAAGGTAAGTATGAACGTTGTAGAAAATCCCATGATAAAAATTGAAAAAATTAAAATCAGGGCACCATTGTCATAGTTAAGACCCCAGGAATCAAGAATCGCTACCGCAAATTGAGTATCAATATGATAAATATAAATAGCGATAAAAACTACAAAAACAATCGTTGCAAATACTCCTGTAAATAACCCTAATTGAAATCCATCCTGGTATTTAAAATTTTTTACACTTTTTTTGTATTTTTTTAAGGCATAAAAAATACCCGATCCAATTATCACCCCATTGGCTGCACTTAATATTGGATATTGGTGCAATCCTATTAACTTTAATGCGAGAAAATAAAAAATCATTGTTCCTGCAATTCCAAATCCATATTTTAGATAATTCTTGTCCATACCCTTGATCCTTTAATTATTTAACAATATAAATTTCGGAAAAAAAATGTAAAGTCTTTACTATTATTACGTTTAGTTTTGGTGTATTCACTTTTTTATATTTGCTAAGTACACTCCCAGAAGAATAATAAGTGTAGCCAATCCCTGCCAAATACTAAAACCCTCACCGTCCATAAGTCCCCAAATAACAGCAATTACGGGCATTAAATAAGTAACGGAAGAAGCAAATACCGGAGTAGATATTTGAACCAATTTATTAAAAAGTACTTTTGCCAAAGAAGTTCCAAAAATAGAAAGTAAGACTATATAAAACAATGCCATTTTAATATCGGGAGATTTCAAAACTTCAGAAGAAAAAAACCCGTCATAAATAAGAATAATAAAAGCCGGTATTATTATCATTACAAAATTCCCAACTGCTATAGTTATGGGTGATACCTTTTGAAGGTGCTGTTTGATGATATTCACATTTATTGCATACATAAGAGTCGCCAATATAACTAGAAAAGCATACCAATAATTTTGATTGGGATTAATAGTAGCACCGTTAGTAATAAGTAAAACAGTTCCTATAAACCCAATGATAACACCTATAATTTGTTTTCGGGAAGAAAAAATCCTAAATAGTACAATTCCTAAAATAATAGTAATTTAATGGCACTAATGAATTTAATATTGATGCAACACCACTGTCTATTTCGGTTTCGGCATATGCAAAAAGATATGCAGGGAAAAAGGCGCCGAGAAAACCCGAAATAGCGATCCATTTTAGGGTTTTTATCGAAAGTAATTTTAAACTTTTAAATCCTGCAATAAAAAGAATTAAGCCCGAAATTATTATTCGCAAAGATCCCAATTGTATTGGACTAAGACCAACAAGTGCTTTCTTAATAAGAATAAATGAACTTCCCCATATTAGAGAAAGCACAATAAGATACACCCACTTTTTGTTGGTTATATTCATTTGGTTTGTTAATTAATATACAAAAATGCCCTTTTTAAAGAATAAATCCGGAACTATTGCTATTTTTGCCTGTAATAAACCTAAAATTAATGTATGAAGACATTTAAACTTATATTAGTATTTGTTTTATTTTCCGTTGTAGTATTGTCTTGTAAATACGAGACAGAACCGGAAACTAAAACCGTTGATGTTGAAGAAACTAAAATAGTAAAAGAAATTGATGCCAATGCTACTATTGGAAAAGCTGAATTTACTATCGAAGGTATGACCTGTGCTATAGGATGTGCCAAAATGATTGAAAAAAAACTTGCTGATATGGAAGGTGTAAAATCAGCTATCGTTGATTATGATAAAAAAATAGCCATGGTAGAATATGATGAAGCTAAGGTAACCACAACTTTATTAGAGGAAACTGTTACTAATGCAAGTGAAAAGTATTCTGTTAATGGAATGAAAACTGTTGAATCTTTCTCAACTAATTTTGCAAAAAAAGACGGAAAGAAAAAATGTTCTAAAGACTGTAAAAAAGCTTGTTGCGTAGATAAAGCATAAGAATTATAAAGAAATAATTATATTTATTAAAACCATTTGCATTATTGTGGATGGTTTTTTATTTTTTATTTCCATTTTATGGTTTCCATAATCTTCCGGATGTCATTTCGTAAGTAAATAATAGCCGGATATAGTGAATCGAAATTTGGTTTAACATCAAAATATAAAGCCCCAGTAACAAAGTGATTAACACTATCTGTCACATAAAACTGAGATTGGGTTGCTGCATTTCCATTTATCATATAAAACATCCCGTATACTTTATTAAGAGTATCTATTCGGGGCTGTTCAATAATAGATTCAGCTTTTATTGTATGGTCGTAGGTTAGTTTTTGAGCGTCGTATAATAAAGAATCGATTTGATGTTCACCTTTTATTTTCATATAGGTAAGGTATAATGTAGCTTTCATTTTTGGATAATACAAATTCATTCTACAATTCTGTTTTTTCTGAATGATTGCATTTTCATTTCTCATAAACTTAAAAAAACAGTCGCTTTCCAATGGCACATATTTTGCTTCAGAATATTCTAAACGCAACATAGCACTGGGTTTTACAACAACATCGTCTTCACAAGAAGAAAATATAATAACAATAAGCAACAATAATATTCGCATTCTAATTATTTATAGAGAATTTTATTTGTTTGATTCGTTTATTTTCAAATCCTTCAATAGTAAACGTATAATTATGAAACAAAAGTGTTTCTCCCTTCTTAGGAAATCCTTTAGATATTTCTAATAAAAAGCCGGCAAGAGTTTCGGCATCACCTTTTACATTTTCAAAATTTTTAGGGTCATTTAACTTTATAACTTTGTAGAAATCTTTGAGAGGTATTTTCCCCTCAAATACGTATGTAGTGTCATCCAATTTTGAAAACACCAAATCCTCATCATCAAATTCATCGCTAATTTCACCAACAATCTCTTCAATAATATCTTCTAAAGAAATAAGCCCACTAGTACCTCCATATTCATCTACAACTATTGCCAAGTGCATTTTCATTTCTTTAAATTCGTTTAGTAGATCGTCTAATTTTTTATTCTCTGGGACAAAATAGGGATCTCTTTTTAAGGATGTCCAGTCAAGTATTTCAGAGTCTATATAGGGCAATAAATCTTTTACATAAAGAATTCCTGTAATAGTATCGATGTTGTTTTTATACACAGGAATACGAGAATACCCATGTTTAATAATTTCGGGTAGGATATTTTTGTATGGTGTTTTTTCATTTAAAGCAAAAATATCCAGACGAGGTTTCATCACTTGTTTAGTATCTGTATTCCCAAAAGTTACAATTCCTTGTAAGATTTTTTGTTCTTCTTGGGTAGTATCTTCTTCAGAAGTTAATTTCAATGCCTGAGATAACTGGTTCACACTAATACTCGATTTTTGTTTTCCAAACCTTAATAACTTGGGGCAAAAAAGCAAGTGATGTCAAAGTTCCAGCTGCAAAGCCTATAAATTCTGCATATGCCATTTTTAAATATCCAGATTGGTAACCTCTTTTGCATGCTTCTGTATGAACTCTCTCCTAGGTTCCACTTGATCTCCCATTAAAATTGTGAATATCTTATCTGCTTCAACAGTATCTTCTAAAGCAACGTGTAAAAATGTCCTATTTTCAGGGTCCATAGTCGTTTCCCATAATTGCTTGGGATTCATCTCCCCCAAACCCTTATACCTCTGCAAAGAAACATTATCCCTGCCAATTTCAGCAAATAACTTTTCAAGTTGTTCATCACTATACACATATCTCACTTTTTTATTCTTAGAAACCTTATACAAAGGAGGTTGCGCTATGTAAATGTAACCAGCCTTGATTAAAGGATTCATATATCTATATAAAAATGTCAACAATAATGTCCTAATGTGCGCTCCATCAACGTCTGCATCCGTCATTATTATTACCTTATGATACCTAAGTT
>JADFOK010000026.1 GCA_022562895.1 Bacteroidota bacterium | reverse complement strand
AAAGTATTTGATTATTATATAAATTATATTGATTCCTATAAACGATTTTTTACGCAAGAAGATATTAGTAATCTCGAGCAATATAAATTATTGATCGATGATCAGGTAAAGGCAAACGAACTTGTTTTCTTTAATGCATCTATGGAAGTGCTGAATGCCAGAATTAAGGAGGTTAGAGGTTTTTACGATGACATCATCACGAGCGAATTCGATTTTAATGTAGAGGATCAGTATGAATTGGATGCTGATAAACGAATCTTTGCTGCTGATTTAAAAGAATTAAAAAACACGGTGCCTTTTAAAGTGAGTAAATTAGGTAATGGTCATGTTATTTATTTTACCGATAACACCAACTTCAGAGCATTTTGGTATGGTACTAATAAATTACTTATGAATGCTATATTCTTTGGAGATGAGATGTAATCTTGAATAGTGAGAAAATTTAAACTTATATTTTTTTAATAATTGTTGTATTATAATATGAACTCAAAGCAAATTTTTGAAAACAATAAAAATTGGGTTGCAAGTAAACTTGCAGAAGATGAAAATTATTTTGAAAATCTTGCAAAAGATCATACCCCTGAGCTTTTATATATAGGGTGTTCCGACAGTAGAGTACCCGCAGAATATTTAATGGGAATTGAACCTGGCGACGTATTTGTACATCGAAATATTGCCAATATGGTTTCTGATAAAGACCTCAATGTTATGTCTGTTCTAAATTACGCAGTAGACTATCTGAAAATTAATCATATTGTTGTTTGTGGTCATTATTATTGTGGTGGAGTTAAAGCAGCCATGGAAAAATCTGATTTTGGTGATCTAAACCCATGGCTTAAAAAAATTCAAAACGTTTATAAAATACATAAAGAGGAACTAAATGCTATAACTTCTGAGGAAATTAAATACAAACGTCTCATCGAATTAAATGTTAAGGAACAATGCAAAAATATTATTAATACCAAAGTCGTTCAAAAAGCATTAACTAAAAGAAATATAAAAGTACACGGTTGGGTTTTTGATATTAAAACAGGAAAATTGAAAAATATAAATGATTGAATCATAGTTAACTAGATTGAATATAATTAACCTATGAAATTATTAGAAGTAAAAACAAAAAAGGATTCTCAATTGTTTGTTGCTTTATCGGTTGCACTATACAAAAATATTCCTGCATGGATACGACCTATAGATGAAGAAATTGAGAATATTTTTAACCCCTATATAAATAATAATTATAAAAATGGTGAATGTATAAGATGGATACTTGAGGATAACAATAAAATTATTGGCCGTGTTGCTGCATTTATTAATTTTAAAACTGCTTCAAAACTTAATTGCCAACCCACAGGAGGAATTGGTTTTTTTGAATGTATTAATAATCAAAAAACGGCTGATATTCTTTTTGATAGCAGTAAGGTATGGTTAAAAGAAAGAGGTGTGGAAGCTATGGATGGTCCTATCAATTTTGGGAATCGAAATAAATGGTGGGGATTATTAACTAAAGGATACGATATTGAGCCTAGTTATCAATGCAATTATAACTTTCCTTATTATAAAGAATTATTTGAAAATTATGGTTTTCAACTATATTTTAATCAATTTACATTTGTAAGAAATATTATAGACCCTGTAAGTCCAAGGATTCAGTATAAAGCAGATTTAATAAAAAAAGATCCTGGATATACATTTGAACATTTCAGTATGAAAAAATTTAAAAAACATACAGATGATATTATCAATATTTATAATAGAGCTTGGATTAATCATATAGGAGTTCCAAAAATGACACACGAAAAAGGAGAAGCCATTATAAAACAATTAAAACCAATACTAAATGAAAAAATAATTTGGATGTGTTATTATAACGAAAATCCTGTTGCTTTTTATTTTAATATTCCAGATGCAAATCAAATACTTAAACATGTAAATGGCAAACTAAACTTACTTGGAAAATTAAAATTCTTATGGTATAAAAAATTTAGTAAAAGTCAGAAGATGCTGGGAATAATATTTGGAGTAATTCCTGAACATCAAGGTAAAGGTGTTGATGGAGCATTAATACTTGCCTCTTTAGACTCACTAATTAATCTTACACATAAATATCCTATAATTGAAATTAAAGGAATAGGCGATTTTAATAAGAAAATGATATTGGTTTTAAAACAAGTAGGAGGAGATATTTGTAAAATACATACAACATATCGCTATCTCTTTGATAGAAATATACAGTTCGAAAGAATGAAATCAATTATTTAAATCTTATTTAGAGAAAACAATTTATCTTCTTTTTTTCATGGGTGGCATCGTACCAAAAACTTTATCCCAAAATGTACTGGAAACTCCAAAAGCTTTTTCTGGATATTTGTAATGGTGTAAACTATGATGAAGCCATAAATTTTTAAATCTTTTAGGAGCTTTCATAACATGTGTTGCTCTATGAACAAAAGAATACATTAAATATCCTACAAAAAAACCAGGAAAAAACCCAAAAGTTAGATCAGGTATTCCAAGTATCCAAAAAATAATATAATAAATTCCAAATAATACCCCAGCCATAATAAAACCAGGAACCGGTGGCATTAGTAATCGCTCTTTATCTGTTGGGTAAAGATGATGAGAACCATGCATTATAAAATGAAACCGTTGTGACCATTTAGCTTTAGTAATCCAATGAAAAATATAACGGTGAAGTATATACTCTGTGAAAGTCCAAAATAACAACCCAAAAATGAACAATCCAATTAATAACATAATAGGTAATCCTATCTGATAAATAGCAAAATATATAGCTATAATAATAGCTATTCCATAAATAATAATATTAGATTTAGGTGTGGTCTTTGTAAGGCTTTCTAAAAATGGGTTTTCAAATATTGTTGCTTTTCCATGCTTAAACTCTGTAGTAACTTTTGGTTTCATAGCTTTCTACCTTAAATTACAAATATAATCACAACCGATAATTATTTCTAATAAACTTAAAAAAATCAATAACAGCTAAAATTTATCATTATCTTTTTAGCAGCCTCAAATTCTAAAACCATTTCTTTTATTATCTCCGCTGCAGGTTTAACTTTGTGTATGAGCCCTGAAACTTGACCTATTTCCAATTCCCCATCAACAAGGTCTCCTTCAAACATTCCCCTTTTAGCTCGTGCACGACCTAATAATTTTTGTAATTCTTCTTTGGTAGGATTGGTTTTGTATAACTCTATTATTTCTTCATAAAATTTATTTTTAAGCATCCTAACAGGAGTTAGTTCTTTTAAAGTTAATAATGTATCTCCTTCATTTGACTTTACAACTAAATCTTTAAAGGATTGATGTGCACTAGATTCTTCACTTGCTACAAAGCGGCTACCCACTTGCACCCCGTCTGCACCTAATACCATGGCAGCTAACATCCCCTTACCATTGGCAATACCCCCGGCAGCAATCAACGGAATAGTTAGTCTTTCCTTTACCATGGGAATAAGGGTAAATGTTGTTGTCTCTTCACGACCATTGTGACCTCCAGCTTCAAAACCTTCAGCGACTACAGCATCCACTCCGGCTTCTTGAGCTTTTAATGCAAACTTTATACTACTTACTACATGTACAACGGTAATTCCATTTTCTTTAAAATTAGCTGTATAAATATTTGGATTACCTGCCGAAGTAAATACAATCTTTACACCTTCCTCAATAATAATTTTAATGATTTCTTCTATGTCAGGATATAACATAGGGATGTTTACTCCAAATGGTTTATCTGTTGCTTTTTTACATTTTATAATATGCTCTTTAAGAATACTTGGATACATAGAACCTGCACCCAATAATCCCAAACCTCCCGCATTGCTAACAGTACTGGCCAGTTTCCAACCACTATTCCATATCATTCCGGCTTGGATAATGGGATATTTAATCTTAAAAAGTTGAGTAATCTTGTTTTGCACTACCCCTTAGCTTTGTTGATCAAGAATAATTGATATTAGCAATAGAAATTTTTCCATAACATTCTTTTATGAGATTACACCACTTCCCAGGAGTTCTTCGCCTTGGTACCAAGCAACAAATTGACCTTCGGTAATAGCAGATTGAAGTTTATCAAAAATAACAAAAAGTCCCGAATTTGTTTGATGTAATGTAGCTTTCTCCAAAGGTTGTCGATACCGAATCCGAGCGAAAACTTCCATAGTTTCATCTTCTTTTAATTTTTTATCAGTACGAATCCAATGTATTTCTTTTGGTTTTACATATAATCCTCGACGGTATAATCCGGGATGGTTTTTTCCCTGCCCCGTATATATAATATTTTCTTTCACGTCTGTATCAATAATAAACAATGGTTCTTTAGTTCCTCCTACTGCAAGGCCTTTACGTTGACCTTTAGTAAAATAATGAGCCCCCTGATGGGTTCCCACTATTTTTCCATCAGATTTTGAATAGATTTGTTTCTTTGAAAGATTTTCTAGTTTTTCTCCTTCCGAAGAAAATTCTATAGCTACTTTATCATATCCTGAAAAGTCTGACGGAACCTCAACAATAACCCCCTTTTTTTGCTCTAATTGTTGCTGAAGAAACTCTGGAAGGTGTACTTTACCAATAAAACATAAGCCTTGAGAATCACGTTTTTCAGCAGTAATTAAGCCCTGGTCTGAAGCTATTTTACGAACTTCAGGTTTAAGAAGTTCTCCAACAGGAAACAAAGTTTTTGATAACTGTTTCTGCGATAACTGACATAAAAAATACGATTGATCTTTATTTGGATCTTTCCCTTCGAGTAGTTGATATATTTTCTTGTTGTCTTTTTCTATGGTTCCTTTTCTGCAATAGTGCCCTGTAGCTACATAATCGGCTCCAAGTTCAAGGGCAATTCTTAGGAATACTTCAAATTTAATTTCACGATTACAAAGTACATCAGGATTAGGGGTACGTCCCATTTTATACTCTTGAAACATATAATCCACAATTTTTTCTTTATACTCAACACTAAGATCAATAGTTTGAAATGGAATTCCTAATTTTTCGGCAACAAGCATTGCATCGTTGCTGTCATCTAACCAGGGACATTCGTCTGAAATGGTTACAGAATCATCGTGCCAATTCTTCATAAAGAGCCCGATAACATCGTAACCCTGCTCTTTTAAAAGATAGGCTGCCACGCTGGAGTCAACGCCACCACTTAATCCCACAACAACACGTTTCATATTAAATTTTTTGAAAGCGCAAAGTTACGAAATAAAAAAGTCCCGAGGATAGTTAGTATCTGCTTCCTAATTGCCCTTTTTCTTATAAGATTTTGGATAGGTCTCCTCAAGAATCACTTCTTGATTCTTGTAATATTTCCAAGGTCCATGTTTTTTTCCGTTTTTATATTGCCCAATAATAACTATGTTCCCATAGGCATCATAATAGGTTGCAGGCCCATTAAGTTGGTCATTTTTATTATGAAGTTTTTTCAGAAGAACCCCTTGCGGTGAATAATAATTATTTATTCCTTCCTTAATTCCATTTTTGTATTCAGTTTCTTCAGTTACCTTGTTATTAGTGTAATAGGTAACTATTAATCCTTCAAGTTTTCCGTCAACATAAAATTCTTTTGTCATGACTCCATTAGATTTTTTATGGTAATAAACCCACTCTCCCATTCGACTTTTATCTTCCATTTTTCCTTCACTTACCAACTTCCCCCTTTTTGTAAAATATTGTACCTGAGCTATATTATTAGTATCGTTAAACGTTTTAATAATTGTGGGATTGTCATCACAGTCGCTACAATAGTATTTAAAGACCCCAACTTCCTTACCGTGTTTAAAAGTACCCTCATACCTAAGCTGCTTAGTTCCCTGGAAGGTTTTTTTCCAATCTCCATGTCGCTCATTATTAATGTCGAATTGATTAATATCGTTTTGAGCTACTACATTTGAAGATAAAACGATAAGACTTAAAACAAGAATAAACTTCATTTTATAAAACATACCAGATAATTCGTGTTAATTAGTTAACGATAAATTATATTTTCTATTGAATTTAAAAACAAAAAACTTCCATTCGGAATATTTAATTATCTTCTTTTACCAGCTTTTTTTTGTTTTTCGGCTTGCTCCATCATCTCAGCCATTTTACGCTGAAAACGATTTTGCTTTTTAGGTTTCTTTTTGTTTTCCTGGATCTTAGCGTGGATTTTATCTTCATCGATAATAAATTTCTTAACAACCAACATAATCCCAATAGTAATAACATTTGAAGTAAGATAGTACACAGATAATCCACTGGCATAATTATTGAAGAATACTAACATCATCAACGGAGATAGGTACATTAAGAATTTCATATTTGGCATTCCAGGCTGTTGCTGCTGCTGCATTGTCTGTCCCATTGTCATCATCATATAAATAAAGATAGCAATAGAAGCCAGTATTGGGAACAAACTAATGTGATCTCCATAAAATGGAATATTAAACGGCAATTCTGCTACAGTATCATAACTAGAAAGATCGTCTGCCCATAAAAAGCTTTTTTGTCTTAAATCGAAAGCACTGGGAAAGAAAGTAAATAACGCATAGAAAACCGGAATTTGTAACAAAGCAGGCAGACATCCTTTTAAAGGACTTGCCCCCGCAATATTTTGCAATTTCATGGTTTCTTGTTGGATTTTCATTTTGTTCCCCTCAAATTTCTTTTTAATTTCGTCCAATTCCGGTTTTAATACCTTTAGCTTAGCCTGTGATAGATATTGTTTGTATTGAACAGGAGATAAGATCAACTTTATTAAAATTGTAAGTAAGATTATAGCAATACCAGCAGGTAAAAATCCACTTAAGAATCCAAATAATGGAATAATGAGGAATTTATTTATTAGACCAAAAATACCCCATCCCATAGGCATAGCCTCATCAAGGTTTCTTCCGTAGCTTTTAAAAATTCTATAATCGGTTGGTCCATAATACATATTCATATTATACGAAATAGAGCCACCCTTAGGTTCTAATAGCATTTTTGCACCATAATATTTAGTAAATACCGTATCAATTTCTTCATCTTTCACTAAGTCAATTGATTTAAATGCAACTTCTTTAAACGGAGTGTCAGTTAGAAGCATAGAGCTAAAGAAATGTTGACGGAAATTCATCCATGTTACATTTTTTTCTAATTCTTCGTCATCACTGGCGGGAGATAATTTGCTATGGTCTTCATCTTCATACTCATAAGTTAAACGTGAATAACGATTCTCGTAAGAAATACTTTTTGCATGACGATAGCCTTTCAATTTCCATTCTAAATAAATAGGTTGAGAAGTTGTTATAACATTCTCGAGTCCTTGTGTACGAACGCTAAATCCTAACATATATTCATTAGGAGGAAGTTCATATCGGTATTCTATAAAATTGTTTTCTGAAGTTTTTAACTTCATAGAAAGTACATTGGTATCTCCGTTAGAAGTAAACGATGGTTCAAAGTATAGTTCTTCTGAATTGATAATACGATTCTCTGAAAAGAATTGAAGATTTAAAGAGGAGTTACCATCTTTAATTAAATAAACCGGAGAACCATCATAAATAGTATGCTGTTTTAAACGAGCTTCGGTTATATATCCTCCTTTGTTGCTTATAGTTAAGTAAAGAAGGTCATTTTCAAGAATAGTAGTATCATCTGTAGCAGAAGGTAAAGTGCCAGAATAAGCAAAAGAACCCAATCGGTTTTTTAAATTTGAAAAAGCTAAAGAATCTCCGGTATTTACATTTGCGAGTTCTGAAGTAGCCTGTTCAAGGGAAACAACCTCAGAATCAAAATCTAAACCATCTTTCTCTAAAGTTCTATTCTCCTCTGAAATTTGTTCCTTTTTTGCTTTCTCAGCTTCAAGTTCCTCAGGAGTAGGCTGATTTTGATACAGCATAAATAATAAGATTCCACCTATTAAAACAAACCCAATTATGGTGTTAAAATCAAATTTCTTTTCTTCCATTTGCTATGTATTCTTCTTACTTATTTCAGAAGGAATTAAATTTTTCAATATTCTTTTTAGTTTGCAAATATCCAACCCATTATTTATAGTACGTCAAATTGTCGCATTATTTTCCCTTACTTTTTCGGTAGATAATTCTGAATGGTCATGCGCTGCTTTAACAAAAGACACAAACAAGGGATGTGGATTGGCAACGGTACTCTTATATTCGGGATGGTACTGCACTCCAACAAACCAAGGATGAGCAGGTATTTCTATGATCTCTACTAAGCCTGTTTGAGGATTTATTCCCGTTGCAATCAAGCCGGCATCTTCTAATTGGTTTTTATATTTATCATTAAATTCATATCTATGTCTGTGGCGTTCATCAATAGTTTTGTATTGGTATACTCCACCAACGATGCTGTTTTCTTTTAGATCGCATTTCCAGGCTCCCAAACGCATAGTACCACCTTTATTGGATATACTTTTTTGATCTTCCATTAAATCAATAACCGGATGAGGTGTTTCAGGATTCATTTCAGTCGAATCAGCTTCTTTAAGTCCAAGAATGTTACGAGAAAATTCTATTACCGCCATTTGCATTCCCAAACAAATTCCTAAAAATGGAAGGTTCTTTTCACGAGCATAACGTACTGCTTCTATTTTTCCTTCAATCCCACGTTTCCCAAAGCCCGGAGCAACCAAAATACCATTAAGGCCAGATAGTTTTTCGGCAATATTGCTGTCATCAATATATTCAGAATGAATAGGAACAACATTAACTTTTACTTCATTTTTAGCTCCTGCATGAACAAAAGATTCTAAAATCGATTTGTAAGAATCTTGTAGTTCGACATACTTCCCAATTAAACCAATTTGCACTTCACTTTTTGGATTTTTATGGCGTTTTAAAAATTGTTCCCATTGAACTAGATCAGGGGGGGTGGCATCAGATAAATTAAGTTTTTGCAATGTAATAGAATCCAATCCTTCCTCTAACATAAAAATTGGGACATCGTAAATAGTAGAAGCATCAATAGATTCTATTACTGCTTCTTGTTGTACATTACAAAATAATGCTAATTTTTTTCGAAGATCATTAGACAGTTTGTGTTCCGTACGACAAACCAAAATATCTGCTTTTATTCCACTTTCCATTAATTTTTTAACCGAATGCTGTGTGGGTTTTGTTTTTAGTTCTCCGGCTGCTTTCAGATAGGGAATTAATGTAAGGTGAATTACCAAAACATTGTCATCTCCAAGCTCCCATTTCATTTGTCTTACAGATTCTATGTAAGGCAATGACTCAATATCACCAACTGTTCCTCCAATTTCTGTAATGACAATATCATATTTGCCTGTTCTACCTAATAATTGAATCCGTTCTTTAATTTCATTGGTAATATGAGGAATTACCTGTACCGTCTTTCCTAAAAACTCTCCCCTTCTTTCCTTTTCGATTACACTTTGGTAAATACGACCTGTTGTAACGTTATTAGCCTGGGAGGTAGGGACATTCAAAAAACGTTCATAATGACCTAAATCCAAATCGGTTTCTGCACCATCATCGGTAACATAACACTCACCATGTTCATAGGGATTAAGTGTCCCAGGATCAATATTTATATAGGGATCTAACTTTTGAATAGTTATACGATAACCTCTAGCTTGTAGAAGTTTAGCTAAAGATGCTGCAATAATTCCTTTACCTAATGAAGAAGATACCCCGCCAGTTACGAATATGTACTTAATAGTGTTCATTTGTGTTAACTATACGGGATGCAAATGTACAGTTTTATATGAATATGGACAAAAAATAATTGATTGCTTCATGAAAGGAATATATTATTTAAAATCCCTAACAATTTATTTATAAAAAATATTATTTCCATTTTGCAAAGGCTTTAAGTTGTCTTGCAACAAATTCTTCCCATTCCAATTCTTTATTTCTAATATTTGAATGATCCGTTTCATTATCAAATCTAAGTTGCATTTCTTTGCGCATATTTTCAATAGTATTGTAAAAAGTGTCCATTTCTTTTTTTATATTCTTCGAAAATATTGTCTCTGATATTTTTTTCCGAAGTAATCGTGCATGTAATTCAGATATGTCGAAATGTGTTTGCTCATGTTTTAATGTGTTTTCTGTAACTTCTGAAGCTATATACCAGGATAATGTTGGGTAGAAGTTACTTTGTATAGTAAAATCCAAATCAAAATCGCCTTTTTCTTCAGAATAGGAAAAGGAATACGAAAATGAAATTCCCGAATTGGTACTTGCTACAAAACCACTTCCAATATTAGGTTTTGCTTGAAAATCTGCCCAAGAAAGTTTATAAGACTCACTCCATAATATTTTTTCCTTTTCTATATTTAAAGGTATGGTTTGAAATAATAAGGTAAGTACAATTAAATAAAAATTCATATTAAAAATAACGATTAAAAAATATTTTTATTGGTTTTAATTTCCTTTTCAAGAGGGAATTTTTTTTTAAAGAAGCAATTTAATAGATGTTCTTATTTTACAACTCCAACTTGAAGGTCTTTATCATATTTTATAATATATAAAGCATTATTTTGATATCCCGAAAACAATTTCTTAGTATACCGAAATTTATTTTCAATGTATTCAGTCTCAAAATCATCAATTATAGTATCGTAGACATCGTCTGCTGATGCTAACCTTAATAATACATCATAAGTAACATCAAATCCACGTATCGCATAACGATTGGGTAAGACCCCATATTTGTTTTTGTAACTCGTGATAAAGGGGTTAGGCACTTTAGGGTTATAGTTCTTTTTTATAGATGGAAAAGTAAAATTAAGATTAGCCAAATGTAAATTTGAAATATCATGATAATCATACACTTTATTTTTATCCAATGTGAATAAACGTATATTATACTCCTCTGGCATTCCATTCAAAAGCCCTACTACATTACTTACCAGTACAGGGTTTGCCGATTCTAAGATCACCCAATTTTCGATGGTTTTGGTCAATTTAGACTCAATATCATCCTTATATAAAAAAATTCCTTTTTCACCGGTACGTGGAATAAGTACACTTTCTATATGAAGATAAGCAAGGATTGCTTTTTTTTGCTTATTTCTTTTATTATCACAAATAAGAATTAAATTTTTTCCAGATCGATTATTCTTAATATAATCTAACATCGCCCTTTCCAACATTGCATTTGAAGGAAGTGTTTGGAAGAAATTTGAATACGATTTTATTTCTCTATTACTCAAAGGAGAAAATACCGGAGTATCTGTACTTCGTAACATTGATATTGCTTTTACAACATTTTTTTGCAATAATGGGCCTATAACAGCGTCTACATTCTTAAAATTATTATTTGAAATAATCCTCCCGACTTTACTTTCATTTGCCTCGGTATCGTATACATCTATATTTACCGATATACCTTTATCCTTAATAAATTCGGCGGCCATTAAAACTCCACTGTAAAAATCGAGAGCTACACGAAGGTTTTTATCTTTTTTTAGCAATTCTATATTGGCTTTAATTGAATCTGTATCTACTCTTTGAAGTCGAAACGGTAACATTAAAACTATGTTCTTTTTTTTATAATTTGATATACTGTTTTCAAGATTTATAACCGATGAATTATAAGATATGATTTCGTTATTTTTTTTGGGGATTATTAAAATCATTCCTTCTTTCAGACCTTCCTTTGCATATGGATTAAGAGTTATAATTACTTCTTTTGTAAGACCTAATTTTACTTTTAATCTATAAAACCCTTCTTTGGGTTGTACTTCATAAAACTCGAAATTATCTTCTTCTATAATTGCCGAGTTAATTACAGATAATTTAGGTACATTTAGTACTGTTCCAATTTGAAGCATCTCCCCAATATTCGGATTAAGCATTTCCAATTCCGCAATAGTAATTCCATATTTGCGTGCGATACCATACTTGGTTTCCTTGGGTTGAACAGAATGTTTTTTAGTTTCAAAAGTATTAGTTACTATAGTAGTATTATTTGAATTAACAGTGGTGGATTTTTTCAAACTTATTGGAATCATAAGCTTCTCACCTTTTTTAAGTGCTTTAGAATATAAGTGCTTATTGTATCTCTTAATATCATCTATACTCACATTGTATTTTTGTGATATACTAAAAAGTGTTTCCTTTCTTCTTACTCTGTGTTTTTTAAATTTTACATTTGGGTCATTTGAATCAAAACCATCTACTAAAGGAAGTATCAAAATTGTATCAGCTTTTATCCCATTTTTAACATCGGGGTTTAAGCGATAAATTTCATTGATAGTGATTTTATATTGCTTTGCAATACTATATACTGTTTCTCCTTCCTTTACTGTATGATTTCGGTATTTTTCTTGCGCAGATAAAGTGAAACTCAGGCAATAAAAGCAAACAACTATTATATAAATTAAGTTCTTCATTAAAAAATTATTCCCATTCTATTGTGGCAGGTGGTTTTGAGCTAATATCATACACTACCCTATTAACGCCTTTTACCCTATTTATTATATGATTGGAAATTTCCTGCAAAAACTCATAAGGCAAATTTACCCAATCTGCGGTCATCCCATCGGTAGATTCTACAGCACGCAATGCCACTACTTTTTCATAGGTTCTTTCATCGCCCATTACTCCTACACTATTAACAGAAAGCAACATAGCTCCTGCTTGCCATACTTTATTGTATAAATCCCATTTTTTAAGACCATTTATAAAAATAGCGTCCACTTCTTGCAAAATTCGAATTTTTTCTTGGGTAACATCTCCTAATATTCTAATGGCAAGTCCTGGTCCAGGAAAGGGATGCCTTCCTAATATTTCCTTATCAATTCCCATCTCAGCACCAATACGACGAACCTCATCTTTAAACAGCATTTGTAAGGGTTCCACCACTTTTAGTTTCATAAATTCAGGTAAGCCACCCACATTATGATGTGATTTTATAGTTGCTGAAGGTCCATTTACGGAAATACTTTCAATTACATCCGGGTAAATAGTACCCTGTGCTAACCAATGTACATCTTGTAATAAATGTGCTTCATCGTCAAAAACTTCAATAAACACTCGTCCAATAGCTTTTCGTTTTTTCTCGGGATCGTTAATATCTTTTAAGGCATTCAAAAAGCGTTCCGAAGCATCCACCCCTTTAACATTCAAGCCCATATGTTCATACTGCTTCAGAACATCACTAAATTCATTTTTACGAAGCAATCCGTTGTTTACAAAAATACAATAGAGATTCTTGCCAATTGCTTTATGTAATAAAATAGCTGCTACCGTAGAATCTACACCGCCACTTAATCCCAGCACCACTTTTTCCCTACCTATTTGTTTCTTTAGTGAATTTACAGTGGTATTGACAAAGGACGCAGGAGTCCAAGATTGTTCTATATTTGCTATATCCACTAAAAAATTTTCAAGTATTTGTTTTCCGTGTGTTGTATGATATACTTCGGGGTGAAATTGTATAGCATAGGTTAACTCACCCTCGATTCTAAATGCCGCATTAACAACATCTTTAGTACTTGCTATACAAACACCATTTACAGGTAACTGAGCGATAGTATCACTATGACTCATCCATACTTGTGTCTCATTTGGAACCTTATTGAATAATCCTTTGCCCTTTTCAATATTTGTCAGATTAGCACGACCATATTCTCGAATATTTGAAGGTTCAACGTTTCCACCATTAAAGTGAGCGAGGTATTGTGCGCCGTAACAAACCCCTAAAAGTGGTTTGTTTCCCTTTATTTTAGAAAGGTTGGGATGCGGTGCATCCTCGGCGAGCACCGAAAATGGGCTACCCGATAAAATTACCGCTTTAAATTCGTCTAAATTTGTAGGAATCTTATAATATGGATAAATTTCACAGTAAATATTTAGCTCTCTAACACGTCTTGCAATTAGCTGTGTGTATTGCGAACCGAAATCTAAAATAAGGACGCTGTTTTGCATAGGCAAAAGTAATTTAAAAAATCAAATTTTAAGTATCTAGAACAAAGAAAAAAAGTTAAGACTTGAAGGTATAAAAGAAGGGGATTTATTTACTTGTTGGTTGAAATTAATAATTGATTCAGGGAACTTTATTTTTCATTCAAATACAAAACAGTAAACTCATTACACAGGGGATCTAACGAGTCTTTTATTTGAGGAAGAAGTTTGTCACCATATATCAAATAAAACTCAGAAAAATTTAAAATACGTTCCTGTAAACTTTGATTGGGAAATAATTCATCCTGAATTTTTATAAGTCGGGTTAACTCATCAAGCAGTTTCCGCTTCTGTGCTTTTAATAACCGTTTTTCTAGTTTATCAAGTCCGTTGAGTTGCTTTTTTTCTTGAGCCCCCACTGCACCTAAAAAGGAAGCATCGGTTTTTTTAGCTAATAGGTATAAATCCTCAAATTGCTTTTTCAGATGTTTCCTTTGTGGTGTGAAATCGATCTTTATATCTGAAAGCTGTCTTGTATGCTTGGCTTCTAATATATGTTGTGATAGGAATAAAGACTCTATATCTTCATTTAATTTCTTTAGTTTTTTTGAAAGTTTATCAGATACAAGTAACACCGAATTCCGAAGTAATAAAACAGGAAATGGTACTTCTACACTTTTAAAATAATCTTTTAACTGAAACCAGTAAGCCAATTCTCCTCCTCCGCCAACATAGCATAAATTGGGTAACACCACTTCTTGATATAGAGGTCTCAATAAAACGTTAGGAGAAAATCTTTCAGGAGCATTCTGAAGCTCTTTTAGGAACTCATTGTTGTTAAATGAAATCTCAGTGTTATTTATATAAAACATTCCATCCTTTTCAATAATTCGCTCTCGCAATCCTTTTTTTAAGTAAAATAAATTAATTTCACGAGGATGTACTTGTTTTCCATACCCTATATTCTCAAGCCTTTTAGTAGTTTCATTTACTATATTAAATGCTAAGTTTTCGGTTAATTCTTTTTCAGCATAAGGGATAAATTGCTTTTTTAATTCGGTATCGTTTCCATCTATGATTACAAGACCGTAGTCCGAAAATAACTCATTTGCTAAATATCGAGTCGCATCTGTTAGATTACTATGTTTTAAATACGCTTTAGAAAATAGGGACGTTAATTTATGAGCATTCTCATTGTCCCCAAAAGTTCTTTTAAAATCATTTAAAAGTACTTCCAACCCTTCTGTTGACAACTCACCAACAGCACCAACACTCTCACGACCCCATTGAACTTTATTTCCGAATAGATTAAAATAATTAATCTCGTCGAAATCATGATCCTCACTTGCCATCCAAAATAACGGGACAAAATGATGGTTAGGATATACTTTATTTAATTTTTCTGAAAGATTTATCACAGAAAATATCTTATATAAAAAATACAAGGGTCCAGTAAATAAATTGAGTTGGTGGCCAGTTGTAATAGTAAATGTTCTATCCTTTAAAAGTGAATTTATGCTTTTTTGGGTGCTTTTGGAAATAGAAATATCTCGATATTGAAATTTCAGTCTTTCTACCAAAACCTTTCGTTTTGAAGAATTAAAAGATTTCTCTTTTAATTTAATCTGTTTGCCAAGATTTTCAAGTGTTGGAAAATGATTATAGAAAATACGAAGGTCTTTCTTTTCAGATAGATAATCACATATTAATTTCGAAAAATATCCTGTATTATTATAAGAAATCGTCTTAATTGGCATATACAAATTTGCGATATAAGTCGTAAAAATACGAAATCCTTAATAGTGGCTTTTAATGATACGTTAATATTATTTTTTAGTAGTTTTATCAACTCATAAAAATATTCTAATAATGGCTAAATATTTTTCAATTCTTTTTCTATTTCTTTCAGTAAACATATTTGCACAAATACAATCTCCATCGCAATTTTTGGGTTATGAAATAGGCACCCAGTTTTCAAGGCATTCAGATGTAGTTCGTTATTTCAAATATGTTGCAGACAACAGTACAATGGTAAAATATGACAGCTACGGAAAAACTAATGAACGGCGAGAGCTTACTTATGCCATTATTTCCAGCTCACAAAACATAGCGAATATCGAAACCATCCGTATCGATAATCTAAAAAATATTGGGTTGATAAATGGTTCTGCTCAACCCACAACCGCTATTGTTTGGTTAAGTTATAATGTACATGGAAATGAAGCCTCAAGTACAGAAGCATCCATGTTAACCCTTTATATGCTTATCACCCAAAAACAATCCTGGTTAGAAAATACAGTAGTGATCATAGATCCCTGTTTAAACCCTGATGGGCGTGACCGATATGTTAATTGGTACAACCAAGTAAAGGCCACACCCTACGATGTTTCACAAAAAGCAACCGAACATAACGAACCCTGGCCAGGTGGAAGAACCAATCACTATTTGTTTGACCTTAACAGGGATTGGGCTTGGGCAACTCAAGTAGAAAGTTCTCAACGACTTAAAATTTATAATAAATGGATGCCTCATGTGCATGTAGATTATCATGAGCAGGGCATAAACGAGCCTTATTTCTTTGCTCCTGCAGCAGAGCCCTTTCATGAAATTATTACTCCTTGGCAACGACAATTTCAAACCGATATTGGCAAAAATCATGCAAGATATTTCGATAAGGAAGGATGGTTGTTCTTTACCCGTGAACGATTCGATCTGTTGTATCCAAGTTATGGTGACACCTACCCTACCTTTATGGGCGCAATTGGCATGACCTACGAACAGGCAGGACATGGTCGTGCTGGATTGGGTATTAATACCGATGAAGGTTTTGTCCTTACCCTTATTGATCGAGTTGCTCATCATACCATAACTGGCCTATCTACTGTAGAAATTTCTTCAAAAAATGCAATTAAACTTAATAGTGAGTTTAAAAAATTCTTTCAAAACGATAATCTTAAATATAAAAGTTATGTGCTAAAAGGAAACGAAGATAAGATAGATGCATTGACAAAACTGCTGGATAAACACGAAATAAAATATGGATTTTCTGAAAGTGGAAATGTAAACGGATATAGTTTTTTCGAGGGTAAAAATACTACCATTAATTCTGCAGGTGCTTTGGTAGTAAGTACAAATCAACCAAAAGGAAAAATGGTAAAAGTACTATTCGAACAAGACACAAAACTAAGTGAGCCTATTACTTACGATATCACTGCTTGGAGTTTATCTTATGCCTATGGATTAGAAACCATTGCTAGCACTTCTCTTGTTTCAACAAATGGAAAAAAACCATTATTGAATTATCAAAATACAATTATGCCTTTAAGTGCCGGATATATTGCAAAATGGAATAGTATTTATGATGCCAGATTTTTAACCGATTTACTGAATTACAATATTAAAGTACGCTTTTCTGAAAAGGAACTTAGTTTCAATGGAAATACTTTTGGACGAGGTAGTCTGATTATCACCAGAAGTGATAATATCGACAATCCGATTTTTGATGAAATTGTCAATCGTCTTGCCAATCAACATAAAAGAGAATTGTATGCTACAGTAACTAGTTTTTCTGACAATCGAACCGATTTTGGATCACCAGATGTGAAACTAGTGAACAAGCAAAGAATAGCTTTGTTAAAAGGAAAAGGAGTTTCTTCACTTAGCTATGGTGCTGTCTGGCACTTTTTTGAATCTCAATTACACTACCCTATTACTTCTATAGACACCGATTATTTCAGTAAAATATCTCTTAACAATTATGATGTTCTTATTTTACCAGAAGGCTCTTATGAAAATACCCTGGATGAAAATATTTTAGAAAAGGTAAAAGATTGGATTCGTAAAGGCGGGAAAATGATAGCCCTAGGTAAAGCGGTTAACTTTTTTAGTGATAAAGATGGTTTTGCTCTTGTTAATAATGAGGATGACGATTCTACCTCAAATTCAGAGACAGAAGATGAAAAAAAGGAAGATGATAATATATATGACAAGCTCATCCCATATGACCAGCGGGAACGAAATAACATAAAAAACTTTATTAAAGGAAGTGTGTATAAAGTTACCCTCGACCCATCCCACCCCTTGGCTTTTGGATATGGTGACACTTACTATAGTTTAAAACTAAATAAAAATTCGTATCAGTTTTTAGACAAAGGTTATAACGTGGGCTATATAAAAGACGATGCCATAAGTGTTTCTGGGTTCTCAGGAAAAGATGCAAAGGAGGGACTTAAAAACTCTTTGGTTTTTGGAGAATATCGTATAGGAAAAGGTAGTATCATTTATTTGGTAGATAATGTGCTCTTTCGTTCATTTTGGGAAAATGGAAAATTGTTTTTTGTGAATGCTGTATTTTTCGTAAACAACAATAAATTTAGAATATAAATAACTAACTGTATTAAAAATGATTGTCGAATAGATTAATACCCTTTCGCCATCCCTTAAAGTAAGCTTACTGGTAAAAGGAACACACCAAGACAATTGGTCACTTGAAAATCTGTTAGAATTAATATTAAATAAAGAATAATTATTACAATTGTAATTATATTTAATTCTGTAAAAAGAGTCAATCAAATGTTGGCTCTTTTTTTAATTACTTTTGAAACATCAAAAATGAACTATTTTCCACTATGTGGTATCAAATAAGATCATATTTAGGCTTCCTGTTAAAATCTAAGAATCAACACGGAATACATTCCCCTTTTGTTTACGATCTTGTTACTAAATGTTTTAATGATAAAAATTTCTATCCGGAGTATGGTTTCTTTGAGAAGTTCAGAAATAAATTGTTTAAAAATCAGGAGGTATTAGAGATAACCGATTTTGGTGAAGGATCCCGGGTTTTTAAATCCAAACAAAGAAAGATTTCAGCAATTGCAAAGAATACAGGAATCACCTACAAAAGACAGAAATTACTTTTTAGGCTTATGCGATATTTTAAAACTGCAACTAATTTAGAACTTGGAACATCATTAGGTTTAGCTACAACAGCCATGGCATTGGCAAACCCCTTAGCTAATGTAGTAACTATTGAGGGTTGCCCAAATACCGCAAAGAAAGCGCAAGAATATTTCGATTATAATAATCTAAAAAACATCAAACTCCACACCACAACTTTTGAAAATTTCCTTTCTGAACATACTTCAGATAAGTATGATTTAGTTTATATAGACGGTAACCATAACAAAGAAAAAACACTCCAGTATTTTAAAATTCTTATACGCAAAATCAAAAATAATTCAGTTCTGATCTTTGATGATATCTATTGGAGCCCTTCAATGACAGATGCCTGGCGACAAATCATTCAACATCCTTCAGTTAGTGTAAGTATCGATATCTTTTATTGGGGTTTGGTGTTTTTCAGAAAAGAACAAAAAAAACAACATTTTACTATAAGATTGTAACAAGCTGTTCCTCTCTACGTCTTATGGTAAAATCTATTATCTTGCAAAAGATAAAAAAACAGCTATTCAAGCAATGATTCCAGTTATTAAAATAAGAGGAATAATCAGGAACTTTCCATTAGGTCAAGAAATTGTGAAAGTTTTAAAAGGTATAGATCTAGATATAGAACGTGGCGAATATGTTGCCTTAATGGGCCCTTCGGGTTCTGGCAAATCTACTTTAATGAATCTCTTAGGATGTTTAGATACAGCAACAGCTGGCTCTTACGAATTAAATGGCAAAAATGTGAGTAATATGACTCAAGATGAACTTGCCGAAATACGGAACAAAGAAATTGGATTTGTATTTCAAACATTCAACTTATTGCCTAGAACCACAGCATTAGATAATGTAGCATTACCAATGATTTATGCTGGAGCATCTAAAAGCGAACGTATTACTCGAGCTGAAGAAGTATTAAAAGACGTTGGACTAGCAGACCGTATGGACCACAAACCTAGTCAGCTTTCTGGAGGGCAACGACAACGTGTAGCAATTGGGAGGGCTTTGGTAAACAAGCCTTCAATTATTCTTGCAGACGAACCAACGGGTAACCTTGATTCAAAGACTTCTTTGGAAATTATGAATTTATTTGATGAAATTCATGCTCAGGGAAATACTGTAATTGTAGTGACCCATGAAGCAGACGTTGCGAAACATGCAGATCGTATTATTCGACTAATTGACGGTATAGTCACAAGTGATGAGAAAAAAAAGGTAAATAATAATTAATTTTATTCTAATTTCAATCCCGAGTACTCGGGAACAAATACCAAATTAATTTCTTCAATCTTCTAGAATTATAAAAAAGCATAATGTTTTCTATTTGAATATTTAATGCTTTTTTATTGTGTTTTAATTGTATTTTGTATTTTGAAACTTGTTAATTAAAAAAATGGCTTTCATTGACCTCTCCAATCCAATTCTATTAGTCATAGGCGGATTCATGCTATTAGCATTACTCTACTTTTGGAATACATACAATACCAAAAAACATAAACAACGTAAAAGAAAGAGTTTTCGCAAAATGTATTACGAAAAGAAAAAGAAAAGGGAATAAGCAATTTTTTCAGTGATAAAATTTCAAATTAATTAAACAAAAATGAAAATATACACCAAAACAGGAGATAAGGGAACCACAGCACTCTTTGGTGGTACACGGGTCCCAAAACATCATATACGTATAGAATGTTATGGTACCGTCGATGAATTAAACTCATATATTGGGTTAATTCGAGATCAAGATATTGACACTCATACCAAGGGAATTCTAATTCATATCCAAGATAGGTTGTTTACACTAGGTGCTATTTTGGCCACCGACCCAAAAAAAGCAACTCTAAGAAGTGGAAAGGACCGCCTAAAAATAGAAAAAATAAAAGAAAAAGATATTGCTACACTTGAAACTGAAATAGATAAAATGAATGATAACCTTCCCCTTATGACACACTTTATTTTACCAGGTGGGCATCAAACTGTGTCATATTGTCACATAGCACGTTGTGTATGTCGTCGTACTGAACGTTTAGCTACCTTTTTAAATGAGAAAGAACCCCTAGATATACTTGTGTTGATGTATTTAAACCGCTTATCTGATTACCTATTTGTACTGGCACGAAAGTTGACACAGGATTTACAAGCTAAAGAAATTAAATGGGTTCCAAAAAAATTATAATTTCTAAAAAAAAAATAAATTGTAAACTACTGTTTTACAGTTTTTTACAAACGTTCTTAAAATTAATGCATAAATAATCAAGATTTTCCTTGACTTTTTAATCTAAAAAATTATTTTTGCAGAAAATTATATACTTATTGAACTATGTACTGGACATTAGAATTAGCATCCTATTTAAGTGATGCACCTTGGCCGGCAACAAAAGATGAATTAATCGATTATGCCATTAGAACCGGATCCCCACTAGAAGTAGTTGAAAACCTACAAGCAATTGAAGATGAAGGTGATTCATATGATTCAATAAATGAAATTTGGCCCGATTACCCCACAGACGAAGATTATCTGTGGAATGATGATGAATATTAAACAATAAATTTAAAACATATAAGGGTCTCTTTTTGAGACTTTTTTTTTGCTTAAAATTAAGCTCATAAAAACACCAAAACCCTTTGGCAATGTAGTTTATTTACAGTTTTTTTGTAAAATCAAATAATGTATAAATCGATTTTACATTTTGAGTAATAAATAGAATAAGAAAAATGGGGATTTTAAATAGTGTAATAAATATATTTGTAGGAGATAAATCCAAAAAAGATATAGGTGAAATACAGCCTATTGTGGATGAAATTAAAAAACACGAAGTCCCTACAGCTAAACTTTCATTAGATGAACTAAGGGCAAAATCTGATGAATTTCGTGCACTAATAAAAGAAGATCAAAAAGAGATTCACCAGCAAATTGAAGACTTAATAATAGAATCTGAAGAAACTCAGGATATAAATCATAAAGAAGACCTCTACAATAAAATAGATATTCTTAAAGACGATAGATATAAAGTAGAAATAGAAACGCTAGAAAAACTTCTGCCCGAAGCTTTTGCGGTAATGAAAGAAACCGCAACTCGATTTAAAAATAACGATACACTTACTGTTTCTGCTACTCAATTTGACAGGGAAATTTCGGCAGAGAAAGAGTATGTAACATTAGATGGTGATAAAGCAATTTGGAGCAATTCATGGAATGCTGCAGGGAAAGAAGTGAAATGGGATATGATTCATTACGATATGCAACTCGTTGGTGGTGTAGCGCTACATCAGGGAAAAGTTGCAGAAATGCATACTGGGGAGGGTAAAACTCTTGTTGCCACACTTCCAATGTATCTTAATGCATTAGCAGGAAACGGAGTACACCTGGTAACTGTAAATGATTATCTGGCAAAACGTGATAGTGCATGGATGGGACCATTGTTTGAGTTTCATGGTTTAAGTGTGGATTGTATAGATTATCACAAACCTAATTCTGAATCTCGTAGAAAAGCATATAATGCGGATATAACCTACGGAACAAATAATGAATTTGGATTCGATTATTTAAGAGATAATATGTCTAATACCCCGCAAGATTTAGTGCAACGTCCACATTATTTCGCAATTGTAGATGAGGTTGACTCGGTATTAATTGATGATGCTCGTACACCTCTTATTATTTCTGGCCCAGTACCTCAAGGAGATCGCCATGAATTTAACGAGCTAAAACCAAAAATAGCAGATATTGTATCACTTCAAAAAAAGAACTTAACAGGTGTTTTAGCTGAAGCAAAACGTCTTATTAAAGAAGGAGACACCAAGGAAGGGGGATTCCAATTATTAAGAGTATTTAGAGGGGTTCCAAAAAACAAAACATTAATTAAGTATTTATCTGAAGAAGGTATACGACAAATTCTTCAGAAAACTGAAAACTTTTATATGCAAGACAACAACAGGGAAATGCCTAAGGTAGATACCGAGTTGTATTTTGTGATTGATGAAAAAAATAATCAGATTGAATTAACCGATAAAGGGATAGATCACCTCTCGGGAGAAGACGACCCGGATTTCTTTGTTATGCCCGAAATAGGTCTCGAAATTGCCAAGATTGAAGAAAAAGGTCTTTCGATAGAAAAAGAAGCCGATCTAAAAGAAGAGCTATTTCGAGATTTTGGAATAAAAAGTGAACGTATCCACACTATGAGTCAGTTGCTCAAGGCATATTCGTTGTTTGAAAAAGACACGCAATACGTAGTGATGGACAACAAAGTATTGATCGTTGACGAGCAAACCGGGCGTATCATGGACGGTCGCAGATATAGTGATGGTCTTCACCAGGCAATCGAAGCTAAAGAAAATGTGAAAATTGAAGCGGCAACCCAAACTTTTGCAACCATTACTTTGCAAAACTATTTTAGAATGTACCGTAAACTTTCTGGTATGACGGGTACAGCTATAACTGAAGCTGGGGAATTATGGGAAATTTATAAACTGGATGTAATTGAGATTCCAACCAATAGAGTTGTTGTGCGCGATGATCGTGAAGATAAAATTTATAAAACGAAGCGCGAAAAATATAATGCTGTAATTGAAGAAGTTACTAATCTTTCGAAGGAAGGAAGACCGGTATTAATTGGTACAACTTCGGTAGAGATATCAGAATTATTAAGTAAAATGCTAGGTATTAGAAACGTACCGCATAACGTTCTAAACGCAAAACTTCATAAAAAAGAAGCCGTCATTGTAGAAGAAGCGGGAAATTCAGGTATTGTTACAATTGCCACTAATATGGCAGGTCGAGGAACAGATATTAAACTAAGCGATGAAGTTAAAAAAGCTGGAGGGCTTGCTATTGTGGGTACTGAGCGTCATGATTCAAGACGCGTAGACAGACAGTTACGTGGACGAAGTGGCCGTCAAGGAGACCCTGGAAGTTCACAATTTTATGTGTCTTTAGAAGATAACTTAATGCGATTGTTTGGAAGTGAACGTATCGCAAAAATGATGGATAGAATGGGGTTAAAAGAAGGAGAAGTTATCCAACATTCTATGATAACGAAATCTATTGAACGTGCCCAGAAAAAAGTAGAAGAAAATAATTTTGGGGTACGTAAGCGATTATTGGAATACGATGATGTAATGAATTCCCAAAGAGAAGTAGTTTACAAGAGACGTTATCACGCTTTGTATGGTGAACGATTACGTGTTGATATTGCAAATATGATTTATGATACCGCCGAAGTAATTGCAGAAACGAACAAGGCTGCTCAAGATTATAAAAACTTTGAGTTTGAGTTAATTCGCTATTTTTCTATAAGTTCCCCAATTTCTAAATCTGAATTCGAGAATTTGGAATTTCAGGAAATTTCTGGAATTGTTTATAAAGCAGCTTTTAACCATTATCAAGAAAAAATGACACGCAACGCAGAGATTGCTTTCCCTGTCATTAAAAATGTTTACGAAAATCAAAAAGATCAATACAAAAGAATTCTAGTGCCTTTTACAGACGGAGTAAAAACACTGAATGTTTCTACAGATCTTGAAAAAGCTTACGAAACCAAAGGAAAACAACTCATACAAGATTTTGAAAAGAATATTACCCTTGCCATTATTGACGAAGCCTGGAAGACGCATTTAAGAAAAATGGATGAGTTAAAACAATCTGTTCAACTTGCTGTACACGAACAAAAGGACCCGTTACTAATCTATAAGTTTGAGGCTTTTGAAATGTTTAGAGCCATGATTGAATTGGTTAATAAAGATGTTATTTCGTTCTTATTTAAGGGAGAATTACCTCAAGAGAATCAACAACAAATTCAAGAGGCACGTTCGGTAAGACCTAAAGAGAATCTGCAAACTCAAAAAGACGAGATACCAAATATGGAGGAACGTACTGCACTATCTCAAGCTGCCGGAAAAACTCAACCTCAACAACAGATCACCGAAACCATTGTTAGAGAACGTCCTAAAATAGGTCGTAATGAGAGAGTTACAATTAAGCATGTAATGAGTGGAGAAAATAGAACACTTAAATACAAACAGGCTATCCCACTAATAGACAAGGGAGATTGGGTATTAGTTGATTAATTTTTTTACTGCTTTATAGAAGTTGATTATTATTGATTAGACTTTTGTCATAAAAAAAGTTGGCCTGTTTTAATCAAAAAAATACCAGCATATGTAATTGGATCCTTGGCAACTTTTTGGATGATTGAAAGAATAGTTACATTTTGGTCTTGATTTGAAATTTATTTTTATGTAACTTGACTGGAATGATTATTGTGGCTTTTAATTAAAATCAAGATCATGAAAAAACTATTACTTTTAATTCCGGTTTTACTCCTTTTTTCTTGTGCTGCAGATGACGGAAGTGTTACTCAAGAGGAAGTAACGTTATTAGTTAACCATTACAAAACTACTTCTCGTTTTTTTTTAGCTAACAATTATCTGGTTCAGGAAAATGAAAATATTGGTAGTAATCATTTCTTTGAAGTTCATGAAATAATAGGATTCACCCCAACCCCGGCAATAATATACGAGATAACCGCTACTAAATTTACTATAAAAAACCCTGGGACTAGTGCCACTACAAATGAGTATGAGCTCATCGATATTCTTTCAGAAACTCCGGTAAGTGCATTTACATTTTTCAATATTCCCCTTAATCGTTACGATCATTTTGGTAATTCGGTTGTTAGTTGGGTGACAGGTACCGATGAACTTGGTTATTTTATAAGTAATGAAATTGAAATTGATTGTCGGAAACTATGCCCCTATTTTAAATCATTACTTTTTGAACAAGCTGTAATTACAGGTGTATTTGAACACGGTCAAGATGGTGAATATGTTCTTAAAGAATTATTGAAGTACTAATTATCGTATCCCCTATCATTGATAATCCTTTTCAAAATAATGTTTCAAAAAAGGGATTTGTATTAGAAATAATGCTAAAAAACCAAACCCGTAAAGGATCGTTTTTGATATTTTTACATCGGAGAATGGGTTTTCAAAAGATAATTTACCAGCTATATTAAATTGACTCAAAAATGATTCCTCTAATGGGGGGGTTAAATATTGTATAACTACGATCGTAATTAGCGTAATTAATATAAATACCCATATTTTTTTTGAAATAAGTGGCCTATAGATTTCTTGCTGGACCGTTTGCAGAGATACAGTTTCCATAACATTTTGTAAAAATGAATCTGAGGGTTGGTGCATTCCACCTTCTTTTATAATTTTTTGAGTGAGTTTGTCGATGTTTTTAGATGGCTTTTCCATTGCTTATAGTTATTTCAGGAAGCACAAAATACTTTAATAAGGAAAATAATTTCTTTCTGCTTCGGTGTAATTTAACTTTAATATTATCTTCTGTTAGTTGGGTTATTTTAGCTATTTCTTTTACTGTTAGATCTTCATAATAATAAAAGGTTATTATGGCTGCCTCCTGTTCCTTCAATTGTAATATACATTTTTTAATAATTTCATTTCTTTCCTGTTCTTGTATATAATGTAAGGCATTTTCAATACTTTCAAAATTACTTTCTGTGATCTCTTCAATTAATTCTGAAGTATTTATTTTATTGTTCTTTCTAATTCTGTCCAATGCTTTTCTATATGCAATACTATATAACCAGGTAGAAAATTTTGACTCTCCCCTATAACTCGAAAGCGATTGAAAGGCTTTGATAAAAGTATCTTGCGAGACTTCTTCAGCTTCTTCCTTTACTTTAACCATACGTATAACAATAGTGTATACGAAGTTTTGATATTTTTCTACAAGGAAAGAATAGGCTCGAGAATCTCCTTTCAATGTTTTAGAAATATAATATTGGTCAGTGTCTTGATGCATTATAAGGTATGACGTAATTAATATATAGTTGGTTACAGAAATACTTTGATAAAAAATATCCATATAAATGTAACCTAAATTTAATGGAGTACGTCTTACATAAAAACAAACCTTTATAATCAATCTTAAAATTAAAAATTATGGGAGGAGTAATAATCATTATAGGTATAATTTTCGGAGTAATATTCGGAATTTTTTATTTATTTATTTCATCTAGAAATAAAGAGCGTTTAGCTTTAATTGAAAAGGGTGCAGAGGCCTCTATTTTCTTTGGAAAAAGCAGAAGAGTAACAGCAATGTGGAAAGTTATCGTTGTAAATTTTGCTTTATTACTTATGGGTATAGGTGCCGGAATATTTATAGCCGGAATTTTACATCACAGCCTTGGTATAGAAGAAGATATTGCCTACCCGGGAACAATTTTCTTAATGGCAGGGTTAGGACTTTTTATGGGCTTTTATTTAACTAAAAAGTTAAACAACGACGCTTAAGTTTAAGAAGTGCTTTATTATTTAAAATCATTTTGGGCATCCTTTTCGGACAGCTCAAGATGATTTTTTATTGTAACGTTACATTACTGTAGGAAGCGTTGATGGTAATAGATTTACTTAAATCTTTTGATTTTTCAAGGTCCAAATATTTTGGATATTTAAAAGTAGATTTAATTCCATTAAAACTAAATGAAAAGTTGGAAGAAGGAACTTTGATAATAGCATCTGCATTTTCGAGATTTATTTTTAATTTTTCAAAAGAATTAGAAATATTATCAATTTTCAACATCCCATATGAACCATATAAAATTGCGGTATTAGTAATATTTCCTATACGTACATCACTAGAATTAGCCTGAAGTTTAATATTTTCTATTTTATTTACATTACAATTATCAACATACTTAATAATCAATTCGCCTTGTTTCCAAAAATTCACAATAACAGGGGCATAAGAAGCATTGATGAGGGTTAAACCCCCATCAATACTATTTGCTGAAAATGGTGAATAATTTAGTGTCGCTCTAACATTAAAAGCATCTGCCATTTTTAATTCACCGTGACGTACATTAATCTCGGTTTTTGTGTTTTTCGGCATCCAAATAATTATCGTCCTATTTACTTTACCCGTTTTTTTCAGTTTTATATATTCATTTTCATATTGATATTGGAATTTTTTGGCCTTTTTTTCCATCTCTTCTGCCTGTTTTTCCCATATCACAGCTTTTTCTTCCATTTTTTTCGCCCAATGTTCCATTTTTTCTCCATGTTTCTCTTCCCAGTCTTTCATCCTGGCTTCAATGACTGCACTTATACTGTCTCCCTTTTTTTCATTCCATTGTTCGGAAAATTTATTTCCCCAAGCTTCCATTTTTTCTTCGAAATCTTTTCCAAAATGTTTTTCAAACTTTGATTCCCATAATTCCATATACTCTTCTCCATTTTCCTTAAATTGTTCATAATCAAAATGCATTTCACTCAGTCCTTCAATAAAAATTTCAGGCATAAGAGGCATTTCAAGCAAAGGAGGCATTTCAGGAATCTCAATATTTTCTAATATTGGAGCCAAAAATTCATAGTTAAAATCCATTCCATCAAAATCATACGAATAATTCATCCCTTGCCAGTGGCCATGTTCATTAGATGTTACTACGACACTTTTACTATTTCCTAATACATTAAACTTCCAATCGTCAAAAAGTTCTTGTTTTTCACTTTCAGATAAGGAATCATCATCTATAAATGCTTCTACTTCAACTTTGTTTCTATTCCACGTTTTAAAAATAACATTGGTATATGAGGTATTTACTTTCACTATCATATCCTTAGAAGCATCAAAGGATTCTACATACTTTTTCTGTCCAAAAAGTGTGGTTGTTGTAATTATTAGTGCTACAACTAAACTATGTTTGAATACTATTAAATTGTTCATTTTCTTGATTTTTAAGTTCTTTTAATTTGTTTTTAAGTTTGAACAGCAATTCCAAACGTAATTTCAAATTGTCAATCAAAGCGGTGATGGTTGATTCATTAGGACCCACTTTGTTAAGTTCAAGATTAAGCTTCGAATATTCTTTGTCTAATTCACTCAATCGTTGCATGTAACCGTCTATTAAATCCCTGTTTTCCTTAGTAACCTTTAAAGATGCCAGTTGAACGTTAATTCCTGTTAGATAGTAATCCTCTACTTTTTTAAGATCGGGTGATAAATCTCCCAATGAAAATAGCTTAGAATTGTCTTCTTTTTCGGTAGTAACATTTACTATAGGGTTAGATTTAGTATCTGAAAAATATAAATATCCAAAAATACTAACACCTATAAAAGTGATTGCTATAGCTGCCACTCTAAGCCAAGAAATTGATGGTCTGCTTCCTGCTAAACTTGTTGGCAGATCTGAAAATGTGTCTTCCAACCGTGTTTCAAATCGAGCTTCATGCCCCTTTGAAAGTTTAGGCGTTTCAGGAGTTATTTCCTTTAACATCTTTCTAATATCCTGTGCCATATTGTAAATGTTTTAAAGTTTGTTTCAACATTGTTTTCCCGCGATGAAGATTTGTTCTGGAAACGCTTTCAGAAATCGAAAGTATCCCCGATATCTCATTATGGTCATACCCTTCCAGTAAAAATAGTTTTACTACACTTCTGTAATTATCAGGTAATTTTTCAATTGCCATATTAATTTCAGATATTGTTGTTTCATCGGGTACTTTCCAATCGTCATCATCTTGCACAATTTCAAATACTGACTCACTAATATCCTCCGTATCTATCTTGTTCGATTTAATAGAATCCAGACAGGTATTGATGACAATTCGTTTTAACCATGCTCCAAAGGTGACGTCCCCTTTAAACTGATTAAGTTTTTGAAATGCTTTAATAAACGCTTCCTGCATAGCATCTTCTGCAGCCGCAGTTTCTTTCATATACCGTTGAGCTACTATAAACATTCCATCACAATATTGCTTATACAAAGCCATTTGTGCCTTTCGGTTATTATTTTTGCATTGCTCAACAAGAATTAAAACTGACAAATTTGATGGTTTATTGGTTGCTGTTCCTATAAAGGACGATAATATATATAGAGTGTTGCAATTATTTACATGTTTTTTTAATATTAGTATTCTTTAGCTAAAAGTTTGATCTTGAAAAGTATTGTAATTGGTAATATAATTTCATAATCGACTGAAGATTTATCATCTTTTTTATTTCTTCTTTCGAAATGTTATAAATTTACTCCGTGACTAAAAAGAAACAAGTTAAAAGCGCATTAAAAGAAAAGTTAGGGGTACAGCAACTACAGCCTGTAAATATCCTTGTTGCCGAAAAATTCAAAAAAAATAGAAAAAAATCACATTCAACAAGTGAATTAATAGAAGGTATTCTTCAAGGAAACAAAACTTCATTAAGTAGAGCTATTACTATTATTGAAAGTACCGCCTCTAAACACCAAAGTCAAGCTCGTGATATAATTGAAGCTTGTTTGCCTTATTCCAATCAATCCATACGTATTGGAATTACTGGTGTGCCTGGGGTAGGTAAAAGTACTTTTATAGAGCAATTTGGAAGGCTATTAGTCCAGGATAAGCATAAAGTCGCTGTATTAGCTATAGACCCTTCTAGTACTGTTAGTAAAGGAAGCATCCTGGGTGACAAAACCCGAATGGAAGAATTGGTAAGAGAACCCAACGCATTTATCCGTCCTACTGCATCGGGAGATTCACCTGGAGGTGTTGCACGAAAAACACGCGAGGCAATTATTTTATGTGAAGCTGCAGGTTTTACTATTATAATTATTGAAACTGTAGGCGTTGGGCAAAGTGAAACAGTGGTACATTCTATGACCGATTTCTTTTTATTACTAAAACTTTCTGGTGCTGGTGATGAATTACAAGGTATAAAACGTGGGATTATTGAAATGGCAGATGTCATAGTTATTAATAAAGCAGATGGTGAAAATGTAAAGGCAGCTAAATACGCTCAAGCCGAATTTAATCGCGCACTTCACCTTTACCCTGTAAAAGAAAACAACTGGACCCCTAAAACTTTGGTTTGTAGTGCTTTAAATAATAAAGGAATTACAGAAATATGGGATTTAATTTCTAAGTACATTTCAGAAACACGTAAAAATAATTATTTTGAAAAAAAAAGAAAAGAACAAAATAATTTCTGGTTACTTCAAACATTAGAGGCTAGTTTAAAAAGTAATTTCTATAATAATCCCACCATTCAAAAAGAGCTAAAAAAACAACTTAAATCACTAAATGAAAATAAGACCACCCCTTTTGAAGCTGCAAATTATTTATTAGGATTATATACTCAGGGTTTTAAATTGGAATAAATATTTTTATTAAACATTTTTATTTAGCTTCCTTTTGATCTTTCGCTTTATTCTAAATAGTTCTATTCACAGTTTAAAAAAAATATGAGACAATGATTAATTGTAGCTTTAATCTTGTTTGTAATTTTGTTAAAATATATTCCTAAATAAATTTAACAATTATATTAAAAATTTGCTTTATACCAGGCAACATGTGCTTCCAATCCCTTTCGTAATGTAGTTTGTGGATTATAATTTAATAACTTTCTAGCTTTATTTATATTAGCTTTAGTTCGAGATTGATCTCCTTCTCGAACCGGTTTAATTTCCATGTCTATTTTAGTCTCCAGAATATCTTCAACGGTTGCAATTCCTTCTGCAGTAGTACTCTCTGTTTCTGATCCCAGATTAATAATCTCGCCATTGCAAATATTTTCCTTTCCAATAATACTTACTATTCCATCAACAATATCCTGAACATAAGAAAAACTTCGTAAATGCTTTTCACTTCCTCGAAACAAAGGAAAAGATTTATTATTAATCCCACAATCAATTAACTTTGTGTATAATTTATCGGGGCGTTCTCTAGGTCCATAAACAGAATATAACCGTAACGAACATGCCTGCAATTTTTTTTCACGCACTTTAGAAAGCACTAATTGTTCTGCTGCTAGTTTTGTAACACCATAATACGATGCTGGTTTAGGAACTTCAGTTTCCGGATAGGTAGCTTCCAATCCATAAATAGACGAAGTTGCTATATTTATAAAGAAAGGTGTTTTGATATTTCTTTCGGTAAACTGAAGTAGTTTATGTGTACCGACGATGTTGTTTACTAAATATTCTTCAAATGTAGAGGACTTTGATATCCCTGGATGAGCTGCAAAATGAAAAATATAATCAACATCTAATGGCAATTTCTCAATTAATTCATCTATATATAAATCAATATTGAGAAGCTCGATTCCCTTTACATGTAGTTCATTTGCATTCAGTTTTTTTAATGAAACATTATAATAGGGGGAAAAATTATCCACTCCTACTACTTCGTGACCCATTTCCTTAAGTCGTTCTGCCGTATGTGATCCAATAAAGCCGGCAGCACCCGTAACTAAAACCTTCATAAAGATATATAATAGAACTACAAAATAACATCTTTTTTACAGTTCTATTATAATGTTTAAAAAAGAAATACTTTTGCACAAATCTTTAGTCAATAGAAAATGTACGAATTTACCATCATTGTACCAGTTTATAATGAAGAAGAAAATTTGAACCGCGTAGAGGAAGAATTATTAGCTTACACGAAAATTGCAAAGAAAAAAACAGCTATTTTATTTGTAAATGATGGCTCAAAAGATGCTAGCCAAAAACTTATTGAGGATATTTGTGATCGCAACGAAGCTTTTAGCTATATAAACTTTAAAGAAAATCGTGGGTTAAGTACTGCCATTAAAGCAGGATTCGATACTATAGATACTCCTTTTATAGGATATATTGACTCTGATTTACAAACAACTCCCGATGATTTTAACTTATTATTAGATGAGATTGGAGAATACGACTTAGTTACCGGAGTACGATACAACCGAAAAGATTCCTTTGTGAAAAATATGTCTTCAAAAATTGCAAACGGAATTAGACGTGCATTTACTCACGATGGAATGGACGATACCGGTTGCCCTCTTAAAGTTATAAAAACTGATTTTGCAAAGCGTATTCCAATGTTTAAAGGACTACACAGATTTTTACCTGCTATGATTTTGCTTCAAAATGGAAAGATATTACAGGTTCCTGTAAGGCATTTTCCGCGTATTGCAGGATCACCAAAATTTGGTCTCTGGAATCGATTATTAGGCCCGTTAACGGACTGTTTTGCTTATTTATGGATGAAGAAAAAGTATATAAATTACGAAGTTAAAAACAAAGGGTGAGTGACTGGATAATATATAGCATTGGATTTTTGGCGCAAATTCTTTTCTCAGGGAGATTATTAATACAATGGATTCTATCGGAAAAAAATAAAAGGGTAATCACCCCATCATTATTTTGGAAACTAAGTTTATTAGCATCTTTTTTACTCTTTATATATGGTTATCTTCGAGATGATTTTGCCATTATGCTAGGGCAATCTCTAACTTATTTTATTTACATTAGAAACCTTCAGTTACAAGGCGAATGGAATAAATCTCCTAAATGGTTTCGTGCTTTTTTACTATTGTTTCCTATATTAATTGTAGTATATGCTTATAACAACGGTAAGTACGATTTATATCAATTATTTAACAATAAAGATATCCCATTATGGCTTTTATTGCTAGGAACATTTGCTCAGGTCTTATTTACTTTTAGATTTATTTATCAATGGATTTATTCTGAAAAAACTAAAATTTCTCAACTCCCGGTTGGATTTTGGCGTTTGAGTGTGTTAGGAGCATCTCTTATCATAATCTATGCGTTATTTAGAAAAGATCCGGTATTATTAATAGGACATGGAGCCGGCTTAATTATTTACATTCGGAATATCTTTATTTGGAAAAAACAAGAGGATGCAATCGATTAAAAATAATCACATATTGCTTTTATTACTTACCTGTATAACTATTTTTTTTGTCAATCTTGATGCTCTTTATATAAACATTATGGAAGCTCGTAATTTTATTACAGCTCGAGAAATGTTATACGATGGAAATTGGTTATTAACCACTCTTAATGGAGAAGCTCGTTATCAAAAACCTCCATTACCTACTTGGCTTACAGCTTTTTCGGCAACCATTTTTGGAATTAAAAATTTAATTGCTTTACGACTACCAGCTGCCTTTTTGGCACTGTTATTAATATTGTATACCTATAAATTATCTTTCAAATTTACGCAAAACAAAACCTACGCTTTTGTCAGTACTCTAATATTGGCAACTTCATTTTACGTGGTTTCTTCGGGTCGTGATGGTCAGTGGGACATCTTCACTCATGCATTTATGATGGTCTGTATCTATCAATTGTTTTTGTTTTTTACTGAAAAAGAAAAAAAATACCTGCGGGCTTCTATCGCAGCTTTGTTTTTTGGTTTGTCGTTTATGAGCAAAGGACCGGTTTCACTTTACACCTTATTTTTTCCTTTTTTAATAGCACTTGGTATAGTTTATAAATATAAAAATATTAGGTCGAAAATTCTTCCCCTTGGGTTATTTTTAATTATTGGTTTACTACTTTCTGGTTGGTGGTATTGGTATACCTTCACTTTCGATCCAAAAGCTTTCTCAGAAATTACTCAAAAAGAAACAAGTAGTTGGAGAAGTTATAACGTACGCCCATTCTACTATTATTGGAGTTTCTTCATTCAAAGTGGAATATGGACGATTCCTGCTTTTATTAGCTTGCTATATCCCTATCTAAAAAATAAGGTGTCCAATAAAAAAGCTTACACTTTCACTTTTATATGGACTATTGCTTCGGTGATATTGCTATCTATTATTCCTGAAAAAAAATCACGCTATTTATTACCTGTACTAATTCCATTAGCTTTGAATACCGGATTTTATATCAACTATCTTTTTAGAAAATTTTCCGACCTAAAAGATTTGCGAGAGATCATACCTGTTTATTTTAATTTTGGACTCATTGCTAGTATTGGTCTTGTTTTTCCATTGGGAGGATATTTTTTTCTTAAAGATGAATTAGTTGGAAAATGGATTTGGTTTATTTTACTGTCTATAGCTTTATTTGCAATAGGATTTTTAATACTTCGGAATCTTTTGCAAAGAAAAATACAACCTGTATTCTACCTTACCATAATGTTTATTGTCTCTATAATGTGTTTTGGAATGCCCTTGGCAAAAACGCTTACTATAAATCCAGAATACAATAGTTTGACAAATCTTAATATCTGGCAAACTGAAGTAAATTTAAATGTGTATGAGTTTTACGAATTCACTCCCGAACTAATCTGGGCATATGGAAAACCCATTAAAGTACTTACTAATAATGAAGTTATTGAGATTCCTCCAGAAAAGCAATTTGGAGTATTGGTTTCTAAAGAACAACAAAAACATTTCAGAAAAACTTTTGAAGGGTATATTATAGAAAAAATTACTCGTTACGATATGAATCCCAAAGGGAAAACAAGTAAGTCACATCGCCCACGGTTATGGAGAGATTTGTATTTAGTTACTAAACTTTAACTACTTTTTTCTGTATTAGACGTTGTAGTATATAAAAACCCCAACCAATAAATCCACCAAACAACATTCCTGTTATAACATCTAAAGGATAGTGTACACCTACATAAATACGGCTATAACCTACCAAAAAAGCCCAAAATAATAAGAAAAAAGGAGCGTAATAATATCTGTTTTTTAATATTAGTCCCAAAAAAACGGCTGTTGCCATAGCATTGACTGAATGCCCTGAGAAATACCCATATCTGCCACAACTCTCAACTATGTGTCGCATAATAGCTTGAAGACTTTCCTCCCGGCAAGGGCGGGGACGTTGAATTCCGTGTTTAAATAAATTAGCTAATTGGTCTGAAATTGCAATCATTAATGCTGCACAAACAAGAATAACTATCAATCCTTTAAGTCCATGGTTTCTGTACACAAGGTATAATAGTAACGCATATAGAGGAATGAAAGTAAATTTATTTGTAATTAAACGCCAAAGGTTATCCCAGGGTTCACTTCCTAAGTTATTGAGATACAAAAAAATATCTGCGTCATATTTTAATAGTTCCTCAATCATCTTTAAAACGTGCAACTTCTCTGTCATAGAAATCCGTCGCTTCTTGAATTAAGTTTTCAGTTTCAGATTCTATTACTTTTTGGTCATGATCATCAAACACTTCTAGCCATTCTATCTCATCATCTTGTAAATTAGTTAAACTATCATGAATTATTTCTACAGTAAATGTCTTTTCTGTCAGACTGTTTGTCCACATAGTGATTGGCGGACTCACCAATGGCTGTAAAAACTTAATCGCATTTGCTACGCACCATGTGTGGTCGTTTTACCCTAAGTTGCGATGTGCATTGTACTTTTTTTGCTCCACTACTTCGGAATTATTGTCTCGAGGTTAGTATACTTCATCCATTTGATAATCCTAATCGTAAATCTACTCGTACTTCTTATTAAGCGTACAATAAAAATAAAACATG
>JADFOK010000025.1 GCA_022562895.1 Bacteroidota bacterium | reverse complement strand
CTTAGACTAGAAACATTAACCTGAATACTGGTTGCATCAACAATTAGATCGATTACTTTTTGACCTAAAATATTATAGATGACTACAGTTTCAATGTTATCTAAAGCACTTAAAATTATGGTATCAGATGCTGGGTTTGGATAATAATTAAATCCTTCGATTACATTATCATCAATACCAAGAAGATCACAATCAATTGTAATGTCTGTAATACCACCTGTATTAACCACAAATATATAATAAGCTTGCCCTCCTAAAACAGGAATTGTTGTTGTTGTACCAGGTACACATTGGTTATCGAACCAAGGTACTAAAACAAGTTCTGTTACGGTTGCGTCAAGATCTGGTGCAGTGTAGAAAGTCACGTGACTTAATCCTGCAGGAGATTCAATAGTTGCTGTAATTGTACCATTAGCTGCTGGTATAGTTTTATACCAAACACCATTTGCACCGTCTATGTTACAATCCACCGGATTACCACCTTCAACAGTAGCTAAAGGCATCACAACATTCGGATCAGTAAATGGGCATCCTACATCGTCAAGATCGATAGCATTAACAATCAAATCGTTTGGTGGAGGAAAGGCTTGTACACAAGTAACCTCCAAACTATATGGTCCTGAATTAGTACCAAATCCTTCTACCATTATATAATAGGTTGAAGTACCGTCTGAAAAGAAAGATAATTCAGACTGCAAAGCACAGAAATCATCGTTTGATGCAATCTCATTTGCAAGCGTACAATCATCAAACACTCGTAAGTATGAATCATAAGTTGTACCTCCATCACAAAGTGAAAGAGTAACTATTTCTGGACCACTGCCGCCACCACAATCTCCAAAGGCAAGCATACCTATTACCTCAACATTTGCTCCAGTTAAGTCTTCTATTTCTATCCCTACAATAATCTCTGAAGCTATATATCCCCAAAAAGATTCTGGGTTCGTAGCTGTTGCTATTTGAGTGTCTATTAAACCACCTACACCAAAAATACGGACATCAACAGGACCTACACCAAAAATTGTAATTAAATCAAAACCAAAAGCATTTACGTCATTATTTGGGAAATTAACAATAGTATAATCTGTAAAAGTATTTGAACCAACTACAGGCACAGTGTTTCCAAACCCATCCGCAGGATCAATATAAACAGTTTGACCTCCAGCAGAATTATTAGAAGAAATTTCAATACCCACTAAGATTTCACCAGGAGGAAAACACGCTTCTCCAGCATTACTAATAACAAGACCACACTGTTGAATAGTACTTGGTCCTCCATTAAAATCTTCTAGAAACATAGTTCCACCTGCAGTTGCCGCATCGAAAAGACTTCTATCTGTAAAAACTCCTGCAGGACAAGGTGGTGTACCAGTATATGAAAACCATTCATCTGGTGCTGCGTTACCACCCGTATCGGTATTATTTGAGGTATCCCCAGTTACAACGTCTCCACAAGCAACCGGAGCTGCATCAGCACAAAGATCACTACCACCACCGGGAATAATTTCAATGACAACACACCACATATCAAGGGTTCCGAGATCTCCGGCGGCATTATCAGAAATGCCTAATATCCAAGGGCCTGAAGCATCCTCACCATCAAAAGCAGAAAGTGCTTCTTCGGGTATAAAGGAACCTGTGATTGGAGATCCACTACATTCGTCCTCTATAGGAGTGGCAGCTTCATCATCCAGTGTTATTATAAGATCATTTTCACTACATCCAAAAGCAGAAGCTGGAACTCCCATCTGGTCTATTAACGTTATCACTGTTCCCGCTGGGGATTCCAATGTAACAATAAGGTCGCCTACCCAGGTATGAGTAACAACAAGGTCAATATTCAAGTCTGTTATGGTACCACCACTTGGAACAGTCAATGTGGAAAATACACCTAGTGGATCATTATCAGGTATAGCTAAAGCAGGACTAACACACTCTGTTATAGTACCACCACCGCCACCGATACAAGCTCCAAATAAAGTTTGAGCTATAAGTTCGACTGTAACACCTGTAAGATCTTCCAATTCAACTCTTATTACGGTTTCTCCAGCAACAAAACCAAAGAATTGACCACTGGGTGGCGCAACTACAGTTTCTGTAGTGATTAACCCTCCAGTTCCAAATATTCTTATATCAATAGTAGAACCACCTATTAAACCAATGACATCAAACCCAAAGCTGTCAACATCCATATTTGGGAAAGTCACTATCGTAAAATCAGTAAAGAAATTTGTTCCAACCGAATGTTCTAAGGTTCCAAAACCTCCAAACCCGGCTTCAACAAAAAGTGTACTATCCTGAGTACCGGGAATATTATTCGATGTAATTTCAATACCAGGCTGAATTTCCCCGGGAAGATAGCAAAAAAGATCTCCTAATTCACTAATAAGATCACCACATGCGGCGATACCCCCAGGTCCACCATCCCAGTCTTCTAACACTAATAATCCGCCTGTTTCAGTTACGAAAGTTGCTCTGTCTGAATAAACACCAACGGTACAACTAGCACCGCCACCGCCACCACCTGCATCTGGAATTGACATCCATGCTAGTTGATTTAAACCACCTGGCAAAAATACACCCACTAGGGTTGTTGCTCCGGTAGCTAAATCTACTGTTCTTATTTCTGTATCGAAAAGTGTAAAGTTAAAGGCTGCTAGGTAAACTTGATCCGTATTTGGGTCCCAACTCATACCTTGCCCAAAATTTGCATCAAAACCTAAAGCTCCTACTAAGGCAGCTGCTCCAGATCCTAAATCCACAGAGTAAAAACTATCATCAACAATATCGTAAGTCCATCCATTACCAGATCCATCAATAGCTAAAGCAATGGCCAATCCCCCGCCAGTTCCTAATGCACCAACTAAGGTTGCAGCACCTGTACCAGTATCAATGGTATATAAACTTCCAGTTGTAGCCATATAAAGTACACCATCAACAGGATTAAATTCTAATCCAACTGCATCATTCACTCCGTTGTTACCTAAAGAGGTATAAACTCCAGAAGCAACATCTAGGCTCCAAACTTCACCAAAATTATCCATAACATAACCTGTAGTAGGGTCGTTAGGGTCAATAGCACCCGAAGATTCAAAATCTGCGGTTCCAGAACCAGGACTCACAGTATTATAAACTGATGGGTCTTCAGGGTCTAAGTTTCCATATCCCAATCCTTGAGATTCCCATCCATGAGCAACAACAGGGCCGCCGCCGCCGCCGCCAGCTGTATCACCAGTAACTGTAATATAATAATGTGCATCCGGGAATCCAATAGCAGTCGTTGTCAAATATTCAGCTAAACCACAGTTAACAGAAGCAAGCCAAGAATCGGCAGTTTCACCAGCTGTTCCACCAATAAAGAAAGTTATTCCTGTAAGTTGCTGAACTACTTCAACAATTAAAAATTGTGTGCCCGCAGGAACAACAACTGGTGTTGTAAAAGTGTAGTTAACAATTGATAAATCAGATCCTCCAGGAATGTTTACAGCTTCACTTCCTAATAAAGTTCCAGCTCCGGGATATCCTGTTGGAAAAGAGGCATCAGCTGCAATAACATTAACTGTTACATCAAAAGTTGCGTCTACTGATTGCACTCCTATTTCTCCATCAGTAATAGTAAACTCAGTAGTAATACCAAAGTCAATATCTAAAAGAAAAAATCTGGCCTGAAAGTTGTCTCCACCAGGACAAGCAACACTATTACCAGCTGTAATAATATTATCAGTATTATACGTTAGTGTTATGGGAACATTTTCTGAATCGGAAAATGAATTACTGGACGAAGTTCTTTGAGGTCTTGGTCCTTCAGGTACTATTGCATTAGGATCTGAAGTCTTAAAATCTGCTACTGGTCCTGATAAAATTCTAGTATAGTTTATATTCTTCGTCGATACATTTCGACCAGCAAAATGGTTTCTTAACATTTGCTGCTCATTCTGTGTAAAATTTTCAGATATACTTCCAAAAGAATTTCCTACCTCGGCAAGTCTGATCAATAAATCCTCAATGGATGTATTTCCCCTGGAACTAATAAAAGTTTTAGGTCCTGATAAAATTTTATTTTGTACCGTTGCCTTTATAGGAACATTTTGTTCTTTAACATTAACAGGATTGTTTTTTGTATAATCAATAAGACTTGTTTCTTGTTGGCTAAATCCTACAGCAAAAACAAGAAGAACAATTAATAAAGTAAATTTTTTCATAATGAAATTTATATATTTAGTTAATAAAGAAATAAAAGTACCCAAAAAATAAGTAGAGTGCAAAGGTTTTTCGATAAGAAACCTCTTTTACCGATTAATACCCTTTTATAAAAATATTTTAGTAAGAATAAACCTTTGATAAAGAATTTAACAGGTTTTAAAAAATAAAAAGTATCATTTATTTGTTTACAAAAGCTTCCATAATATCATTGCTTACTCCCATGTTTGAGAAGCCTCCATCATTATATAAATTTTGTAGGGTAACACGTTTGGTTAAATCACTAAACATGGCTACGGTATAATTGGCACAATCTAAAGCTGTGGCATTACCGAGAGGTGACATTTTTTCGGCATAGGCAATAAAACCATCAAACCCTTTAACACCCTTTCCTGCCGTAGTGGGTGTAGGAGATTGGGAAATAGTATTAACACGTACTTTCTTATCTTTTCCAAAGAAATAACCAAAGCTACGAGCTATAGACTCAAGATAGGCTTTATTATCTGCCATATCATTGTAATCGGGGAATACTCGTTGTGATGCCATATAGGTTAATGCCACAATACTCCCCCATTCATTCATTGCATCTTTCTTGTACAATACCTGCATGGTCTTATGGAAAGAACCCGCAGAAACGTCCCACCCCTTATGAGTCCAACTATAATTTTGATCGGTATAATGTTTTCCTTTTCTTACATTGATAGACATCCCAATTGAATGTAAAACAAAATCTAATTTCCCTCCTAAGATCTCCATAGATTTATCAACTAGATTTTCTAATTCTTCTACATTGGTAGCATCTGCTGGTACTATTTCAGAATTTGTCGTTGATGCTAATTCGTTTATTTTCCCCATGCGCATGGCTATGGGTGCGTTGGTTAGTACGAATCTTCCACCCTCTTCGTAAACGCGTTCTGCTGTTTTCCATGCAATAGAATGAGCATCCAACGCTCCAAAAATAATTCCCTGTTTTCCTTTTAAAAGATTGTATGACATTATTTACTTTTTACAGTTATTAAAAAACCTAACTAGTATCAAATATACATTTTAATTCAATAATTCTTTTGCGTGAATAATTGCAGCATCAGTACGTTGTTTTCCTCCAATCATTTCAGCTATTTCTTCTATACGTTCAGTTTCATTTAGGGTTTTTAAGCGTGTAACTGTAACCTCATTGACATCTTCTTTAAAAATTTTTATATGATGATCTCCCTTAGCAGCAATTTGAGCTAAATGTGTTATACAGATCATTTGCATAGTCTTACTCATGGTGCTTAATATTTCTGCCATTTTATAGGCTATTTCTCCAGACACACCAGAATCAATCTCATCAAAAATAAGTGTTGGTAATTTTTTATATTGTGCTAACACAGCTTTTATTGCAAGCATAATCCTACTTAGTTCTCCACCTGAAGCAACTTTTTTCAGAGGTTCAAATGCTATGCCTTTGTTAGCAGTAAAAAGCATTTGCAAGTTATCTGTTCCGTTTTTTCTGAAATTATCTGCTTTAACAATATTAAATTCGAACTGTGCATTTGGTAAACTAAGTTCCGATAAGAATTCTTCCAACTTTGCTTTTAATATTGGAATTACCTCCATTCTTTTTACATGCAGCGTATCTGCTATTTCGGAAACTTTTTCTCTCAATTTTTGCTGCTCTATTTCAAGATCACTTATTCGAGTCTCTAAATTGAGAGTATTATCGATTAGAGACGCTAAGGTGTTTTGTATTTCCAATAAATCAATAACGGTTGCAACCGAGTGTTTTTGTTGTATTTTATATAGTGCCTGAAGTTTTTCATTAATTTCATATAACGCTGAAGGGTCAGATTCAATGTTCGAAGCAGTTTCTTGTATCCCTTCAAATATATCTTCCAGTTCAATTATGCAGCTATTTAAACGATTCCAGTAAGTTGAAAACTTAGAAGAAATATTGCGTAATTTTCCTAAAAGAAGTCTTGCTTCTTTTGCAGTTGTTAAAGTTCCTATTTGTTCTTCAGAAGTTAATTTTAGAATATTTGAAACGGCTTCTTGAATTGTCTCTGTATTATTAAGAATTTCATACCGTTCTTCAAGAAGTTCTTGATTTAATTCATTTAAATTTAATTTTTCCAATTCGTTGAATAAAAAAGTATTATAATCAAGTTCTTTAGTGGCGTTTTCCTTTTTATTTTTTAATTCCGAAATCGTTTCCGTAATTTTTAAAAATACCCCTAAAAGCTTTAAATATTTTTTGAGAAGTTTTTCATTTCCTGCCAAGGTATCGATAACCTCAAGTTGAAATGTTTCAGAGAACAATTCCAAGGTTTCAAGCTGGCCATGAATATCTACTAAATAAGGTGCAAGGGCCTGAAGTTGTGCAAGAGTAACAGGTGTGTCATTTACAAAAGCTCTGGATTTTCCAGACGGTAATAATTCGCGCCTAACAATGGTATGTGTATCATAATCGAGATCGTTTTCCTTAAAAAGTTTTTCAATATTATATCCATCTAAAGAAAATTCGGCTTCAATAACACATTTTTTAGAAGTATTTTTTATGCTGCTTAAGTCGGCACGCTTGCCTAAAAGTAAAGTTAGTGCTCCTAACAAAATTGATTTACCGGCTCCGGTCTCACCGGTAATAATGGTTAATCCAGATTTAAAATCTACAGAAATGTCATCTATAAGTGCATAGTTTTTTATAGAAAGATTGGCGATCACAAAGGTAAATTATAGTTATCTCCTTATTTTTACTCGGAGTGGCTTCTAAAGTAAAAGAGTTTTACAATTATTGCAAGAAAAATACCTGTTTAATATTTTATTTTGTTCCAATTACTTCGTTTTGTGGGAGCCATACGATTAAGATTGTTTATAAGTGTAGTAATATCAACACTTGGACCTCCACTAAAAATATCCTGAATTTCATCGGCTTTTGCATCAAAAAATGTTCGTAATAAAAAAGAATTTGGTCTTCTGTCATTTATACTTTTTAATTTGCTGATGGCTAAAGCTATATTTTTTTTAGCATCGGATTGATTTTTTGTCATTAAATCCAATCCCATTCGGTGGTATTCGTACATTGCTGAATGAAATTCTTTATAAACCTGAGAAACTAAAGCATCGTTATAGCGATATCGGGACTGAGTACCATCGGTAGAACGCCATCCTGAAAAACTACTAGAGGCTGCGGTATTTACAATTTGTTTGGCGATATCAAAATACTCTTCACCTCCATTTAATTCATAGGTGTCTGCATCAAGACCTATAATTGTATATACATGAAAAGCAATTACGAAAATTAAATTTGAGTCGAAATTGTTAATATTAAAATTTAAAGGTTCAAATTCATTATAATTAAAACTAAACTGTCTATCATTATAATTATATATGGGGCTACCGTAGGTAGAATCAAAAATTGGCCGTGAAGCTTGTATTTGAATGGTTGCACTGAAAAAATTTGAATCGTACTGAGATATTATTATAGACATATTACAATCTATACGTTCTTGATTTTTAAAATCTTTATTTGTCCATATAGTATTGTTTATATACTCTAATATTTGTTGTTCCAGAGTTCTAAAAACTTGTAGGTTGGGTTGGCCTGTTTGTACGGCATCTATGGTTACTGTACAATTAAGTTCCTGTGCTTGGGAAGTAAATGATGTAATTAAAATAGAAATTAAAAATAAAAATCTACGCATGAAGTTGTTTTATAATATGTTGTAAAATGTCGTCAGCTACTTCTTTCTTGGGTTTAACTTGAAAAGAATGTATTTTATTGTACCGGGTTATAAGTGTTACTTTATTGGTATCGGTTTTAAAACCGGCTCCCTTATCATTAAGCGAATTTAATACAATTAAATCTAAATTCTTTTTTTTCAGTTTTGATTTTGCATTTTCAAGTTCGTTTTGAGTTTCTAATGCAAATCCTACAAGTAGTCGATCCTCTTTTATTTTACCTAAGGATTCTAAAATGTCTTTGGTTTTTTTTAATTTTAGGGATATGGTATCTTCTTTCTTATTGATTTTTTGAGAAGCCACTTCTACAGGTCTAAAATCTGAAACTGCAGCACTTAATATGGCAACATCACAGTCCTTAAAATAGTTGTGAGTCTCATTATACATTTCTTGAGCAGATGTTACATTAACAATTTTAATAAAATTATTTGTTAATTGCAAACTAACAGGCCCGGTAATAAGTGTAACTTCTGCCCCTAAATTAGCAGAAGCTTCAGCCAGTGCAAATCCCATTTTTCCGCTTGAGTGATTTCCAATAAATCGTACTGGATCAATGGCTTCATAGGTTGGCCCTGCAGTAATTAAAAACTTTTTTCCTCGTAAAGGGAGTACTTTTAAAATATCCTTTTCAATAAATTCAATAATATCCTCAGGCTCTGCCATTCTTCCCTGACCTTTTAGACCGCTTGCAAGTTCACCTAATGTTGCAGGTATTTGTATGTTTCCAAAATTATCAAGTTTATTAAAAGATTTGATGGTAGTAGGATGTTTGTACATATCGAGATCCATTGCCGGAGCAAAATATACAGGGCACTTGGCAGATAGATATACCGCTAATAAAAGATTATCGCAAGTACCATTAGCCATCTTAGACAATGTATTTGCTGTAGCTGGTGCTATAATAAACAAATCTGCCCAAAGACCCAACTCCACATGGTTATTCCATTGAGCATTCTCGTTTTCATCATTTGTAAATGAAGAATAAACTTCATTCTTTGAAAGTGTAGAAAGTGTTAAAGGAGTAACAAAGTCTTTTGCAGAAGGTGTCATCACCACCTTAACATTAGCTCCTTTTTTAATAAAGCCTCTTACTAAAAAAGGAGATTTGTAAGCGGCAATACCGGCTGTTACGCCTATCAATATTTTTTTTCCGCTTAAAACAGACATTTTTTAATTTTCGATTTCTTCGTCTTTGGTATTTCTATAGTAAATTTTATCTTCTAACCATTCTTGAACTGCCATAGCATGAGGCTTTGGAAGTTTTTCATAAAACTTAGAAACTTCAATTTGTTCTTTGTTTTCAAAAATTTCTTCCAGACTATCGTTGTATGTAGCAAACTCATCTAGTTTTTCAAGAAGTTCTTTCCTGACATCTCCGTTTATCTGAATTGCTCGTTTGGAAATAATTGATATTGCCTCATATATATTATTTGTGCGTTCATCAATTAAGTTCTTATCAATTGTTGTTGTACTGACGGGTGCTCCAGAATTTTTAATATCTATCATATTTTAAATTTTAACTTGAAGGTTCTTTATTTGTTAATCTCCTATCTATATCTTCTAATATTTTATCTGCATCTGTTTTTAATTCACTATCACTATAATATTTTATAAAACTATAATAATATTTTTTGGATATTATTAAACGTTCTTTTAATTGAGATGGGTGACTTTTTATTGCTTGCTGGTATGAAGCCTGGAGTCTTCCAAAAAAAGCATCTTTACGATATTTAGAACCCGGATGATCTGAGATAAAATTATCAAAAGATTCAATAGCTGCTTTATAGTTTCTTGTATATTCTACAATTTTTAAATATTGCCTTGCAATTTCTATATCTTTTTTCTCAAGTTTTTCACGTAATTCCGAAACTTTTTCATTTGCATCTGCTCTATATTGAGAATTTGGATACTTATTTATAAAATCCTGAAGTTTTTCTAATCCCTGATAGGTCTCCTTTTGATCTAAAGAAAACTTCGGAGATAACTTGTAGTAACTTTCTGCAGAACGATATGCGGCAAATTCTGTACTATCACTTTTTGGATAGGTTGTAACAAAACGTTCAAACTGATATCCCGAAAGGTAGAAATCTTCCATATTATAAAAAGTATTTGCATACATAAACATAAGCTTTTCCGCTTGTGGTTTACCCCTATAAACCGGAACAATCTGCTCCATTAAATTCAATGCCTTTTTGTATTTCCCCTCCTTATACAAAGATTCTGCATAGGCATATTTCTTTCCGGCATCGTCTGATTTAAGTATCTTTTGGTATTCGCTACAGGACAAGAAAAGAAAGGCGGTAAAAATTAATAAAAGACTAAATCTCATTTGGGTGTTTTAATTTTTTTTAAAGGTCAATTTGAATTCATAAATTATTCCTTTCAAACAATTTGAAAGTTTTATTAACTCATTTCAAAGTTTTAAAAAACATCGTGCAAAAGTAATGAATTTAACGTGATTACAAAAACTTATTTAGATGCTAAAATATTGCTACTACAGTTGTTAATTATTGCTTTTTTGAAATATTTAACGTAGAATTTTATCAATTGATCTAAAATGCTTCTATAAAAGCATCTATTTTAGATCGTAAATCGTTACTTACACCAACTAAAGGCAATCGTAATGTATCTCTACAAATCCCTAAATTGTTAAGGACCGCCTTTATGCCTGCAGGATTCCCTTCAGCAAAAATATGATCTATAACAGGAGCAACTTTAAAATGAATTTTATAGGCTTCTGCAGCTTTTTTCTCTAGACCTAATCGTATCATATGTGAAAAATCCTTAGGAAATCCTTCTGCAATAACAGATATCACACCTGCTCCACCAGCCAAAACCATTGGGAGCGCAATCATATCATCACCGGAAATCACAAGAAATTTATCCGGACAACCATCGATAAGACGCATGGCTTGTACAATATCTCCAGCAGCTTCTTTTATTGCTATAATATTTTTATATTCAATTGCTAATTTAATTACAGTCTCAGGAAGCACATTAGAAGCTGTTCTTCCAGGCACATTATATAATATTAATGGCAGGGGAGTTTTTTTCGCAAGGGTGGCGAAATGCTGGTAGATGCCTTCTTGTGTTGGTTTGTTGTAGTAGGGAGAAACCGACAAAATAGCTGTAAAGGCCGAAAGATCAACAGATAACATTTCATACATTACTGCCGATGTATTATTTCCGCCAATGCCTAATACCAATGGCAATTTGCCTGCATTAGCAGCAACAATAGTATCAATAACGAGTTGTTTTTCGTCTTTATTTAATGTAGCACTCTCTGCGGTAGTACCAAGAACTACTAAGTAATCTATTCCATTTTTAATATTGTGTTTAACTACTCTTTTAAGACCTTCAACATCTACCGAGAAATCTTCATTAAAAGGAGTTATTAATGCTACACCTGTACCTATTAATTCTTGCATTATATCTTATTTAATATCCTTAAATATTTTATAAACTCACTTTTAAATTTATCAAAATCTTGAAGGTCAATATCAATTAATAAATCAAATAGGCGTTCGTCTGCACCCGCAAATCCCACTTTAAATTTCGCTTTACTCAATGACATCATAACATCCAAAAATTCATTTTTGCTCGTGTAAATTCCCACTAAAACATCAAATGGATCGTCTAGAAATTCATTTGCATTTTGATTGTTTATGTTCCCTTTCCAAGTAAAATGTCTATTGTTTATCTGATTTTGTATTAAAGAAGGTGCTTTCTTTTTTAATTCAATAAACGTATATACTGTTGTATTCTTCCGTAACAAGCCTAACTCTTCTGAAAAATCATAAAGCCTTTCAAAATCTTGAAATATAACTTCATCAACTAAATATCCAATCGTTTTTAACGGCTCATTCCGCTGAGATAAATCTCTGTTTTCTAGATTTTTATCGGTTTGTCTTTTAAGTGCCTTTCGTTTTAATTTATCAAACATAAGTGCTATACCCCACATTCTGTAAAAATACAATTTTAGCAACTATTTATAAGTCGCATTAAGAAATCATTAGTAAAAATTCATCTTCTGTAATTATAGGGACCTTTAAACTTTCAGCTTTTGTTTTTTTGCTGGGCCCTATATTTTCGCCTGCAATTACATACGCTGTTTTCTTTGATATAGAACTAGAAACCTTACCTCCATTGTCTTCAATTAGCTGCTTTAGTTCATTTCGTGTTACTTTAAAGAATATACCAGAGACCACAAAAGTTTTCCCTTCAAGTTTATCGGTTTGATTAGTTAATCTTTCTGAAGAGATTTCTAACTGAAGTCCGTATAATTTTAAACGATCAATAAGGGTTTTATTTTCTTCTGAAGAAAAGAAAGAAACGACACTTTTTGCTATTACATCTCCAATTTCATCAACCAGGATTAATTCCTCTTCTGATGCATTAGCAAGGGCATTGATGCTTTTATAATGCCTTGCCAACTTTTTCGCAACTGTTTCTCCAACGAATCGGATACCCAAGGAAAATAACACTCTTTCAAAAGTAATCTGCTTTGAAGCCTCAACTCCATTGATTAAATTCTCAGCACTTTTTTGCGCCATTCGCTCTAACGGAATTAACTTATCCTCGGTTAAGTCATATAGATCGGCATAATTAATTATAAGGCCATTTTCTACTAATAAAGCAACTGTTTCTCCTCCCAATCCTTCAATATCCATGGCCTTACGAGAAATAAAATGCTGTATTCGGCCTATAATTTGTGGAGGACAGCCCATAATATTCGGACAAAAATGTTTGGCATCACCATCTTTCCGTACTAATTCAGTATTACATTTTGGACAATGTGTAATATAGGATGTATGCTGTAAATTTTTGGTGCGCTTTTCCAAATCGACTCCCACTATTTTCGGGATTATTTCCCCCCCTTTTTCAACAAAAACGGTATCTCCTTCACGTATATCAAGTTTTTCAATTTGATCTGCATTGTGGAGGGAAGCTCGTTTTACAATGGTCCCTGCTAAGTCTATTGGTTCTAAATTGGCTACAGGGGTTATAGCACCGGTTCTTCCTACCTGATAAGTAATTTTGTGAAGTATTGTAACAGCTTGTTCCGATTTAAATTTAAATGCGATCGCCCAACGTGGAACCTTAGCTGTATACCCTAATTCTTCTTGTTGGTAGAAACTATTTACCTTTATTACTACCCCGTCTGTTTCATAAGGTAAATCGTAACGATGAATGTCCCAGTAATTAATATAATCCATAACCTCAGTCATGTTCCTGGCAATTTTAGCTGCCTTAGGCACCTTAAATCCCCATTCACGTGCATTTTCAAGTCCCTCGAATTGAGTAGTAAAAGGCAACCCTTTTCCTTTAATGCTATATAGTAAACATTCCAAAGGTCGCTTTGCTACCTCCCTGCTGTCTTGTAATTTTAAACTTCCGGAAGCAGTATTGCGTGGGTTACGATATAGGTCTTCACCTGCTTCTTCTCGTGTTTTATTCATCTTTGCGAAACCTTCGAAAGGTAGAATTATCTCCCCTCGAATATCAAATCGCTTGGGGAAGTTTCCTTTCAACTTCAAAGGAACAGATTTAATTGTTTTAATATTAGTTGTCACGTCATCTCCCTGGTAGCCATCACCACGAGTTACACCACGAAGAAGTTCACCATTTTCATAAGAAAGGTTTATAGAAGCTCCATCGTATTTAAGCTCACAGGTGTACTCTATAACTCCATCCACAAATTTCTTAATACGTTTTTCCCAATCTTCTAATTCTTCTTTTGAATATGAATTGGCCAATGAATACATGCGAAATTCATGTGTAACCGTCTTGAAGTTTTTAGTGATCTCACCTCCTACACGAAGGGTTGGGGAATTAGGGTCGTAATGTTGTGGGTGATTGGTTTCAAGTTCTTGAAGTTCTTTTAATTTTAGATCAAATTCGTAGTCTGAAATTGTGGGTGTGTCTAATACGTAATAATTATGGTTATGTTCTCGAAGTTCTTCGCGAAGTTGATTGATTTTCTGTTCGATATTCATAAAACAAATATAAAAATAGAATATATAAATTAATTGCTTTTAAAAAATGAATAAAAAATAACAAATTGAATAGGAGTGATTTTTTGCTATTTTCATTAAGTCCTTTCTGTATTTAACCACTTAGGTTTTTTAGGGTCTTTGAAGTTTTTCATCTTTTGTAATAGTGAATTTATATTATCGTCTACAAGTAACAATTCGTAATTTTCCAACGATAAAAATCCCTTACGAACCATGTTTTCAAGTAACTTCAATAAATTGTCATAAAAACGATTTACATTAAGGAGTCCTATAGGTTTGCTATGCAGTCCTAATTGTAACCAGGTAAAAATTTCGAAAAGTTCTTCTAAGGTCCCCAAACCACCCGGCAACGCAATAAAGCCATCGCTAAGTTCTTGCATTTTAAGCTTGCGTTCGTGCATATTTTGTGTCGTAATAAGTTTGGAAAGTCCTAGGTGTACTAATTCTTTTTTCTTTAAAAATTCAGGAATAATTCCTATAACTTTACCTTTTTCACTTAACACAGCTTTAGCTATAATACTCATAATACCTATTTTTGCAGCACCATAAACTAATGTAATGTTATTTATTGCAAATGTTTTTCCCAATTGCTCGGCTTTATCAATTATAGAAGTATCATTACCCTCACTGCTACCGGAAAAAACACATATAGTTTTTAAATCATTCATCCCTTCTACATTTTACCATTCGGTATTTGCCAAAAATATCCTTATGCAGGGTTATCTCTTTATAGCCTTCTGTTTTGAATAATATTAATAATTCACTACCAAGATATTCATTTATTTCGAAGTAAATACTTCCTTCAGAGATTAAATGTTTTTGTCCTAATTGAGCAATTTTTCTATAAAACAACAAGGGATCATCATTATTTACAAATAAAGCAATATCCGGTTCATATTTTAAAACGTTAGATTGCATTTTATTTTTTTCATTTTCAATAATATATGGTGGATTAGAAACTATTATATCATATTTTTTGGGTAGTTTCTTACAGTTCAACACATCTTCTTTGAAAAAATCCACATTTACGTTATTAATTATTGCATTCTTTCTTGCAACATCTAGTGCTTCTGAAGATATATCAAAAGCCGAAACTTCGCAGTCTGGTAAATTAAATGCCAATGATATAGCAATACAACCACTCCCTGTACCAATATCTAATATTCTTCGCAATTTTGAATCGCGATTTTTATGTCTGTCTACGATCCAAAACACCAATTCTTCCGTTTCCGGACGTGGGATAAACACATTTCTATTTACATAAAATTTTAAATTATAAAACTCCACCTCATTCACTATATATTGTATAGGTTCAAATTTCCTAAGACGCTGAATAGCATTTTTAATTTTTTTTGAAACAGTTAATGAAACACTGTGATTTGGTTTTAGGGCAACTTCTAATCGTGATAAATCAAGATGTTTTTCAGCAAGAATTGTAAAAAAAGAAAGTACTTCTTGTGAAGGGTATAGGTCTGAAAGAGCATCTATAAACTCTACTTTTAAATCAATAATTTTCAATTTACAAGTCTATTAACATATGGACAGGGCAAGAAAAATGGCCGGTATTTCCCATGGATTTGTCTATATAATGAAAGCCTGATTTCTTGTAGAGTTTTTGAGCCACTTTCATATATGGCATGGTTTCCAAATAGCATTTTTTAAAACCAAATTCCTTTGCTTTGGACAAACATAGCTCCAACATCTTTTTACCCAATCCCTTAGCTCGAGCTTCCGGGAGGAAATACATTTTTTGTAATTCGCAAACATTACCTTTATAATTATCAAGTTGCGAGATTCCCCCTCCACCAATAATTTTGTGGTTTTCTTCAATAATAAAATAAATAGCACGGGGGTTATCATAAGCCCCATACATTGTATCCAAAGTAACATCTGCATAAGCCGTTCCTTCCTTAGGAACACCAAATTCTAATAATACATTTCGGATAAGGCTGGCAATCTGCTTATTATCCTCTTTTAAGATGGGTCGTATTATTGGTACGTTCATATCGATGAAACTATGTATTTTTACGGCGTGAAGATACACGAAAAATACATGAAGCGTTGTTTAGAATTGGCTAAAAAAGGATTGGGTACTACTTATCCAAATCCTTTAGTTGGTAGTGTTATTGTTTACAATAATAAAATTATTGGTGAAGGATGGCACCTCAAAGCCGGACAGCCTCATGCAGAGGTAAATGCCTTAAAATGTGTAACCGACGTATCATTACTTAAGGATGCTACCATTTATGTGAACCTTGAACCCTGTAATCATTTCGGTAAAACACCCCCTTGTTCTAATTTAATCATTGAAAATGGAATAAAAAATGTGATAATTGGGAGCACCGACACCAATCCAAAAGTAACTGGAAGCGGGATAAAAAAAATCAGGGAAGCAGGTTGTAACGTAATCGAAGGAGTGTTAAAAGATCAATGCGATGAATTAAATAAGCGTTATTTTTCATTCTATAATAATAAGAGGCCCTTCATTACTTTAAAATGGGCACAAACAATTGATGGTTTTATTGCACCCTTAAAGAATTCAAGAAAAGAAAAAGAACCCGTTTGGATTACCAATAACTTCTCCAGACAACTTGTACATAAATGGCGATCTCAAGAACAGGTCATTTTAGTAGGTACTCAAACTGTTATAGACGATAATCCAAGTTTGACCACTCGAAACTGGAATGTTAATTCACCAATAAGAGTAGTTATAGACAAGAGTTTAAAAATTTCTAATGAAGCTAATGTATTAAATGGTAAAGTGAAGACAATTATCCTGACTGAAAAAAAAATAAAAAATCGAAAAAATATTTATTATGAAACGATCGATTTAACAGAAAATAGTACGATTCAAATTTGTGATATATTATATAGGTATAAAATTCAATCGATGATCATTGAAGGGGGCTCAAAAACTTTACAATCTTTTATCGATTCAAATTTATGGGATGAAGCAAAAGTTTTTACTGGCACCTCTACTTTTGGAGAAGGTATTAGGGCTCCAAAATTAACAGGCACTTTGATTTCTGAAGAAAAAATAAAAGATGATTTATTACAAATTTTTAAAAACAAATTCCTTTGATCTTTCTACTTCTTAGTGTTTTAGCATCTACTTTGATTTTTGTAACTTTTAAATTGTTTGAAAGATTTAAAATCAACATTCTACAAGCAATAGTGGCAAATTATTGGGTTGCTTTTAGTACTGCTATTATTGCATATAGAACTTCTGTATCTATCACCCAATTACCACAATTCGGTTGGTTTTACTATGCATTGGCTCTTGGTGCATTATTTATTCTCGTATTTAATCTCATGGCAATAACAACACAGCAAAGTGGACTTTCGGTAGTTTCTGTAGCTACAAAAATGAGTTTGGTTATCCCAGTTTTGTTTGGACTGTTTTATTATAAAGAAAGCATAGGTTTCCTTAAGCTATTTGGAATTTTATTAGCCTTAACAGCAGTATATCTAACATCAATAAGGTCTAAACAAGGAATCAATATAAACAGAAAGTATATTCTTTTTCCTGTTCTTGTGTTTATAGGAAGTGGTATTATTGATACTAGCATTAAATTCCTGGAAGAATCCTTTGTAGCACAAAATGATATTCCTTTATTTTCGGCTGTAATATTTCTTGCAGCTGGTATAGTCGGGATCTTTATATTAATAATACAAGCTATCCGTGGTAATTTTAAATTTGAATTTAAAAATATCATAGGGGGAATTTGTTTAGGGATACCTAACTATTTCTCAATATATTTTTTAGTAAAAACATTGCGAAGTGATATCCTTGAAAGCTCAGGAATATTTACTGTTAATAATGTAGCTATTGTAACTTTATCTACACTTGCAGGTATAATTTTGTTTAAAGAGAAATTATCCCTAAGAAATTGGTTGGGAATTATTTTTGCTGTGATAGGTATTTTTTTAGTTGCTATGTCTTTTTAAATATGAATAGTCAAAAAGATACCTATTATACAATTGACAAAGCTTCTCAAGAAGTTATTTTTAAAGACAAGGGTAGTAAATTTATCGCTTATGCATTTCCAGTTATATCAAAAGAAGAAATTAAAAAGCAAATCGATATACTAAAAAAAAAACATTACAATGCCCGCCACTGGTGTTATGCATGGCAATTAGGCAAACTATATTCAACATACCGTATAAGTGATGACGGTGAGCCCACTAATAGTGCCGGAGCACCTATTTATGGTCAAATAAAATCGTTTGAACTAACTAACGTCTTAGTGGTAGTGGTTCGCTATTTTGGAGGTACAAAATTAGGTGTAGGTAGATTAATTCAAGCGTATAAAATAACTGCAAAGATGGCTCTTGAAGTTTCAAAAGTTATAAAGAAAACTATAAATGATATATTTTTAGTAAAGTTTTATTACCCCGAAATGAATAAGGTTATGAGGATTATAAAAGACGAAAAGATTTTAGTCAAAAATCAAAAAATGGGAATTGATTGTATAATAATAATTTCTGTAAGGAGAAAAGAGGCTGCTCGTATTTTTAATATTTTCGAAAACACATATAAAGTTTCTATTAATAAAATTTAATAGTTAATACTAATCTTTCATTAATTTTTTTAGAAGATAATCAGGAGCTTTCATTAATTTATTTGTGGATTTATTTATAAACACCAAAGAAGTTGTTGCAGTTACCAAAAGCTTATTATCCTGATTATAAATTTCATAATAAAAATCTATCATTACAGAAGGTATTTCTTTTAAGGATGTCTTAACGGTTAATACATCGTCGTAAAATGCAGGATATTTGTATTTAATACAAAATTCAACAACCGGCAAATGCACATTATTTTCTTCCATGAATTTATATGAAAATCCTAGTGATCGCAACCATTCAGTACGACCCTGCTCTAAATACTGTGCATAGTTTCCGTAATAAACCACACCCATTTGATCGGTTTCACTATAGCGTACTCTTAATTTAGTATTTGTTTTTTTCAAAATAATTTATGAAAAAGAGGAACTTTTGTCGTAGATTTATCCTTCTGGGAATATCCGAAAAAAAAACTGAATATTCAATAGCAAGCTATTTTTTTTTTAACTTTTTTGTTCACATATTTGCATTGCTAAGAAAATGACAGAGAACTTACTTTTTTTCTTTTCTTAGACGCCATTAAAAACTAACTAACATCTCAAGAATAACTATGGGCAAAACTGCTGATTTGGTTTGGAGTAATTGTTTGAATTTTATTGAAGACAATATCACTGTTCAAGCCTACAAAACCTGGTTTGAGCCTATCAGTGCTGTTAAGCTAACAGATGACGCACTTAGTATTCAGGTTCCAAGCAAGTTTTTTTACGAATGGCTCGAGGAACATTATGTAAAAATACTTAAAGTGGCACTTACAAAAGAGTTAGGTGCAAAAGCAAAGTTAGTGTACATAATTAAAATGGAAAACACCTACGGAAACAAACAACCTTTTACTGAAAAAATACCAAGTTCAAACCGGAGCCATATAAAATCTCAAGAAATAGATGTTCCTATAAAAAGTAAAAGTCCAGAACTTAAAAACCCATTTGTAATACCAGGAATTCGAAATGTAAAAATCGAATCTCAGCTGAATCCTAATTATAATTTTGAAAATTTTTTAGAAGGAGATTCAAATCGTTTAGCTCGATCTGCGGGTATGGCAGTTGCCAATAAGCCTGGTGGAACTTCATTTAACCCTTTATTGGTATTTGGGGGTGTCGGATTGGGAAAAACACATTTAGCTCATGCTATTGGAGTCGAAATAAAAGATAAATATCCCGAAAAAACCGTTCTTTATATATCTGCCGAAAAATTTACACAACAGTATATTGAATCTGTAAAAAAGAATAACCGAAACGACTTTATACATTTTTATCAAATTATCGATGTACTCATTGTAGATGATATTCAATTATTTTCTGGAAAAGCTGGTACACAGGATGTGTTCTTTCATATATTTAATCACCTACATCAAAATGGAAAGCAAGTTATTTTAACTAGTGACAAAGCTCCTGTAGATATGGTCGATATAGAACAACGATTATTGTCTCGTTTTAAATGGGGACTTTCTGCTGAATTAAATCATCCGGATTACGACACTCGAGTTGCTATTATTAAAAACAAACTATACAGAGACGGTGTAATAATGCCCGAAGATATTGTTGAGTTCTTAGCAAATAATATTAAAACAAACATAAGGGAACTCGAGGGAGCAATTATTTCATTAATTGCACATTCTTCTTTTAATAAAAAAGAAATTACAATAGATCTTGCTAAGAAAATAGTAGATAATTACGTTAAGCATACAAAACGAGAAGTATCTATAGACTACATTCAAAAAGTGGTTAGTGACTATTTCCAAATGGATGTGGATACACTCCAGTCTAAAACCAGAAAACGTCATATTGTTCAAGCGAGGCAATTGGCCATGTTTTTTGCCAAAAAGTTCACTAAAGCTTCTTTAGCCTCAATAGGCTCACAAATTGGACAACGTGATCATGCCACTGTATTGCATGCCTGTAAAACGGTAGATAATTTATCAAGTACAGATAAACAATTTAGAAAGTATGTAGAAGACCTCAACAAGAAACTTACACTTTAATTATTTTCATATTCGGTGTTTTACAGATTTTTATTATTATTCTGAGATGAAAACAAAAGTCCTTATGGTTTGTCTTGGTAATATTTGCCGCTCTCCCCTTGCTGAAGGAATTTTAAAATCAAAAGTTGACCCTAACAAAGTATTTGTTGATTCTGCTGGAACCGGACATTGGCACATTGGAGATCAACCAGATATACGAAGCATTGAGGTGGCTCAAAAACACAATGTCGATATTACAAATCAGCGTGGAAGATTATTTACTCAAGAGGATTTTTTGGAATTCGACCATATTTTTGTAATGGACAATTCCAATAAAGAAAATGTTTTAAGGCTTTGTCAGGAACAAAATAATAAAAATAAAGTACGACTTATTCTTGATGAATTATATCCAGGTGAAAATGTAGATGTTCCGGATCCCTATTATGGGGGTGAACAGGGTTTTGAAAACGTGTATCAAATGCTTGACCAAGCCTGTGATAAAATTGCTAAAAGATTTAAGTTTTAATATTAAATGTTTTCATTACTTTAGTCTCAAAAATAACCATGAAAAATACATTTCTTACTTTATTATTTCTTTTATTCTCATTAATTGTTATAGCTCAAGAGGTAAACATTGAACTTTTTGCCAGTGGTTTTTCTAGCCCCTTAAATATCCAAAATGCTGGAGATGATCGCCTTTTTATAGTAGAACAGGGAGGAATTATTAAAATATTAAATCCCGATGGAAGTATTAATCCAATAGATTTTCTAGATATATCATCATTAACTAATGGTGGAGGAGAACGAGGATTATTAGGACTTGCCTTTCACCCAGATTACAATAACAACGGCTATTTTTATGTCTATTATACCGACAACTCAGGTGATACACAAGTATCAAGATTTTCTGTAGATGGCTCAGATCCAAATATTGCTGATCCTGGTTCAGAATTATTTATTATAGATGTAGCACAACCTTTTAGCAATCATAATGGAGGTTGTCTCGAATTTGGACCCGACGGATATTTATATATTGGATTAGGAGATGGTGGTAGTGCTGGTGATCCAGGTAACCGTGCGCAAAACTTATTGCTTCTATTAGGTAAATTGTTAAGAATTGATATAGATAATCCAGGTGGTGGTAATAATTACGGAATACCCGGAGATAATCCTTTTGTTGGTGATCCAGACGCATTAGATGAAATTTGGGCCTATGGATTGCGTAATCCTTGGAAATTTTCTTTCGATAGTAACACTGGTGATCTCTGGATTGGAGATGTGGGTCAAGGAAGCATTGAGGAAATAAACCATGAATTGAGTACGGAAGGAGGACTTAACTATGGATGGCGTTGTTATGAAGGTAATTCACCTTTTAACACAGCAGGATGTCCGGACCCATCAGAACTTACTTTTCCAGTTGCCCAGTACACACATACAAGTGGTAACTGTTCTATAACAGGAGGAAATGTGTATCGCGGTAATATCTATAGCGATATACAGGGATTGTACTTTTTTGCTGATGTTTGTTCGGGTATGATAGGTACGGTAGATGATAATGGAAATTTAATTGACTATGGAGATTTTAACGGTACCTGGGTGTCATTTGGTGAGGATATTAATGGGGAAATATATATAGCAAGTCTAAGTGGTTCAATTTACAAAATTCAGGGAGGTGAAATTCTTTCTAATCCCGAAAATAATATTTTCAACACAGTTATAATGATACCTAATCCGGCTTCAGATAGCTTATTCCTTTCTGTCAAAAATCAAAAAATAAGCACCATAACAATTTTAGATCTAAAAGGAAGCTTAATATTTTCCGATAAAGACCTTTCGGTTACTGAAATTACAATACCGGTTGTCAACTTAAGTAAAGGTGTTTACCTGATAAAAATAACCACTCAAGACGGAAATTCATTTGTAAAAAAATTGGTGATTAAATAATTTTTAATGAATCCCCAAAAAGGCGATCTTTATTTAATTCCTTGTCCTTTAGGGGAGACACCCCCTTTGGAAGTGTTACCTTTCCCGGTAAAAAAGGCTGTTGAAGAAATTGATTATTATATTGTAGAACATGAAAAAAATGCTCGTAGATTCATCAAAAGTATTGTCTCTAGAAAATCACAGTCAAATCTAAATTTTAGTCTTCTTAATAAATATACCCTCGAATCTGAAATTCAGGAGATGCTTAATCCCTGTTTGGAGGGGTATGATATAGGATTAATTTCAGACGCAGGTTGTCCGGCCATTGCAGATCCGGGTTCGTTAATTGTAGAACAAGCACATATTCAAGATATAAAGGTTGTTCCGTTAGTAGGTCCCTCCTCTATTCTAATGGCGATGATGGCAAGTGGATTCAATGGTCAAAATTTTACTTTTAACGGTTACTTACCCAGAGATAAACGAGAACGAAATGTTGAAATTAAACGAATTGAAAGAATTTCTGCCGAACAAAACCAATCACAATTGTTTATTGAAACCCCCTATCGCAATAACCAATTAATGGAAAGCCTGTTAAATAATTTACATCCGCAAACAAAACTTTGTATCGCTTGCGATATAACATTACCAACTGAATATATTAAAACACTTTCTGCAGAAGAATGGAAAAAAACAAAGGTGGACCTAAATAAAAGACCCACCTTGTTCATTATTCAAAAATAATTTTTTTTTATAAAGCCAATGCTTGCCTATTTGGAATCACAAAAGAAGTGTCATACCCCGAAAATTTCTTCAAATAATATCCTATAGTAGTTCCAAATGCATCATGAAATCCAATAGTTCCAGCACTCCTTAGAAATAATTTTACATTCCCGGCACCTGCAAGGTGAGCTGCTGCCAAGATTCCTGATTCAGTTACTTTAATTCCATTGATATATCTTCCTTCATACCTTTTAATGTCTCTACGTAATATCCATTTGTTTCTAGATGTATTTGCAAAAAATGCCTCTTCCTGAAGACGTGCGTCTTGTAAAAATGTGTTTGAGTTATAAATACCTATCATTTTCAAGGTCCCCCTTGCAAATTGGTATTTGCCTAAATAACCAAACTTATTAATTATAGAATAGTCACCCCTTGATTCTTTAAAACCAAGCGCCTCTTTAAATCCTACATACGATTTTCCTAAAAAAAGATAATAGGAAGGTTCAGTCTTATAAAGTGTAATTACTTCATTTTCATTAGGTACATTATAGCATAATTCCAAATCATTCATTTGGTAATGTGATAAATCTACTTTTTTTCTAAAAGAAAAACTTGTAGTTACACCTATTGTAATGATAAGTAATAAACTTGTTTTTAATAAGTTACGTTTCATTTTATTTAAAATTGAGGTATATTCCTACACCTTCGTTTTCAGCGTGCGAAAATACGACATATTTAGTTATAATAAAACAAGTTGTTAAAATATGTTAAAAGGTAAATTGATCATCCTTTCGATCGTAGTCAGGAGCTATCAGCAAAGAGTATTATTTTTGAAATGTTGCTTTATAAATTAGTATTTCACAAACTTCTTAGTAATCGTTTTTCCTTGTACAACAAAACGAATAAAATATAATCCAGATGATAATTGTAAAACATCGATAGTAGGTGAAATACCAGCCTCGGCAATTAGAATAACAAGATTACCCTTTGAAGAATAAATGTATAACTCCTCTATTATTTGTCCTTTTGTGTCAATTAATAATTCATTCTTAGCGGGATTTGGAAGAATGTCGAATGGTATAGCTACAATATTATCTGGAACTCCTAAAGTAAAAGATATTTTTAGCACCCAATAATCCGGACCTCCAAGAGAATTCCCAGACTTATCTTCAGATATATTAGAGCCAGACCACCCTCCTATTATGTAGCCTCCATCAAAGGTTTCCGATATAGACTATAAGTTGTCACTATCACTACCCCCAATGGTATTTTGCCAAATTATACTCTGATCTTGAGTGTAATACGCTGTGAAACTGATCAATATTAAGAATAAAATATATAATGGATTTTGCATGGCCTTGATTGTAAAGGTAATTAAAAAACACCCATATTTTTTTTATGACAAGGCTTTTGACACTTAAAACATTTCGTATTTAGGATTATAAAAGATATAAGTTATCTCTTTATCCCCTGCTGTGAAATCCATCGCACATATTCTCGTCTGTTCCGATTGTGTTGAGCTAGGGTTTTTGCAAATTTATGATAACCAAAATTATTCACATCAGCTACAAAAAAGAGGTAACTATGCTTTTCATAATTTAACACAGCATCAATAGAAGATATATCGGGCATAGTAATCGGTCCCGGAGGCATTCCAATATTCTTATACGTATTATAAGGGGAGTCTATTTTCAAATCTTTATATAATACCCGTTTGATCTCCTGTTCAAAATCATCGTCCATTAATTTTTTAGCATAAATTACGGTAGGATCTGCTTGTAATGGCATTCCTCTTTTTATACGATTCAGATAAACTCCCGCTACTCGTTGACGCTCATCTTCATTTGCAGTTTCTTTTTGTACAATGGCCGCTAAACTCATCACTTGCCCTGCCGAAAGACCAATATTAGATGCCTTTTGTTTACGATCTGGGTTCCAAAATTTAATACTCTCTTTAAGCATTCTATCACGAAACCCTTCTGCGGAAATATTCCAATACACCTCATACGTATTTGGGATATAAATTGACAAAGCTGTTTCTAGGTTTAATCCGTTTTTATTTAAAAATTCTATTTCTCTTATAGCATTCAATAAGGATAAACTATCAGTTTCGATTTGTTTTGAGATTTGTCCAGCTAAATTTTCAATTCGTTCCTGATTGTTAAACTTTACAGAAACGGGAACATTATTACTGCGGAGGGCAATAATGATATCATTATTATTCATTCCGTTAATAATAATATAGTGTCCTGGTTTTACATTGGTATCATAGCTTTTTCGTTTTGCTACATTGATAAAAGTTTTTATGCTTATAAGCAGGGGATCGATCTCTTCTATCACTTCAGAAAAAGTGGCATCTGTAGAAATATAAATATGTGCTTCTTCATTATTAAAAGCAGTATTTGATATAAAAATATTATTATATACATAATAAGCAAATCCACACATAAATAATAATCCTATGAGTACAACCGCTAAAAAAATCTTTTTAATGTACATGGGTAATTAATTGATATTGTAATTCGTTTTTATATTTTCCATTTACATAAATCCAATCCTTTTTTACTCCGGTTTTTGAGAAACCTGCTTTTTCAAAAAGACTAATACTCGGTTTATTATCTTCGGTAATATTAGCATAAACCTGATGTACATTTAATTGTGTAAAAGCATATGTACAAAGTAATTGCAGAGATTGATAAGCAAATCCTTTTTGTTTATCCTCTTTTAAAAAAATGATAATTCCAACACCTACTCTTTTGTTTTTAGGATCAAAATCATAAAAATCTATACAACCAATATTTTTATCGTTTTCAATAGTACAAATAACTAAGCGTAACTGTTTTACGTCAAAAATATCACGATGGGAATTCTTAAGATATTTCTTTAGTACATATCTAGAATATGGGGTTGTAGTATTGCTTATTTCCCATATGGATTCTTCGTTTTCCAATTGGTATAAAAAATCTAAATCGGTAGGTTCTAATGCACGTAGTTTAATATCCTTTCCTATTAACGTTGTCATTTCCATTTTCCTTTATAAACCATTTTTGCAGGACCTTCTAAAAATATTTCATTATATCCCGAAGTTGTTTTGTTTAACCATATAGTTAATAATCCTCCTTCAGTTTTAAGGATGACTTCTTTCGATTTTATTTTGCCTGTTTCAAATAAAGCCACAGCTACTGCAGTTACACCCGTTCCACAAGATAGTGTTTCGTTCTCAACTCCTCGTTCATAAGTCCTTATAGCAAAAATATTTTTTTCAAAATGTTCTATAAAATTAATGTTAGCACCAACTTTTCCATATCTATCATTTCTTATTCTGGCTCCTTCCTTTTTTACATTATAGCTTTTCAAATTATTCACCATCTGAACATGGTGGGGGGATCCCGTGTCTATAAACACATGATTTTCAAAAACCTCAATTGTACTAATATCTTTCATTTTAAGCGAAATAATTTCTCCTTTAATGGTTGCTTCGTGTAATCCATCAATGGCTTTAAAAACAGTTTTGTATTTAATAATACCCAAGTAATTAGCAAAATGAACGATACATCTACCGCCATTTCCACACATAGAACCCAAATTACCATCTTTATTATAATATATCATAGAAAAATGAACGTTCGTATTATTTTCTAATAAAAGCAGCCCATCAGCACCAATACCAAACTTTCTATCACAAAGTAGAGATATTAATTCAGCATTATTCTTTGGAAAAAATTCCTTTCTATTATCGATGATAATAAAATCATTGCCTGTTCCTTGATATTTATAAAAGTCAAATTGCATGATTGCAAATGTAGTAAAAGCTTCTGCGAGATAAAACCAATTTTGATTGTTAAATGTGCGTTAAATTGAAAGTATTAGGAAATATTTTTGACTAATAATTGTTATTTTAGATACAATATAAATTAGAATTGATATGAAACAGATTCTTCGTTTATTTCTGGTGGCCTTTTTTGCAGGGGCTTTGACTTTGGTTGGGTACAAATATTTTATTGAAACTAAAGAAATAACTTTTATACCACAACAGGAAAACTCTTCCTTTATACCAATAAATTTTACTAATTCAGAAACAATTGGGGTAAATATAGATTTTACCGAAGCTGCCGAGAAAACTGTAAATGTTGTTGTTCATGTAAAAAATACTACCATAAATCGCAATTCTAATAATATTTTGGAGTACTATTTTGGTAGTGGTAAATCACGTGCCATAGTGGGTTCAGGTAGTGGTGTAATTATTTCACCTGACGGATACATAATAACTAATAATCATGTAATCGTTAATACTTCGAAATTGGAAGTTACACTAAACAACAATAAAACCTATGAAGCTGAACTTATTGGAACCGACCCTAAAACAGATATAGCCTTAATAAAAATTAAAACTAAGAAAAATCTTCCATATGTCTCTTTTGGAGATTCCAATCAAGTCAAAATAGGAGAATGGGTGCTAGCAGTTGGAAATCCATTTAACTTAACTTCAACAGTAACCGCAGGAATTATTAGTGCTAAGGCAAGAGACTTAAATGAATTTGATGGCAATCCACAATCATTTATCCAAACCGATGCAGCCGTAAACCGTGGTAATAGTGGTGGGGCCTTGGTAAATACTCGTGGAGAATTAATAGGCATTATTACCGCTATTACTTCAGAAACTGGTTCTTATGTTGGTTATGCTTTTGCAGTTCCCTCTAATATTGCTCGCAAAGTTATTGAAGATATTATGGAATATGGTTATGTACAAAGAGGTATTTTAGGCATTCAGGGAGGTAGCTTGAATTCTAAAATTGCTAATTATTTAGGGATAGACGAAACTGAAGGTGTATATGTAGACAGAATTGAAAAAGGAAGTGGTGCAGATAAAAGCGGAATTAAAAAAGGAGATATTATAATGGGAATTGACGGAATAAAAATTGGAAAATTTTCAGACTTGGTTGGATATTTGGGCTCTAAACATCCAAACGATGTAGTACAGGTTACTTTGCTAAGAGATGGTAACAAAAAAGTGATTCCGGTTACTCTTGTAAAATTCGAATTCTTTGAAATAGAAGACCTAGGACTAGAGATAAAAAATAGTACTCAATCAGAGTTATTAGAACGCGGGGTTACTTATGGCGTAAAAGTAACAAGAATACTTAACAAAGACATGGAGCAGTATAATCTTGTAGGGATCATAATTCTAAAATTAAATGGTCAAAAAGTTAGAGATATAGATGATGCAAGACGTATAATGCAAGTTAGAAACAGTAATGATCCTATTAAAATGACTTTTGCAGATACACAGGGTGAAATAAACACATTCATATTTAGATAATAAATTAATTTGGTAATTAAATACCCTTCTAAAAATTTAATTTTTAGAAGGGTATTTATTTTTACTAATATCTTTTCCCAATGCTGTTTTAAATAAGTATTTTTGCACCAAAATCTAATCCATTTAAACTTAATTATTATGGGTTTTCTTGATGTTTATGAACAAGAGCTTTCTTTTCAAACAGATCGCCGAAAAGCAACAGTTGAATTTATTAAAATTATTAGTGACCTCTGGTACGATAAATCTATAGAATTGGTGCTTTTCAGAAATCAATTAATTGACCGAAGTGTTAGTGAAATTTTAAGCCTTCACGAATATGCCGTTGAATTTGTAAAAAAGCCTATTTCTATTTTTGATACAGTTGAAATAGCTCAGGCAATTAAATCAATTGATCTTCCTCCAGCAAAACTCGATATTGGTAAATTAACTTACGAATATCTACTTGAAGATGATAAGTATGATGATACTTTAGCCTTTGTAACCGATAAATTAAAAAATGCTAAAAACGTAAATGACATTACTCCAAAAGATGTAATATTATTTGGATTTGGTAGAATAGGCCGTTTAGTTGCACGAGAGTTAATGACACGCACAGGTAAGGGAAGTCAACTTAGGCTTAGGGCAATTGTTACACGAGGAAATATTGACGAAACTATTTTAGAAAAAAGGGCCTCTTTACTTCAACACGATTCTGTACATGGTGATTTTAATGGAACCGTATCTGCTGATCTGGAAAACAAAGCATTGATCATCAATGGAACAACAGTTTATATTATTTCATCTAATGTACCTGAGGATATAGATTATACTCAATACGGAATCAAAGATGCTTTAGTAATAGATAATACCGGGGCTTTTAGAGATGAAGAAAATTTAAGGCGTCATCTTCAATCAAACGGTGTTTCAAAAGTATTATTAACTGCTCCCGGAATAGGAGTTCCAAATATTGTTCACGGAGTGAATCATAACGATTATGACCCTGATAAAGTTGATATTTTCTCTGCTGCATCTTGTACTACTAATGCAATAACACCCATATTAAAAGCTATTGAAGACACAGTAGGTGTTGTAAATGGTCATATAGAAACTATTCATGCGTATACTAATGATCAAAATCTAGTAGACAATATGCACAAAAAATACCGTAGAGGTCGTGCTGCAGCACTCAATATGGTTATTACCGAAACAGGAGCAGGAAATGCAGCTGCAAAAGCGCTACCATCATTAGTAGGCAAATTAACTTCTAATGCAATTAGAGTGCCTGTTCCTAATGGCTCATTGGCTATACTAAATTTAAAATTAAACAATAAGAGCTCGAAGGAAGGCATCAATACCATAATGAAAGAACACGCAATGGAAGGTGTTTTGGTAGAACAAATTAAATACTCATTAAATAATGAATTAGTTTCTAGTGATATTGTTGGTTCTTCAGCTCCAGCTATTTTTGATAGTAAAGCAACTATTGTAACCGAAAATGGCGAAAATGCTATATTATATGTTTGGTACGATAATGAATATGGTTATAGTCATCAGGTAATTCGATTGGCAAAATACATTGCTAAAGTTAGAAGATATACCTATTACTAAAAATAGATAAATTTTAATTTAAAAGCTCATTAATTGATGGGCTTTTTTTTATTTCCCTTCTGAAATATGTACTTTTATAAAAATCTACTTTATTAATGAAAATCATTTCAGCTACCATAGAAAACATAGATCAATTGGTTCCGCTTTTCGATAAGTATAGAATTTTCTATAAGCAATCTTCAGATCCCGAAGCAGCTAGAAAATTTTTAACTGAGCGTTTAAATAAAAAAGAATCTGTCATTTTTATAGCAGTTGATACGCACAAAAACGTTTTGGGATTCACACAACTCTACCCTGTTTTTTCGTCCGTTTCATTACAACGCGCTTATATTTTAAACGACCTCTATGTAACTGATAAATCACGTGGAAAGGGAATTGGAGAAGCTTTAATGAATCACGCCAAGAAATTTGCAATAGAAAAAAACAGCAAAGGATTAACTTTAGAAACACATAAAAACAACCCAGCTCAAAAACTATACGAAAGATTGGGTTGGAAAAAAGACACCCATGTGTTGCATTATACCTGGGAAATATAGTTTACAGATTTTATCTTATTTTTACATACTAATTACCACTATGGTTCATCTTACGAAACTTGAAGAAATTCTTGACCATGCTAACAACGATATTAAAAATGGTCTATATACGAAGCAACAAACAAACTGAATGAATCAATTGAGTACTATAAAAAATGTGGTCTTATCACTTTAAATAAAGATACTCTTAACCGATCAAAAGAGCCTATTGATCTTTGTGAAATGAAAAAAGAATTAATGCAATAATGAGAATAGATATTATAACCGTTCTTCCCGAGTTGCTTAAAAGCCCTTTTGAAGCTTCTATTTTAAAAAGAGCAATCAAAAAAAAATTAGTTTCGGTTTTATTACATAATCTAAGAGACTATTCAACAAATGAATATAAACAAATTGATGATTATCAATATGGTGGTGGTTCTGGAATGGTAATGATGATAGAGCCTATAGATAAATGTATTTCGAAGTTAAAAGAAGAAAGGGAATACGATGAAGTCATTTATATGACCCCAGACGGAACTATACTTTCACAGGGAATAGCAAACGAATTATCTTTAAAAAAAAACATTATAATCCTATGTGGCCATTACAAAGGAGTGGACCAGCGGGTTCGAGACCAGTTTATAACCCGTGAGATTTCAGTTGGAGATTATGTATTAAGTGGTGGCGAATTGGCTGCTGCAATTCTTTGTGATGCTTTAATAAGATTAATCCCCGGAGTATTGGGTAATGAAACAAGTGCCCTGACGGATTCCTTTCAAGATGATCTATTAGCACCTCCTATTTATACTCGACCCGCCGAATATAAAGGCTGGAAAGTCCCTGATATTTTATTAAGTGGAAACTCAGCTAAAATTGAAGAATGGAGAGAAATTGAAGCAAATAAAAGAACCGTTGAAAGGAGACCGAATTTGCTTGAATAAAATATTGCTAAAATTTATCTTGCTCCATTTCAAATAAATAAGAAAAGTATTGTAGGATAATATTAAATGGTTATTTTTGCACCCGTCTAATCCCAAGTACCTTGGAGTAGACTTAATTTTAACCCAACCTCTGGCGAGAATCGTAAATGTTGTTTTAAAAGTAACTTATCAAACAATTAAAATGGAAGAGTTAGTAAAATTTGTAGAAGACGAATTTGTTAGCAAAAATAAATTTCCAAAATTTGGTGCAGGAGATACAATCACCGTGTACTATGAAATTAGAGAGGGTGATAAAACCAGAACTCAGTTTTTTAAAGGAGTAGTTATTCAAGTAAAAGGATCTGGAACTTCACAAACATTTACCATAAGAAAAATGTCGGGAACTATTGGTGTAGAAAGAATTTTCCCACTTAACTTACCTGGCCTTCAAAAAATTGAAATCAATAAACAAGGAAGTGTCCGTAGAAAACGTATCTATTACTTTAGAGGACTTACCGGTAAAAAAGCTAGAATTAGAGAGAAAAGAATTTAAGACCTTCTTGTATAAAACAGAATTTAAGCGACCCTTTTCAGGTCGCTTTTTTATTAACTTTTGTTAATAACTTAGGTTCATTATTTGTTAATATCTAATTGGTTATGTTTCATTGTTTTTTAATTTTTCTGTTCTATATTTGAAACACAAAACGAGGTAACAGTAACAATCGTTTTATTAAAGTAACGTTCTTTAAGCATTTTTTAATCCGATGGAATTTTATGAAGCCTGATCGCCGCAAGGAGGGTGAGGTCGAGAGTTCGGTTGAAGTGAAGTTCTGGATTCAACCCCGATGCAAATCGGGATCATTGAAGAAGGGTTCGAAAATTTGAGAGCAATCTCGAAAATTCGGAAAAAAGTTTCGGTGTTTAGCTGTAAGAAGCTAAGTGCCTGCTCAAATCTGATGCAAATCAAGAATTGAGGGGACTGCTAATCTAAAGGTTCGCCAGAGGAATAGTAAATCTCAAGAAATTTTTAATAGCTTGAGGTATTAGCAGTCTAACGACTGGTAGTATCGAGGTTAAAAAAGGAGTGTTGTTTTGTTGAGACATAAGATTAGCTTCTGGTTAATTGGGTTGATATAAAAGCAATACTCACTGAAACAAATCACAACTGCGGGGGTTTAATAAACTCGCTTTAAATTGTAATGATTAGTTGGCAACGGTTTGTTTCACAAGAAGCCATATCAAGGTAGCAATACCATGATATGGCTTTTATTGTTTTAGCAAAGTTCATACTTTTTAAATATGACATTACACTGCTTTTTTTAGCTTTTTCAAATACCTATATTTGCTACTCTTAAAAACCAACATTATCAATGTCGAAAACTGCTAAAATAATATATACTATTACTGATGAGGCACCAGCATTAGCAACTCATTCTTTATTACCTATTATAAAGGCTTTTACGACTTCTTCAAATATTATTATAGAAACTAGTGATATTTCATTAGCAGGAAGGATTCTTGCTGCCTTTCCAGATTTTTTAACTTCGGAACAACAAGTCTCAAATGCATTAGCAGAGTTAGAGGAGTTGGTAAAAACTCCTGATGCAAATATCATAAAGCTACCAAATATTAGTGCCTCGGTTCCACAACTTACCAATGCTATAGCAGAGCTTCAATCAAAGGGATTTAATATTCCAAATTACCCGACTGAGGCAAAAAACAAAGAAGATAAAGAAATAAGAAAACGATACGATAAAATTAAAGGAAGTGCTGTAAACCCAATTTTAAGAGAGGGCAATAGTGATCGCCGTGCACCAAAGGTTGTTAAAAATTACGCTAAAAAAAACCCGCATTCCATGGGTGCCTGGAGTAGTCATTCTAAAACTCATGTTGCTACTATGGACAAAGGAGATTTTATGCACAATGAAAAATCACTTACCATTAATAAAACTGGAAATATTTCAATTGTGTTTTCTGATGTATCAGGTAATAAAACAATATTAAAGGAGTCAATTTCATTATTAGAAGGTGAAATAATTGATGCCTCCGTATTTAGTATAAAAGAATTGATTTCATTTTTAGAATATCAAATTCAAGATGCAAAGAAAAAAAATGTTCTCTTTTCATTACACTTGAAAGCAACCATGATGAAAGTAAGTGACCCGATTATATTTGGTCATGCTGTTAAAGTTTTCTTCAAAGATTTATTTAATAAACATGCTGAAACATTTAGGAATATTGGTGTAGATGTAAACAATGGCTTTGGAGACCTTTTAAGCAATCTTAAAAAATTGACTATTGATAAAAGAGAAGAAATTGAAACCGATATTAAAATAATAATGCAGAATAGTCCTGAATTGGCTATGGTTAATTCAGATAAAGGTATTACCAACCTACATGTTCCTAGTGATATCATTATTGATGCATCTATGCCTGCTATGATTAGAAACTCGGGTAAAATGTGGGATGTCAATGGAGAATTAAAAGACACTAAAGCGGTAATTCCCGATAGTAGTTATGCAGGAATTTATAGAGTGACCATCAACTTCTGTAAAAAGCATGGTGCTTTTGATCCTGCAACCATGGGTACTGTTCCAAATGTTGGGCTTATGGCTCAAAAAGCTGAAGAATATGGTTCTCATGATAAAACTTTCGAGATTTCAGACAACGGTATAGTACAAGTTATCGATTCAAAGGGTAACATACTAATAGAACATAATGTAGAAAAAGGAGACCTTTGGAGAATGTGTCAAGTAAAAGATGCTCCCATACAAGATTGGATAAAACTTGCAGTAAATAGAGCAAGAGCAACACTAACTCCGACAGTGTTTTGGTTGGATAAGAATAGAGTTCATGATGCAGAACTCATTAATAAAGTAAATACCTATTTGCCTAAACACCAAACAGATGGATTAGATATTCGAATTCTCTCACCAGTAGATGCTACACAATTTACTTTGGAGAGAATTAAGGATGGAAAAGATACAATCTCAGTTACCGGAAACGTACTTCGTGATTATTTAACAGATCTCTTTCCTATTCTTGAGTTAGGTACCAGTGCTAAAATGCTTTCAATTGTTCCGCTAATGAATGGTGGAGGTCTGTTTGAAACAGGTGCTGGAGGTTCTGCACCAAAACACGTTCAACAGTTTTTAAAAGAAGGTCATTTACGATGGGATTCTTTAGGTGAGTATTTAGCTCTTTCAGTTTCATTAAACCATTTAGGCACAAAATATAATAATCCAAAAGCTGTGTTATTATCTGAAACTTTAGATAATGCCACCGAAAAACTATTAGTCAACAATAAAGGCCCTTCTAGAAAAGTACACGAATTAGACAATCGCGGAAGTCATTTTTATTTAGCTTTATATTGGGCAGAAGCATTGGCTGATCAAAACAAGGACGAGTCCTTAAAAATTCAATTTGAAGCCCTTTCAGAAAAACTTGCTTCCTATGAAATTAAAATTATTGAAGAGATGAATTCTTCCCAGGGTTCACAAATAAAAATTAATGGGTATTACAGGGCAGATGAAACTTTGGTTTCACAAAAAATGCGTCCTAGTAAAACGTTTAATAAGGTAATTGATAATCTAAACAAATAATATTTATAGGGTATTAATTAACAAATTGTAAATTTACACTATGAGTTTCATCAAAACAACAGAAGCAGATTCCTCTTATGAGCATTTAGAAAAAATGAGTATTTTACAATTGCTTAAAAATATAAATAGTGAAGATAAGACTGTAGCTTTCGCTGTAGAAAAAGCACTTCCCCAAATTGAAAAACTAACGCGAATAGTCGTGGAAAAGCTTAAAGCCGGAGGTAGATTGTTTTATATTGGTTCTGGAACCAGCGGACGATTAGGAATAGTAGATGCTAGTGAGTGTCCGCCAACTTTTGGGGTATCTCATGACATAGTAATAGGGTTAATAGCAGGTGGTGATTCTGCAATAAGAAAAGCTGTAGAATTTTCAGAAGATTCAAAAATACAAGGATGGAAAGATTTACAAGAGTACCAGATTTCAAAAAATGATTTCGTATTGGGTATTACGGCTTCGGGCACCACACCCTATGTGGTTGGTGCAGTTAAAAAATGTAATGAAAATAAAATTGAAACCGGCTGCATAACCTGTAATCAGGGCAGTCCTTTATCTAAATCCGTAAATCACCCAATAGTCGTAATGGTAGGTCCGGAATTTGTAACGGGAAGTTCCCGCATGAAAGCCGGTACAGCTCAAAAACTTGTACTTAATATGATTTCTACAACAGCAATGATCCAATTAGGAAAAGTTGATGGCAACAAAATGGTCGATATGCAATTGAGCAATACTAAGTTGGTTGATAGAGGTATTAATATAATAGTGAACACATTGGATATATCTCAAATAAAAGCCGGAGATTTACTCAAAAAACATAAAAGCGTTAGAAAAGCAATCTCTTCATATCGAAATGACACAGAAACACACTGATAAAAAAATTCTGATAAGGGGTATAAAATACATGGTAATTACGTTACCGCTATTATTTTTATCTCCCTACATCTTAACTCTTTCATTTTTAAATAGAGATAATTTTACATTTTACATTTTTTTATTGCTGGGAATTTTATCTGGGGGCCTTGCGATTTATTTTTTCTTTAAAGGAATCAAAACCATACTTAATTCCATTTTTTAGATTTTATTTTTTTGTTTTGTAGCATAAAAAAAGACCTCAAGAATAATCTTGAGGTCTTAAAAGAAGGCGGTGACCTACTCTCCCACCAGTAGTAGTACCATCGGCGCAAACGGGCTTAACTTCTCTGTTCGGAAAGGTAAGAGGTGAG
>JADFOK010000024.1 GCA_022562895.1 Bacteroidota bacterium | reverse complement strand
CTGCATATTTAAAAGAGGGAAAGAGAATTGATATCCCGGCAGAACTGCTGTTTGATCATCACTGGCTTGTTGATATTGAAGGGCTCGGAACCTTTGAGACTTATCCCAATCGTGATTGTACCAGATACAGAGAATATTTTGAGCTTGACGAAAACGTTTCACTATACAGGGGATTACTTCGTTTTATAGGATGGTGTAATACCTTAAAGAAACTAAAAAAGCTCAATTTACTTGACGATGATAAAGAACATATTTTTGAAAATAAGACATACCATGAATTCACAATATCCTTAACCGGAAACGACAATGACTCCGGAGGAATTGCCAAGTTTCTAAATGTGGAAGAAAATGATGATATAATCAAAAGACTAAGATGGCTCGGTTTATTTGATGACAAAAAAATAACCATGAGTAAAGGAACCAATGCCGATTTGTTAGTTGACCTAATGCTTAAAAAAATGTCATATCAAAGTCATGAAAAAGATATGATTATTATTCATGATGAGGTTGTTGCGAAATTCGAAGACCGGCATGAGAAAAGAATGTCAACAATGATGGTAGAAGGAATACCGGGTGGGGATTCTGCTATGTCGAGAGCAGTTTCGCTTCCAGCAGCCATAGCAGCTAAACATATACTTGAAAATAAAATAACAATCAAAGGTGTTCAAATACCAGTCTCACCGGAAATATATAATCCGGTACTTGATGAACTCGAACTTTTCGGATATAAATTTAAACATAAGAAAATTAAAATAGATTATTAAACGACAGCAGACAAAAACTACATTCAAAAAGGGTTTCAGTGGAAATTTAAAGTGAATGCTAGTGTTGAAAATTAGTAATAAATTTAAAAAATTCGTATCAAATTATAGAAATGGAATCTAAATAAATATTATTCTAAAATCAAATCAAATGAAAAATTCAATTAAAACTATAAGTATCCTATTAATGATGATACTTTTTAGCAATCCAAACTTCGCTCAAACAACAAGCGATTATGACAAGAACACAGATTTTACAAAAATTAAAACCTATAATTTCGCAGGCTGGGAAAAAAACAGTGATGAAATATTGAATGATTTCGATAAAAAGAGAATCACAGATGCTTTACGAAATGAATTTAGTGCCAGAGGAATGAACCTAGTTGCAAGTGGTGGCGATGTAGAAATAACACTTTATATTGTTATCAGTAGAGAAACAAGTACAACTGCATATACCAATTATAATGGTAGTATTGGCTATTATGGTGGTAGACGAGGCTGGGGAAGGGGTTATGGTGGTATAGGGATGAGTTCTACAACTACAACTTTTAGTGAAAATGATTATTACAAGGGTACTTTTGTTGTCGACATGTATTCAAACGATTCTAAAGAGCTATTATGGCAAGGAGTTATTACAACTGTTATAAAAGAAAATCCCGAAAAAAGAGAAAAATCAATTCCAAAAAAAGTTAAAAAATTAATGAAGAAATACCCCCTTAAACCTGTGAAATAACAGTATTAAATAGTTAAATAAACAGTCGTGGGTATTGTTAATCAATATTTGTTTTTTTCTACCCTTGAATATAATTGTGAACGGGATAAACTTTGGGTTCGACATTTACCACTCCGGCATTTTCAAGGATAGGGATCAATGTTTTACTGAATTCTTCAAGTAACTCAGCCGATTCCCAAACGTCAGTAACAATAAAACTACCATCTTCATTTATGGTGGCAAAATGATACATTCTACCCTCTGGATTTCCCTGACCTGCAGCCACCAAATCGTTAATAGTCCGGTCGTATTTTTCAGAATTCATTGAAGAAAGTGTAAACACTACAAGTATTGACATATTTTTAATATTTAAAATCAATATAAAAGTACAAGGAAACTACAAGTCAAGCAAATTATTGAGTTAAAAAACAAATATAGTAAAATATCTTAACGGCTAAAATGATTAAAATTAATTAATGCGTTGTACTACAACAAAATTATTTATAAATTATAGCTGATTTCAAAGTGGAAAATTTCATTGTCTCCAAATCTTGACAGGACGGAAAATTCCACAACAAATAAGCGTCCATACTTAAATGTTATCTTAAAAATTTATTATTATGAAAAAACTAGTCTATATCCTACTCCTAACACCCATAATACTTATGGCTCAAAATTCGTTGGAGCGTTTGGAGCAATCACCAAGACATCATGAATGGGTAACTATTGAGTATGGCGATCGTACCTTAAAAGGCTTCTTAGTTTACCCTGAAGTTTCTGAAAATGTAACTTTAGTAATTGTAATACACGAAAATCGTGGCTTGAACGATTGGGCTCGTAGTATGGCAGACCAGATTGCAGAAGCAGGTTATATTGCTTTGGCTCCTGATTTATTATCGGGGGCAGGTCCAAATGGTGAAGGTACTGCCGCTTTTAAAAACTCAGACGATGCAAGAACGGCAATATATTCACTTAATCCAGAACAAGTTACCGCTGATCTTAACGCTACGCTGGCTTATTTAAAAAATATATCCTCGGGTAATGGTAAAGTGGTTGTTATAGGTTTTTGTTGGGGAGGAAGTCAATCTTTCCGTTTTGCTACTAACAACAAAGACATTAAAGCTGCCTTTGTATGTTATGGTACCGGGCCAAAAAACTCCGAAGCTTATAAAAACATTGAGGCACCAATATATGGTTTTTATGGGGGTAATGATAATCGTGTAAATGCAACCATCGAAAACACTAAAAAAATTATGGCTGCCAACAATAAAATATATCTTCCTGTAATTTATGAGGGTGCAGGTCATGGTTTTTTCAGATCGGGAGAAGCCGATGATGCTTCCGAAGCTAACAAAAAAGGAAAAGAAAAAGCTATGATTCGTCTTAAAAAACTTTTATCAGAATTGTAAACCATAATACTTCACATCCCTATTATCTTAATAAATAAATGAGGTGATTTTATAGTTAACAATAAATCAAAATTATATATGAACAAGAAATTGCAATGGCACGAAGTACTTAAAAACAAGAACGAACTACCCGATAATCGTGTCATGACTGTGACAGCGGGTCACATTGGAATTTGTTTAACAAACTTCGAAGGAAAATTTACTGCTTTAGACAACAAATGCCCTCATCAGGGAGGACCGTTAGGTGAAGGGAGTATCGAAAACGGTTTACTTCGATGTCCTTGGCATGGGTGGGATTTTAATCCTCAAACGGGTTTACCTCCTGGAGGATTCGATGATGGAATAAAAAAATATGATCTAAAAATTGAAGGAGATACAATTTATGTAGGAATCGAAGACGAAACTCAACATCAAAAAACCATTTCAGATATTATGGTAGAAACAATGATAAACTGGGGAGTAAATAGGGTTTTCGGTATGGTTGGACATTCCAATTTAGGATTTGCAGATGCATTGAGAAGACAAGATGAAAAAGGGAATTTAAAATTTATAGGCATAAGACATGAGGGTGCAGGAGCATTTGCTGCTTCAGCTTACGGAAAACTGACAGGAAAACCTGCAGCTTGTTTTGCTATTGCAGGTCCTGGTTCGACTAACATGTTTACCGGACTTTGGGATGCGAAAGTTGATCGCTCCCCTATATTGGCATTAACCGGACAAGTTGCTACACAGGTAGTAGGTACGGGTAATTTTCAAGAGGTGGATTTGGTTAGGGCATTCAGTACAGTAGCAGAATTCAATCACAGAGTAGAACACAAAAGTAAGCATAGCGAATTAATGTCTTTGGCAATTAAGCATGCCATTATAAAAAGAGATGTTTCTCACCTTACTTTTCCTGATGAAGTACAGGAAATACCGGTAGATAAAAACGAGCAAGCACAATCACCGGAAGGTAGAATAACTCAAATGACTATTGCTCCACCCGTAGAATTGTTTGATAAAGCCCTTAAAATGCTAAATTTAGCAAAACGTCCTGCCATTATTATAGGTCATGGGGCGCGTTTCCATATGAAAGAAATCATTGAATTAGCAAACAATCTAAAATGCCCTGTAATGACCACTTTTAAAGGTAAAGGGCAAATTTCAGACTATCATCCTTTAGGATGTGGTGTACTTGGTAGAAGCGGTACACCAATTGCGTCTTGGTTTATGAATGAAGCAGATTTATTATTGGTAATTGGAGCTTCTTTTTCAAATCATACAGGTGTAACTCCTAAAAAGCCAACCATACAAATTGATTTCGACCCATTGGCTCTCAGTAAATTTCATAAAATAGATGCCGCAGTTTGGGGTGAAATTTCTGTAACAGTAAAAATGTTAAACGAACAACTAACCAATTTTGACAATAAAATCGATCATACTAATGAAATTAAGGAAAGATGGGACATCTGGAAAAAAGAAAAACAAAAAAGACTTCAAGAAGAAAGAGGTAAAGGTATAAGTTCCATAGCTGTTTTTGATGCACTTAATGAGTTAGCACCTGAAAATGCTGTTATGTGTGTAGATGTTGGAAACAATGCTTACTCATTTGGTCGATATTTTGAAAGTAAAAACCAAACTTTTCTAATGTCTGGTTATCTGGGATCTATTGGTTTTGCTTATCCTGCGGCTTTAGGAGCATGGGCAGCAGTTGGTAATGATCGCCCAATAATTGCAGTGGCTGGCGATGGAGGATTCTGTCAATATTTAGCAGAGGTAACTACTGCTGTAAAATACAATATGCCTATCAAGGCAATAATTCTTAACAACAATGAATTAGGTAAAATATCGAAAGAACAACGAGCAGGCGAATTTGAGGTATGGGCTACAGATTTAAACAATCCAGATTTCGCAGAATATGCCAGAGGTTGTGGTGCATTTGGAATTAAGGTAACTGAAAAAAGCCAATTATTAAAAGCAATGAAAGAACTTATAGATCATAATGGGCCTGCCCTTCTTGAAGTGATAACAGATGTTAACCTAATTTAGAATTCTCATTTGACATCTTATATGTTATTAGTAAATAACCTAAAAAATCGTTAAAAGAGGAAACACAATTTTGTTGTATACTTTGGATTGTTGGAGGATGAAAGTGCTTACCCTTTTGGTACTAATTATGCGGAAGCAGTCGAGGGTTTTCATATTATTTCTCTATCACATTGAGTTTTGCAAAGCGAAGTAGTAATTTTTTTAAACCCCCTTTTTCAAATTGAATTTCAGCCTTTTTATCCGCTCCTGTCCCTTCAATTTTTTTTATTTTTCCTTTTCCGAAACGAATATGTTCTACCCAAGTACCTTCAGATAAGTTTGTATCTTTAATCTTATAATTCTTGGCACCAGAACTAGTCATGGGTTTTAACCTTCTCAATTTTCTTAGTTGAGATTCTGTACCCCTAAACCTGGGAGTAGTTGTTTTCCCTGAAATAGATTTACGTAGTCTATGTTTGCTTCCACCCTCAGAGTACTTGGTGTCAAAAATATCAGCATCAATCAAAGTTTTAAACCGGTTTTCAGTTTTTAGAGTAAGATATTCTATATATTCCTCATCAATTTCTTCGATAAAACGACTGGGTTCGGCATCAATTAGTTTACCCCAGCGATAGCGGGTTTGAGTGTAGGTAAGATAGGCTTGTTTTTTGGCCCTGGTAACCGCTACGTAAAACAAACGGCGTTCTTCTTCCAGTTCATTACGTGTATTCATACTCAAAGCGCTGGGAAAAAGATCTTCTTCCATTCCAACAATATACACATAGGGAAACTCAAGTCCCTTTGCTAAATGTACAGTCATTAAAGCAACTTTATCTTCATCTCCTTTATCATTATCCATATCGGTTGCAAGAGCTACGTCCTCAAGAAATTCTGCCAATGATCCCGAAGTATCTACTATTTCCTTTTGCTCTTCTATAAAATCACGCATCCCGTTAAGGAGCTCTTCAATATTTTCTAAACGGGCAACTCCTTCCGGAGTTCCGTCTTTTTTTAACTCCGAAAGAAGTCCTGTTTTTTTAGAAACATGTTCAGTAATTTGAAAAACATCATAGTTCTCATTCAACACTTGAAAGCTTTGAATCATTGTTACAAAGTCCTGTAACCTGGTCTTGGTTCCACTATTAATTTTTAATTCAACTTCATCAATGTGCTGCATTATTTCAAACATAGAACGGTTATAATGATTCGTTGCAACTATAATTTTTTCGATTGTTGTTTGACCTATCCCCCGGGCAGGATAGTTGATTATTCTTTTTAGAGCCTCTTCATCTTTTGGATTAAGAACAAGTCTTAAATACGCTATTACATCCTTAATCTCTTTTCGCTGGTAAAAACTCAATCCCCCATAAATTCGATACGGAATATCTTTCTTCCGAAGTGCATCCTCCATAGCACGAGACTGTGCATTTGTGCGATATAAAATAGCAAAACTACGGTTTGTAAGTTGATTATTCATTTTTGTTTCAAAAATAGAGCTTGCCACAAATCGACCTTCATCCCCATCGGTCATACTTCGGTTTACCTTTATTTTTGATCCTTTATCATTGGCCGTCCATACAATTTTTTCGATTTGGTTTTTATTTTTTTTAATAATACTATTGGCGGCATTTACAATATTCTTGGTAGATCTATAATTTTGTTCTAAGCGGTACATTTTCACATCGTCGTAGTCCTTCTGAAAATTTAAAATATTATTAATGTCTGCTCCTCTAAAAGCATAAATACTTTGTGCATCATCCCCTACCACACATATATTTTGAAATCTGTCACTTAATGCTTTCACAATAAGATACTGGCTGTGGTTGGTATCCTGATACTCATCGACCAGGATATATCTAAAACGATCCTGGTATTTTGCCAATACCTCCGGAAAACGAGTTAGTAATTCATTTGTTTTAAGCAAAAGATCATCAAAATCCATGGCGCCTGCTTTAAAACATTTATCTACATAATTTTTATAAATATCTCCCATTCGGGGTAATCTTGCAATCTTATCGGCTTCAACAAACTCCGGATTATTAAAATAGGCTTTTACGGTAATAAGGCTGTTTTTATAGGTTGAAATACGAGCGAATATCTGCTTGTATTTATAGATATCCTTATCTAAAAACATCTCTTTAATGATCGCCCTAATCACACTTTGAGAATCCTGAGTATCGTAAATAGTAAAATTTGAAGGATACCCTAACCGGTCGGCTTCAAATCGAAGTATCTTTGCAAAAACACTATGAAATGTACCCATCCAAAGATTTTTAGCTTCACTTCCACCCACAATATCAGTGATACGCTTTTTCATTTCACGAGCCGCTTTGTTGGTAAATGTTAAGGCCAGAATATTAAAAGGATCAATCCCTTGCGACATCAGGTAAGCAATGCGATATATTAAAACACGGGTTTTTCCCGAACCGGCACCGGCAATAACGATCAATGCTCCGTCTTTTTGTAATACCGGCGCAAGTTGGGCATCATTTAGTTGTTGAAGGAATTTTTGCAATTGTATCGATTTTTTCTTCTGAAGTAAGCTGTGAAATTACTGAAAATACAACGATTTCAGAAGTTCTTTTTTTAGAAATTTAAAACAGTAATACTATTTTTGGATTGCTAAAATCAATACATTTAACTCAATTATAATATCCAAAATATGAAATTTCAAAAGAACTCAACAAAACCTATATGTATTACAAAACCCATTTACCTTTTACTAATATGCAAGAACTAAAGGATTGTAAGTATTTGGGAGGCAATTATTAATATACCCCGACAAAATTTAATGATTAATATTTATTTTTTTATAAATTTTACAATTTGAGAAATACTATTCTCATCAATAATTTTAATAAAATAAATACCATTTTGCAGGGTACTTAACTCAATAGATTTATTAGTAGTTAATGTCCCTTCCATTATGGTTCTACCCAAGAAATCTAAGATTGTATAAGTACTCAGATTATCTGTAGAAAAATAAAGAATATCAGACACGGGGTTAGGATATATAAATGTGTTATTTAATTTAATATCACCTACAGATAATGTCGGGTCACAAAATTCTTCAGTATAATTAAGAACTATATCATTTAACACAAGAACCGTTTCAGTGTTAGGTATAGAAGCCGAAGTAACCGGTGAGAATTGTATTGTAATTGGATTAGGAGTGAGTATTAAATCCAAATTTTCACAATCATTTCTTTTATTAGATGTTGTTCTAAACAATTCCGTTTCAGTAAAACTCCCCGGAGGGTCTGTTCTGTAACCAACATGAAAATAATCGGGCGTCATACCCGGGATACCGTATTGAATACTTATATCGGGATAGTAAATAAGGGGCATTTGCCAAAACCAAAAGTTGAATTCATCTCCCGCTGGTTCAATATGAGGAACTAAATATTGATAGCTTTGTCCTACTTGATTGCCAGTAGCTTTATCAAATTCGTGCACAAACAAATTACTTTCGCCATAAAAGGAGTTGTTGTTAATATCCACCCAATTTTCATCCCTATCATAACCTGTAATTATTAAATTATCGATGCTGTTTGCAGATTCCATAATGGTAAAACCATAACGGTTTAGATCGTTTGCGCTCGAATACCAAGAACGTGTAAAATCAATAACTCCTGACGTGTTATTTAATACAGTTACTCCAAAATAATGTGAAACTGAATAATTGCATAACATATAAATTTCTGATGTAGCCGAATCAAAATAAGCATCAACACTAACATCTCTAGAATTTCCTAAAATATAGCTTTGATCCCAAACAAAATTACCCATAAAATCCACTTTATGAGCCAATACAGCTTGCAGAACAATATTGTTATTGGTAATTCCCGTTGCACTTCCTGCTATAAAATATCCATTACTAGTTTCAATGACATTATTTACAAAATCGTAGTCTTGGTTATCTATATTATTAAGTACATCCAATTCTATGGTCCAAATCAGATTTAAATTAAAATCTGTTCTCATTACAAATCCAAAATTGTTATTAATACAATTTGTATCAAGATTATAGCAATCACTAAAAAATCCACCTACAATAAATCCCGGATCTAGTTGTCCATCACCATTGGCGTCACTTTCGGTATAAGATATGTGCAAGCCTCTTGAGTTTAAATTTGGTGATAATATATCATAATAATTTGCCTGTAAAAGGGTTCCTGTTGTTGCTTCTAATTTTGCAATAAAAACTCTTTTTGTTCCATTTACATCTATTGAGCCTGTTATTATTAAAAAATCTTGATAATTTTCAACATCAAAAATTCGAGCATGTTGAAAAGTGTTATGGGTGTATTTTTTTATCCAGACGATATTTCCGTTTTGATCAACTCTTTTTAATGATAACTCTTCGTTTTGCATGAGAGCATCAAATAAATTACTTGCGACTATATAATCACCAGATCCATCATTTATAGGTTCTAGGTTTATATCGTGATAATGATTATTGGTTACTCCAATGTTCTTTTGAAAAGTTGGTTGGCTATAACTATTCACGGTAAATACAAAACTAATTAAAAAGAATAATATTTTTATTTTCATGGCAAGGGTATGCTATTGATTAACAACTGTTTAAATATAATGAAAATATCTTAAATTTTTAATATTTTATTTTATATAATAAAACTTGGTTTCATTGAATGAATGATATTTTCTTGTACAATAAATAAAAACATATTAAGTTTGTTTTAAATCATTAGTAAACAATGGAAATTGAACAAGCTATTAGTTACGTTGCTTATTTACTACCTGCAATCATAGTAGGAGTAATTGCTCATTATTTTTTTAAAGGACACACAGCCAACGAAGAAGGCCGTAGACGCTACCTTATTCAAAAGGAAGCCCAAAAGAATATTATACCCCTGAGATTACAAGCCTATGAGCACTTAACACTTTTTTTAGAAAGAATTGATCCAAATAAGCTTCTTATTAGAGTAAAACCTTATTCTGATGAGCTTCAGAAATATGAAAATTTGCTTATTACAAATATCGATAAGGAATTTGAACATAACCTAACCCAACAGATTTATGTTACTCCCGAGTGTTGGAATTTAATCAAAGCCGCAAAAAATGCTACTTTTAATATAATCAGACAATCTGCTATGAATGAAAAAATAGATAATGCTGATAAACTAAGAGAATCTTTATTAAATCACTTTATGGACGAAGTAACTCCTTCTCAAAAAGCGTTGGTTTATGTAAAAAAAGAAGTTAGTGAATTGTTCTAAAACAGAAGATAATCATTAACCTTTTGATATTAGTTTTGTCTGGGAGATATTATTTTTTTATCGAAACTAACAACAAACACCGGCTAATCTCGCAGATCACTAAGTTCAACATTTTTTTGTTTAGCAAAATCATAACCACTTTGCCACCATTGCGTCATCAATTTATTATCGAATATTAATGAATTGGTGGTTAACACAGTTGGTGTGTAGTACAAATTAATAATTACATCTTTGTGAGCCGCTGTAAATTTGCCAATTCGTATGTTTTGTTTTTCAATTCTATTTGCCATAAAAGCATGCATATTTGTAATCAATGAAAATACATTTTTTGAAGGCATCCTGTTATAATATACTACTTCAGTTTCTAAAATTATAACATCTACAATAGTGGCTCCTCTCTTTATGGCTTCTTCTATGGGTACCATATTACCAAAGCCACCATCGGCATATTCACAACCTCCCTTTTTTACAAGGCTCATAAAGGGTGTGTAGTTACATGAAATCCATATCCAATCGCAAAAATCATTATAATTAAAATCATTGATAGACTTATATTCCACCTTATTTAAAGATAAATTAGAGACCGTTACCACAACATCAATTATACTGGATTTTAAATCCTGAAATTCCTGTTCTGTAATAATTTTAGCTATAAGTTTTCTTAAATTCTGACTTTCACCAAATGTCTTTTTACCTCGTAAAAAATTTTTGAATACATTAAAATGATTAACACTTATTTGCATACTTCCGAATCTTTCTTTTTTAATTACAAATGGGCAATTACTAAAAATACTGCTTTGATTCACAGAAGTAAAAACTTTCTTTATTTTTTTAACCTTGTCCAAAGCCAAATGTGTTAATAACAAGCTCCCTGTAGAGGTGCCAACAAACAATCCGTAATCGTATTTAAGCTCTTCTATTAGATACTGAGCTACACCTCCAGCAAAAGCGCCTTTACTTCCCCCTCCGGATATAACCAATCCTCTCATTTAGTAATTAATTTATTTAAAAATTCAGACGATTTAATATCTAGCTCCTTCCTCAATGACTTTAATTGTTCAAGATATATATCATCATCCATTAAATTATTTAAAATAGCTCGAGAAGATTTTTTGAATTTCCAATAATGGTGTGTACAACTATTAACCAAATTCAATAATGAAGTAGAATTCCAGACTTCAAGGCTATTAATAATTTCAAAAGCCAATTCTCTAATTTCAAAACTAAATTCTGGTCCAGTATAAGATCTTAATTCAAATAAATATTCCTCTTTTTTGTCTTGTTTAATATCATCAGTTACTATTGAAAGTGCAAGCCATAACTGTCTTATATTTTTATTCTGAAAACCTTGAATGCTATCTAATGCTTCTAAATATTTCGATCTCTCTTCGGGAAAATTAACCCAAAGATTATACAACGCCGCTTCTTGTGTAAGATATGAATCATCGTTTAACAATGATTCGTATTCTATCTTTAATTCCGGAGGAATAGTGGACAACGATAAAGAAATAGCCTGTCTAATAAAAACATTATTACTTTGAAATGCCTTTTTATAAAGAGGGAGTGTTTCTGAAATAGGCTCATTTTCTAATTGATAAATCACTTCTTGTCCTATAAAATCGTTATGAATCGTTAAATGTTCAATTAATTTTTGTTTTTTATCATTTATTGGTAATGATCTCATTGCCGATATTTCAAAATAGTTATTTATAAAAGAAGAGTTTATCAGCGATTGATATGCTGCTTCAGCCTTAAAAGCACTTTGTTCAAGCCAATCGGATTTAAATTGAGTGAGCTTTTTTCCATATACTTTTTCTACTTCATTAAGAAAATCATCAGTGCTTACATTCTTAAATTGATATTTATTTAAATAATTTATAATAGCTTTATTAAAATTGGTCGCTCCTACTTTTTCCTTCAAAATATGCAGAGCCCAGGCACCTTTTTCATAATAGGTTAGTGAGCTGGCCTTTGGATCTAGTAATATTTCTCCCTTGCCCTCATCACTAAGAGCTTTAAGCTGTTCAGCAGATTGAAATAACTTCCAGTAAAAATAATCATCTCCAAAAATATCTTTTTCAGCTAATAAAGCATAGTAGGTAGCAAACCCTTCATGTAACCAATGGTGTGTTCCCGAGGTTTCAGTAATTAGATTCCCAAACCATTGATGAGCGAGTTCATGAGCATTTACATTTACGTAGTTTCTATCAACAAAACCAATGGAATCAACAATAAAGGCCTCAGAAAAAAAGGTAGCAGTAGTATTCTCCATGCCTGCATAGAGAAAATCTCGTAAAGGTACTTGCTTATAATTTTGCCATGGATAGGGAAAGCCTATCTCCTTTTCTAAAAAATCAAATATCCTTTTAGTATAACGGTATGTGGGTTCTGCTTTTAGGGAATCTTTTGATCTGTAATATAACTTGACAGGAATTCCGTAATTCGAATCAAATGAAATACTATCAAATTTTCCCACTGCAAATGCTACCAGATAGCTAGACATTGGATGTTCCATGTTGAACTTCCAACTTTTTAATATTCCCCTATCTTTTACTGATATGAGTTTTCCGTTTGCGATCACTTCTTTTCCCGAAGGTGCCAAAATAGTAAGATCAAATTCTATTTTATCATTCATATCATCAATGCTCGGGAGCCAATGAGATGTATATTTACCTTGCCCTTGTGTCCATATCTGGTCTCCGATAAAGTAAAGTGATTGTTTAGGAAATACTTCATAAGAAAATGTAACCTTGTAATTTTTATTTACTTCAAAGTTAGACACAAGCCATATTTTTTTTTCTTTAGAAGTAATCGAAATATTATTATCTGTATAAAAATCAACAAGATGCATATTCATCCCATCTAAATAAATTGAATCGCTTTTTTTAAGAACATGAAAAGTACAAGAAACCGTTCCTTTTACCATTTCCTTTGAAGAAATCGGCTCTATTTGGGCTTCAATCTTAATGAAATCAACCACTTCAGATTGTTGTGCTAAACTAGTAAACCCTATTAATATAAGTAAAACATTGAAGATTTTTTTCATCCTAAACAGTATCACAAGTTGTGTGCTAAAATAACAAATACTGACATTACAAAGTGTGTAATGAAATGTTTAATTTCGTAATATGATTTCAAATTTTTTTCAAACTCCCATAGATTATCTTAAAGGTGTTGGACCAAGTCGGGCTGATTTATTAAAAAAAGAATTGGGAATCCATACTTTTCAAGATCTACTCAATCTCTTTCCAAATCGATATCTTGACAGAACACAATATTATAAAATTGATCAATTACAAAAAACCAATACCGAAGTACAAATTATAGGTAATATCATACATATAAACACGGTACAGCAGAAAAGAGGTAAACGATTAGTAGCAATTTTTCAAGATGAATCCGGTAAAATGGAATTGGTTTGGTTTCGAGCTCATAAATGGATAAAAGACAATTTAATATTGGGGGAATCTTATGTTATCTTCGGAAAAGTAAATTGGTATAATGGAATTTATTCCATGCCCCATCCAGAAATGGAATTGCAAACTGAACATGAAAAAAGCCTCCGATCTGCTATGCAACCTATTTATCCCTCTACCGAAAAATTAGTTTCAAAAGGAATTACAAATAGGGTGATAAATAACCTCATGGAACAACTCTTTTTAGAGTCCAAAAATAGCTTTTCGGAAACCCTTTCAAAACCTCTTTTGGAACAGTTAAAATTACTTACAAAAAGTGACGCCCTTTTTAATGTTTATTTTCCAAAAAATCTGAAACTTTTAGCCAGGGCACAATACAGATTAAAGTTTGAAGAATTATTTTATATTCAACTGCAATTACTTCGAAAAAACTTACTTCATAAAGCAAAAATAAAAGGTTATCCCTTTACAAAAGTAGGGCACTTTTTCAATACATTTTTTAATGAATATTTACCCTTCGAGTTAACCAATGCCCAGAAAAGAGTTATCAAAGAAATTAGAAACGATTTGGGCAGTAAAGCACAGATGAACCGATTATTACAAGGTGATGTAGGTTCTGGTAAGACCATAGTTGCATTAATGTCAATGTTAATAGCTATCGATAATGGTTTTCAAGCTTGTTTAATGGCTCCGACTGAAATTTTGTCAGTCCAACACTTTAACAGATTAAAACTATTATGTAATAATCTTAATATCAGTATTTCACTGTTAACTGGTTCAACTAATACTTCAAGTAGAAAAAAAATACACAAATCATTGGAAAATGGTGAATTACAAATTTTAATTGGCACTCATGCCCTACTCGAAGATACAGTAAAATTTAAAAATTTAGGGTTTGCTGTCATCGATGAACAGCATCGTTTTGGAGTCGCCCAGCGAAGTAAATTATGGCATAAAAACGATTACCCTCCACACGTTTTAGTGATGACCGCAACCCCCATCCCACGCACCTTAGCTATGAGTGTTTATGGAGACCTAGATATATCGATAATAGACGAACTTCCGCCGGGTAGAAAAGAGGTGAAAACGGTACACAGATATGACTCAAACAGACTGAAAGTTTTTAGGTTTATAAAGGATGAAATTTCCAAGGGAAGACAGGTCTATATTGTGTACCCATTAATTCAAGAAAGTGAGGCTTTAGATTACAAAGATTTAATGGATGGATACGAAAGTATTTCAAGAGAATTTCAGCTTCCCGATTATCAAATTTCTATCGTGCATGGAAAGATGAAATCCAAAGATAAAGAATTTGAAATGGATCGTTTTAAAAAAGGCGAAACTCAAATTATGGTGGCGACTACCGTAATTGAAGTTGGTGTAGATATACCCAATGCCAGCGTAATGATAATAGAAAGTGCAGAAAGGTTTGGTTTATCACAGTTGCATCAGTTACGTGGACGCGTAGGCAGAGGTGCTGATCAAAGTTATTGTATACTTATGACTAGTCATAAACTAACTTTTGATGCCCGTACTCGCTTAGAAACCATGGTAAAGACTAGTGATGGATTTGAAATTGCCGAAGTTGATCTTAGATTACGAGGTCCTGGCGACCTTATGGGCACACAACAAAGTGGTGTTTTAAACCTACGTATAGCAGATATTATTAAAGATCATGAAATTTTAAAGCTAGCAAGAAGCTATGCTTTAGAAATATTAAAAAATGACCCTTCGCTCTCGCTACCAGAAAATCTACCCATAAAAAACACTTACATCCAATTAACCAAGTATAAGAATATCTGGAATTATATTAGTTAATAAAAAAACCCTGCCAAAAAGGGCTGGGTTTTAATAAAAATTAAGCAAGGCATCACTAATCTTATAAGACTCCTAATTCTTTTAATAGTTTTTCTGAATTTGCTTTTACATTAGCAGGAGGATTTAAACTTAATGATTTTTTAAATGATTTAATTGCATTTTTATTATCTCCAATTGTTTTATATCCTTCACCTAAACTATCATGAACATTAGCGTTTTCAGGGTTATTAGCTACATTCTGTTTGAAATATTTTAAAGCTAGATCATAATCCTTAGCACCTAACATTTGATATCCCAAATTATTTAACTGATTCATATTCGCCATGGCTGAAGCTTCATCCATCAATTTTGCATAGGCTTCTTTCTTTCCTTGTTTATTTAATATCTGACCTTTTAAAGCAAGATTATTAAATGTTTTTTGGCTGTAAAATTGTCCTTCAATAGTATTGTTCACCCATACTAATGCTACTTCTAAATCACCTCCATTATTCAAAGCAAATCTCGCTGCATTTTCCCATGTTTGGCGATTAAAACCAAGCTGGGATTTTAGTTTATTCTTTATATCTGCCATTACTATATTGGTGACATCTACCTCAATTTTAAAGGGAATTTGTTTCTTTTCCCAATTTAATGCTGCAGTGGTAGATGTAGCATCTACATCTATAAAATCAAAAGTTAACAACTCTGTATGAGGAATTGAATGTGTAGTTACATCAACTCGTAAAGCATCCTCAGAGGCTTCATAAAAAAAGCTCCCCCAAGAAGTAGAATTATTTGAAAAAACCACTGTTGCTTTTTCATCTTCATATATTATCAAATGCAATCCATAAGTTCCTGCATTTAATGATTTTCCTCTACTTTTACGTCGCTTTCAAAAGTAATGGTTGTATTTTCATTAGCTCCTGCGCGCCAGGGAGATTCGGTCGCTGTTCCAAAACCTAGGTTATTCATTCCATAGGGTACTAATCCTCCCCATATTTCACGATCCCTAACACTTGGTCGTGAATAGGTAATACTAATATCTGTGATTCCTACACGCTGTGTAACGGTTGCCATCTGGCTACCACGGGGTGTATTAAGTTGTCCAAATGCTGTGAAGCTTAAACAAAGCATCAAAAACATGAAAATTTTAGTTGAGTTTTTCTTTTTCATTTTGAGTATTATTTATTGTTAACACTCGCAATGTAGAACTCATTAATAGAGCAGTGTGTTAGCAGATTGTTAATTAACTATTCTTTAAGAAGTTCATCAACAAAAGATTCAAATTTAATTTTAAATTCTACATATTTTTTACCGGTGGCTGGGCCATTAAAACCAGTATGAATTTTTCTTACTTTTCCTTTCTTGTCAATAAAAATTGTTGTTGGATACGATAACACATGGTTTAGCATGGGTAGTTTTTCATTCGCTTTTTTCTTATTACTTGTTCCGTATTGCGCTAATAAAATTGGATAAGGAACCCCAACCACATTTTTTAATCGTTTAATCCCGGCTATGGCTTTTTCTTTAGTAGGAGCGTATTCAAAAGCTAATGCAACAAATTCCAAATCTTCGTTCTTGTGATTGTTATAATATTGGGTGTAATATTTTGTTTCATCCAGACAATTAGGACACCAGGTCCCCATTATTTGAACTATTACAACTTTATTTTTATAATACTCATCATGTAAAGAAATAATCTCCCCTTCTATATTAGGAAATGAAAACTCAAATCCATCAAAGCCCTCTTTTAAATAGGTAAGAGAATCTGCCTCAGGAAGTTCGTAGTTTTGGTTTCGTCTTGCAAAAAAAGGTTCTTGCCAATGATTACCACTATAGAAAACACCTGTCATTGTACTATCGCTTACTTTTGCTTCAAATAAAAAAGCATGGGCACCATCAAATGTGGAAATTTTCAAGGAATCACCATCTACTACTCCTTCCAGGTATCGGTAATCTCCTGTAGTAGTTCTAAAAGTCCCAAAAACTCTATTATCAATTTGATTAAAAATACCCTTGGCTATATAGCGCTCTTCTTTAGAATTGGGACTAAAAACCGTTTCCCAATTTCCACTTATGTTTACTAAAGGGTCATTAGAAAAAATAAAACGGTCGGCATTTCCATGTTCCATAACAAATGGCACCACTCTATCCAGACTCGGCTTAATAAAATCGCCCCTAATAAGTTTCTCCGATATAATTCTACCCTTTAAAACACCTTCAAAAACAGGAGTTTGGATGATTATGGAATCCCCTTCAATGACTACATTAACAACAATTATTTTCTCATCAGCATTATAAATTACCAGTGTGTTGTCTGACCGATATTCAAACAAAAAAGGGATCTCTTTGCTATCTTGAATCTTTAAGGTAGCTCTCCATATCCCTTCTTTAGGAGTCTGAGTTTTTTCATTGCAAGAAAGAAGTATAATCAATGCAATTAATCCCAGTAATTTTTGCATAAACAATTTTTTTAAAATCTTTAGCCGAAAGTATAGAAAAATACTTACATAAAAGTTGGTAAATAGTATCTTTGCGATTTGTAACTAACATTTACTGATGAAGATTTCGTATAACTGGTTAAAACAGTTTATAAATTTAGATTGGGATGCTGAAAAGACCGGAGAATTATTAACTGATCTTGGGTTGGAAGTAGAAGGAATAGAATCCTTTGAAACTATTAAGGGTGGACTTGATGGTGTAGTTGTTGGAAAGGTTTTAAACTGCGAAAAACATCCAAATGCAGACAGATTAAAAGTGTGTAAAGTAGACATTGGTGAGGGTGATGCAGTACAAATTGTATGTGGTGCAACCAATGTTGCTGCCGGACAAAAAGTACCCGTAGCTACTGTTGGCACTACCTTATATGATGATGAAGGAAAGCCTCGGAAAATTAAAAAAGGAAAAATTAGAGGAGAAGAAAGTTTTGGGATGATCTGTGCCGAAGATGAACTAGGCCTTGGAAAAGGACACGATGGCATTATGGTTTTAGATTCAGAATTAAAACCGGGTACACCGGCTTCCAATGTTTTTGAAATTGATAATGATCAAGTATTCGAAATTGGTTTAACTCCTAATAGAGCTGATGCTATGAGTCATTTGGGCGTGGCCAGAGATCTAAAAGCCGGATTGTTACAAAAAGATGTTTCACTAGAGTTTATCACTCCATCTAATAGTAGCTTTAGAGTAGAAAACAGGACTAATAAAATAGATGTTCGGGTAGAAGATAACTCTCTTGCACAAAGATATTGTGGTGTAACTATTAGTGGAATAACGGTTAAAGATTCTCCACAATGGCTACAAAATAGACTAAAATCTATTGGTATAACACCAATCAATAATATAGTAGATAGTACTAATTATGTTTTACACAATTTAGGACAACCACTACACGCTTTTGATTACGATAAAGTAAAAGGAAGTACCATAATAGTAAAAACCTTAGCAAAGGGCACAAAATTTACAACTTTAGATGGAGTTGAACGAACCTTGCATGAAGAAGATCTTATGATTTGCGATGCCGAAAAACCCTTGTGTATTGCCGGAGTTTTTGGTGGCTTGGACAGTGGTGTTATCGACAGTACAAAGATTATCTTTTTAGAAAGTGCTTATTTTAATCCAATTAGTATTCGAAAAACTGCAAAGCGTCACGGATTGAATACTGATGCTTCTTTTCGATTTGAACGCGGTATTGACCCTAACATAACTGAATTTGCACTAATGCAAGCTGCTCTTTTAATAAAAGAAGTTGCCGGGGGTGAAATTACAAGTGATGTTGTAGATATTTATCCTATTAAGATTGAAGATCATCAGGTATTCTTGAACTTTGAAAACGCTGCCAGACTAATTGGCGAAGAAATTCCCAGAGAAACTATCAAAAGCATCCTAAGTTCTCTTGAATTTAAAATAAATAATGTTACGGAATCAGGATTAGGAATGACTATCCCTGCTTACCGAAATGATGTATCCCGAGAAGCCGATGTAATTGAAGAAATCTTACGCGTATATGGTTACAATAACATAAAATTCACGGAAAAATTAAACGCCTCAATCTCTTCTGTTCAAAAAGTTGAAGATTACCAGGTGCAAAATAAAATAGGGTCACAACTAACTGCACTGGGATTTAATGAAATGTTAGGAAATTCACTTACAACACCAAAATATATCGGGCTAAGCAATTCTTTAATTGCCGAACATAATGTAGAAATGTTAAATCCCCTGAGCAAAGAATTATCGGTTTTGCGTCAATCCATGTTATTTAATGGATTAGAAGCTTTAGCATATAACAGGAATCGTAAAGCAAACAACGTTAAACTTTTCGAATTTGGAAAAACCTATCACAATTTTAAAGAAGGCAGGTCTGAACCCAAACATTTAACTCTAATAGTTTCGGGATTAAAAACTAAAGAAAATTGGTTGAACACATCTCAAAAAAGTGAATTCTTTTATTTTAAAGGAATTGTTACTTCTATATTGGATAGATTAGGAATTGAGGATTATTCAGAAGAAAGTGTTAAAAACGATCTGTTTTCAGAGGGGTTATCTTTGGAAAAAGACAACAAGCTACTTGTAGAATTTGGAATTATTAAGAAGAAAATCGCTAGTTATTTTGATGTCGACGCCGAAACCCTATATGCAGATTTTAAATGGGATACTGTTTTAGAAAAAATATCGACTGATAATATTCAGTTAAAATCCATTCCAAAGTTTCCGTTTGTGAAACGAGATTTTGCACTATTATTAGATGAGTCCGTAACTTTTGATGAACTCAAAAAAGTGGCACTTAAAACTGAAAGAAATTTACTGAAAAACATAAACTTATTTGATGTTTATACCGGCAAAAAACTACCCAAAGGGAAAAAATCGTATGCTATAAGTTTCATGCTACAAGACGAGAGAAAAACCCTTACAGATAAACAAATAGAGAATATAATGAAAAAACTTCAGCGAAGCTTTGAAAATGATTTTGGAGCTACTTTAAGGTAGATAATTACTTTACATTCTTTTGATAAACAATTCCGGATATAATGTGAAAGAATCCATTTTCATGATAAAAATCGTATGCCGAAATTACCCCAATATTATTTTTAGAATCAAAAAGAATAATTTGTCCGTTCTCTTCTTTTAGTCCCAACTATTGACTCTCCAATGTTGCAAAATTAGCGATTCTTTTATTTTTTTTTATTGCTTTTTTAATTGAATTACCATCGATACGACCTGGCACACATAAAGATGAGCTGGTAAAAGCACAGCTTGTCATAGATACATTTTTAAAAGAGTTAGAAGATTAATTAAACTTCAACCGCATACATTTTTTTACGTAATTCTTTCACCTTTGCATCACCCATATACTCATCAAAGGTCATATAACGCTCTATAACACCTGTAGGTGTAATCTCAATAACTCTGTTTCCCACAGTTTGTGCAAACTCGTGGTCACGAGTGGTTAGCAAAACGGTTCCTTTAAAATTTTTAAGGGAATTGTTAAACGCTGTAATAGTTTCCAGATCCAGGTGATTAGTGGGTTCATTGAGCATTAGCACATTAGCGCGAATCATCATCATACGACTAAGCATACATCTCACTTTTTCTCCTCCTGATAGTACATTGCATTTTTTTAAAGCTTCTTCTCCACTAAACAACATTTTTCCAAGAAATCCACGAATATAAACTTCTTCTCGTTCTTCTTCAGTTTTAGACCATTGGCGTAGCCAATCAACTAGGCTATAATCGTTATTAAAAAATGAATTATTATTTAATGGTAAATAACTTTGTGTTGTAGTTACACCCCAACGAAACTCTCCATTATCTTGTTTTATATTTTCGTTTATTATTTCGTAAAAAGCTGTAGTAGCACGTGAATCTCTTGAAAATACAATCACTTTATCTCCTTTTGCCAAATTGATATCTACGTTTTTGAACAAGAGTTCTCCATCTATATATGCGGAAAGATTTTCAATATTTAAAATCTGATCCCCAGCCACACGCTCTCTTTCAAAAATTATAGCCGGATATCTTCTACTAGAAGGCTTAATTTGTTCTATATTAAGCTTTGCTATCATTTTTTTTCGTGAGGTGGCTTGCTTGGATTTTGCAGCGTTAGCACTAAATCGAGCAATAAATTCCAAAAGTTCTTTTTTCTTTTCTTCCGCCTTCTTATTTTGTTGAGAGCGTTGTCTTTTAGCTAACTGACTACTCTCATACCAAAATGTATAATTTCCACTATAATGAGTTATTTTTCCAAAGTCAATATCACTTATATGTGTACATACAGCATCGAGAAAGTGACGGTCGTGAGAAACTATAATCACACAATTATCATAATTTGCCAGGAAATTCTCCAGCCAGGATATGGTTTCATAATCCAAACCATTTGTAGGTTCATCCATTATAAGTACATCCGGATTTCCAAAAAGTGCTTGTGCCAGAAGCACTCTTACTTTTTGCTTACCGTCTAAATCACCCATAGTTGTAAAATGAAGGCTTTCATTGATCCCCAGATTAGAAAGTAAAGCAGCTGCTTCACTGTCTGCATTCCAACCATCCATTTCTTCAAATGATACTTGCAGTTCGCCAATTTTTTCTGAGTTTTCATCTGTATAATTCTCATAAAGTTTGTCTATTTTGCTTTTAATAGTAAACAATTCTTTATTTCCTCTTACCACAGTTTCTAATACCATATATTCATCGAAAACATTATGCTCTTGTTCCAAAACAGACATTCGTTTTCCAGGTTCTAAATGAAAATAACCCGAAGTTGGATCTTTTTTTCCTGAAATAATTTTTAAAAATGTGGATTTCCCGGATCCATTAGCACCAATTATACCATAGCAATTACCCTTGACGAATCGTGTGTTCACTTCATCAAATAATACACGTTTACCAAACTGTACCGATAAATTTGAAACTGAAAGCATACTTTATTTTAACGTTTATAAATTTTGCGCAAAAGTAACTAATTAGCACTGATTAAAGAAATAGAAAAACTTTAATTTCTTTTAACGAGGAATTAACAGTAAAAAAGCTAACAGTCTCTATTTTTGTTATCGGTCCAAAAAGCCCTAAATGGTTAAAAAAATACTTCTTTTTTTATGTTTTATCCTCTTAATTTCCTGTAAAAAAAATGAGGATAATGCATCTAATGTTACCTGGATTGGTGGAGAAATTGTGAATCCTAGGGGAGATTATGTCATTTTTTTTAAAGATGAACATATTCTGGACTCTGTTAAATTAAATGAAAATAATTTCTTTTTATACAGAGCAGAAGGTATTAAAACCGGCTTATATTCCTTTCATCATATAGAATTTCAAGTAATGTTTATTGAACCTGGTGATAGCTTAATGTTACGTGTAAATACAATAGATTTTGATGAGTCACTTTCATACACCGGTAAAGGTGCAGAAAAGAATAATTTTCTAATGGATATGTTTTTGCACAATGAAATGGAAATTGAATTGATGCCAAAATTGTATAGACTTCCACCAAAGGAGTTTGAAATAAAATTGGATTCTCTTAAAAAAATTAAAACAGATCTCTTTGAAGAATTTAAAATAAAATACGAATCTAATGCCAGATTTGAAGAAGTAGCCAAGGCTAGTATTGATTATGATTATTATTCAAAAAAGGAATTATATACTTCTGCAAATGCTGGAAAAATTAGTAATGATACCGTTAATAAATTTCCTGAAGGATTCTATAATTATAGAAAAGAAATAGATTTTGGCAGTGAAAATTTACGATCCTATTTTCCTTATTATCGTTTCTTGTATCGATATTTTGATAATCTTGCTTCAAAAAAATATAGTGAAAACGGATATTACAACAAAAATTCGTTTAAACACAACTACAACAAAATAAAAATTATAGATAGTCTTGTTACTAACGATTCATTAAAAAATAGTTTGGTCAAAAATATTGCCGGCCGGTATTTGTTGAAATGTAATAATCCAGACAAGCAAAAAAAAATATTAGACATTTTCTTAAAAATTAATACAAACAACGCTCATCATCGCATAATTAATGAATTAGCCGAGTCTTCGATGAAACTTACCCCTGGTAATAAAATTCCAAATTTATTATTGATTACTACTGAAAATACATTGAAAGATTTACAGAGTATTATTTATAGACCCACTGTATTCTTCTTTTGGTCGTCTAATTCTGTAAAACATTATAAAAATATTCATATTAAGGTCGCAGAATTAAAATCTAAGTATCCTGAGTACAATTTTATTGGTATTAATACAGACGATAATTACATAAACTGGTCTAAAACTGTTACTAAATTCGGTTATATAAAGGGGCAAGAATATCAGTTTGAAAATATTGCCCAAGCCGAAAAAAAACTTGTAATCTATTCGGTAAACAAAGCTATCATTGTAGATAAAAAAGGTGCCATCCTTGAAGGCAGCACTAATTTATTTAATTTAAATTTTGAAGAAACTTTGCAAAGGTATCTAAATAATCAATCTCAATAGTTAATTTAATTAATTCCCTTTCTTATAGTCAGCTAAGAAATTTGCCAATCCAATATCTGTAAGTGGGTGTTTAAATAGCCCTTCGATCGAAGACAAAGGACCTGTCATTACATCGGCACCTAATTTTGCACAATCTATAATGTGCATAGTATGTCGTATAGACGCTGCTAGAATTTGTGTCTCAAAACCATAAGTATCATATATTAGTCTTATTTCGGCTATAAGGCCTAATCCATCAGTAGAAACATCATCAAGCCTTCCTATAAAAGGAGAAACATAAGTGGCACCTACTTTGGCAGCTAAAAGTGCCTGACCAACAGAAAATACCAATGTTAGATTTATTTTTACTCCTTTATCATTAAAATATTTTGCTGCTTTTACACCATCCTTGATCATGGGTAATTTTACTACAATTTGTTCATGGAGGTTAGCAAGTTCTTCTCCTTCTTCAATCATACCATCAAAATCTGTAGCAATTACTTCAGCAGAAACATCTCCATTCACTAAATTACAAATTGTTACATAATGCTTTAATATATTTTCTCGACCGGTTATACCTTCCTTTGCCATAAGAGAAGGATTGGTTGTAACGCCATCTAGCACACCCAAATCTTGAGCTTCACGTACTTGGTCCAGGTTTGCAGTATCTATAAAGAATTTCATAAAATGAGTTTTTGGGTTTAATTGAGGCAAAAATACATAAGATTAAAAAGCTTTAAAACATTTACATAAAAAAATCCTCAAATAATATTAATAAAGTAAACTCTATTTTAACTTGTAATGATTCAGAAGCATTCTTTCATATATTTTCCCGGGAAGAATACGTTTCAAAGCAATTGAAAATTTTTGTATAAACGCTCCTACTTTATATCTCACTTTTGGTCTTGGTGTATTAATTATTCTATACACCATTTGGGCTACTTTTAAAGGGTTTTCACCTTTATTCACATGTCCATTCATTATTTTTAAGGTATTACCATAAGCATCTTTATAGGGTGAATCATCAAATACAGGACTGTGAAATCTTCCAGCTACAATATTAGTAGCAAAATCACCGGGAGCAATATTGGTCATTTCGATACCAAATTGTTTGATCTCCATTCGAAACGCTTCCGTGGTGATTTCCAATGCTGCTTTTGTAGCTGAATAAATACCCCGGTATGGTAAGCCCATATAACCAGCAATTGAAGTAATATTTATAATGATCCCACTACCCTGTTTTCTCATTTGAGGCAAAACAGCTTTAATAACATTTATGGGGCCATGGAAATTAGTGTTAAAAGCATTTTTAATTTCAAAATCGGGTGTTTCCTCAATAGGCCCGGTAATACCTATTCCGGCATTATTTATTAACACATCTAGATGTCCTTCCTTTTTAATTATATAAGCTACGGAATCTGAAATTGTAATAGGTAATGTAACATCCATTTTCAGTAAAGAAAATGAATATTTATCTTTTAATATATCAGGATTTCGGCTGGTACCATATACTTTAAACCCTTTGTTTGATAGATATTCACCAATTGCTTTACCTATTCCCGAAGATCCTCCTGTAATTAAAATTACTTTTGGCATAGGCGTAAAGATAAAAAATTGTTGTTATACGATCTAAAAAGATAAAAAATGTAAAAAAATTGGGTTCTTTATAATATAAAGCATAAAAAAAATGGCAAGCTACCTACATCACACCGCTACGACCGTCTACCCTTGCTTCGTTCCCGCCCTGGGGGATTCAACAGGAGCTGGTTGTGTAGGACTTGCCGGTGCAAATATAGGGCAATTAGGAATAATTACAATGATTTTGATACGATTTACGTTATAAATTATACTTGTTTAATAATAATAAATATCTTGCCGAAAATTAAGTAATTACGATGAACCTATATAAGATAGTCACTATTATTACATTAGCCTTATTAATAATTAACTGCGGAAACAATCCCGAGGCCAATAAAAATTTGTTTGCTATTCAAATTAAGGATGCAAAAAAAACCTATACTCCAGATGATTCTTTTTTGGTTTCAATTATCAATAAAAAGAATAAGTCAATTGATTCCGTAATATTTTATTTTAATTCTGAAAAGTTGATTAGTACAAAAAACCACAGTAAAACTACAATTACACTTTCTAACCAAAAATTAGGCAAACGAAAATTAATTGCAAAGGTTTTTCTAGAGGGCATTGTGTTTGAAGCCTCGCATAAGGTTACTTTAGTATCCTCAACAAAACCAAAGCTCTACACTTACATTATTCTTGAAACCTATCCTCACGATATAGAGGCTTATACGCAGGGTTTGGAATTTATACAAGATACATTATACGAAAGTACAGGACTATATAAAAAGTCTTCACTAAGAAAAACCGAATATAAAACCGGAAAAGTACTTCAAAAAATAACATTGGCAGACCCCTATTTTGGAGAAGGATTAACCATATTGAACGACAAAATTTATCAACTTACCTGGCATGAAAAAATCGGTTTTATTTACAACCTGAAAACGCTTAAAAAAACCGGAATATTTGTGTATGATAAAAGTAAAGAAGGTTGGGGTCTTTGTAATAACGGTGAAACCATTTATAAAAGTGACGGTACCGAAAAAATTTGGTTGCTTAATTCAAAAACCCTTGCTGAAGAAAGTTATATTGAAATTTATACCAACACAAAAAAAATTAAAAGTGTAAACGAGCTGGAATGGGTGGAGGGAAAGATTTACGCCAATATCTACGAAAAAGACGCTATAGCCATTGTAAACCCTGAAAATGGTGCCGTGGAAGGTGTGATCGATTTAAAAGGTTTAAGGGATAAAGTATCTCAACACCCCGAATTGAATGTTTTAAATGGTATAGCCTATAAAGGTGAAGAAAACATCCTCTATATCACCGGGAAGAATTGGGATAAACTTTTTAAGATTGAAGTTGTAAGCAAGTAGTATTCATTAATAATTTTATACTAATTACTATTATCATGCTCATCTTATTTTCTGAAAAACAGAAATAATAACATATAGTGTAATAATAATGGGAATAGCAATAAATTTCATCAATATTAATGCGATGAGACTAAGTAAGAGGAACACATAACGTATTGCATTATTCTTAAAATCCCAAGTTTTAAATTTTAAGGCAAAAAGGTGAATTTTAGAATTCAATAGTATACAACTTACAAGGATTACCCCTAATAAAAACCATTTGTTAAGAATTACACTTTCAATTAGGTGTGAATTTTGAAATTCTAAAATTAATGGTAAGCTCAATATCAATAAGGTATTTGCAGGGGTGGGTAAACCGATAAAACTATCTGTTTGACGAATGTCAACATTAAATTTTGCCAAACGATACCCCGAAGCTACTGTAACCAACAAACCCACAAAAGGAAGATAATTTGAAAATTCGTTATTTAAACTGCTTGGTGAAAGGGTTTCAGAAATAGTCATTGTATTTCCAAAAATGGAAACATTTAATAACTGAAGCATCACTAATCCCGGTACAAGCCCACTGGTTACCATATCTGCTAAAGAATCGAACTGTAAACCTGTCTTGCTTTGTGTTTTCAGCAATCGGGCTGCAAAACCATCTAAGAAATCAAAGATTATTCCAATAACTACAAAAAAAGCAACAACAATTAGATCTCCAGAAACTACAAAAAGTACAGCAACACAACCACAGAGTAAATTGAGAGAAGTTAAAATATTGGGTATTTGCTTGATCATACTATAAAATCATTGGTGTAAAAGTAGAAAAGTATTTCCGTCTATAACAATATGTGGTTCATTTTATAGTTTATTATTCTGTAAAATAGTAAGATATTTGAACAAATTATAAAGCTTGAAGAAGAAATTATTTATTGTTGCAATACTATTGTCTATTACTGTAACATCACAAACTGTTAGAAAATACTCTAATGAGTTTATGAATATTGGTGTAGATGCCGCCGCTTTTGGAATGGCTAATGCTGTTGTAGCATCTTCTGGTGATGTTAATTCCGGATATTGGAATCCGGCTGGATTAGTGGCTTTAGAGGATAATCAACTATCCATTATGCATTCTTCATATTTTGCTAACATTGCCAGTTACGATTATGCTGCTTTTGCAATGCCTCTAGACGATAGAAGTGCTGTTGCCTTATCGATTATACGTTTTGGAGTTGATGACATATTAAACACCACGCAACTCATAGACGATCAGGGAAACATTGATTACAACCGAATAAGTTTATTTTCTACAGCTGATTATGGTTTTACTTTCTCATATGCTCGTAAATTACCGTTAGAGGGATTAAATTTTGGTGTCAATGCAAAGGTGATTCGTCGAATTATAGGAGATTTTGCCTCCTCCTGGGGTTTCGGAATGGACGCAGGGATCCAATTTGAAAGAAATGATTGGAAATTCGGGCTTATGGTACGTGACATAACTACTACATTTAATGCCTGGAGTATTGACGAAGATAAATTTGCAGATATTCAAGGTGCTGTCGCCGGACAAAATCAAGAACTACCCGAAAGTACTGAGATAACAATTCCTAAACTTCATATTGGTATATCCAGAAAATTTATATTTCATTTTGATTTTTCACTTCTTACAGAAGTAGATCTAAATTTCAGATTTGCAGAAACTAATGATCTAATATCTAGCTCTTTTACCAGTATCGACCCCGCACTTGGATTGGAATTTGGATATGTAGATTTGGTATTTATAAGAGCTGGTGTGGGTAATTTTCAAAATATAACTCAGCTAGACGGGAGTGATTCTGTAGGTTTTCAGCCTAATATTGGAATAGGTTTTAAATATAAAGGAATCAAAGTTGATTATGCGCTTACCGATATTGGCGACCAAAGTGCAGCGCTTTATTCCAATGTATTTTCGATTACATTAGACTGGAGTATTTTTAGATAAGCTACATTTTAGATGGTAGTTTCTGGTCTTTAGTGGGTAGAATTATTATTTTTATAATATAATTTTTAATTTCAACATCTTATTAACTAAAGACTACAATTGCTTGAAACATATTTATACCTTACTTACTCTTTTATTATTATCTCTTACAATTAATGCTCAAGAGATCATACTTACTGAAAATGCTGAAGTTAGCATTTTAACGATAGGACCCGGCACTCAATTGAATGATTCGTTTGGACATAGTGCGTACAGGATAAAAGATGAAAACCTTGGAGTAGATATTGTTTACAATTATGGTGTCTTCGATTTTAATACTCAAAATTTCTATATAAAATTTGCTCGCGGAAAACTGCTTTATAAAATAGTAACTAACCACTATGAGCCTTTTTATAATAGCTATGTTTATCAGAACCGATGGGTAAAAGAACAAATACTCAGTCTTAGTTATTCTGAAAAACAAGCGATGTTCGATTTTTTGCAAAACAATGCTAAACCCGAAAATCGAGATTACAAATACGATTTCTTTTACGATAATTGTGCCACTAAAATTAGAGATGTACTTATAAAGGTACTAGGCAATAAACTTGAATATAATGATGATTATATAACTGAATCTTATTCGTTTCGGGAATTAATACAGCAAAACCTAAATTCCAATACGTGGGGAAGCTTAGGAATTGATATTGGACTTGGAGCTGTTATAGATAAAAAAGTAAGTCAGTTTGAATATCAATTTTTGCCAGAATACATTTTTAAAGGAACACATAATGCAACTATACAACGAATCAACTCAAAAGATAATATCGTAAAAGAAACTATTACTCTTTTTGAAAATAAAGAAATAAAAATCAGACGAAACTTTTTTATCAGCCCGTTATTTATTTTTGGATTAATAGGATTAATGATATTATTTATAACCTATAAAGACCTTAAAAAAGGGACTCGTTCCCGATATCTCGATGCAATAATCTTCTTTATTACTGGTATTATTGGAGTTCTTTTACTACTGCTATGGGTAGCCACTGACCATACTTCTACCGCTTACAATTACAATTTACTGTGGGCGTTTCCCTTTTCAATATTATTTATTTTTACTGTTATAAAAAAACACCCAAGTAAGTGGCTAAGACGGTATTTCATATTTTTAATTTTGTTGTTAGTTCTATTGTGTTTGCATTGGATCACCGGAGTGCAAATTTTTTCAATCGGATTAATTCCCTTATTTATAGCCTTGGGAGTACGTTATGCATATTTAGTGTGGTTTTTAAAAACCCCACAAAGATCCCATTAGAAGGAAAGTTAGAAATTATCCAAAATGTAGCTTCTTGAAAATTGATGAATGAAGTTTTCCAGACTACTGCCCTCTGAAAAAAATAATAGTGCTCAATGTTTTAATCACAATATTTATATCAAGAAAGAAACTCCTGTGTTTGATATAATACAGGTCGTATTGCAATTTTTCAAGCGCATCATCTGAGGTAGTTCCATAATTTGCATTTACCTGTGCCCATCCTGTAACACCTGGTTTTACAATATGTCTTATTTCATAAAAAGGAACCTTTTCTGAAAGCTCCTTAACAAAAACGGGGCGTTCGGGACGTGGTCCGATAACACTCATATCGCCTTTAATAACATTCAGAAATTGGGGAATTTCATCAAATCGTGATTTTCTCAAAAAGTGACCAAATTTTGTTACTCTGGGATCTTTTTTTGAAGCATATATTGCACCATCCTTTTCGGCATTAACAATCATACTTCTTAATTTAATGATTTTAAAGGAATTCCCATTTCTACCAATACGATATTGGGTATAAAACAAAGGTCCGCGATTGGCAATCAGGTTTCCAATTATTATTATTGGAAAAATCAACAAACCAAATGTTAATCCTATTAATGAGAATAATAGATCCAGAAGCCTACGAAAAAACAGATATAATTTATTTTGATTACTTCTACTAAAGGGAAAATATTTGTAGAAGTCCTTATCCACATGGTGAACCGGCACCCTATGAGTAATTTCTTCATACACTTGTGTATATTCACGTATGGGAACCCCATCTTCTAAAAGACTAATAAGCTGGTTATATAATGAATTTGAAATTCCCTCGGCATCAGATTCTGCAACAACGATTTCTGAAATTGAATGTTCTTCAACAGTATCTGCTATATTGTATAATCCAAATTCCAATACTTTATCTTTTTTAAAACTTAAATAGCTAACACTATCGATATCAATAAAACCGATAACTTTATAGTTAGGATCCGACTTATGGAGTGAAGTAATTATTATATTAATATCCTTTGCATTACAAAGAAGTAGTACACGTTTATAAAATCGTGGTGCCGAAATTAGAACTATATAGGCATATCGCCATAAAAATAAAGATAGATTTATTGAAATAAAGAAATAGATAATCTGTAGACGATTTTCTGGTAATACCGGAGTTAAAAATGGTGTCAATAAATAAAATAAAACAGTAACAGATGATGTAAGAATTATATTTTGAATTACAATCTCAAATTTACTGGCTTTCTGAAGATTGTAAAGTTCAAAAATGGTTGCGAAAATAGATAAATACAATGCTAAAACTATGGACCAAACCCAATGTTCTGATTTAATTTTAAAATAATCGAAATCAAAAACATGTCCAACTACATATAACATTACTAGTACACTAACAATATCCATTATACGCAAGAGAATTTTACGCTCAGAGATATCAAAATGGATATTTGATTTTTTAGACATGGGTTAATTTAGTTGTATAAAAATAGTTATTTATTCGTTTAAAATCCTAAACCAACTATGTTTTACTTTTTCCCAATCAAATCCTTCTACTTTAGTACGAGCATTTTTTGAAATTGTCTCTCCAAGTATAGTATTTGTGAGTAACTGACAAATTGCATCCACAAAAGCCTGTTCATTATCAGGTGGCACTAAAATGCCCGTTTTATTATGTTCTATTAAAAATGGGAGCCCCCCTACATTCGTGGATACTACAGGAAGCCCTAATGCCATGGCTTCGATGACACTTACAGGCATATTATCGAAATTTGTCGTATTTATAAAGATATCATATTCGACAGCAAGGTTAATCCATTCCTTTTTATCCATTTTTCCAGGAAAGGTAATGGGTAAATTCTTTTGTTGCGTGAGTTCTCTACATTGGTTCAAAGAACCGTCTTTCTCTGGCCCAACCATACATAAAGAAACATCGATTTTCTTTTCCAAAAGTTCCTCAACTACTTTTAGTGCTAACTCAGGATTGTAAATTTTAGAAAAAGATCGAACCCAAAGGAGTTTGGGTTTAATTTCTTTCCGAAGTAAAAAGGAGTAGTTTTTAATTTCAATGGTATTGGGGATATATGTGATATTGGCATATCCTTCTTCTTTAAAAATTTTTAATAAATACAGAGAGGGAGCTACATTAATTTTAGCACCCCCAAATAATCTTTGGCACAAACGAGGAGTTTTCTTAAGCCGTTCAGGTAATTTACCTCCGTGTAAAATAGGGATATAAGGAATCTTTAAAAACCTACATAGTCTGGCTACCCATACAGCATAATAAAAATTCTGTGTGCTGTAGGTATCAATTAAAACTACATCTACATTCTTTCGATACTGAAATGTTCTACACAACATATCCAAAAATCGAAATACTTTATTTTTTACATGAGAATAAGCATAAACAATATAATCTTCATCAATTAATAAAAGTGACAACGTATCTATAGTAGTAGCTATATCCCCTCTTTTAGATAATTTATTTCCTATATAGAGTATTTTTCTTTGCATTAAGTATCGAAATTAAACTTAAACCATATATAAATGCGGGAGCGGCAATTCGCATGGAGGAATGATTGATGGTCAAAAACCAAAAAATAAGAAAGGAATACAAATAGAGATTAGATTTGTTTTTCATTCTAAAAACCATTGGAGTGATCATTAAAATCATCAAAGCAGCAAGTCCAAACATACCGTGTTCAGAAAGCATTCTGCTCATTTCATTATGGGTTGCCGATTCACGTCCGGTTTCTTCCAATCTATATTCTTTCACCTTACCCACACCAATTCCAGTAATAGGGTTTTTATAAAACGCATCTAACTCTGAATTTATAAGCTCTGCTCTTCCTGTAGAAATATCTTGTTTTACTTTACCGGCAGCATCTTGATTCGAATAACGTTTGTCTATCAAACCCATAGTAGAAAAAGAAGTAAAAACCCAGGTAGCTATCACTACAAGACTAATAATTACTATTTTGGGTATTAAAGAGACTTTCTCTTTTGCTCCTGACTTCAAATAATAAACACCCAAGAATACTATGGCACAAATTAAAGCTACATAAACACCACCCCGTGAAAAAGTGATAATTGCTCTGTAACTCAACAATGCCAATAATATCATGTCTATACTATTTATCAGCCTACTTTTATTAATAAATAATCGTGAAAAAAGGATAAACATTCCCAACCCTAAAACCGTAGCTACCTGGTTGGGTCCAAAACCTCCTGAGGCCGCAAAATTAGATTGTGTCCCGGTTAGTACATCTCTAATGCTAGGGGTATACATGTACAAATATGCCGTCATGGCAATAATGGGGAGTAATACTGCCAGTAATATTTCCTGTAGCCGTTGGGTGGACATTTTACGATCAAAACAATATAATGCCGAAATCGCCAAACAAACAGGACCACTTAAATTAAAACCTATTGCATCCGCAACATTTGTTTCGTAATTTAAATTTATAGCCGAGAATAGAATTCCGGGGATAAGAAAGAATAAAAAAAAGATATAAGGCCAGGATCTTCTATTAAATCCCTTAAAGAACATGCCTATAAGCAGAAAGCCAATGACTGCATATTTGGCAAACTCATAGGTAAATGACCCTCCGGTCATTCTTGAAAACACCTCAAAACCAGTCATATAAGCCGCAGCCAGCAATACCTCGTCTTTTTTATTTCCGTTAGAGAAAATCCTTATTAAAAAATAAATGATGGCTCCCAGCAAAAAAAACTTAGAAGTGAATTCTGCCATATATATAATCATGGCTATTCCAACATGGAGGAATAACAATTGTATGTAGGTTATTTTCTTTAAAGATTTAACTGCAGGTCTCATAATAGGAAACCAATTTAGGTATTATTGTTTTAATTGAATAGTTCTTATTTATATGCAAATTAAAATTTTGTGCATCCCTTTCCATTTCCCCTGGGTGTTCAATATAATAATTTATAGCTTTTGCTAATAATTCCGGGTTCTTAGATGGAATACATTTTCCGAATGTCCTTACTAGTTCTTCACACTGTCCTACCATAGTACATACTACTGCCAGGTTAGCCATTCCATATTCCAATAAAGCCAAAGGCAGCCCCTCAGAATTAGATGAAAGTACCCCAATATCACATTGTTCCAAAATACTATAAACGTCAGATTGAGAACCGTAATAAAAGACTTTTTCTCTAAATATCTCTAACTCCATAAATGCTGCCACTTCTTTAAAATAACTGTCATCCCAGTTTTTCCCAAGTAAATGGAGACTGTAGTCCGGATGTTTCATAATTACTAGTTTAAAAGCATCCAATAGATTTTTATGATCTTTTTGGGCTCTCATATTTGCAAGACATACAATACGTTTTTTGTGAGTTCCATGCAATTTTAATCGATTTTCAATACTACCTGAAGGTAGCGATACCCCATTTTCTAAAAAATAAACTTGAGCTGTTTTTAGATTTTTTTTAGCCCATTTTTCCAAAATGTGATTTACGCATATGATCGCACAAAACTTTGAGGAACACCATTTTAATATACTATAATTTCGTTTTTTGAGCTCCTCACTTTTCCCATAATGGTCATGCCAGATCACAGATATTTTCGAACCATACATTTTAACCAGTGTTGCTAAAAAATAGGAAGAAGCATGGGCGTGAATTATTCCTATCTTATTTTTTTTGATAAAAGATACCAATCTCAACATAGCTTTAATATCCAGGGTATATTTCTTTTTAAGGAAGAGATACCCTACTTTTTCATCAAGTGTTTGCTTTAATAAGCCCTCTTTTCGGGTCGTACATAAAAAAGAAGTTTTTATTTGAGTACTCAAGGCATTAGCGTAGTTTACCGCGACCCGTTCGGCACCTCCGGGATCCAAAGAATCTATAAGTTGTAATACCCGCATTACAATAGTTTTTTTATTTCGATTTCAAAATCATCCAAGGTGTATTGATGTGACCATTTCTGGGCTTTTATGGACATCTCATTTAATAGGTCTAAATTACGTATTTGTTTCGCAAGGGTATCTACATCATTTTCTAAATTAGATTCTATCAAAATTCCTCGTTTACCCATTCCCAACATCCAGGGTACGCAAGAAATTTTTGTTACTATGGGTATAACACCCCAAAACATGGCTTCTGCCACAACTTTTGGCCATCCTTCAGACTTAGAGGGTAGTAATAAAAAATCACTTTTCTTGTAAATTTCTTCAACTTTTTCAGCGGTTTGAATCTCATGTAACTGTATAAATTCAGAAATCTGATTTTCCTCAATATATTTTTCTAACTTATTTCGTTCAACCCCATCTCCATAAACATCAAATCGACAATCTATTCCTCTTTCATTTAAATATTCTACCAATTGTATGGCATATAATGGACGTTTTCCTGGAGTAAGATTTCCCACAAAAATAAATCGTAAAGGGAAATTAAACTCCTTCGATTGAATTGATCGTACTTTTTTTCTAGAATAGGAGGCTGTAAAAAAGGATTTGATATTCTTTGATTGATCGGGCCATTCTCCATAGACCATAACCTGCATGTTCTTAGTGAAAAAAGTATTGGAAAGCAGCCATTTTTGGAACCGGTAACTCATTGGTTGCTTTGCGTTGGGATCCCAATTTCCGGCATATTTAGCCGTTTTAGGTTTTTTGGGAAAAAGAACCTGGATCAAACAGCCAATCAAACCAATATTACCCGGGCATCGCAGATGAATATGGTCTGCTTTTTGCATAGCCATAAAAATTTTACAGGCAATTACAGGAAACATTAAAAACGCCTTTAAAACTTCAAAAATAGAACTTAGGGATATAGGGGGTATTTTTGAAATGGTAATATTTTTATGAGAATATGGGATATGAATATAAGAAGTTTCGTTTTGAGAGACAGGAGCGACAATAACTATTTTATCTACAAATTTTCCCCATATATTCATCTCACGAACATAAGGAGCATAGGCATAATAATTATCATTTTTATAAAAATGATCAACATGTGTTATTATGGCAAATTTCACTGTAATTTAGGTCTATTATAAATAAGACTAAACCATCCCGACAATCTACCTAATGATTCAGTCATTGCTTCTTTTTTCTTCTTGGTGCTTATAACATTAGTAAATCTAATTAAAGTTAATAATAAAGAAGTAGCATTCCATTTAAATCTGGATTTAAGATTTGGTTTAGGATATTTTACCCTCCATACATACCAGCCATTTCTAACCACCATCTTACCATATTTGTATTTGTTGGGCCTGCCGGAAGCTCCGTGATAATGGTATAACCGTGCCGCTGTATTTACATAAAGTTTTCCCTTTTGTGATAAGCGCAATGTATAATCCGCATCTTCATATAGTCCATAACCCTCAAAAAAGTCTGAGAAATTTTGTGTGTCCAAAATATTTTTTTGATAGGATGCTACTCCCCCCATAAATTGCTCAACTTCATAGATCTTACCCGAAGGGGGTAAAAAACTTACACTTC
>JADFOK010000061.1 GCA_022562895.1 Bacteroidota bacterium | reverse complement strand
TCAATACATTAGTATTATTTTTTATTGGGTTGCCAGTACCATCTATCAGGTTGATGTTACTGATTATTAGATCAAATGTTTCGGATTTGTTCTTTGAACACGCTCCGAATAAAATTAGAATACTTAATGTTATTAGTGCTCTCATGTCATTTATTTTATGAATGCCAACGTTTAGTGTAAAATGCGTTTTAATGCATTTTTACACAGTGTTGTGTGGCGTTTTCATCTTCATTTCAGATACGTTATTCTGCTATTCATTTGGAAGGCTTCCATACTGATGAAGAACTGTTTGCCATTTTTTGCCCTTCTTTTCAAGAATTTCAGTTGCTACCCAACGATAGTTTTCAAGTTTTTTTACATGGGTTACAGGCTCTTTATAACTACTGTCATTCGTAGAAGTATAGTGGTAGGTTATCCAAGCAATAGATTTACCAATTTTTATGGAAGTAATTTCCAAAACAAGATTCCCCCCTACACCCCTTTTTTTAATATATTGCCAAAATTCCTCTCTATCCCATTCCTCGCCATTACTCTGAATCAGGATATAGTCAGGTGAATAACTCGAAAAATATAATGCAGAATCGCCAGTAATATAGGCCTCTAAGGTTTCATTTAGGACAGATAGGACTTTTTCCTCTTTGGTCTGAGAGTATGTGGAAAAGGGGATTAGCATTGACATACTTAAAAGACAGACTAATACTGCTACACTTTGAGGGACTGCTACAAGGTTATATTTCATGTTGTCTAATGATTATAGTGAAAACCAGTTTCTAAAGGGAAATTATAAAAAAACATTGGTCTTTTAAATGAATCCTCGATAGTCGAGAACATCTGCTATGACACACAACGGTTTGTATATGAAGCGTTGGGCGTTTAAAAGCACTTCATTTTCGGTTTACTACTTATTTTATTTTAAAGCACTAACTTTGATTAAATCACTTATTGCCCAATGATTTATATACTTTGTTGGCAACTGGCTCTTCTATTCTAAATTGTGTAAATTTTTATAATGTACTATAAAAACTCGTCGTGTTTTTTCACTGATTTTTTTATTTAAGTTCATCTTTACCTGCAATAAGATAATGGTTGCTCGTAGAACCTTTTGTACGAGCTTCAAGATGTGGAATATATTCAGGGTCTTTCATAAATGCTAAAGCATCTTCTTTTGATGGCCACTCAATGATTGTTCGAAAAGTAGCTTCAGATACTTTTCCTTCGAGCTGTTCGTGACTAGTTGTTCTTGCCAGAAACTTACCTCCGTGTTTTGAAACTAACCTGTTTGCTGATGAAACATAACCTTCTATCCATTTATCTGTGGATGGAGTTATGTCTAATACTGAATAATAAATCATAATATTGAATTTAAAATTAATTACTATAAAACTATATTTCTATTAATTATATCCATTGCAAAATTGAGAAATTTTGTCGTTGAAAATTACTCAAAGTAGATTTTTTCGCTTGTTGCCAACTTGTTATATCATTACTAAAGGTAACGTTTATCGGATTATATGTCGGGATAAACACACTTTTTAGTATTCTTTATCCAATAAAGTTACTCATTATTTCTTTATGCATTCGCATTGCATTTGCATTGCGTTCGCAATGCTATAAGAATAGAATAGATAATAATACATAAGATAAAAAAAGATAAAAGAAAACTAAAGAAGATAATAAAAGATTAAAATAAATAAGATTAAATGGATCGCTTCGCTCAGTCTTTTAAGGGAAATGTATTTTGATAATTACACAGAATATCATACCTAATGAGTTAGCAATTAAATGACTTTATTTACTTACCGATTCGACATATTAGACACTTTCTCAAGTCTTTGATACTTACACCTAGTAATAGCTGAAAGTACTCTTTATGGTACTTTGTAAGTGAGTAGTTTCGTTATGACTTTATGCAATTTATTAACAATTCTTTTTAATTAATCATTAATAATATTAAGACCTCTTTTGAAAATCCTTTAGGGATTAAATTACTATTGATTCATTTCATCACTAGTTTCAAGCAAAAGTTATGAGGGGTAAAACTGTATTTTTCATAACTAAGGATTTTAACTCTGTTAATTTAGTATTTTACAAAAGGAATCCCTTATAATAGATTTAAAAACAGTAATATAAAGTAGATAAACCAACATTGATTACCCTTTAACTAATAGTTGCATACTAATAGGACTTTTCCTTATTAATAAACTATTTTAATGGTTGTAAAAAATTGAAAATAAAATAATTAACTATAATTAAGAGGCTCTAAAAAAGCTGTTTTTACCTACTCTTATCTGTTATAATTGTTGTTGGCTGACAAAAAGAGACAGCCAATATAGAAGATCAACATCAATCATCATATTCAGAAATCAAGAATAGAGCTCCACACTTTAAAAAAATAGTACGCCCCAACATAAATTATAAAGAATAGTACTGCATCATTTGGATGATAGTATCAATTGTATAATGTAACTAACTAAAATAATTTATTATGAAAAACATTATTTTTTTACTCGCGATGTTTTTGGTAATGACATCTGTCAAAGCTCAATTTATTACAACCTGGAATACAGAAACAGATAGCTCGCTCGCGGGAACTTCCAATGATACTTCCATAACCATTCCAACTACTGGTGGAGATTATGACTATGATGTGGATTGGAACA
>JADFOK010000007.1 GCA_022562895.1 Bacteroidota bacterium | reverse complement strand
CTGTCATGCAAGTGATTGTCCAATCCTCTGCCTTCGTTGCGAAAGCCAAAGTTTCAATCACGCCTAAAGTGCCATTGCCAACATTCGCACCGATAACGGGTATTTCAGATTGGGGGGTTGTCCTTAAAACTTTATCCAGGATTTTTGAAATTGCATCACGGCATCGGAAGGTTACGATTGACTTAGAATCTTTTGTTTTTAATTGGTCAATGATTCCAACCCCTATCGTTTCGAATAAGGTTGAACCATCTTCAAAAACAAATCCAAGGGAAACGCGGATCTTGGCGCCGTGATATTGTTTACCATCAAGGAATGATCCGGGGATGAATTCGCTGAAGAAATTCGTGTGGTTGGCTAAAACAATATCGAAGTTTCCGGCTTGGATTTCATCCGGGGCGCGTTCCTTAATCTGTTCGAAGTTACCGCCTGATAAATAAAATTCTGTTATATCTGTGACGGCCCCGCCGATCTCAATAAATTCCACTTTAACGCATGGCTTATTATCACGAAGCCGACGCATGAAAGTCTCAAAACCGGGGGATGGATTCCCCCCGTTATTGAGTTTGATTGTATTTAACTGAGAGGTATTTAATTTAGCCGGCATCGGGAACCCTTATTTTTTTTTGCCGCTCTTTCAGCTTTTTTTAAAGCCTTTAGTGCCAACTCGTAATTTTCAATTCCTTTTTGTTTTAAAGCTTCAAAAAAATAATCCTGAAAAGAATCACTAACAAAACCTAAATCGTCTGTAGGTTTATCGTCATCTTGGGCCAAAGATATTTTTGGGAATAAAAATATTCCAAAAAAAATAACAAACAGAAATGTGTATTTGTATTTCATTCTTTTTTGAAAGAAGTATTATTTTAATTCTGAATAATCACCAATACTAATATTGGTAAAATTGCCATTGAATGAAGCGTGATTTCCTATCATTGCATTGTCTAAAATAGCATTTTTAATCTGTGCATGCTTTTGTATTATACTATTTTTAACGTTGCTATCCTCTATTATTGTATAAGCTCCAATTGATGTATAGGGTCCTACAGTGCTATTCTTTAAAATTACTTCCTCGCCAATAAAACAAGGTTCTATAATTTTTGAGTTTTCCTGAGATATAGAGTTAGAGATCAAAGTTTCATTACTTTCAGCAAGAAAGACCAACATCCTTTTATTCGTTTTTATGATTACCTCTTTATTACCGCAGTCCATCCATTCATCTACAGTACCCGTTTTAAAGATTTTGCCACTTTTAATCATTCTTTTTATACCTTCATTAATCTGAAATTCTCCATCATTAATAATATTGTTATCAAGAACATATTGTAGTTCCTTTTTAAGCACTCCTGCATCTTTAAAATAGTAGATGCCTATTACAGCTTGATCGCTAACAAACTCTTTTGGTTTTTCAACGAACTCCACTATTTCATTCTTTTCATTCAGATTTACAACGCCATAATCTTGAGGATTGGTTACTTTCTTGGTCCAAATAATGCTATCGGCTTCTTTATCAAGATTGAAATCAGCGCGAATAAGTGTATCAGCATAAGCAATAATTGCTGGTCCGGATAAGGATTCTTTTGCACACATAATGGCATGACCGGTGCCTAATGGTTCTAATTGACGATAAATACTTGTTTTGGCCCCTAAATCCTTAGCTAATTCTTTTAAACTTGAAACCACTTCATCTCCAAAAAAAGCAGGCTCACCTAAGATAAAAGCAATTTCTTCTATTTCCTCATTAAGTAAGTGAACAATATCTGTCACTAAACGATGTACAATGGGTTTACCAGCAACCGGTATAAGCGGTTTAGGTATAGTTAAAGTATGTGGTCGTAAACGTGAGCCACGACCTGCCATAGGAACTATTATCTTCATTTAATCTTTAATTGCATTATTATATTTTATTAGATAACCCCCGTACTTCCAAATCCTCCTACACCACGACTTGTTTCTTCTAATATATTTACTTCTTCCCATACCCCGCGCTCGTGTTTTGCAATGACTAGCTGAGCTATACGTTCACCGTTTACAATAGTAAAGTCATTATTTGAAAGGTTCACCAATATAACGCCTATCTCACCACGATAGTCTGCATCGATGGTTCCCGGTGCGTTTAATACAGTAATACCTTTTTTTGCTGCCAGCCCACTTCGAGGGCGAACCTGTGCCTCATACCCAATAGGAAGCTCGATAAAGAGGCCTGTTTTAATTATGGCTCGTTCCAAAGGTCTTAAAGTTGTAGCGGTTTCTAATGAAGCACGTAAGTCCATTCCAGCGGAGGCTTGTGTTTCATAGTGCGGTAATGGATGACCAGATTTGTTTATAATTTTGATTGTCATTTTTTAAATATTTTTAAAATTTCCTTTTCTTTAGAAATATATAACCATAAAATAAGTACCAGTATTAATGCTGTACCTGTCAAAATATTCTCATCGAAAATATAAAATGAAAGTACCGAAAATACTACCGATAACAATAAGTAACTTATTATTTTTTTAGATTGCTTGAAAATGCATCGTGTTATCTGCCTGGAAGATAGTATCACCTTGCTCCTATATTCAGCTATGGTTGTAATAGCAAACCTCAATACAATATTATAAGGAAACAATATTGATGATAACCGTAGTTAAACCATAAATAAAAGTTAGTTAGATACGTTTTTTTTTAAAACATTCCCTATTGCGTATTAATTAAAAATCAAAATTATTGATTATACTCATACAGAACAATATCTCATTCATCATTTTTTTTGGTTTTTGTAGTTGGGTAGTTAAGCATTGGCTTTCTTTTTATCTTTACTATCATAAAGTAATGTATTTCCTCTTTGTATAGATAGCTTATTACAGCTTCATTATCTTTCAGTTTAAACGGGAAGTAATTTTGAGGAGTATTTTGAGCTTCATTAATAGGATTGATGTCCATGATAATATCTCTGTTCATTTCGCTTTTAAAATACCCTATATATTGATATTTATTTTCCGTAGATCTTTGCGATTTAACTATTTGTTTTTGGAAATATATATCTTTAATTAAAATATCCTCAATTAATTTATTAAAGGTAATGTGTAAATTAGTTCCAGAACCTCCGCCGCGAACTCCCGCTACCCATTCTTGGCTGTAAACTTCTCCGATTGTAAAAGGCGGGTATTGTTCAAAAGTATATGTTTCTACTTGTGTTTTGGAATTTCCACAATTAGAAAAACTCAACATTACAATTGACACTCCTAAGAGTGCCGTAGTAAATTTTAATGAAATCATTATTATATAATTTCTAAGGAATTTTCAAAAGCCTTGCCATAAAGATATAAAAAAAGCCCCTCGCAATAACGATAGGCCTTTTTATACTTTTAAAAGTTAGCTTCTTCAAATTTATCCTGCTAATGCCTCTGCACCACCAACAATTTCTAATATTTCGCTTGTAATAGCCGCTTGTCTTGCTTTGTTATATTTTAACAGAAGGGTGTCACGAAGCTCTGTTGCATTATCTGTTGCTTTATGCATTGCCGTCATACGAGCACCGTGTTCACTAGCTACAGATTCTCTAAGCACTTTAAACAATTGAGTTTTTAAACTCTTTGGTATTAACTCTTTAACAATTTTCGTTTTTGAAGGTTCGAAAATATAATCAGGTATAATTGTTTCTTTTCCATTTGAGGATTCAATAGGCAAAAACTGTTCTATAGTAACAATTTGTGTAGCTGCATTTTTAAATTTGTTATATACTAATACGATCTTATCATGGGTCCCTTCAGTGAATAAATCCATTAATTTTTGAGCAATCTCAGCGTTATTCTCAAAAGTTAAGTCTTCGAAGATAGCTGTATTAGTCTCCAAAATAGAATGCTCTTTTTTTAATATATCCCCTGCTTTTTTTCCTAAAGTATAATAATCTATGTGTTTTGCTTTATACGATTCAGATACTAATTTTTTACAAGCTTTTACGATATTTGAATTAAAGGCCCCGGCCAAACCTCGGTTAGAAGAAATAGCTACAATTAAAACCTTTTCTACTTCACGTTGTTCTGTAAAAATGCTTCCCTGATCATCCCCTTCTAAAGTAGCACTAAGGTTTTGCAATAATTCTGTTAACTTGTTGGCATAGGGTCGCATTGATGTAATAGCGTTTTGTGCTTTCTTTAATTTAGCAGCAGAAACCATTTTCATGGCATTTGTAACCTTCATCGTTGAAGATACAGAAGCTATTCTAATACGTATTTCTTTTAAGTTTGCCATTATGTTAAATCATAGAATTCCATTTTTTAAAACTCTATTTTAAATTTAAGCGTATTTAACCGAAAGTTCTTTGGTAACAGATGTTAAGACATCAATAACCTCATCGGTTAATTTACCTTTCTTTAAAGTCTCTAAGGTGTCCTTATATTTTGCATTAAGAACTTCAATGTAATCTCTTTCAAATTCTTTTATTTTCTCTACAGGAACTTCACGCAATAAGTTTTTTACCCCTGCATAAATTATCGCTATCTGAGTTTCAACTGAAAATGGATCGTTTTGGGCTTGCTTTAGTATTTCCACATTACGTTTTCCTTTTTCAATAACATTTAATGTAGCAGCATCAAGGTCACTTCCAAATTTTGCAAATGCTTCTAACTCACGGAATTGTGCTTGGTCTAATTTTAAAGTACCTGCAACCTCCTTCATCGATTTAATCTGAGCAGCTCCTCCTACACGTGATACCGAAATACCAACGTTAATTGCAGGACGAACTCCCGAGTTAAATAAATCCCCATCTAAAAATATCTGTCCGTCAGTAATTGAAATTACATTAGTTGGAATATAGGCCGCAACGTCTCCAGCTTGTGTTTCAATAATAGGAAGTGCCGTTAAAGAACCTCCTCCTTTTACTTTATCTTTTAAGGACTCCGGAAGGTCATTCATATTCTTCGCAATTGCATCATCATCAATAACTTTTGCAGCACGCTCTAATAATCTTGAGTGCAAGTAAAAAATATCTCCTGGATAAGCTTCACGGCCCGGGGGGCGACGCAAAAGCAATGACACTTCACGATAAGCTACTGCTTGTTTTGATAAATCATCGTAGATAATTAAAGCAGAACGTCCGGTATCTCTAAAATACTCTCCAATAGCGGCACCAGCAAATGGTGCATACACCTGCATTGGAGCAGGATCTGACGCATTTGCTGCCACAATGACTGTGTAAGCAAGAGCGCCTCTGTCTTCCAATATTTTTGCAATATTGGCAACTGTTGAAGCCTTTTGACCTATGGCAACATAGATACAATATACAGGCTCTCCAGCATCATAAAATTCTTTTTGATTTAAAATGGTATCAATACAAACTGTGGTTTTTCCAGTTTGACGGTCGCCAATTATTAATTCCCGTTGTCCTCTACCAATTGGAATCATTGCATCAATAGCTTTAATACCTGTTTGTAGCGGCTCGCTAACCGGCTGACGGAAAATAACTCCTGGTGCTTTACGCTCTAATGGCATTTCATAAGTTTCACCAGAGACAGGTCCTTTTCCGTCTATAGGATTACCTAATGTGTTAACCACACGGCCCATAATTCCTTCTCCTACATTAATAGATGCTATACGTTGGGTACGTTTAACATTTGCGCCTTCTTTAATTTCTATTGAAGGTCCTAATAATACTACCCCAACATTATCTTCTTCAAGATTTAATACTATTCCCTCTAAACCATTATCAAATTCAACAAGTTCACCATATTGCACGTTGGAAAGTCCGTACACACGGGCAATACCATCACCAACGGTTAGAACAGTACCTACTTCATCTAAGGAAGCGGTTGCTTGAAAACCTGAAAGTTGTTTCTTTAATATTGCTGAAACTTCAGCGGGTTTTACTTCTGCCATTTTAATATTATATTATTCAGAACACATCTGAAATTCATTTATATACTTTTACTAAATTCTCTTTTTATATTTAATAGTTTGGTAGCAATACTAGCATTGTACTGAAGGTCTCCTATTCGAAGGATAAACCCTCCCAGGATTGACGGATCAATTTTATTTACCAGGGTGACTTTATTACTCCCTGTTAGTTCTTTAACCTTCGCTAACACTTTTTCTTCCAAATCATTTGAAAGTGGAATTGCTGTAGTTACTTCAGCTACCTTTACCCCCTCCTCTTCATTATATAAATCTATATATTTTTTTGATACCTCATCTAACAAATTCGTCCGTTTGTTTTCTACCAACAGGTTTATAAGTGATTTCGTAATTTCCGTTTGATTTTCAAAAATCTCAAGCAAAGCTTTCTTTTTGTCCTCTGATTTAATCACAGGGTTACTTAGTACCAACTGTAGTTCTATACTTGCTTGGATGGTTTTGTGTATACATTGCATATCATCAAAAATAACCTTTGCTAGATTAGATTCGTTGGCTTGTTGTAAAACTGCATTTGCGTATCGTTTGGCTGCTCTGCTTCCGTACATTGATCTATTAATTTAATGTCGTGTCACTTAACATATCTTCTACAAGTTTTAATTGCTTTTCTTTGTCAGAAAGTTCATTTTCTACAACTTTTTCAGCTATTTCAATAGATAGAGAAGCTACTTGGTTTTTCAGGTCTGCAATAGCAGATTTCTTTTCATTCTTAATAGCTTCTTGAGCCTGAGAAATCATTTTATCTGCGGCAACTTTAGCTTCCTCTTTAGCATCTGAAATCATTTTGGTTTTAAGATCACGTGCCTCTTTTATCATGATTTCTCTTTCTGCACGGGCTTCTTTTAAAATCCGTTCATTGTCTGCAGTAAGGTTTTTCATTTCCTTTTTTGCGTTTTCGGCAGATGCTAATGCATCTTTTATAGATTGTTCTCTATCGTTTACAGTACCTACTATAGGTTTCCATGCAAATTTTTTAAGAACAAAAAATAAGATTACAAACGAAATAAAAGTCCAAAATATCAATCCAACATCAGGAGTAACTAAATCCATAATTTAAAATTTATAATTTTTTAATAGTATTAAAAGCATTGGTGCAACCAACCGTTGCACCAATGCTTTTTTTTACTTGATAAGCGATACCACAATTGCGAATAGCGCGACCGCTTCAACAAATGCGAGTAGAATAATTGCAGATGCTTGGATTTTTCCCATCATCTCAGGTTGGCGAGCCATAGCTTGAATCGCAGATCCACCAATGTTACCAATACCGATTCCGGCTCCAATAGCTGCTAGTCCAGCTCCAATAGCTGCAAAAGCTCCATAATCAACTGTTGCTTCTTGTAATAATGCAAAACTCATAGTATAAATATTAAAAAATTAATTAATGTTCGTGTTTTTCCATTGCACTGCCAATATATAAAGCAGATAGCATGGTAAATATATATGCCTGAATGGCTACAACTAATACTTCAATAAGACCTACAAAAACCGCAAAGAATATTGAACCCGGTGAGACCCAAATACTTTTAAATATAAATATTAAAGAGATTAGACTTAATATGATAATATGCCCCGCAGTAATGTTTGCAAACAAACGTATCATTAATGAAGCGGGTTTTATAAAAATTCCTGCGAATTCAATAAGAGCTAAAAATGGTTTCAGTGGAACAGGAACTCCAGGCATCCAAAAAATATGCTTCCAATAGTCTTTAGTCCCAAGTATTGTTGTCATTACAAATGTGATCAGTGCCAGTACAAATGTGAAAGCAATGTTACCACTTAGGTTCGCACTAAAGGGAAAGAAAGGAATTAAACCCATAATATTATTAATCCAAATAAAAAAAAACAAGGTTAATAAAAAGGGCAGGAATTTTTTATAGTGTCTTTCTCCAATATTAGGAATGGCTACATCGTCTCTGATGAAAACCACTAAAGGCTCTGTAAATTTTGCAATTCCTTTTGGCACACCGTTTTTAGTATATGCTCTTGCTGAAAATCCAAAAATTAAAATCAACAATAGCATCGAAACAAACATTGTAAAGACCAGTTTTGTAATAGAAAAATCAAAAGGATGTTCGTTTAAAGGATCGTGTTCTTCATTAAACAACATGTAGGTTCCGTTCTCATCTGCTGAATTAGAAGCATAATATATTTCTTCGTGATATTTAACAAACTTTTGTCCATTCCTTTCAACAATTACTTTTCCGGAATCATCGTGACGAAATTCACTAGACATAAAAGCTACCAATCCGTTCTCGGTCCAAAGTAATACAGGTAAAGGAATTGATATTGGGTGACCATCCCAATCGAGTAAATGAAAATCATGTGCATCTTTTATATGATGCATAATCACTTCTGTTACCTTGAATTCTTCTTCTTCCGGTTCGTCTGATATCGCAAAAGTGGGAGTAGATACTAAGACAAAAAACACTCCTAAAATGAAGATCCTAAATACGTTGAATTTTGTTGTTTTCAATACAGTGTTTTTGTGTTTCCTAAATTTTGGCAAATGTACTAACACTATATGAAATTGCAAAGTAAAAACTACTTTGTTTACTGGGATTTTAATAATTTATTTATTGCCAGAATTTCAAAGGTTAAAAAGAAAAAATAAGGGATAAAAAAGTTAATTACTTCGGTTTTAGTGTTTGTTGATTTACCTGAAAATAATGGCAATAAAAACACTATAGCAAGTATCATTTTAATAAAAGTAAGTAATAAAAAAGCTTTATATCCTTTCTTGCTTTCCTTTTTCGTTTTATTTTTTATTATACTGTAAACTACTAAAACAACTACAGAATTAAAACAATAAATAGACCAAATGGGGATATAAAGTGTAATTTCTGAAAAGAAATTATAAAATATAGAATAATGAACCACATATAAAATCCCAGTAAAAATAAATAAGCCAACTAAGAAATTTAGTTTGTCTTTATTCATTTTTATCGTTTTGTTTTTTTGAATAATTACTCACCTGCTTTACTACAAAATACATTGCTATTCCTACTGACGCCAAACTACAAAGTATAGTAAAAGTTGAATAATTATTGGGGTAGGCCTCGTCAAGCTTTACGCCGCCATAGGATCCTAAACCAATTATGGCAATCATTTGAAAAGTTATCCCTGAAAATCGAGCAAAAAAATTAGTTCGATTTTTCTTCTTCTGTTTTTGTTTTTTGGTTTCTTTTTGATCTGTCAAAAGGATAATTTTGTAATTTTTTGTCCCGATAACTATCGGGGTCACTTTCATTTTCAGGAGTAGGGGTTGTATGGACCGTTTTTTCTTTTGTTGATCCTTTCATTACACAAGAGGCATTAAAAGTAGCTCCTGGCTCAACAGATAGTTTTCCTACAATAACCTCTCCTTCAATATGAGCAGTTGATTTTAAACTAAGTGTTCCTGAAACATCAAGATTGCCTTTGAACCGCCCTTCTATATCTAAATTTTCACAAGTAAGGGCGCCAGTAATTACCCCTGTTTTACCTATAACAACTTTTGATGGTGTATTTACATTGCCTTCAATCGTGCCGTCTATTCTAAAAAATCCTTTCGAACTTATATCTCCTACGATCTTTGTTCCGGCATTTATTCGATTTTGACTTGTACCGGGATCTACATTTTTATTGTCTTTTTTTTCTGAAAACATAATTGCTTATTTATGAGTGTTATCTTTATTTTTCTTATTCTGTTCTTTACTATTCTTTTTTTTCTCGTCAATTTTCATTCTATCATCCTTAATATTATTCTTCATTTCATTTTTCTTGCCACCCTCTATATTATCATTTTTATCATCTACACGCGTTAATGTTAGATCGGCATTTAAGTAATCTTCAAGGTTTTTGTGTATCTGAATAATTTTGTAATTCGGTGAGGATATTTCAAAAAATGATTTCTTTATTTGATATTTTTTACTTTCATCTAAAACTTTAGCAAAACCTCGTCCTCCCAGTTTGGTATTTAATCCATGGATCATCACAAAAAAGAGTTCAGGGTTATAATAATCTATAGAAGTTGACATAGTGTCATATCTATACCATGCTAAGGCATCATCAAGTTTTTCTTTTAATTTTTCAGCTTCTTCTCTTTCATCGATTTTGAAATCATAAACCACTTTCCATTTATCACTTTCTTCATCTGATAAGAACTTTTTATTGGCAATCTTTGGCAATACGGTAGCATAAATAGCACGAGCTTCTTTTCCTTCTTCAGAATTTGGATAATTTAATGATACATAATTGAGTGCTTTTTTATAAGCTTCGAATCCCTGTTGTCTTGCTAAAGCCGTTGCTTTTAATAATTCAAATTTAGGAATAATATCATCACCGTAATAAATGACAATATATAAGTCGCAATTTTCTATCACATATTGATAATTGGAAGCTTCAAATTCTTCAAACAATTTTTTATATTTAAACTCAGGGCTTGATTCGTCTGTTGCAAGCAATGTATTGGGGTTTAGCAATATTTCGGTATAACGTGAATCCGGATATTTAGAAATTATCTCATTTTTAAATTGTTCTGCCAGCAAATTCTTTTCAAGTTCAAGATATATTTTATGTAGGTTGTACATTGTAGGCAAAATCAATCTTTGTTCTGGTTCAAACGACAACAGGCTCTCAAGGCGATTCGCAGCCAATTCGTATTCTTTAAATTTTTCTTTATAAATTAACCCTAATTGATAATATGCAAAGTTTCGATCTTTGGTAAGACTATCGATTACTTTTTGATCCTTAGGTATTTTAGCAAGATAGGTTTCAGGTTTAAAAAGTTCGTTTTCAGCTATAGGTGTTTTTGAATCTGTTATATCATCAATATTTTCTAATTTGCTTTTTTTGCTAGAAAGCCTCCAGTTATTTTCTAATTTTCTATTTCCCCACCGTTTAATAAATTCTTGCTTCCCATAGGCAACTGTTGAAGAATTATAAAAATAGAACTTCACGGGTTTATTTTCCCCTTTTTCATCTTCCTCATTTCTGGTAATATTAGTATAAAACTCTTTATTTGCAATGGATTTTTGTTCTTCAATATTGGATAATGAGTCTGCTATGGCTTTTTCTTTTAATCTGTTTGTATACTCGGTGAAAAAAGCTAATTGTTGTGTTTCACTCATATTAACAATTCGTAATATGCTATCATTAAGTGTAGCAATATCTTCATATTTAATAACATCATCCAGATTTTCACGTTTCTTTTTAATACGTCGCCATTGCCTTGTTCCTTCTTCAAGATTAGTAAGAGTACTGTCGTAATAGGCTCCTGCATTTTTATATTCAGCTCTATCAAAGTTTATTTCAGCCAACGTTTGATAGTTTATTGATTGCAAAACCCTATCTGAATTAAAAGCCTGAATAGAATAATTATAGTATTTAATAGCCGTATCAATACTATCATTGTTTATATAATACTCTCCTAACTGATTATATATTATATCGAGAAAGGGGCGGTTTTCACGATTTTCTTCCAAATCAAAAAGTAATTCTAAGAATGCTATTTTATCTTCCTTTTCATAATCAAAATTCTTAGCTTTAGCTATATAAGCGGTAATCATATAGATCCGTGGTGATTTTCGATTAAGAGCAATCACCTCATCAAAAGCGAGATTTGCACTATCTTTTTTATCTAATCTGTTATATAATTGTGCTTTTATAAAGTAATATCTTCCTTTAAGTTCATTGTCTTTTACATATTCGGAAGCAACTTTTATATTTGGTAATGCTGCTTCTAAAGAATCGAGATTAATATAAGCTTGTGCAATTATTGCAGAGGCATCTGCAATATCTACATTGCTCAATTCTTTTCCTTTTAACATATTCGTAAGGCTTTCTATCGCTACTTCCTCGTTATTAAGACGAATGTTTGTCTTCGCCTTCCATACTTTTGCATGATTTATATTATTTGAAGCTGGGTATTTATTTAATATAAAGTTAAAGGCATCTAAAGCAGGGATAAAACGTTTATCGTAATAACGAGCTTTTCCTAAAAGGATATATGCTTCGTCTATTTGTGGATTGTACTCCTTACCGCCCAGATAAATTGAATGTGTTTGAATCGCCTTTGCGGCTTTTTCTTCTGCTCTGCTAAATTTGGGGTTGGGAGATTCCCCTGGAAGGCCACTATTTTCTTTTAAATCCAGTCGTTCAACAGGCAATATTTCCCAAAAATTATCACGGTATGTTTGGGCTATTTCATTTTTTCCTTCTTCAAAAGCCAGGTTACCATTATAAAGTGCGTTAAACTCGGCTTTTACGGCCTGAGCATTTCTGGTTAAAAAAGTGTTTTTCTTACGCGAACAAGCGGCCAAAACTAAGACTGCCATTAAAAATATAGTGAATTTTATTAATCCTTTCAAAATATGTTTCGTTTATATAATATTGAAACTTAAAAGCTTTGCTTTTAGTATGTAAACTCAAAAATGAACGGTAAAAATACATTTCTTTTTAAAAAATTCGCCTGTAAAACCTATAAAAATTGAAAATCTGTATCTTGTTAATCTTTTCATTACATTTTCAACATTTACTTAATTTAAAAAACGTCCCTCATACATAAACAATTCATTTGTATTTTTGCTAAAAATATTTTTAATGCTATGAGTAAATTCTATGAGCTATCAATTAAAGAGGTGAAACAAGAAACGCCTCATGCTGTTTCTATAGAATTTAATATTCCTGACGACTTAAAAGAAATATTCTCTTTTAAAGCTGGACAATATCTGACTTTAAAACATTCGATTGACGAAATAGAATTCAGAAGATCCTATTCAATCTGGTCTTCTCCAAAAAGTGCTCGAATCATTGTTGGTATTAAGAGGGTGTCTAATGGAATTTTTTCTGTTTTTGCTAATAAAAAACTCAAATCAGACGATATACTAGAAGTGATGCCGCCTCAGGGAAAATTTATTTTAGACCCAGTTTTAAACGCTTCAAAAAATTATGTAGCTTTTGCGGCCGGAAGCGGAATTACTCCTGTACTTTCAATTGTTCAAACGGTTTTGGAACAAGAGCCTAAAAGTACATTTCTATTGGTTTATGGAAACAAATCGATTAAAGAAACTATGTTCTATAATAACTTGATAGAATTGCAAAAAGAATATTCCGAAAGGTTTAATATTGAATTTATCTTTAGTCAAATTCAGGAGAAAAATGCACCTTTTGGAAGGATTGACAAATCTCTTGTGAACTTTTTTTTGAAAAAAAAATATAAAGACAAAATATTTCATGAATTTTATCTTTGTGGCCCGGAACCTATGATAAAAGTTGTGTCATCCACACTAAAAGATAATGGTGTTGATGATTCTCAAATTAGTTATGAGCTATTTACTACTTCAGAAAAAGAATTATCAATAGAAAACCTTGACGGAAACACACTTCTTACCGTTACCGTAGATGATGAAACTCAAAGCTTTACTATGCCACAAAGTAAAACAGTTTTAGAAGCCGTTTTAGAAAAAGATATTGATGCCCCATATTCCTGCCAAGGAGGGATTTGCGCTACCTGTATCGCACGAATAAAAGAAGGGAAAGCAGTAATGCGTAAAAACGAAATCTTAACCGATGAGGAAATTGCTGAAGATTTTATTCTAACTTGTCAGGCACAACCCACTACTCCAACTTTAGTGATTGATTATGATGATGTGTAATGTCTGAAACGAAAGGCTAGCGCTAATATTTTGTGTTTTTAAAGAGATTAATTAAATAATGCGTCAGGCTTCTTAACTTTTACTAGAAGTAGTGGATATATAAAAAATACCCCTGTTCGGGTAATAATATGATAAAAAGAATAACATTAATACTACTTGTTTTTTTAAGTGTTAAAAGCCTTGCTCAATTTGGGCCACAACAAATAATTTCAAATGAATTTAATCTTGCATGGGGTGTAATTCCTATTGACCTAAACTTTGATGGTGATCTTGATGTATTGGCGCAATCAAATACGGCTATTGTTTGGTATAATAATCTTGACGGACAAGGTAATTTTACTGACCAAATTCTTGTTGAAAATATTCCGGGTCTTTCATCGCTCTCGATGTTTGACTTTGATGGTGATGGTGATAAGGATATTTTATATTCAATTACTAATACACCGGAAATTGGTTGGATGGAGAATTTAGGAATGGGTAATTTTTCTGCTCTTAATATAGTTTCTTTTGGTCCTGCTGTTTCTGGATTATCCGCAGGGGATCTTGATACTGACGGAGATTTAGATATTGTTGCAGTTCTACCTGCTGGTCTTGTTTGGTTCGAGAATATTGACGGACAAGGGACCTTTAATAGTTTCATTGGTATTGATCTCGACACATCGGAGTTAGGGGATGCTTTTACAATCTTTGACCTAGACAACGATGGAGATGTTGATATTATAGCCTCTTATGATGAGTTTGTCTTTCATACAGTATTAACTTGGTATGAAAATCTTGATGGTCAAGGAAACTTTTCAGAAAAAAAGCATATCTCGACATTTGGATATTGTTCTTCATGCTTTTTTCGTATATATTTTATTAGGCATGCAGATATAAACCAAGATGGAAGAATTGATATTCTTCTAGGTGTTAATAATGACGATCCTCAAGACCCTTCTGTTATCTATTGGACTGAGAATCTTGGCGGACAAGGAAATTTTGCCCAAGCACAAGGAATTTATTCTCACCCTATATCGGCTGGTTTTGTACGCCCTTCTGATCTTGATAGTGATGGAGATATTGATTTAATTCATTGGGGGGGATTTTTGGGTGAAGACGCAATTTCATGGTTTAAAAATATGGATGGGCTTGGTAATTTTAGTTCACAGATACTTATATCAGCCGAAGTAGACTCGCCTAGAGATGCTTCAGCTGCTGACCTTGATAATGATGGATTGATAGATGTGATTTCTGCTTCTGCTTTTGATGATAAAATAGCCTGGTATGAAAATTATACTATTTTGGATGTTAAAGATTATCCTTTGCAAGAGGTTATCTTATATCCCAACCCGGTAAAAGATATTTTAACCATTAATGTTAACAACGCCAAAAGGATAAACTCAGTAAAGATCTATAATACATTAGGACAGCTGGTTTTAGATAAAAACGATGGTTTTATCCAAATAGACGTTTCAAATATGTACAGAGGGTTGTTTTTTGTAAGTGTTGAGACAGAAATCGGGGTTTTAACTAAAAAAATTATTAAACAATAACCTGATATCTTTGACAAAGTTGATATTGCATCTTACAACATCATATAAATTTTATCAATAACTGTTTCAGGAGCAATCGTTTTTATTGCATTTTCATATCCTTCAGGATATTTATTACCATACACCGAAGTTGGAATTAAAGGGTATTGTTTTCGTTCTGCATATAATCCATTTTCCTTAGGTTGTACAAAAGGTGCAAATCCTGCATAAGGATGTGTAACTCCCCAAATTGTAATAACGGGTATTCCAAACATAGCTGCTAAATGTCCATTCGCGCTATCCATTGACAGCATCAGGTCAAGATTTGAGATTAACAAAAGTTCTTCTTTAAAACTAATCCTCCCTGCAACGCTAATAACAGAAGAAAAGCCCTTCTCTAATTCTTTAAGAATTTCGATTTCTTCTATTCCGCCTCCAAAAAGAAAAATACGATATTGCTGGGTCTCGTTGATCTTTGCAATGACCTCTTTTATCATATCCAGTGGGTACATTTTACTTTTAAAAGCCGCAAAAGGAGCTATACCTATAAGTTTTTTAGGGGCTGTTCCTATCAGGTTTTGCAATTTTGTAGTAAGTTTTTTTCTTTGAGGAATTATATACGATTGTAGATTTAAGGGATAACCAAGTGTCGAAAAGACATCTGAATAACGCTGATGGGTTGTTTTTAAAGGCTCAAAAATTTTGTTCTTTTTACGAGTTAGCGCTTTTTTTTCGGTTCGCCCTTTATCTATAGTAGCTATTTTAATTCCACTAACCCTAAGATATTGAGTGATAACCTTTGAACGAATTACATCGTGCAAATCGGCTATGGCATCAACACCCAGTTTTTTTGCTTCTCTAGCTAATTTTAATAAGCCAATACCTTTATGTTTACCATAAACGTCGGCTTCAAGAAAATTAATGTTTGGAATATCTTCAAAAAGAGGTTTAAAAAAAGCTCTGGAAAGTACGGTTAGCTTTACCTTAGGATAGCTTTGTGCAAAAACACTTAATACAGGAACTGTCATTGCTACGTCTCCTAGTGCGGATAATCTGATGACCAGTATGTGAGTTGGTTTTGACATTATTTACACAAACCTCTACTTCAGATTTCGTAACACAGGATTTAACTCATCATCGTTATACATCTTCATTTGCTTATATACTTTCATATATTTTCTCCCCTGTGATATATCATCCAATAACTGATCAATAGCAGTACTTAAATCAACGCGCTGTTCAAGTAACACCTTTAACTTTATTTCACAGTTCGAACGATGTTCGTTTGTTGCATCTTCTCGAGTAGCTTCTTCATGCATATGAAATACTTTTAAAGCAAGAATTGAAAGTCTGTCGATTCCCCAGGCCGGGCTTTCTGTATTAACAGTAGCATTTTCTAATACTACAACAGCATTATTTTTTTTTAGAAAATAACTATCAATATATTCTACCATATCGGTGCGGTCCTGATTGGACGCATCAATTTTCCGTTTTAAAGAGAGTGCAACAACTGGATCAATATTTGGGTCTCTAATAATATCTTCATAATGCCATTGTACAGTGTCTATCCAACATTTTCTGTATAATAACATCTCAAGTAATTGAGTTCCTTCGTCGTAAGGGTTATTAAAAGGTTGGTCCACATTGTCATCTATATGATATTTTTCAATTACTTCTTGAAAAATACGATTTGCTTTATCTGAAAACATAATTTTTATTATTAGTGGTAAATTGGTTTCTCTAAAATGTGCAAATATTCTTCTGTGTGAATCGCTTTATGGTTTCGGTTTTCGGTTTTATCGGCTTTAAAACGTTGGTAATTTTTTATCACAAAACTATATTTTCCAAATCGTTTCATTGTTTTTTTAATAATTTCTGATGACATTAATCCTTCGTTATTATAACTTAAAAATATATATTGAAATTGTGCTTTATTTATCAAATCGGTAAATGTATCTAACACTTCATTTTTTCTACAATAATCACTTTTATAATAGGTGGGTAATCCTGTTTTACCCTTGGGGACAAAAGTATCATATTTTGCAATAGTATTTAGCAGATGGTAATTAGCACCATACTGACGAGCATTGTAGGGTGGATCTAAATAAAGTATATCGCCTTCTATATTTCTAATCAGCTGGTTACTGTCCTGCTGATAAACCTCATGATTTTTTTCTGTTTCTTGAAAAACGGCTGGTTTTATCACCATTTTATTGGTTGCCGATGCTTTTATATCCTTTAAATATGCTCCATATACAGAAGCTGTATTTGCGATTTTATCTGCACTTTCAAGTAGTGATGCCAACAAGAAATAATATTGATTTTCAGATATTTTATTATTGATTTTCCAATTTTCTATACAACTCCTGACCGCATCAATTTTTTGTCCGTTTTCTAAAGTAAAATAATTACGGCCAGCTGTTCCTCCTTGAGAGTATTCTTCAAAAACAAACCCTTTGGAGCCTTTTAATATATTTAGTTCTTCAATTAATTCTTTAGATGATATAGCAGAATGATTGCCTATATAATTTCTGATTAATACATAGCTGTAATATTCAATATCGTTCGCAATAACCTTCTTTACAATGGGTTTAAAAATGCACCCAATTACTCCTGTCCCGGCAAAAAGATCACAAAAAGTCTTTTGAGATAAATCTTCTCCGGAAATGTTAACGATCGTTTCAGAAATAAACGATGAAAGTCTATGTTTGGATCCTATGTAATTCATTTTACATCTTAAATTAGAACATATAAGGCTTTTATTATTCAAGTAAAAATATAAAAACAGGAAGAAATACTACAGACCATAAAAGAAGTTCTTTGAACCAATAGGTCATACTATTTTCAATATAATTAGCAGTAATAATTGCTAAAGGGGCGATAATAAAGAATAATTCTGCTCCTGTTTTTTCATTTGTTAACATAGTAATTAAAATACTTGTCATCAATACAATGAACATAATAATATAGTTAGGTTTATTTTTTTTTAATATTGAAGAAAACATTAAAAATCTATTAATAAGTGTCCAAATAATAAGTGTTGATATAACTAAAATCGGAATGAATATAGAAAGTGATTTATATTCTTTAAAATCAGTGCCAATTGTTGTGTCTAAATTCAAAAACCAAAGAAATGAATCATTCCACAGTATTTGATATGATGTTATTAGAGTAAAGACAGTAAAAAATCCGATAAACGGAATGAGTACTTGCCTATAATTTTTTGAGGGTTTTTGTAGTATTGCTATAAATAAGATTATAAAAAACAAAAGGCTCCAAAAATAAAAAAGAGAAGCAACCGTAATCCATAGAGAAGCGTCTAATATTTTTTTGTTTATTTTCCTTTCAGATGATAAGCTTAATATCCTTCTAAGGGCTAAAAGTAAAAACAAGTTGGAAATTAAGATATTTCTATCAGAAAAAATAACAGGTATCATAACTATAAAACAACAAAATAATAAGATAGAATAAGTGTTGGTTTTGGTAAGGCCATTTTTCCTGTTAATAAAATCAAATAAAAACAATGAAAACAGGTAAAGTGATGCGAATAATAAATGTTTTAATATTATTTGAAAGTTTATTATCTCCCCATGACCGGTAAATACCCAAAAAACATACCCTGTAATTAGATATAAGCTTACGATTAAAAAATTAATGGGCTTAGATTTGCCAAAAAAGCTTGTAAGCATGGTTCTTAATTTATACTTTTGCAGTCATTAATATAAAGATATGACTTGGAAAGGTTTTTTTGAAGGAATACAGTCTTTTTTTGAGAATTTTGCATTTGCTCCTTACGATGCATTAAGAAATATTGCTCCCGAAAGCTGGGTACTAAGCAATATGGTATCGTGGCTTATAATTGCAACTGGTTTTTGTGGTTTCTTTTATTGGATGGCAATACTTTATAAAGTAAATGTATCTGGAGAAGAAGATCGCAGCTCTACATCTCACTCTTTTTTAGGATAAATCAAATCCTATATCCCTACGATAATACATCGTGTTAAAATGTAGTTTTTTTATGTTTTGATACGATTTTTTTAGTGCCTCTTTGTAGTTTAAATCTAAAGTGGTAATTGCTAATACTCTTCCGCCATTGGTTACTATTTTACCTTTTTTTTGTGTAGTACCCGCATGAAAAATAATAGATTCTTTTACGTCGCTTATTCCTGTAATTTCATTGCCTTTTTCATAATCTTCAGGATAGCCCCCCGAAACTACCATAACAGTGGCTGCTGCACGATCATCAATTTTCAATTCTACTTGGTCCAATCTTTGAAGGAAAGTCGCTTCTAATAACTCTACCAAATCACTTTTTATACGAGGAAGTACAACTTCAGTTTCGGGGTCACCCATGCGTACGTTATATTCAATTACAAAAGGTTCGTTGTTTACATTTATAAGTCCAATAAATAAAAATCCTTTATAGTCAATTTGTTCTTTATTCAGTCCGAGTATGCTTGGCTTTACAATTGTATTTTCAATTTTTTGCATCAATCTTTTATCGACAAAAGGAACCGGAGATATGGCTCCCATACCACCAGTGTTAAGTCCGGTATCACCTTCACCTATTCTCTTATAATCTTTTGCGGTGGGTAGAATTTTATAATGTATTCCATCTGTAAGTACAAAAACACTAAGCTCAATTCCGTCAAGAAATTCTTCAATTACAACTTTTTCACTGGCAACTCCAAATTTACTATGAGTAAGCATGTTTTCTAGTTCTTGTTTTGCTTCTTCTAAATTGTTTAAAATTAACACTCCTTTTCCTGCAGCAAGCCCATCGGCTTTTAATACATAGGGTGGTTTTAAAGTTTCCAGAAACTTTTTCCCGTTTTCTAGAGATTCTTTTGTAAAGCTTTGATAATTAGCAGTAGGGATATTATGATCCGTCATAAACTCTTTAGCGCGCCCTTTACTGCCTTCAAGTAATGCTCCTTGTTTAGACGGGCCAATAAGCATAACATCCTGAAGGCTTTCAGATTCTGCAAAATAATTGGCAATACCTTTAACCAATGGATCTTCTGGACCCACAAGAACCATTTTAATATTGTTATTGAGAACACACTTTTTAATGGCTTCAAAATCGTTTACTGAAAGAGATATATTAGTTGCTATTAAAGCAGTGCCCGCATTCCCTGGAGCTACAAAGAGTTGGTCGCAATGACTACTTTGAATAATCTTGTGTGCAAAAGAATGCTCACGACCTCCAGAGCCCAATATTAAAATATTCATAAGAGTGAGTTTTGATTCGGCTTCAAAAATAATTGTTTGTAAATTGAACCCCTAATATTTTTGTGTTGAATTTGTTTGAAATTACATTACGTATTAATGGTTATCCTTTATCTGAAGCCAAAAAAAAATTGCTTAAAATTCAGCAAATTCCGGAGACTCGGTTTGAAGATTATGTTAGTGAGCAAAGACAAAAAATCGTAAACTATCATATACGCGAAAATCCTATGTATCAATCGCTTGTAGGCAATAATTCCATCACCCAATGGCTTGAGGTTCCCGTTATGCTAAAGAGTGATTTACAAAAACCTCTACAAGAACGCTTATCCAGTGGTTTTACAAAAAAAAATAGTTATGTAAATAAAACATCGGGTTCTAGTGGACATCCGTTTATTTTTGCTAAGGATAAATTTTGTCATGCCTTGACATGGGCAGAAATCATAAATCGTTTTGATTGGTTTAATATCAATTTTAATTCAACATTACAAGCCCGCTTTTATGGTATTCCCTTAGGTATTTTAGGGTATCAAAAAGAACGTTTAAAAGACCGTTTGAGTTCTCGATATCGATTTCCTGTTTTTAATCTTTCAAATGAAAAGCTTGAAGTATTTCTAAAGGTTTTCAAAAGAAAAAAATTTTTCTATATCAACGGGTATACTAGTTCAATAGTATTATTTGCTAAATTTCTGAAACAAAAAAATATAGTTTTAACTTCTGTTTGTCCAACTTTAAAATATTGCATTGTCACAAGTGAAATGCTATATGATAGTGATAAAGAACTACTCCAAACAACATTTGGAGTGCCTATTGTAAATGAATATGGAGCCGCGGAACTCGATCTGATCGCCTTTACTAACAAAAAAGATGAGTTTATAGTTAACAGTGAAACTCTATATGTAGAGATTATGGACGACAATGACCAGCCATTACCTTATGGAGAATCCGGAAGGATCGTAATTACTTCTTTATATAATAAAGCACATCCTCTAATTAGATACGACATTGGGGACACAGGAATTTTATCAAAGGACAGCACTTTTAAAAAACCTGTTTTACAACAATTAATTGGTCGGACTAACGATGTAGCAAAATTACCGAGTGGAAAAATCGTACCGGGACTTACATTTTATTATGTAACTAAAAATGTAATTGAAAACGATGGAAATGTTAAGGAATTTGTTGTAGAACAAATAACAATAAATACCTTTAAAATTCTATATGTTTCTGAAAGAAAATTAACTTCACAGGAATCTAAAACTATAGAAAATGGTCTTTATAAATATCTTGAAGAAGGCCTAACTCTTATTTTTGAACGTGTTTCTATTCTTGACCGAAGTCGTCGAGGGAAGTTGAAACAGTTTATTTCATACTTATAATCTCTTGATCTGTCTTGGTCTAATTAAAAAATATTCGAAAAGGAATCGTAGTAAATAAAACAATGAAGCGCCTAATGAATGTCCTAAATGATTTTTATAAAAATGAAAATTATACTTTACAAGATTAATTTTATTAGAACTCATAGAGCCTTTTCGAACTCTATAATATGCTAAATCTTCTTGTATTCCCAAAGCTGGTTTTTTACTTCGTTTTATTGCTTCTAGCCAGACCGCCCAGTCTTGTCTCTTTCGAATATTTGGAGCAAATATTTTACCAAGTACTTTTGTATTATACATACCTGTAAGATTACCAATATAGTTGTTTCTATGTTGTTTTCTATATGATAAATAAGGTAGAGCCGTAATGCGTTTATTAAGGGTTTGCCCCTCTTCGTCAATTTGTAAATAGCTGGTATAAGAAACCAAACATTTATTAGACATCATAAATTGAAGTTGTTCTTTTAACTTTTGGGTATCCCATAGATCATCTGAGTCTATAAAAGCAATGTAAGTGCCTTTAGCAACTTTTGTGGCATGGTTTCTACAAGATGCCGGACCTGTATTGTTAGTCTGTTTTATAATATGTATTCTAGGATCTTTAGAAGCAAAGTTTTCAGCAATTGAAACAGAATTATCTTGAGAGGCATCATCTACAATAATATGCTCCCAATTAGAGTAGCTTTGTTTTTGTATACTAGATATGGTCTCTGCTATAAACTTTTCGGCATTATAAAGAGGAGTTATAATAGAAACAAGTGGGTGATTGGTTATATTAATACGCTTTTTCGTCTCCACGCAATGAATTATATATAGTCTGAAAAAAGATTTTTAAATCTAATATCAAGGACCAGTTTTCAAGATAAAAGATGTCATATTTCACGCGATTTGCGATAAAACTATCGTCTTCTACCTCACCTCGATATCCACTTACTTGAGCTAATCCGGTAATTCCTGGTTTAATGAAATGACGCACCATGAATTTATCTATTTTCTCCGCATACATGTGAGTATGGCTTACCATATGAGGTCTTGGCCCAACAACCGACATCTCTCCCTTTAAGACGTTAATAAACTGAGGTAATTCGTCAATACTGGTTTTTCGTATAATTTTACCCACTTTAGTTATTCGTTCATCATCTTTGGTAACCTGATGTAAGTGAGCTAAGGGGTTTGGGGTCATTGATCGAAATTTGAAACAGTAAAATTCTTTATAGTCCAGACCGTTTCTTTTTTGTTTAAAAAAAACAGGTCCTTTTGATTCGATTTTTATAATTAATCCCAATAGGGGTGTTAACCAGGATAAAACACCAACAATAATTATAAGTGAAGCTATGATATCAAATGAACGCTTTATAAATTTATTAACCGGATTTTCTAAAGGAATTTGTCGTAGTGATATTATGGGTAAAAACCCATAATAGTTATAGTCAAGCCTTTTTGAGTAAATTTCTTTATTATCAGGAATAAATTTTAAAATTTTAAGATTATTATCTGCAAAATCAATGATTTTTTGCATTTGCTCATCTGAAAGTTCGGCAATAGAGCAATATATTTCATCGATATTATTTTTTATTACAAAGGTAAAAGCTTCATCAATAGTAGGTGCTTTTTTATTATTAAAATCGAATGTCTTATAAAACTTATATCCATATTCAGGGTTGTCTGTAAAAAACTTTCTGAGTTGATCGGTTTTTTTATTAAGCCCTATGATTATAACTCTTCTAAAATTTCCTCCTAGTAAAACCCGATACTTTTTCAGTAAATAATATATAGCAAGCTTAAAAAGAGAAATAAGACCAAAGACATATATTACATACTTAGATATATCCATTGTATATCTATCTATATCTTTAAAAAAACCGAAAAAAGCAAAAACCAATACTGTAAATAAAACTGATTGCTTACCTATTAGGGTAACAATCTTAACAACTTTTGTAAATCTATAAATCTCATAAAAGTTAGAGCGTAATGATACAATAATCCAGGAAATGGATATAAAAACTACATATTGTATATATTGATTGCTATCAGAGAAAAATTGTTGAGCTAAAACACAAATTACTAAAAGATCAATTACATATGAAATTGGTCTTAAGAAACCCGAATATCTCCCTCTTTTAAATATCATTCTCTATTATTTTATATGCTTTGAGAAATCTTTATGTTCGCTTTTAAACAACTCTTCTTTAGAAAGGCCTTTAAAATACTCAAAGGTTTTTTTCATTCCCTCTTCTCTTGATATTTTTGGCTTCCAGCCTAAAATAGCAATTGCTTTCGATATATCCGGTTTTCTTTGAAGAGGATCATCTTTTGGTAGAGGTTTAAACACAATTTTTTGATTGGAGTTCGTTAATTTTATAATTTCCTTGGCAAAGTCTAAAATGGTTATTTCATCCGGATTACCAATATTGACCGGCAAAGAATAATCACTCAACAATAATCGATATAACCCCTCTATTTCGTCGTCTACATAACAAAAGGAACGTGTTTGAAGTCCATCACCAAATACTGTTAAGTCTTCTCCCCGAAGTGCCTGACCAATAAATGCCGGAATTACTCTCCCGTCGTTAAGACGCATTCTAGACCCATAGGTGTTAAATATTCGTGCTATTCGTGTCTCTAAACCATGAAAACGATGATAGGCCATAGTTATAGATTCCTGAAATCTTTTTGCTTCATCATAAACTCCGCGCGGACCTATAGTGTTAACATTCCCATAATATTCTTCACTTTGAGGATGAACTAAAGGATCTCCATATACTTCAGATGTTGAAGCAATTAGAATACGTGCTTTCTTTTCTTTTGCAAGACCCAATAGGTTATGAGTCCCCAAGGAGCTTACTTTTAATGTTTGAATAGGTATTTTCAAATAATCGATTGGGCTTGCGGGTGAAGCAAAATGAAGGATATAGTCTAATTGCCCAGGAACATCAACAAATTCAGTTACATCGTGATTATAAAATTGAAAGTTTTTAAGATTAAAAAGGTGTTTTATATTTTTAATATCTCCTGTAATAAGGTTATCCATTCCTATTACTTCATAGTCTTCACCTATAAACTTGTCGCAAAGATGTGATCCTAAAAACCCAGCTGCTCCAGTAATTAATACCCTTTTTTTCATTTGTTTATTTCCTTTCTTCCTATTGAAATATACGTAAATCCTTCAGATTGCATATCTTCAACATTATACAGGTTTCTGCCATCGAAAATTACAGGATTGATTAGTGCCTTTTTAAGTTTTTTATAATTAAGTGTTCTAAATATACTCCACTCTGTACATATTACTAAAGCATCGGCATTTTCAATAGTCTCGTACATATTGTTTTTATAAATAAGGGTGTCTCCAAATCTTTTTTTAATATTTGGTATTGCTTCGGGATCGTAAACAGTAAGTATTGCCCCTTTATTAAGTAATGCTTTCATTAAATAAATTGATGGCGCCTCTCTTATATCGTCTGTTTCAGGTTTAAAAGAAAGCCCCCAAATAGCAATATTTTTTCCAGATATATCATTTTTAAAATACGCTTCAATTTTTGGTACTAAAATAGTTTTTTGGTGATCATTTACTTCAATTACAGCTTTAAGTATTTTAAAATTGTAATTATTATCGTTTCCATCCTTTAGAAGGGCTTTTACATCTTTTGGAAAACATGACCCGCCATAACCAATTCCAGGAAATAAGAAACGCTTGCCTATTCGGGAATCTGTTCCTATACCTGCTCTTACCTTGTCTACATCTGCACCAACTTTCTCGCAGTAATTTGCAATCTCATTCATAAAAGTAATCTTAGTTGCAAGAAAAGAATTGGCTGCATATTTTGTTAATTCTGCCGACTTTTCGTCCATTACTATGATTGGATTTCCTGATCGCACAAAAGGATCATAGAGTTTTTTCATAATTTTTATAGCTTTTTTGCTATGGGCTCCTATGATAATTCTTTCTGGTTTTAAGAAATCATCTATTGCAAAACCTTCTCTAAGAAACTCTGGGTTAGATACAACATCAAAATCACAAGAAGCGTTTTTCGCAATCACCTTAAATACCTTGTCTGCTGTACCTACCGGTACGGTACTTTTATCGACTATAATTTTATAGTCTTTTATTTTTCTTCCTATTTCTTCTGATACTTTTAAAATGTATGAAAGATCTGCAGAACCATCTTCATCTTCAGGGGTAGGCAATGCTAAAAAAATAATCTCGCCATGCTTTAAACCTTCATCTAAAGAAGTAGTAAACTTCAATCGGTTTGCTTTAATATTTCTTTCAAATAAAACGTCAAGATGGGGTTCGTAAATAGGCACAACACCCCTGCGCATTTTTTCTATTTTATCCTTATCGATGTCTACACATATAACTTCGTTGCCCGTTTCGGCAAAACAGGTGCCTGTTACCAGGCCTACGTAACCTGTGCCTATTACTGATATTTTCATTTACTATTTTTTCAATACATCTACAAAAATACAATTTACTTTACGTTGAATTTTATTGATGCAGATTTTCTTTTGTTTGATTTAAGATAGATTCCTTTTTAGAATCTTTAAAAAAGGTGTTATTTATTAATAGCATTACCAATATAAATCCAAAATAATAAGCGCCTATTTGACGATGAAAGAAATTTTCTGTCAGACCAAATATTAGTATGGAAACTAACAGGGCAGTTGGGAAAAATTGTTTCCGGTATTGCATAAATAAAGCAATCAAAACACCTAAAAACAATATCAATCCCAGAATACCTTCACTCAAGTAAAAGTCAAAATATTGATTGTGTGTATTAAACTTTTTTGAAATAAAATTTTGTTTTGTTTTTAGGTCCTTTATTTCATTTTCATAACAAATAAGCAATTGTTTATTTGTTTTTTTAAATCCTATTCCAAAAAAAGAATTTGAACTGTTCTGCGAAATTTTATAAGCGCATTTCCAAATAAGGAATCTATATTCCCATGGCATAGTACTTTCAATATAATTTATCTCCGCGATGTTTTCTTTTAAATCAATTATTTTTTCAATTTGATATTTATATTTACTGATGCCTATTCCTCCAATTAATACAATTAGACCTATTGAAATAAACATTCTTATTTTTTTTTGTTTCCCGTAAAACTGTCTCAATAAGACTATCGCTATCAATATAACTATAGCAACCTTCGACATAATTAAAAAAACATATAAAATGTTAATTATAATATTTGTCAGATAGTAACTATTATAAGGGTTATACTTATTTTTTAAAGACTGGTAGGAAACTAAAATACTTAGTATGCATAAAAATCCTATATATAAACGATCTATTAAAAGAACATCTATGGTTTCTTGAAATAAAGTAATATTAAAATCTCCCGTTCTGTTTACAAATATTAAAAATTTTACTAATGAAAAAACGATTGCCGCTAACGATGAAAAAATGATAGCTTTATTTAATTTCTTAAAATCTTGTACGGGAATGTATAGAATTACTAACCCTAATGGGATAAGCATTTTTTTTATTACTACAAAATCATCTGCCATTCTTCCAGAAATGAAAGAGTTAAGAAAAAGGAAGGCAAAAAACAATAAAAACAACAGGGTGGGTTTTATCAATAACTTTTTAAAATCTTTTTTAGTTACTATAATAGGAAAAGCAACCACTAAAACACCTAATAAAATATTTGGCAATGCCCTTATATAATTGTCAAAAGGAATTGTTAAATACAAAAGTAAAAATGCATAGGGATATATGGAAGCGAGGAGTATACGCACTGGTTTTCGGAATTAGTTCTTAAATTTAAAAAAGAATTGTATAACATCCTATTATTTTGAGGAACTAAACTTTTTCTTTTATTATTAGCAAATCAAACTTACTGTTTTCTGTAATTGATAGAATTAGTATTTTTCAATCTCATTCTGATTATAGGGGTCTATAAGATATTTAAAAAAATGTATTCAGCCATTGCAGTCGAAGAAGAGCAAATGACCTTTTTTTTATATATAGCAGCTTCTAGAGGAGGGATGCCAAACACATTCTTGATATCGTCAACTTCTATCCCAACAAAATAAAATTCCCAATCTTTTTAATTTGAATCATTTCACTGTAGATCCCTTTGATGTATGTTCTGGAACCTTGAAATTTACCATCAAAAATATGAGCATCGATTAATATTTTCATTTTTTCCCGTTGGTCAAAATACTTGGTTGACGAATTTTAATTAGCATACTAAAAATAATTAAAAAATGAAGTAGTCCTCTTTGCCTCCATAAATACGATTCTGTCATAAAAACCGACATCATCACTAAAAAAAAGAACAAGCTCATTAATTCTCTGCTACTAAGATACCCTTTAAAAATAACGGATAAAAATAACAAGATTAATATCAGTCCGAAAAAGCCTAGCTCGGCAAATGCCTGTATATATTGGTTATGAAAGTTATAGTTGTTATATCCCCAATAAAGATTATACTGGTTTTGCTTTTGAATAATTTTTTCTTGTGATGCATTTATTCCAAATCCTGTGAAGAATATATCATTCTCTTTTAAAAGTTCATAGAATATTCTAGCTTGAAATAATCGAATGGTACTACCAGTCCAAGGATAAACTCTATTAAATTTTTCACTTGTTATTACTTCTTTAACATTTGATGTGAATTCTTTATCCATTCTTTTTTTTAAAGGGCTATAAAACAGAATTGTAAATATTCCAAGGATAAGAATTATAATAAATGCCAATCGTTTTAAATTAATTTTTTTTGATACTAGCAACCCTATTATAATTGATATAATCGTTATGAAAATTAGATTCTTGGAAGAAAGTAATATCAAGAATGCAGACAATGTCAATATAATTAATCCATTGAAAAGTTTTTTTTTACTATAAAAAATCAAGTATAATAAACTTAAGGACGTCATTGTGGATATATAGATAGCATTGAGTCCCATAGGGGCGACGAGATTATGGTAAAAAAACACTTCAATTGTTCCTTCTACAGTAAATAAAAATACCGCATTAACAATAAAAAATATAGCGAGAATTGCCATAGATACTGCAAATGCATAAAGAGATTGCAAAAGCACCTTTCTTGAAATAGAGGGCATTAATATGAATATTATTGGGACTAACAAAAATGATAATTCTCGTTCCAGCCCTCTTAATGATTTACTAAAATCAATAGTCCAGAATAAAGAAATTACAATTAATAAATAAAAAGAAAAGGGAATGAGATATTCTTTTTTAAACTCAATTTTATGATAAAACGAAGAAAATAATGAAACTGTTAACAAGACAATTAACAAAGTAGTACTGTAAGCATATAGTAGTGGTAAGGAAATTAAAAAAGCAGAGATTAGAAAACTATATGTTTTTTCTGAAAGTAAAAATATTTTAATTTTTTTCATACACTTCTTTAAAAAAACTTAGATATGAATTATTAACTTTTGGCCAAGAGAATAATTGTTCAATTTTAATTAAATTATTTTCAAGAATAATTGAATAATTATTTTTTTGTAACAAGGTGTCCATATATTTTGTCACTTCATCAACTCCGGAAAAATAAAAAGCATCCTTACCAAGAATCGTGTAATTAAAATCATTTTGGTGTGCAATAACCAATGAGTTACTTGCCATTGCTTCAAGCAATGAGGGGTTTGTTCCACCCACACTATGCCCGTGAAAATAAAGCTTCGAATAATATCTTAGGTTATTAAGATCCTCCAAATCATATATCCCTCCTAAAAATTTAATGTGTTTTTGATTCTTATATTTCTTCTTTAAATATTTTCCAAAAGAATTATTATATTTTCCAATAATTAGAAATGTCGTTTTATTTTTAGATTTTGTAGCCCCGTCTAGAATAATTTCTATATTATTTTCGGGTTCCATTCGAGCAATCAGCAAATTGAATTGAAAAGCATCAATACCGAACTTATCCAATCTTTTTATGTTTGGTGATTCAAACTTCTCAGCTCCATAGGGTATGTATTTTGAATCCACGTTATATTCATTTTTTAAATAATTTTTAATTCCAATAGAGTCAGAGATTAAATAATCACTGCCTTTAATTGCCAACGACTCAGCATATTTTAAAAAAAGTCTTACCCCCTTATTATATTTCGCTCTTTTCCATTCTAAACCATCCATATTAGTAATTATAATGGAGTTTTTAGGAAGTAGTCTTCTCCAGATAGAGTTGCTGGTGTAGCCTAGTTGCAATATTATGTCAAAGTTTCTTTTACGTGCATCTAGTATGCAATTCAAATCATAGATAAATTGTCCAATAGTTCCTATTTTTTCTTCTGGATCTTTACAATGTATGATATTAACACCGTTAAAAGTATTTTCCTTATAGGGATGGGAGCAGGAAGAATAAACATAGACATCATGCTTCTTTTCTGCTAAAAAAGAGGCAAAGAACTCTGCAAATTGTTCAAATCCTCCGTGGTAATTAGGTATTCCCCTTGTTCCTATTATTCCTATTCTCAATATCAATTCGATGATTTAGTGCAAAAAGACCCCCAACTAATAAGCTCGACATATCATATGGTTTAAAAATTCCGGTAATTACAATACTAGAAACGATTATGTAAAACCCACAAGCAACAAGCATTTTATTATATATATTCTTTTCTTCTTTTTTATTCTTTGTATAATAATAAAAATATAAATATAAAATATAAATAAAATAAAATATTAATCCTAAAATCCCTGTTTTTAGTAAAACGTAAACAAAGCCGTTATGAATAAGGGGGATATATTGCACCCATTTCTTTTGAAGAAATACCTCGAAGCCAAGGTCTATTTTAGAACCAAAATTTTTACCAAATAGCCAGGCATTGTTTTTTTCTATTTCAATAATAGCTATTTTGGCCTCATACGCTCTCCATTGTTTCCAAAGACTTCTTTTGTCCTTATCTATTTTATAAGGGTCTATTGTTTGAAAAACCTCATTGTAAGAGTTTTTCATTTTTAATAAAAATGTCCCTATTCCACTTGTCTTTCCAGAAGGCTCATATTGGTTAAGAAATAGTACAAATCCTGAAACAAATATTAGTCCCAAGAACAAAGCAACCACTCCTTTTTGATTTAACTTTAAATATCCTCTATATCCTAATACCATTAAAACTAAAACAAGGAGCATTGTTCTAGAAAAATAAAGGATAAAAGAAAATATTAGACAAAAAAGAAAGAACTTATAAAATATCTTAAACCTGCTTTTTTTTACTCCTATATCCTTGATACAAAAAAGAATAACTAAAGCAATTAATTCTACATGATTATATCTTCCATATTCGTTTCTTATATAAGTTGTATCAAAACTAAAGTCCCCTAAATGAACCGAAATTCTTAATAGATGCAGCGTTGCGAATACAAAACCCATAATGACTAATATGTTAAAGAACGATTTTTTGTCTTTTATATTTATTACAATTAAATAAGCCGCAATTAATACCGTAATGGGTCTTAAATAATAAATTAAGTCTCTCAAATAATCGTAAAAGAGGCCTTGATAATAAAAAATATTAAAACACCCTATTAATACCAATACAAACAGTAAGCAAACAACTACGGCAAGACTTTTAGAAAATTTATTTTTAAAACATAATATTGCTATTAACACAGAACATACAAATGATAATTCAACCTCAGCCATGGATAATGAAATCACCAATATTACCAAAAACGCTTTATATGTCGTTTGACTCATTTATGTAATTGAATTATAAACTGACGTAAATTTACTAAACATCATATCGGTAGATAGTGAATAAATACATTTTTTATATGCATTCTCTTCTAATTCTTCTTTGAGATTGGAATTAGTAATAACTCTTTCTAAAGCTTTATTTAATTGTTCCTTATTATTTGGTTCAAATAATATTCCCGTTTCATTATGGGTGATAAAATTAGGTATTCCGCCAATTTCTGAAGCTATCACGGCTCTGTGAGAAAGCATGGCCTCTACTGCTATAATTCCAAATGATTCTGGTTCGGTGGAAGGAACAATAATAACATCTAGAGCGTCTAATATGGGATAAATGTTTTTTTGAAAATCTATTATTTCTACTTTGTTTTTAAGTTGAAGTTCTTCAATCCTATTTATAATAGAGAAATAATAAAAATCTTGATTCTTAGGTGAGGAACCTACAAAACATAATTTTATGTTTGAAAATTTTAATGACAGGTCTTTAAATGATTCTAATAATAGATTGTGTCCCTTTAATCTATTAAATCTACCTACCAAACCTATCAAAAAGTTTTCTTCATTCGCTTTAAAAATTTCTAATCTTAATTCCCGACGTTCCTTTTTTGAAAGTGAATTTGAATCTCTATCAACTCCATTAAGTATGGTTATTGATTTTTTTTTTAACAAGGGGCAGGTTTTGTTAAAAAACTTCTCAGTTGCAAATGAATTATAAACTATTTTATTTGAAAAAAGCAACATTATTGTCGCAAAAAAATATTTTACAAACCAAGGTCTGTCCATAATCTCATGTACATGAATAATATGTTTTGGTTTGTTAAAAACACAAAAAAATGAACCAAAAAGAGTCGCTAATGTATTGGAATGTATACAGGCTATTTCTTTACCTAACGTCTCTCTTTTAAAAATCTTCTTAGCTTTAAAATATTCTTTCAGTATACTAAATATTTTAAAAAATCTCAACATAGATCTTGTAAGTTTTACAATGGGCATTTCAATTATTTTAATATCATTTTCCATTAAAACCTCTTTTAAAGGTCCTTCTTCTATTGGTAAACATACAATAGGGTAAAAGTCTGAAGATTCTTTCTTCATCTTTAAAACTAATGAAAGCAAAACTTTTGATGATCCATACAAATCATTTGAAATGCTTACAAAAACAATGTTTTTTTTATCTTTCATAGTTAAAATAATGAAAATCCTTTTGATAAATATTATATACTTGGTTTTTCAGATCCTGGGTAAATACTTTTTCAAAGTTGTTATTCGAATCTTTTTTAAACCCAATATACCTTAACAGATAAGGGGATTTAATAAGTTGGCTTAAAGCTCGTTTCCATTCTCCTTTTGATTTGTTAACATGAGGTAACATTGAATTTTTTAACCCGGTAAATTTAATAACTTCAGTGATATCAATATTGATGTTTTCAAATTTTCCAACATAATCTACCATCAAATCACCTTCAGAATTAAATAAATAATCGTATTGAGACATTAAAAAAAAATCTCCTTTCTCTACTTTTAAGGGGAGTACTTTCATAATGAACGTATTAATGCTTATAATTTTAGAATATCCTAAAAAATTATAAAAAGAGAATACTCTTTTATACGGATTTCTTACAAAAGAAAATTTGTAATAATCATTAAAAGAATCTTCATCTATATATCCATAATCAACGTAGTCTCTAGCCCTAAGGTGAGCAAGCCGAAGTGGTCCTTTCTCAAATGCCTTTTTTTTCCTGAGTAATAAACCTGCTCTTTTATTCCAGTCTAAGCCTAACTCTTTTAAAAACATTGTTTCAATGCTTTGTCCGGCTACTTTAGGTATGTGTACAAATATAGCTTTATGTTTATTGCTTATCATTTACAATAATTATATCCATATTCCTTGAACAAATTCATTATTCCAGATCCCATTTACGCATTAATGAAATTCCCAAAAATTCCTGAAGTTGCTGAACATCATTCTTAAAATATTCCTTTAATTTAATTTTCAGGTCCGGATCTAATTTTATGTTAAAATCATTTTTATTAAAGAGTTTTCCCTTTAAATGATCTTTTGTTCTTGTAGAAACAAATAATTCCAAGAAACTTTTAATAAATCGGGTTCTTAACAAATTCAATGTTTTTATATTCTTATAAGCTACTTTCTCATTGTGTTTTACTGAATGGTTTACCATAAACTGATCATTCACATCAAGAAAATCGAAAATTTCAAACAAGGTGTTGTCTTTATTTTCTGTCCAATCTTCAAAAATAAGAAGATGAATATTCTCCTTTTTAAATAATTTATAATATGATATTACTGGGTCATAATAGGAACTTAATTCTAAATAAAGATTACCGCCACCCCATATAGGCTTCCGTTTTGCTTTTAGGGCCTCATCAAAGCTATTGTGCTTTTCATGACCAATTCCAAAATTCATTACATAATGACTAAAAGCTCTATAAACAGGGTTTCTAAGTGAAATAATAATCTTAGCATTTGGATTGTGTTCAAAAATTCTTTGTGCCGTTTGTATATCCCAAAAATAGGAAGGGCTTATATCTCCCTTCACTTGGTTATCATTAGCACTTTCAAACAACCCTTTATAGATATCATACGATTTAATTATTTTCGTATGATAGTGTTCATTTTTATTAGGCTTCTTATATACCGAATAGTCTTTTGACTCAACATTTGAAAAATAATTGAGTTCTTTAATGTTTGGTAAATATATTTGAGGATGTTGATTTAAATAATTGTACAAAGATGTCGTTCCACAACGAGCGGCTCCAACTACAAAAAAATCTACTTGAAACGCTTTCATCTAATAGTTAAAAAAATTTTTATTCGATCTTTTTTGTAAACATAAATCACCGCTATAATATTCCACAATATCATACTAGTTGAAGTTGCTATTGCAGCTCCGATCATTCCAATTTTTGGAATTAGGATAAAATTCAAAATTACATTTAAAAATAATGCAGAAATTAATATAATTTGAAATATATTTTGTTTACCTGTCATATTTAAATAAATTCCAACTGATCCACACAATGTATTAATTAATTGTCCTATTAATAATATTAGTAATGCAAATTTGGCGGCCTTATATTCTTCACCAAATATGCCTAAAGCAAAAGAAGATAAAAGAGCTAAAACCAGAATCAAAGGAAATGTTATAAAAAATATCAATCTAGTGCCGTTTTTAATATTCTCCTTTAGTTTGTTCATTTTACCAGATGCGAAAAACTCAGCTATTTGAGGACCCATAACTATATTAACAGATGCCAAAACTATTGAAATAATCATTGTTAATTTTACTGCAGACGCGTAGAACGCAACCGTTTCATAATTTGTAAATTTTGTTAGCATTAAAATATCCAAACTCTGCATAAGAAAAAAAGAAGTAGCGGTAACTGCCATAGGAGCAGATTTTTTGATAATGTCTTTATATGTTATTTTAACGGTGTTAGGTTTATAGTCTGTTTTCGAAAAAAGATATAACAATATAATACTGGAACATAAAGCAAGAAAAACAAAATTTAATAAAAATACATCTACCAGCCGGGTTAAATTATCTGTGTAGAATATAATTACAACCCCTATAAAAAAGATAATATATCTAAAAATATTTCGATAAAACTCGGATAAATAAATTTTATTTATAGCCCTGAAAACATCAATATTTAACATGGTTAAAGCATAAAAAAATAATGCCAGAATAGTTTTAATTGCTGTATTTGTAAGTGATAAATTTAAGTATTCACCAATGAATTCTATTCTTAGTAATTGGCTGATAAAATATAGTAATCCGGAAATAACAAAAACGATGAATATCATCTTATAATAAATCCTTTTTAAATATCCTCGATTATTGATCGATGCCAAATACCCAGAATAGTAAATTATGGATTGATGCATGCCAAAAACAGAGATTGCACCCAGAAAAATTAGCAATGACCTGCTAAAGTCATATTTGCCAACTAATTCCGGATCAAAATAATTAGTGAGAAATATCGTAACCCCAAAAAATAATAGTACTCCCAAAATTCTAATAAATAGAACTTTAATACTTTTATTTACGATAGAACTTTTAAAAAAATCTATAATACTGCTCTTTCTCAATCTCATTCTTATTACAGGGTATTTAAATCTTTTTTAAAAAGAACTAATTGGTTTAATAATTAAATTCTCCTTTTATTGCAGTTGTGGAAATAAGTTTCTTTATTTTTTAATTTCTTCTTCAGTTTGATTTGATAGATCTCTTAAGGAAATATAAATGAATCTTAGAAAGGCGAAAAATAAAAACGTAAAGACAAACATTATTGGATAAATAATAACTTTTTTGTCTCTAATCCCTCTATTTAATAATGTAATATTAGGTTTATTTACCATTAAAACAATGTCTTTAGAATAAACCAGGAATTTGTTTAACTCTTCTATTTCTCTTTGTAATTCCATTTTTTTGGCTATAATATTAGCAATTTTAAAATCTCTATCGACAACAAAAATCTGGCTTGATGGAGATGCTAAAGATTCATTAGAAGTATAAGTGTCTAATATTTTGTTTATTTGACTAATCGTTTCTATATTATTTTTTACATGCTCTCTAATGTCTTTGTTGGTTACTTCTTTTAATTGTTGAAGCAATTCGTTATTATTCAGATAACTAATAATTTTATGAAGGGTCTCTTCATTTGCATTATTTGTTAAAATAAAATATAACATGTGGTATTTATAATCTGAATTAAATGTTTCTGAAATTTGAATTTCTTCATCATTTACATTAAAATCTATATTTTTAAGTGCCGTTTCAAAGTTTCTGTTATTTACTTCAAACTGATTTACGATTTCCTTTAAATTAATAATAGGGTTTATCTCAATGCTTTTAATCTCTTGAATTGCGGTTTCAAACCCAATCTTTGACAGAAATTTATAGTCGTTTTGTAATACCTTTTCGTTTAATAATTCTAATGAAGTATAAACATAGTTTACTGTATCGAAGTTAATTCTTAATAGGACTATTGCTTTTTTGTCTTGTTTTGTGTTCTTTTTAGTATAATATCCAAAAGCACCTCCTGCGATTAAAAGTATTATGATGATTACCCATTTTTTAATAATAAAATTTATTGCTCTAAAAACTAAGACGTTCCCTCTGTTTAATAACTCCTTGAATTTGTTGAACACATAAAATATATCTACTTCATCGTTTTTATAATCTGACATTGGTTAAAGTTTATTGGTTATAATTAATTTTTCTTAAGAGAGATGTTAAGCTCAACTTCCACTCAATACATTCCCTATTAAATGCTTTACTGTATTTATTGGTGTTTAAAACACTATACTTTGGTCTTGTTGCAAAAGTACGGTAATGGTCGGTTTTTGCAAGTTTAGTTTGGTCGAATTGTTTCGAATCCTGTAAAATAGCTTTAGCAAAGTCATACCAGGTAATTTCACCGGCATTACTATAATGATAAAGGCCATATTCAACACTTCCTGAAGCTATTATTTCTAATATAGCTTTAGCCAAATCATTTGCATTGGTGGGTGTTCCAGTTTGCTCTGTAGTAATGGTAAGTCTATTTCCTGCTTTTAAATTTTTTAAAATGCTAATTAAAAAGTTATTCCCGTATTGAGAGTATAACCAAGAAGTCCTAAAAATAAAATATTTTTCATAGATTTCTTCAATATACCGTTCTCCCTTTAACTTTGAAGCTCCATACACATTTAATGGATTGGCTAAATCTTCTTCTTTATAGGGGGTCCTTTTTTTTCCATCAAAAACATAGTCTGTCGAAATTTGAATTAAAACTGTATTTTTTTCTTTACAACGTAGCACAAGGTTTTTAACTGCTTCGGAATTTGTTTTAAAAACTTTTTTTATTTCGTTTTCCGCTTTTTCAACATTAGTAAATGCAGCGGTATTTATACAGTAGTCAAATTTATTTTCCCTGAAAAATTGTTCTACAGATTCTTCGTCCTCAATATCAAGTATCGTCTTTGTAGTAAAATAAATATCGAGTTCAGGGAAACTTGATAACGCATCCTTTATGCACCTCCCCAATTGTCCGTTTGAGCCTGTGACCAGTACTTTTTTCATTCAATAGCTTCATTAAATGTAGGAAGTTGCTTGTCTTTTTTTGAAATAATAAAATCTTCCTTTGGAAGATGCCAGTTTAACGATAAGGTTGCGTCATTATAAATAATACCACCATCTGAAGTTTTATCGTAAAAATTGTCGCATTTGTATGAAAATACAGAGTTTTTTGAAAGTGTTATAAAACCATGGGCGAAGCCACGTTGTATAAATAACTGTAACTTATTAGTATCATCCAGAATGATGGAAAAATGTTGGCCATAAGTTTGAGAATCTTTCCTTATATCTACTACAATATCTAATACTTTGCCTTGTATTACTCTCACCAATTTTGCCTGTGCCATTTTTCCTTTCTGATAATGTAAGCCCCGAAGAGTGCCATAGGTAGAATTAGATTGATTGTCTTGAACAAAATCTATAGAAAGGCTCGTTATTTTTTTAAACGTTGTTTTATTATAAGTCTCATAAAAAAACCCTCGATTATCTTTAAAAATATCTGGTTTTAAAATAAAACAACCTTTAAGGGGTGTATGTTGTAATTCCAAAATTAATCTTTTTTTAATAGGTGTTTCCCGTACCCGCTTTTTAACAAGGGCTCAGCTAAAGTAATCAATTGTTGATTTGATATGTAACCCATTTCATAAGCAGCTTCCTCAATCGAACCTATTTTCAATCCCTGACGTTCTTCAATAACTTCTACAAATTGAGCGGCTCTCATCAACGATTTAAATGTGCCGGTATCAAGCCAGGCTGTACCTTTATCAAGTATGCTTACATTAAGTTTTCCTTGTTGTAAATAAACATTATTAACATCGGTAATTTCTAACTCACCTCTATTACTGGGTTTAATGTTTGAGGCAATTTCAACAACGCTATTGTCATAAAAATAAATTCCCGGAACAGCATAATTAGATTTTGGATTCTCAGGCTTTTCTTCAATTGAGATTACTTTTCCATTATCATCGAACTCTACTACACCATATCGTTCTGGATCTTTAACATGATAAGCATAAATTATTCCACCATCAGGATTATTATTTGATTGTAAAAGCTCTTTTAATCCTGAACCGTAAAAAATGTTGTCTCCTAAAATAAGGGCTACTTTATCTATTCCTATAAACTCTTTCCCAATAATAAAAGCTTCGGCAAGACCATTGGGCTGTTCTTGTGCCGCATATCTAAAATCGCAGCCATATTTTTTTCCATTACCTAATAGTTTTTTAAATAATGGCAGATCCTGTGGTGTAGATATTATTAAGATATCACGCATCCCGGCACAAATTAATGTCGATAAAGGATAATAAATCATAGGTTTATCATACACCGGCATTAATTGTTTGCTTACCGCTAATGTAATGGGATGTAATCGTGTGCCCGAACCTCCAGCTAAAATAATTCCCTTCATAATTGGTCTTTATGTTTTAAATACCATTCAATGGTTTTTTGTATTCCGCTTTCAAAATTTTCTTCTGCTTTCCAGCCCAAATTATTTTCAATTTTAGAGGCATCTATGGCATATCTAAAATCATGACCCGGTCGGTCACTTACAAAAGTAATCTGTTTTTTATGTAAAGTATCTTTTGGATTTAATTTATCCAGAACATCACAAATTGTATTAGCAATGTATAAATTTTCTCGCTCGTTACGTCCACCAATATTGTAAGTTTCTCCCAAAACACCTTTGTCTAATACTAACTTTATTCCAACACAATGATCTTTTACATATAACCAATCCCGAACGTTTTTACCATCACCATATATAGGTATTTCTTCACCGGAAATTGCTTTTCGAATAATCGTGGGTATTAACTTTTCCTTATGTTGATGTGGGCCATAGTTGTTAGAGCAATTTGTAGTTACAACCGGAAAGCCATAGGTGTGAAAATAACTTCTTACAATAAAATCAGATGATGCTTTTGAAGCACTATAAGGGCTATTTGGAGCATAAGGTGTAGTTTCGGTAAACAGTCCCGTTTTTCCTAAAGTTCCATAGACCTCATCTGTTGAAATATGTAAAAAACGAGCTTTTACAAATTTATTTTTTAATTCATTTGGTCCATTCATCCAGGTTTTATACGCATTATTAAGCAAATTAAACGTGCCAACAATGTTGGTTAGAATAAATGCTTTAGGGCCGGTTATAGAATTATCTACATGAGATTCAGCTGCAAAATGAATTACTTTAGTGATTGAATGTTCGCGAAAAATATTTTCAACCAAAACCTCATCACAAATATCCCCTTTTATAAATGTGTATTTAGGATTCCCTGATACTCTTTTCAGATTTTTTAAATTTCCGGCATACGTAAGGTTGTCTAAAACGAAAACATGGTCTGGAGTATTCTCAAGAATATATTCCACATAATTAGATCCTATGAAGCCTGCGCCCCCGGTAATTAAGACGTTATTGTTTTTCAATATTTGTTTTAATTTAAACTAAAATTTGTTTTAACATTTTTTCGGTAATCAAATATGTTGGTTTTACTCCGGTAGTGCCAAGTCCACCAGAAGCTAATGTACTTCCTGTTTTTAAAGGATTATCTGATGCATAATACGCATATTGAACCTTTACTTTTGAGCCAATACTTCTTCTAATTTTTGAAGCAGACTGAATTGCTTTTTGATAATGAGCACCTTCCATTTCTAATCCAATTACATTCCAGGTAGATTCATGGAAGAACTTTAAAATATTTTTGTTCTGAAGTGATGTACCCATCACGGTAATCATTGCTCCTTTACAAACTTTAATGTTATCATTATCAAAATGTGATTTTTTCAACATATTTTTAAAGGGATAGTTGTCTGCAGTTCCTTCAAATACATGGGCTGAAGGAATCATAATATCACCTTTCCCGCCATCCAAAATGCCTGCTTTTCCCATAATTGAAACAGATACTACATCCAGAAAGTGCAGTTTTTTTAATCCAATTATATAGGGTTTCAATAGCTCATCCATGGTTTCATAAGCTTGTTCACCAAAAGCATAATCCATGACTATTATTACAGGTTTAACTTCAGAAGAAACACTATTATTTCCCGATGTTAACGTGTTTTTTGGAAGTTTAGAAGTATCTATTATCTGAACATTTATATTGGCTCCACTGGTATCTTTAATATAAATCAACCCGTTTTTAGAAGCAACGTCCATTACTTTTTTACGCATCTTTATGTTTAAAGAGCTACTTAACATTTCATAAACATCCAGAATTGTATGTTTTTTAAGTTCGGCAGAAAGGGCAGAAGGGGCATAAAGTGTATTCATTACACTATGCATATTAGCGCTAATAATATGCAATGGGCGAGTAAGTAATTTATTTTCTTCTAGGGTCTTTTTGATTTTGAATGCCCATTTTTCACCATGGATATGATGACCTATTCTTTCTCGAAGTACTGGACTAAAAGTAACGATGCGTTTTTTATTATTGATTGCCTCCTCAATAGCTAGTTTTCCTAAGTAATATATAATTTTTAAAAATCGGTTTGGATCAGTTTTACTAGCAAATTTTGGATATATCTCATTTACTTCTTCAAAGGTCCTGCCAAGAAAATTTGCAGTATGTGTAAGAGCAATCTCTTTTTCGTTCTGGGTGAGTTTTCCTTTTTTAAGAACTGCCTCTTTAAGTTTTTTCCAGTCACGAATCACGTCTTTACCTTCATTTATAACTACTTGCTTCATTATTTTATGAGACTCAATATATAAAAAGGTAAGATGAGTTAAAATATCATAAATTTCAGATCGCCCTCGTGTAATTTCAATATTCATCTGTTCTGAATCTATGCGATAGCAATTTCTTCTGCGTTTTAAAGGAATAATAGGTTTGAAATGAGAATTTTTATATCCCTCATCACTTGTTAAATTAATAAACATACACTCTTCTATTCCAATAGGCAGTCGGTCTATTACGTACAAAAGTCCTTGTAATTCTATTTTATCTTCTGAGATAGAGCCATAAATTTCAGGTCTAAGGGTTAAAAGTGACTCTCTAAGAGTTGTGCCAGAAACACCCATGGGTTTATAAAATCCCCTGTTGAATAAATGGCGCATTGTAATATATAATCGTTGAATAGCTCCTTTGCTTTCCTGTGCCCGTGTCCTTTTATGAATTTTTATTTTATTCATATTCCTGCAAAGGTACTATTAAAAATTAGTGTTTAGTTAGTTGTTAGTGGTCAGCAGTTTTTGATCCTACATCATTAGAAACTCAAAAGTGCATCTACAATTTTACGGTCATTTGCTAACCTGGGCACTTTATTTTGACCGCCCAATTTTCCTTGAGATTTCATATATTCATTGAAACCGTTTTTTTGCATAGAAGATATTTTTAACTGTTGAAGTATTTTTCCTTCGATTAAATCTTTATAATAAGAATTTTGTTTCTGCATACTGGCGTCTAAAAAAAAAGCGATTTGCTGTAGGTTTTTGGGTTGTATTTCAAATTCAATAAACCATTCATGATATGGTAATTCTCCATTTGGTGGATTTATTTGCGGTGCAACGGTAAATTCTGAAATAGAAAATATAAATTCTTCCATAGCTTCTTTAATCGCTTGTTCCACTTCCTTGCCAATCACATGCTCTCCAAAGGCCGAAATGAATTGTTTTATTCTCCCTGTAATTATTATTCTATAAGGGTTTACTGAAGTGAATTGTACTGTGTCGCCAACATTATAAGCCCATAATCCGGCATTTGTAGAAACAATCATTACATAATTAACTCCAATTTCTACATCACTTATAGTTATGCGCTTGGGATTATCTTCAAAAAAGTGTCCGGTTTCAATAAACTCATAGAATATCCCCGAATCCAACAATAGCAGCAAATCCTTTTTATTCTGTTTGTCTTGAAAAGCAAAAAACCCTTCTGAAGAGGGATATAACTCAATGCTATCTACTTTTCTTCCAATAAGTGTTTCAAATTTTGTACGATATGGTTCATAATTAACTCCCCCATAAATAAATAAACTGAAGTTTTTGAACAATTCACCAATCTTTTTACCAGATGCATTCTGAAGGCGTTCAAAGTACATCTGCACCCAAGAAGGAATCCCGCTTATGACCGTCATATCTTCGTTTATAGTTTCCTCAACAATGGCATCTACTTTCGTTTCCCAATCATTAATACAATTGGTTTCCCAGCTAGGCAGTCTGTTTTTTTGAAGATATTTAGGAACAAAATGGGCTACAATACCTGAAAGACGGCCTATTTTTATTCCGTTCTTTTCAGTTAATTCTGGGCTCCCCTGTAAAAAAATCATTTTCCCGTTTACAAAATTTACGTTCTTGGTTTCATGAATGTAGCACAAAATTGCATCACGGGCAGCCTCCATATGGTAGGGCATTGATGCTTTGGTAAGAGGAATGTACTTTGTTCCGGAAGTTGTTCCGGAAGTTTTAGCAAAATAAATGGGTTTATTGGGCCATAAAACATTTTTTTCACCGTTTAAAGCCCGTTCTATATAATCTTTTAAATCTTCATAGTCTCTTACTGGAACTTGCTCTTTAAAATCGTTATAATTTGTAATCTTATCAAAATTGTGATCCTTTCCAAAAGATGTTTGTTTTGCTTTAGAAAGTAATTGTCTAAATACCTTTTGTTGGGTTTCAACCGGATTAGAAGCCCAATAATTGATTCGCCTAACAATATTTTTTGCTAATACTTTTGCGCCTATGGATTTTAAAAACATATTGTTTTAATCAAAATCTATGAAATTTGTAGGGTTTATAGGATAACCGTCGCGCCATAATTCGAAATGAAGATGTGGTCCTGTCGAAAATTCGCCAGTATTTCCTACGGTAGCTATCACTTCTCCTGCCTTAACCAACTCTCCTTGTTCTTTTCTTAATAAAGCATTGTGTTTATACACGGAAATAAGATTATTATTGTGTTCTACAATAATAACATACCCTGTCTCTACTGTCCATTCGGCAAATATAACTGTTCCGTTGGCTGTTGATTTTACAGGAGTGTTTTTTGTGGTAACTATATCAATAGCAAAATGTTTCTTTTTTGGATCATAGCCTTCAGAAATTGTTCCTTTTACAGGAGCAAAGAGAACAAAACTTACTTCGGAAGAACCCACTAGTGGATTGTATTTGTCTTCATGTGAAACCATTTCTCTTAGCAACGAATCCGTTTTAGAAGGTGTTAAATCTACTTCGGAAAGATCCAGTTCTGCTGCTTTAATAATAGAATCCTTATTAAAGTTTACCGTTTTTACATCGCCGGTTAAAACTTTTTTAATAGAGGCAAGATATTGTGCATTTATCATTAGTACACGCTCTATTGAATCTGTTTTATAGGTTAGCATAGTAGCTTTTTTCTTTAATTTTGTAGACGAATATCCTGGAATATATTCTCTTAAAGGTGTAAAGGCTATAAGTAGGGTTGTTATAACTATTAAAAAAACGGCGAAAATCGTACTAAAAACAAAAACGTTTAATCTATTGAGTTTAAACGAAAATCGCTCCTCGAAAGTATTCTCATTAAGCACCACTAAACGATACTCATGAAGCAGTTTCCTTTTGATCTTTTTTGTTCTTTTTTCTTTTTTCATTATTAAATCTTTCCGCACAACAAATATAAAGCAAAGTAATCGCTATATACTAAAGTTGTAATGAAAACGATAATTCTAAGGAATTCTTATTACATTTGTAATATAAATTTTCAAGATGAATACATTGTTTTTTTTATTTATTGGTCCTTGGCAAATTATTTTAATTGTTGTAATTGTTTTATTGATGTTTGGCGGTAAAAAAATCCCCGAACTTATGCGAGGTTTAGGAAGTGGTATTAAAGAATTTAAACAAGCTTCTAAAGAAGACCCTGAAGATGAAGGTGATAAAAAACTGGATGATAAAAATTAAATCCCCTTTCTTTTTAAAACGAGGATTTTTTTAAATCGACTTAAATATCTGTTAATTTATTCTTGCCGACTTTAATATTGATTCCAGTTCAAATTGAAGATTCCTTTTATTTACAGATGGAGCAAAGGTAAACCCTTCTAAAATTAAAAATCTGTTATTTACAGTATCTTTCACGGCATAATTTAAAAATGGTCCCGCCATAAATTCACCTTTTACTTCCCAGATTCCTTTGGTTTCGTAAGCAAATAATCCATCGATTTCTGCTATAAATAAAAATGGTGTATAAGCTTCTTCTGTAATAAACCTACCTCCTTCTTCCACAGGTATATATTCACCCGATATTGAATCTCTCATTTTTATTATTTCTCCCATTGCAAGACTATCATTGGTAATAGTGGTTAACGGAACTTCGTAAATAAGAATATTCGTGCTTCCGGATTTTAAATCTTTACGTATCCAATAAAAATCCTTTGTTTTTTTGGCTATTCTGTATGCTGAAGGAATTTTTAAAGAAACTCCAAATTGTTGTTTTAAAGAATCTAATTTCAGTAATGATAAAGAAGTTCTTCGTTGTCTTTCTTTAATTTCAGATTTATAAAATTCCTCAATTATTATTTTTTGATTTTTAGCTATTAAATCGATTAATCCTTTTTCTGTTTTTGAAATAACAATAACTCCTGTTTGGGGTCTTGCGAATGTATCTCGAGTGATGTAGGTTTTATCTTCCTCTCCAATAGAAACGTTCAAAAACATGCGTTTACTTTTTTCAAATCCCGAAAAATTGGCTGGGGGTATTTGTTTTATTGAAAATAAGGGTTCGTCTTGGGGTAGTCCATCAGTTGGTGCGGTAAAATATTTTCTTATCTCTTCTCCTACATTATCATTCCATAAATCGTTTGAAATAATAACAAGCAAGGAGTTAATATTTCCCGTAGATTTTTGTCGGTAGGGAATATCATTTTTCTCATTATTGCAAGAGAGAAGTACAAATAATGAAATGAGTACAATAAAAAATGGTTTCATTTATTAAGTTATGGAATTGTTTTATCCTTTTAAAATTTTTAATTTCATCCCCGGTTTTAATTTGTTACCACTAATATCGTTCCACTTTTTAATATTTTGAATAGTAACACCTGGAAATTTTTGCGAAATACTCCATAGTGAATCACCACTTTTAACAGTATAGATCTTTGTTCCTTCTTGAACAGTAGTTTTAGCGATATTTGATTTCTTTATATTATTAACAGGATTTCTGGGGTAAATTGTAAGGCGTTGCCCAATTCTTAAATTATTGCTTTTTAATCCATTCCATCGTTTTATTTGGCTTACACCTACACCATATCGTTCAGCGATCTTACCTAAATAATCACCACTTCTTACTCGATATCGAATTCTATCAGGCTGCTCAAAAAATTCAGGTAATATTTTTTCTTTTTTATTGAATTCTGCTTCGGCAAATGCATAAATAGCATCTTCGTTTGCGACAAATATACCAAGGGCATCAATAGGTAAGCGTAATACATAGTTCTTGCCTTTTACCACAGGAATTATTCCAACTTTATAAGAGGGATTTAAAAATTCTACTTCTTCAATATTTAAATTTGTTACTTGAGCCACTTGTTCTAAGGTTATCATTTTCTTTACCCTTATAGTGTCTGTAACAATGTAGGGAATAGCAGGCCCATTACTTTTTAGACCATGTTCTTCGGCATATTCAAAAATGTACATTGTGGCTAAAAAAGCAGGTAAATATCCCGCTGTTTCCCTGGGTAAATGGTGACGAATATTCCAGTAGTTCGTGTATCCCCCAGATCGTCTTATGGCCTTAGAAACATTTCCGGGCCCTGAGTTATAGGCAGCTAGTGCCAGGTCCCAATCATTAAAACTTGCGTAGAGACTTTTTAAATATTTACAAGCGGCTTCTGTTGCCATAGATGGATCTGCTCTTTCATCGACATAGGAGTTAACTTCCAGGCCATATAATTTTCCTGTAGAAAACATAAATTGCCAAAGCCCTTTTGCGCCGACTCGAGATTGTGCGGTAGGAACTAATGCAGATTCAACAACAGCAAGGTATTTTATTTCAAGGGGCAGGTTATGTTTGTCTAATTCTTGTTCAAACATAGGAAAGTAATAATCACTCAATGCTATCAAATTACCCATGGTTTTTCGGCGGTTTTTTAAATACCGCTTAATAACACTCTCCAGGGAAGGATTATATTCTATGTTAAAAGGAGTACGGGCATTTAGCTCTTTTAATCTTTGTTTAAGAACTTCAGTAGGCAATTCCTCGTATTCAATTGGTTCATAGGTTTGACTTACAACGCTTCCATATATTTCCTCAAATCTATTAGAATTGTAAAGTTCATTTAACCATAAGCTATCAATATTACGTGCCAGGTTATTGTCTTTTAAATCAAATACAGTGGTGTCTTTTATAGTTGTTTTAACAATAGTGGTGGTAAGATCACCCTTAGTTACAATTACGGTTATAGAATCTACCGTTTTTATTGTTTTTTTCTGAAGTGAATCTAATGGCTTTGTTTCTACTTGTGCATAACCAGGGCCATATCCCAGAAATAATAAAAAGAATAGGTGTCTCAGTTTCATATTAAATATAACGATCGTATAAATTGTAAATTTTGATAAAGGTAACAAAATGGCGTGGAAGGTGAGATTTTTAACATTTTTGAAGCAAAGATTAACCTTCGATTGCTTTAATACCCGGGAGTGTTTTTCCTTCAAGCATCTCTAACAGGGCTCCTCCTCCGGTAGAGACATGACTTATTTCATCTGTAAGCCCAAATTTCTTCAAAGCAGCTACGGTGTCTCCTCCTCCAACTAGTGAAAAAGCTCCGTTTTTAGTGGCTTTGACAATTGCATTGCCAATAGCCATAGTGCCCTGTGCAAATATTGGTATTTCAAAAACTCCTGCCGGACCATTCCATAATATAGTTTTGGATTGGGTTATAACCTTAGTAAAACTATCGTTAGATGCAGGACCCACATCAAGTCCCATCCATCCTTCAGAAATAGAGTCTGTATCTTCTATCCTGGTGATGGCATTTTCCGATAAACTGTCTGCTACTACAGTATCTATCGGTAAATGTATTGTGACTTTTTTTAATTTTGCTTTTTCAAGAATTGTGTTGGCTTCAACAAGTTTATCTTCTTCTATTAGAGAATTTCCAATACTCCCTCCTAGCGCTTTTACAAAGGTAAAGGCCATACCTCCGCAAATAATAAGGTTGTCGATCTTGTCTAAAATATTTAAGAGTATTGTAATTTTTGAAGACACTTTAGCACCTCCAATTATTGCGGTAACAGGTTTTACACTATTGTTGAGTACTTTGCCAATGCTTACAATTTCTGAAGCAAGCAACATCCCAAAATATTTTTTCGAGGGAAAGAAATCGGCGATTATAGCTGTAGATGCATGGGCTCTATGTGCCATTCCAAAAGCATCATTTACATAAATATCTCCTAGTTTTGAAAGTTTCTTTGCAAAATCTCTATTTCCCCTAATTTCTTCTTTATAGAATCGAAGGTTTTCTAATAATAGAATTTCACCTGATTGTAATTTCGCAACAGCCTCAGTTGATTTATCTCCTATACAATCATCAACAAAATGTACTTGAACCCCTAAAACTTCACGAACTTTACTTTTTATATTTTGTAATGAATATTTTTCTTCTTTGCCTTTTGGTCTCCCTAAATGTGACATTAATACACAACTCCCTCCGTCTTCTAATACTTTAATAATAGTTGGTTTTGCAGCCTCAATTCTAGAGCTGTCGGTAACTTCAAAATCATCATTAAGAGGCACATTAAAATCAACCCTGATAAGTGCTTTTTTGTTTTTGAAATTAAAATCATTTATTGTTTTCAATTGTCCTCAATTATTTAATACCAGACTTGTTCTTATTCTTTTTCAGTTGCAAATATAAGTTTTTTATGGGTTTATTTTTTTGAAAATTGGTTATAGAATTAGTCATTTGGATAGCTTTTCAAAATAAAAAAAGTGTAATTTTGTGTATGGCTTTTTCTGAAGTAATAGGGCAACAACAACTAAAATCTTACCTTGTAAAAACTATAGAAAATGGACGAGTTTCACATTCTCAACTATTTGTAGGAGATGTTGGTTATGGTGTGTTACCAATGGCTATAAACTATGCAAAGGAAATACTTTGTCATAGATATGAAAAAGATAGTATAGAATATGAAGTTTGTTCAAAAAAAGTAACCCAATTAGGACATCCCGATCTTCATTTTATATATCCTGTAAACACGACTGAGAACGTTAAAAAAGACCCTGTGTCTTCTCATTTTTCGAAAGAGTGGCGTGATTTTGTATTAAAAACCCCATATGCTTCACTTTACGACTGGTATCAATTTCTTGGTATTGAGAATAAGCAAGGCAATATAAGTAAACACGAAGCAGAAGAGATTTCAAAAAAACTATACCTAAAAGCTTATGAGGGTGGTTATAAGGTAATGATTATTTGGATGGCAGATAAAATGAATATTGAATGCTCTAATAAAATCTTAAAAATTGTCGAGGAACCACCTGATAAAACTGTCCTTTTATTGCTTACCGAAAATGAAGAAAAAGTATTAACTACGATTCAATCACGATGTCAAAAACTATACTTTCCTTTATTAACAGAAGAAAATATAACCAGGTATCTCGTTGATAATCATTCTGTTGATGAAGTATTGGCTAAAAAGATCAGCCATAAAGCGAATGGAAATTTTAACAAAGCACTACATTTATTAACAAATGATGGTGATGATCTTATTTTTGAAGAGTGGTTTATTTCATGGTTGAGAACTGCTTTTAAAGCTAGAGGTAATAAAGATTCTATCAACCATTTGCTTCAATGGAGTGAAAATATCGCCGGACAAGGTCGAGAAACACAAAAGAAATTTTTACAGTATTGTTTAGAAGTTTTTAGACAAGCTCTTTTAAAAAATTATAAGGTAGAATCACTTTTACATTTTGAAAGTAATGACGCAAAATTCTCTTTAGAAAAATTATCCCCTTTTGTACACCAAAACAATATTTTTGAAATTAGTTCTGCTTTTGAAGACGCAGAACTTCATGTGGAACGTAATGGTAATCCAAAAATCATATTTACAGATTTGTCTATTAAATTAACTCGACTCATTCATATGAAGGAGTTAGTATAAATTATTTTTATTATAAATTAAAATTTAATAAATGATACTTATTAATATAAACCTCTATATATTGCTATTTTAGGCCTTTAAATCTTTTGTAAACAATAATATACTTTCCTGTGGTTTAAACTTCCTTAAAACAGCTCTAACGGGTTTATTTCACCTTTTTATAACAATAAATCAGAGAAGAATATTCTTTAGTTCTCCATGCTAATATATTTGACCATAAGCCAATAAAAAAAGCCTTGAAAAAAAAGGAACTTCCTGTTTTATTTTTTTCTGAAAGTAAACTCACATAAAAAGAATCAAAAACTAAAGGGTTGATTTTTTTTAATTTTAATTTTTCAGAAAATAAAATTCTCATTGACTTTCTTGAAAAATGCCATAAATGTCTTGGAACGTCATAAGCCGCCCAATATTTTTTATAATATTTAGCGTCATAGGATTTAAAATTCGGAACAGCAATTATTAATATTCCTTCAGTGATTAGTAATCTTTCAATTGATTGAATCGTTTCCTTAAGATCGGGAAGATGTTCCAGAACATGCCATAAAGTAATCACATGGTAAGAGTTTCCTTTTATTTCTTCTAATGTTTTTATTAATTCAATCCCTTTAGCAGATGCCAATATTCTGGCTTTATTATTGGGTTCTACTCCATTAACTTTCCAACCCTTTTTTTTAGCTGATAATAAAAATTCACCTGTACCGGCCCCTATATCCAATAATTTCCCTGGTCCAAAATTTAAGGTTGTTATAAGGGCTGTTTTTTTTCGAAGTGCTCTTTTTTTTACCCATTGGTATAGGGTTGCCACAAATCCTTCATGGCTATCTGTGTGTGAAATATAAGCGGTGCTATTATAATAATTACGAAGATTGTCTTTATGAGGTTGCGGATCTGTTTGTAGCATTTCATTTTCATGATCATATAACAAACTAAATTCTTCCCCACTAACTAAATAATCCTTGGTAGTTAAAAAATGTGATTTCAAATGGTTTTTCACGACTATGTTTAAAATGCTACACGGGAAACAAACTAACGCCCCATATAAACTAACATTACTGAAATATCGTTTGGCGACACACCACTTATTCTTGATGCTTGAGAAATAGTTACAGGCTTTATTGCTTTAAGTTTTTCAAGTGCCTCATAAGAAAGAGATCTTAATCTTGAGTAATCGAAATTATCTGGAATTTTGATCCCTTCTAATCGATTTAATTTATCGGCATTTGATTTTTCTTTTTCGATATAACCCGAGTATTTTATTTGTATCTCTGTTTGTTGTATTACTTCATCATCCAATTCGTTTTTTATTATAAACCCTTCAACAGAATCAATTTTTCTCATATCATCCATGGTAATGTTTGGCCTCGAAAATGGTTTAAATAGCTTATCGCTTTGCTTTACTAAAGCAGAGTTTTTCGATTCTAATATCGGATTTATAACTTGAGGGCTAACGCTGGTATCCTTAAAAAATTGAATAAAAGCATTAGACTTTTTTAATTTCTCTTCCATATTTTGCATGCGCTTGTCGCTTGCTAACCCAATTTCATGTGATTTTGGTGTTAATCTAAAATCGGCATTGTCTTGACGTAATAAGGTTCTATACTCTGCACGAGAAGTAAACATTCTATAGGGTTCTTCGGTGCCTTTAGTAATAAGGTCGTCAATTAGAACACCTATATATGCCTCATTTCTTTTAAGTATAAATTCATCTTTTTCATTAATTTTTAAATGAGCGTTAATCCCTGCCATAAGTCCCTGTGAAGCCGCTTCTTCATAACCAGTAGTTCCGTTTATTTGCCCGGCAAAATACAATCCCGAAACCATTTTAGTTTCAAGTGTGTGTTTTAACTGAGTAGGGGGGAAAAAATCATATTCTATAGCATAACCTGGTCTAAAAAACTTTACATTTTCAAAACCAACCACTTTTCTTAATGCATTATATTGAACTTCTTCAGGTAATGATGTTGAAAATCCATTAATATAATACTCGATAGTATTCCAACCCTCGGGTTCTACAAATAATTGATGTCGCTCTTTATCTGCAAATCTGTTTATTTTATCTTCAATTGAAGGGCAATATCTTGGCCCAACACTGTTTATAGACCCATTAAACATGGGGGATCTGTCAAATCCTGTGCGTAATATATCATGTACTATATCGCTTGTATACGACATATAACATAATCGTTGCTTTGTAAGGGGTTTGGTTTCTTCTGAGAAGGAAAATTTTTCAGGTTTTTCATCGCCTGGTTGTTTAACCATTTTAGTTAGATCCAATGACCGCCCATCTACTCTTGGCGGCGTACCTGTTTTCATTCTTCCTGCATTAAATCCTAAATCTACTAGTTCTTTTGTTATTCCGGTTGAAGCTTTTTCACCTGCTCGCCCTCCGCCAAATTGTTTCTCTCCTATATGAATTAATCCATTTAAAAAAGTTCCGTTGGTGAGAATTACACTTTTAGATCTAATTTTTAATCCTAAAGAGGTTTTGACACCAACTATTCTATCATTTTCAACTATAAGTCCAGAAACCATTTCTTGATAAAAATCAAGATTTTGTGTCTTTTCAAGCATCTGTCTCCAGGTTTCTGAAAACCGCATGCGATCGCTTTGTACTCTAGGGCTCCACATGGCTGGTCCTTTCGACTTATTAAGCATCTTAAATTGAATAGCTGTTTTGTCTGATACTATTCCACTATATCCTCCAATAGCGTCGATTTCGCGAATTATCTGCCCCTTTGCAATTCCACCCATGGCGGGATTACATGACATTTGTGCAATATTTTGCAAATTCATTGTTATAAGCAGCGTTTTGGAACCTAGATTAGCAGCGGAAGACGCTGCTTCAGAGCCCGCATGTCCAGCTCCAACAACAATTACATCATATTCGTTTGGAAACATACTTTAATAAAATTGTTTCACGTGGAACATGTCCATTTATTTGGTGTCCACGTTTAAAATTAAGGGTGTAAATATAGGGTAAATTACTTAAAACTAGTTAGTTATTATTATAATATCCTGATAATCAGGAAATTATATTTGGGTGAGTCTTCCTAATGATTCTTCTTCTTTGTTACGCATTATTTTTGTTTCAGCATCAGACTTGTCATTATAACCACAAAAATGAAGAATGCCGTGAATCATAACACGATGTAATTCGTCTTTAAAATTGGTTTTATAGATCTTTGCATTCTCACGTACTCGTTCCGCCGAAATATAAATCTCGCCATTAATTTGTTTCCCTAACCTGTTGTCAAAACTTATTATGTCTGTCAGGGTGTCATGATTTAAAAATTCTAAATTAATTTTATTGAGGTATTCATCGTCACAAAATATATAAGTTATCTTTCCTTCTGTAAATCCTTCAGAAGAAATTGTTTCTGAAATCCACTCTGAAATAATATTTTCATTTTCTAGTTTATTAATTGTACTGGAGACGGAATTAAAATCAATCATCTTTCTTTTTAAAATAATCCTGTACTTTTTGTTTGTATTCTTGACGTAAGGGCAGCGCTTCCCTATTAAGAATTTCGGTCGTATTAAAATATTTTTTTATATCCTCAGGCTTTATTCTTAACGAGTTTTCATAATTTGTTCTATTTGTTTTAGACTCTCTCCTGGTTTCATTTCCCTGCTCAAAGTTAGCTTCATCAAGTTTAAGTAATTCATACTTTAAATTCAGCATCTTTTCCAGGGTTCGCTGATTAAAACCTTTATCAAGTAATTGTTGTTCTATATCCTCCATTTGGCGTAGTAAATTTCCGGCGTTTCCTTTCTTACCTAATTTACTTAGTCTATCTTGTAATTGCTGACGGAGCATCTGTTGTTGTTTGTAAATCTCATAGAGCTCGCCATTAAGGTCTTCATTATCTCCATTTCCATTTCCATTATCCCCGTTTTGATTTCCGCTTTTTCCATTGTTGCCTTCTCCTTCTCCCTTACCATTTCCTTCTTCTCCTTCTTCACCCTCTTCTTTCCCTTTTTGACTTCCCTTTTTCATGCCCTCTTTCATTTTATCATTTAGGCTTTCCTGTTTCTGAATAATGTCGCCCAGTTGGAACCCCTCTCCCTGACCCTGGCCCTGGCCTTTTCCTTTTCCTAATCCAACACCCATCCCCATTTGACTTTGCATATTATTTAATAAATCGCTTAATAAAACGGCTAGATTGTTTGCTCCGGTGATGGTATATTGTTGACTGGAGATTCCATAGGGTAAATGGTTTTCAGCAAGGCGCTCTAAACTTTTGTTAATGTTGTATTCTACGTTTGTAAGAGATTCATTTATTTTCCCGCTTATTAAAGGTTGTCGTAATGATAGAGCAAAGAGACTGTCGTCAATATGTTGGAAATTTTTCTTTAAATCGTTTTGAATATTTAATTTTTTACCAAAAACAGGATTTCCATAATCAATCCTTTTAAAATCGTTCATTAAATCTTCTTGTTCAAACGAGAATATTACCAAATTATCTAGTATTTGTCTAAGCATATCTATGTCCTCTTCAATGGTCTCCATCATACCTGCCATCATTTGTGCCTGCATTTGCTGGCTCATTTGCTTCATTTTTTTGGCTGCCTTTTTTTGGTTCTGTGAGGCGCCAATTTTGTTTTGTTGTTCAAGCTTTTCGGTTGCCTTTTTTTGCTCTTCCTGAACTTCTTTCTCTCCTTTTTTATCTTGAGGTAGGTCCATCGGTTCTTTTAAGTCTTTGTTTTCTTCTTGCAATTCTTTCATTTGCTTTAAATACTCCTCAAACTTTTCATTAAGTTTTTCCTGTTCTTCTTGGGTGTTTTCCTCATCGGGAGCATTGGCAAGTTTTTCTTGTTCTTCTGAAAGTTTATAAAGCTCCTCCGAAAGTTTTTCGGCTTTTTTAGTTACATAATATCGCTTAGTTAACTCTAAAAGTTGTTCCAGATTTTTCTTTTGATTTTTATTTTGCTTTGCTAACTTTTCAAGTTTATCGGTAAGCTCTTCTTTCTGAATTTTATCTAAAAGTCTTTCTAACTCTTCTAGAAGTTTTTCATTTTCTTTTAATTTTTCTTCATGCTCCTCAAAGCGTTTTTTAAGTTGTTCCTTGAATGGATCATTTTCATTGTTCTTTGGTTGAAAATTTTCAAGGTTTTCTTTTAGCTCCTTTGAAAATTTCTTCATCATCTCTTCCTGTTGTTGTTGTCTTTTTATAAAATTCTCCAGTTTCTTTTTATCGTTCCAATTTAGTTCCTTTTTCTCCTTCTGTAATTTTGAAATCTCCTTTAAAGTCAGTTCTTGTTTCTTGAGATTTTTTAATGATTTATCCAATCCTTTGATGGTGTTCTCCTGATTTTTCAACTGTTCATTTTCTTTTTCATCTTTAGTGAATTTTCTATAAGAATAGATCGCCGATTTACTGGATTTAAAATTATGAATGGCATCATTATCAAATATTTCAAAATAGTATTCGTAGGTAGTTCCTTCTGACAAAGGAATCCCTCCAGGAAATGTGTAAACAAATTGATCGAAATTTGATTTATTAAGAGGCAATTCTTCGATTTGTTTTTTTTGTTCTTCGCTAAAGGGAAAATATACTAATTGAAGTTTGGTTAAACCATAGTCGTCGGTTACTCTGCCTAGAAAATATATTAATTGGCTGTCGGTGCTATCTTGTTTTGACTGAATATTAATTTCGGGATATTCATCTTTTATTACACTTAGAGTAAACGATATGTTTTCGTAATCCTTTAAATTCTCATTTGATGTGGTAATTGCATAATCCAACTTTCTGTAAATTCTTTTTTTTAATAAAAACTCATTTCTATCTCGAATAAAAATATAGGAAGTGTCCTTTGTTTTAAGGGTAACAATATTGGTGTTTTTTGTTCTAATGTCCCAGGTTACACGTGTACCTTCAGGAATTGTAGCATTTCCTGTGCTTTTTAAAATTTCATCTTTTTTCCCTGTATAGGAAGGATAATCAAGTATCATTTCAAAAGCCAATAAAGAAGGGGTTTTAATTACATCAAGAGAATATTCTCTCGAAGTCACATTATTTGCGTTCAATTTAAAATTTATAGTCTCTTGGGGTTGTAAAAAGATGTATTTAAATAGGCCGGGGGCTATTTGCTGTAAATAATAGGTTTCGTTGTTGTATGTAATATTAGCATTTTCGGGTATTACCACTCCTTCAGTACGAATTTGCAAGGTGTAACTTTTATTTTCGATTGCTTTTAGTGAATTGTTCAGAACCTGAAAAGAAAAGGGTGCTGGAGCTTCATAAGCAGTATCGTAATTTACTACTCGTTTATAACTATTGGAAAAAATATCCTTATCGCCTAAAACACTAAAAAGTAAATAAACAATAATTGGAATAGCCGCATATTTTAAATATTTAACGTTTTTACTAAAGTTCACCGCTCCTTTAAATGGAATAGGCTGCAATTCTGAAGATTTTTGATCAATACTAGCTATTAATAATTCCGATTCCCGTTGATTTTGATTTAACTGAATAACATTCAATAATTTATCACTCACTTGCGGAAAGTGATTCCCAATGAGTTTTGAGGCCTCTTCATGGCCTATTCCTTTTTGTAAATTAAAAAGTTTTGATAGGGGGTGGGCGATAAGCCTAAGAAAAAGAATGGTCTCTACTATTACAAATAGCCAAAACAATATAGTGCGTCCCAGTATATTAAGCCACAAAAAATTTTCCACCAAAAGTGTAATTAGGAAATACAATAATCCGGTAGCAAAAAAAAGAATGGCTCCCTTAATTAACTCATTGGTATAATATTTTTTAATAAATTGTTCCAGCTTTTGCTGGATGACACTAAAACTACTCATTATGGGTTATATACAACATTCAGAACATCTAAAATACTATAATATTTCAAAATATCATGTTAATCTTTTAATAACAAAAATTGCTCCAAGTTTTATTAATTTCATGATTCTGAATTCATAATTGATATAGTATCTTTACATTCTTAAGTGTAATATAAAAAATAATGTCTAAAAAAGTGCGTGTTCGTTTTGCGCCTAGTCCTACGGGACCTTTACATATAGGGGGTGTAAGAACCGCATTGTATAATTATTTGTTTGCTAAGAAGCACGCTGGTGATTTTGTGTTGCGTATTGAAGATACCGACCAATCACGTTACGTTGAAGGTGCAGAAAAGTATATTATTGATTCCTTAAACTGGCTTAGTATTCCCTTTGATGAAGGGCCCGGAAAAGACGGTGGATTTGGTCCTTATCGTCAAAGTGAACGAAAACATTTATATAAAGAATATGCTGAGGAGCTTATCGCTTCTGGGAATGCCTATTATGCCTTTGATACAACAGAGGAGTTAAATGAACATCGAAAATATCACGAATCTAAGGGGAAAACCTTTATTTATAATTGGCATAATAGATTAAAACTTATCAACTCGCTGTCTCTTACTTCAGAAGAGACACAGGCTAAATTCGATCGTAGTGAAAATTTTGTGATCCGATTTAAATCTCCGCAGGACGAAACGTTGCATTTAAAAGATATCATTCGGGGCGATATTGAAATAGATTCGAACACTCTTGACGATAAAGTTCTATTTAAAAGCGATGGCATGCCAACCTACCATCTTGCAAATATTGTAGACGATCACCTTATGGAAATTACTCACGTTATTCGTGGAGAGGAATGGTTGCCTTCTTTGGCTTTGCATGTTTTATTATATCGTGCTTTTAATTGGGAGGTTCCTCAATTTGCACATTTACCGCTGATTATGAAACCTGTGGGTAAAGGAAAACTAAGTAAGCGTGATGGGGAAGATGGCCATTTCCCGATATTCCCCTTAGAATGGAAAACCGAAAATGGAACTGTTTTATCAGGTTATCGTGAGGATGGCTATTTGCCTGAAGCTGTAGTAAACATGTTGGCGCTCTTGGGGTGGAACTTAGGAACGAATCAAGAAATATTTAATTTAAAGGATCTGGTAGAGGATTTCGACTTAGAACGTGTTCATAAAGCAGGTGCTAAGTTCGATCCCGAAAAGACTAAATGGTTTCAACATCACTATTTACAGAAGTTAAATGATTCTGTTTTAGCTGAACAATTTTCTAAAATACTCAATAAAAAAGGTGTAAACACAACTCTTGACATCACAACAGTAGTTTCTTTGCTTAAAGAACGAATTGTTTTTGTTACTGATTTATGGGAACAGGGGGAATACTTTTTTGTAGCCCCAGAAAGTTATGATGAAAAAGCTTCAAAAAAAGCATTTAAAACCGAAACCCCTGAAATATTAAAAAACATTGTTAAATTATTAAAAGAAACAGATGACTTTTCATCAAAGAGCCTAGATACAATAATAAAGGGATGGATCGCGTCTCAGGAAATTGGTTTTGGAAAAGTAATGATGCCTTTACGTTTAGCATTGGTGGGGGAAATGAAAGGTCCCGAATTATTTGAGATCGTCTCAGTTTTAGGAAAAACAGAAGCTATTTCGAGAATAGAAACTGCAATTGAGTTTTTAGCTTAATTAGATACTACTTGCTATTATGATTAAATTTTAGAAGTTTATAGACTTGGTCTTTATAATTTGCTTGAAGTAAGTATAAATCTCCATTCATTGTATAATGTGAATAGAAAAATGTTTCTCTATCAATGTTCAAATTAGTTAGATAGTCTTTTAATTTATCATTTAATGAGTACGCCATTAATGTATTGTCTGATAAAACTATTTTTTTGGAAAGTTCGTTTTTTAAATATTTACCTGTTACTAAATTGTGCCAGGTTTCGCCTCTTTTGAAGATACCGTCTATTTTTTCAAACTCCCGTTCGTTCACAATCACGCCTGAATTTGTGACCATTGAAAAGCTCGATATTTCTTTAAACGATTTATTTGAAGCTTGATTGACTTCTATAAAATATAGGAAGTTATCTGTTATTCTTGGGTCACATGAAATATACTTCATATTTTTATTGCTAGGTGTTTTATCCATGAATTTATGGATGTTTTCCCATAGTTTATCTCCAGAAAAATTAAATTTCGCAGTTAGCACCCATGCTCCATTATTACCTTTATTCCCAGATAAAATTGAAATAACATAATAAAACTTATTTTTATTATCTATATATATTGTTCCTGTTGCTTGAGATCTAGGAACCCTAACAGAAATATTGTTTGAAGTTGCTGCAGAATTTACAATTTTAGTGGCTTGCCCTCCTTTAAGAGCTGCATATGCAAAATGATATTTGCTATTATCAATGCTTATGTCTAATTTTTTATTTTCTAAAATATTCCCATCAAGATCTAAGATTGTAATTATTAAAGATTGATTATCAGGATATTTTCCCTCATTAGTGTTTGAAAACTCTTTAGATAAAAGATAAATATTATCATCTGAATAAGCCAAAAAAGTGTATCCTATTGCATATTCTTTTCCGGAAAGACCATTTAAATTTATTGGTATTAATTTTTCTTCTAATGTTTTTAAATCAAACTTATACAAAAGCCATTCTATCGGATTTTTTTTATCTAATTTTTTAGTGTTTTTATAACCCTTTTCTTTCGGTCCAATCTCTATTAAATAATCTTTCGTTAAAAAAGAGCCTATAGTTCCATTATCCCAATGTATTTCTTTACTTCCTAATTTATCTATTTCCCCTAAAACTTCTCCGCCCATGCCAATAACCCTTCCGTCTTTTAAACCGTCGAATATTGTTGAAACAGCTCCTAGAGAACCTGACACTATATAATTACCATATTGATTATATTTATTTACGTCAATCCCTTTTTCTGATTTATAAGTATTCAAAAACGTTCCATTAACTAAGTCAATTGTTTTTATAACTACGTCTTTTCCTCTTGGTTTATAAGCACTTACTCCGCTGCTAACTTTTAAAGTTAAAGAACTATTTAACCACCCTATGGTTGTTAAGTCTTTTCCATTAATACCCAAATCAATAATCTCTTTTTGTGAAATGGCTAAAATTGGAATGCAAATGAGTGTTAATATTAAGTGTTTCATAATTAATGATTTTAAAAATACATAACCGCTAACAATACAATTGTTGTGCTGTTTCCCTTAAAATTAGAGTTTTCTAGATTTTTATCATTCAGTTTGTTAAGCATATTAGTAACACCATATTGGTATTGTGCGCTAATTCTGAAATTTTCTAGGCCTGCGGTGATCCCACCCGCTAGGTGAAAATTTATTTTTGATATATCTTGAATCTCTTCTGCTTTTAACTCATTATAACCATCTAGAATATACTCTTCAAATTTATTTGAATCTAATTTCATTTTTCCGTTAATGTTTAAAATTGGCCCTGCCTCTATGCTTAAATGATGTCTAACTATATTATAGCTTCCTATAAAAGTAACTTGTGCTCCCTGAATTGTATAATCAATATCCTGTGTTTCTGAAGAATTTTCCGGGTTTCTCCATAAAATTTCAATTTTGTTGTTAAGAAAATTTATTCCATAAATTAAATCAAATTTATTGTAAAAAGAACCTCGAGTTGTAAACCCAAATATGAATCCTGTGCCTTGCTTTGTGTTTAAATCTGAAGTGGAAATATCAAATAATGTGAATCCGCCCTGAAAGCCAAGACGATTATAGTATTGATAATTACGTTGCGCTGCGGAATGTTGAAAAAGAAATAATGAAAAAGTAACAAATAAAAGGATCTTGAGACTCATAGGTTAGGTTGATCTTTAATTGGGCTAATGTAATTTAATTTTGGTAACTTCAAAAACGTAACAATTAATTAAAAATTATATAAGTATGGGATGGTTTATTTTTTTAATACCGGGTTTTATTTTCGGAATTATTCTTTTATTTTCGACTTTTTTTATTGTAAAACAGCAAACTGCTGCAATTATAGAGACTTTTGGTAAGTTTTCCAGTATTCGAAATGCAGGACTTCACCTTAAAATTCCTTTAGTTCAAAGAATCGTAGCTAGAATGAATTTAAAAATTCAGCAATTAGATGTTCTGGTAGAAACAAAAACGAAAGACGATGTATTTGTAAAACTTAAGATTTCTGTACAGTTTCAGGTAAGAAAAGACAAAGTATCAGATGCCTTATACAAGCTTCAAAACCCACACGATCAAATTACTTCTTACGTGTTTGATGTAGTTCGTGCCGAAGTTCCTAAAATGAAGCTGGATGAGGTTTTTATTCGTAAAGATAATATTGCAATTGCCGTAAAAGGAGAACTTAACGAGGCTATGATCAATTATGGTTATGATATTATAAAAACATTAGTAACCGATATTGATCCTGATATTCAGGTAAAAGAGGCTATGAACCGTATTAATGCCGCTGAACGTGAAAAAGTAGCGGCAGGATATGAAGCGGAGGCAGAAAGAATTAAAATTGTTGCCAAAGCTCGTGCGGAAGCGGAAAGTAAGCGTCTTCAGGGTCAGGGAATAGCAGATCAAAGACGTGAGATTGCCAGGGGACTGGAAGAAAGTGTGGATGTATTAAATAATGTTGGTATTAACTCACAAGAAGCTTCTGCGCTTATTGTTGTAACTCAACATTATGATACCTTACAGTCTCTTGGGGAAAAGACTAATTCAAATTTAATTTTATTGCCAAATGCTCCTCAGGCTGGTAGTGATATGCTTAATAATATGATTGCTTCGTTTGTTGCTAGTAACCAAATAGGTGAACAAATGAAAAAGGATAATGAAGCAAAAGGACTAACAAACAAAAAGAAACGTCCGCCAAGTGACGATGTGAAGTTTTAGTTATTAAGGAAAGAGATTCCTAAAAGATCTAATAGGGTGTAATAAATAGAATCGGTGGTCATCTCCTGATTTTTTATCGCTTTTAATTGAGCCATTTTGTTCGGGTATTTTTCTTGATATTTTTTAGAAAACCATATAAAATATGCGGGGTTTATTGCTGCTTTGCCGCTTTGTGCATGTAGCCATTTGCCATTTTCACCTAAATGTTCTCCGTGATCTGAAACATATATTAAAACAGTAGGATCTTTTTCTTTTTTTAGTTTTTCAATAAGGGTAAATAAAAAATAATCAAGGTATAAAATGGTATTGTCGTAAGAATTTACAATTTGCTCTTTAGTGAGAGATGGTATGTATTTACTGTCTATGACTGGTGTATATTTTCGATGTTCTTTTGTGTAGCGGTTTTCATACCACCAGTGACTTCCTATCATATGTAGTGTAATAAGTTGGCGTTTATTTAGGGGTAGTATAGAATCAAGAGGTAAAAACATTGCTTCGTCCAGCTCCTTATCGAAACTAAATTCAGACTTGTATTTATCAATCAATATTATATTGTTGTTGGTTTTTACAATGGGATAAAAAGATTTTTCTAAGGTTTGATTTCCTATCCAGGTTGTTTTAAATTTTGCTTTAATGGCTACTGAATAAATAGAAGTGTAAGTTCCTTCTTCCGATTCTAATGACTGATCGGTCAATATTTGTGGAACGCTAGCTCCCGTATAAGTGTTATCTGTATACAATTTATTAAAACTAATAATGTTGTTTTCGGATGTTAAAAGTGGAGTTGTATTTCTTTCATATCCATTTAATCCTATGTGATCAGCCCGAACAGTTTCTCCTAAAACAAAAATCATCTTTAATGGATCTTCTGAAAACTCAAGTTCGGGAATCGTTGTCTTTAATTTTAAATTCGGTTTTTCAAAATATTCGATGAATCCATTTGCCAAATTATATGGCAATCTGTTTTTAAGGCTTCCTGGGCGTTTTTGTTCTAATACAAAAAACAATGAAACACATAATAATGCTGGAATCACTAGTATTTTAAACCCTTTGGAAGATTGAAGTTTTTGATGTCTCTTTAATAAAAAAGATAAAGCCAGAATTGCTGCGGCAAGAAATAAAATATAGGGTAATGTTATAACATCGATTGCAATATCGGCTTTCGTTTCCAATACTGATTGAATTAGGGGCATAGTAACTGAAAGATCTTGAGAATAGGCCCAAAACGAAAAGCCACAATACAAAAGAAATAATATCGAAAATAAAATACGGAACAGCCATTTATTCAGGCTTAAAAAATAAAGTATTCCACCAACTGTTAATTGCAAAACAAAGAGATGTAAAAGATAAATACTTGTGTCTTTAAGTCCTTCTAAAGGAATGTGATAATACGATGCGCCTGTAATAAAAATTACTACAATTATATTCAATAATAAATGAAATACAATAACCGGCTTAAGGCTTCTTAACTTTTCCATCTAATAGGGGGGTGTATTTATTAACCAGCCAAATAACGGGAATTACCATTAGTATCTGAAGTATAGTCAATAATAATTTTTCTGTTTCATTAAACTCATACACTGCAATTCCGGCAGTAATAAGCAGTGCCAATTTTATGAGAGTAAGTGCGCGAATATGTGTGGCTAATATAACTATAGTGTGTTTTCCAATATAAGAGAAAAATTTGAAAACAGGTATAAGTTTAAATAAAAATAGATATGTTATTGACCCTGTCAAACCACTGATAAAAAAAAGTAATTCGTTTCCATATATAGAACGGTACATATCTATTTTTAGCGGATTGTAATAAAATGTAGCAAGATGTACTATCAAAAAAAATACCCCCCATAAAATTGTTGTTTTTTTTGAAAGATTTACAAGCCAATTTTTTATAGTGTGCCCAAATGCATAGAACCCTAATGCTACTAATGCTACATCAATACTCCAGGGTAAATGTATTCCTGTTGTTCTTGGCCAAATAAATCCTCCGATAACACATACGGTTAATACCATGTTTGAAATATTTTTATTTTGAATTTTTTTTATTGCTGAAAAAAACAGGAAGACCAAAAAAATACACGGCAAAAACCACATTGGTATCCCCCAGTCCATGTAGGACTGACCCCCTTGAGCATAAAAAACACCTAAGAAATTATCTGATGGAGATAAATCTAACAGGCTGCTTTTTCCATAATTTCTGCCTATAAATAACCAAAAAAAGTACAAAATAAACGCCCAAATGAAATAAGGTACAATTATCATTTTTGCACGTCTCTTTATTACGGAAATATTGACTTTTACAGGATGAAACACCCCTGAAATAAAAAAGAAAAGAGCTATGTGAAAACTGTAGATATAGGGCTCAAAATGTGGAAAATTATGTCCATACACAACTAAAAAGATCGATAATCCTTTGGCTTGATCTACCCAATCTAGTCTTTTTTCCATATCAAGAGATATTACCCCAGGAATCTCGTAGTGGAACCGTTCTATTAAAAATAATCGTGTTTGCTGTACTGTCGGTGTCCACAACAAAATATCCCAGGCGTTGAAACTGAAACTTATCTCCTATCTTGGCTTCTTTCAGACTTGGCTCGGCATATCCGGTAATGGTCTTTAATGAATTTTGATTAATAAAATCCATGAAATCTTTTTCTTTGTATGAGTCTGGTGATGGTTCGGTGAATAGTCGGTCGTACAATCGCACCTCTACAGGCACTGCTTGTTCGATTGAAACCCAATGTAATGTTCCTTTTACCTTGCGCATAGATTCTTCGGTGCCACTACCGCTTTTACTGTCTGGATCATAAGTACAGAGGATTTCCGTAATATTTCCGTCGATATCTTTTTTACAATTTTCAGCTTTAATAATATACGCATTTTTTAACCGCACTTCTTTTCCTAATTTAAGTCTGAAATACTTACGGTTAGCTTCTTCTCTAAAGTCCGCTCTTTCAATATATAATTCTCTGGAAAAAGGGATTTTTCTTGTTCCTGCATTTTTGTCTTCAGGATTATTTTCAGCTTCTAATAGTTCGGATTTTCCTTTAGGGTAATTTGTGATAGTTATTTTTACCGGGTCTAAAACTACCATTACTCTTGGTGATTTTTTATTTAAATCTTCTCTGATACAAAACTCAAGGCGAGAAACATCTATAAGATTTTCACGTTTACCAACACCTATGCTTTTTGCAAAATTTCGAATAGATTCAGGTGTATAACCTCTCCTTCTCAAGCCTGAAATTGTAGGCATCCGTGGATCGTCCCAGCCGTTTACAATGTCATTTTCTATTAGCTTTGCTAATTTCCGCTTGCTCACAACCGTATGGCTTAAGTTTCTTCGGGCAAATTCTCGTTGTTTAGGACGAAGTTTATTTTTTTCATGTACTTGGTCCAAGAACCAATCGTAAAGTTCCCTGTGGGGTAAAAACTCTAGCGTACAAAAGGAATGTGAAATCTGTTCTACATAATCACTTTCACCATGTGTCCAATCATACATTGGGAATATTTTCCAATCGGTTCCGGTATGATGGTGTTCTTTATATAAAACCCGATACATTACAGGGTCTCGCATCAACATATTAGGAGAGCTCATGTTTATCTTTGCTCTTAACACAAGTTTCCCTTCATCAACTTCGCCGTTTTTCATTTTATTAAAAAGATCTAAATTCTCTTCAATAGATCGGTTTCTAAAAGGGCTGGGTTTACCAATCGTATTTGGAGTTCCCTTTTGATCGGCAATTTCTTCTGAAGATTGTGAGTCTACATAAGCTTTTCCGTTTTTGATTAATTGAACGGCCCAATCATATAGTTGTTGAAAATAATCTGACGCATAACGCTCTGTGTCCCATTTATATCCTAACCAAGTGATGTCATTTTTTATAGCATCTACATATTCTTGTTCTTCTTTCGCAGGATTGGTATCATCAAAGCGGAGATTAACCGGAGCGTTATACTTTTCACCCAGGCCAAAGTTCAAATAAATCGCCGATGCGTGCCCTATATGAAGGTATCCGTTGGGTTCCGGAGGAAAACGAAAACGTAAATCTTCTCGTTTATGCGTTTTCTTTAAATCTTCTTCGATTATATGTTCTAAAAAATTAAGTGGTTCTTTGTCTTCTGCCATAGAAAAATTCATAAAGCGCAAAGGTATCAAAATAACAGAAAAAAGTATCTTTGTAAAAAAGATTAAATGAGCACTATACGATTAAAAAATATTAAGATATATGCTTTCCATGGTTGCATGGTGGAAGAGGGGAAAATCGGTTCAGATTATTTAGTAAATTTATCTGTAAAGGCATGTTTGGATAATGCCGTAAAGACAGACAATCTGGGAGATACCGTTGATTATGTAAAACTTCAAAAAATAGTTAAAGAAGAAATGGCAATTCGTTCTAAGCTTTTAGAACATGTTGGACATCGAATTATCGTTTCTATTTTTAAACAGATTCCTCTTGCAAAATCTATAAAAGTGACTGTTTCTAAAGTTAATCCCCCAATTGGTGGTGATGTTTCAGAGGCGGGTGTTACTATGGTTTCTCATAGGTAATTAAAAAATTGTAAAGCTTTTAGTATTAATTTTTTTACATTTGCCTTTCAATAAATGGCATCGTGGCCGAGTGGCTAGGCTGGGCTCTGCAAAAGCTCCTACAGCGGTTCGAATCCGCTCGATGCCTCTAAAAACTTATAATAAATCCTCAGTTATTATTCTGGATAATTGATCTATCTGTTCTAGTGCTGTCCCTGGAATTTTTTTGATTCCTTTTTTTATTTCATCAGGGAATATTCCCTGTAATAACAAAACTACTCCAAAGCCTATTATCATTATACTAATCCATTTTTTTGTTTTTATAATAAACCGGGGGGTCATTTTGTTTTTTAGTTTTTTTGCTAGTGATATTTTTAATAGATCTGTAACAAAAAGAGTGACTATAACGGTGCCTAAAAAAATAAATACACCATTCGTTGAAGAAGTAAGCGCATTTGCCATTATTATTGTACCTATCCAACCTGCTAATACGCCAAAATTCACAAAATTGAGTAAGAATCCTTTTAAAAAAAGCCCTCCTAGATTCTTTTTTATGTTAACCGCGTAATGCTCCCGCACAATCTTTATAAATGATTTCACTGTCCGGATATACGAAATTATTCCATAAGCAATTAAAACAGCTCCTCCAAAAACTAAAAGTCCGGGGTCGTCTTTAATTTTTTCGAGGATTTTACTAGTACTATAATAAGCTATGAAAATAAAAAAGATGTCGGAAGCTATTGCTCCTAAATCAAAAAAAACTCCTGCTTTAATTCCTTTTGTTATGCTTGTTTCTAAAAGTGTAAAGAAAACAGGACCTACTGCAAAAGCTAGTAAAAAGCCATATAAAACCGCATATAATAGACCGTCGAACATATTAGTAAAAGTACTAATTACTTTTTTCTTGCAGTGTGGTTTTTATTAATTATTTAAATGTCTGCTGTCTTGAAATTTAATGTATTTCTGTTCTTTTTATTATTCCAATTCGTTTCTATGTCCTAACATTTCAAAATCCAATTGTTTTCTTACTATATCTGCCTTTTTAACTTTAATGTAAACTTCGTCCCCTAGCTGGTATATGTTTTTTGTTTTTTCGCCTATTATTGCGTATTCTTTTTTATTAAAAATATAGTTATCGTCCCTTATTTCCTTAATGCTGATCATTCCTTCACATTTGTTACTTATTATTTCTACATACACACCCCATTCTGTAACTCCGGAAATAACACCCAAAAAGTTCTTGCCTTTTTGGTCCATCATATACTTTACCTGCATATATTTTATACTGTCTCTTTCTGCTTTTTCGGCGAGTTTTTCCATTTCACCACTGTGATTACATTTTTTTTCGTATTCTTTTTTGTTTATGTTTTTTCTTCCGTCTAAATAAAACTGAAGCAGCCTATGAACCATAATATCCGGGTATCTGCGGATGGGTGATGTGAAATGAGTATAATAATCAAAAGCTAACCCGTAATGACCAATATTATCCGTAGTATAAATTGCTTTACTCATGCTACGGATGGTTAGATTGTCAATAAGATTTTGTTCTTTTTTTCCAGATACATCTTTAAGTAATTTGTTTAAGGATGCTGAAGTTGATTTTCTATCTTTAGTATTTAATTTATACCCAAATCTTTTAATTATGTTCTCCAGAGCTGCAATTTTTTCATCATCTGGTTCATCATGAACACGGTATACAAATGTTTTTTGGGGGTTCTTTTTACCTATAAACTCAGCTACGCTTCTATTTGCAAGTAGCATAAATTCTTCTATAAGCTTATTTGCATCCTTACTTTCCTTAAAATAGATACTTTCCGGATTATTGTGTTTGTCCAGGTTAAATTTAACCTCAATCTTATCAAATGAAATTGCTCCTTTGTTCATTCGTCTTTTGCGTAATATTTTTGCTAATTCATCAAGTTTTATAATTGCTTCTTGAATTTCATATTTAACTAAATATTTTTTTTTGCTTAGGGATATTTCTGAAGGGATTTGAATTTCAATATTCTTTTTGTTTTCAATTAGGTATTGCACTTCTTCGTAAGCAAATCGCGCGTTACTATACGTTACCGTTCTTCCAAACCATTGTGAAATTATTTCAGCTTTATCATTTATATTAAATACTACCGAGAAAGTATATTTTTCTTCGTTGGGTCGTAAAGAACAAGCATTGTTTGAAAGTACTTCGGGCAACATAGGAACAACGCGATCTACCAAATAAACCGATGTTGCTCGTTCGTAGGCTTCTTCATCCAAAATAGTCCCAGGCGATATATAATGGGAAACATCTGCAATATGAATACCTATTTCATATCTATTATTTTCTAATTTTTTAAATGATAGAGCGTCATCAAAATCTTTTGCGTCTTTAGGGTCAATTGTAAATGTTAGTACATTACGCATATCACGCCTTTTATCGATTTCTTCTTGCTGTATTTTTGTATCTAATTTATTAGCATAGCTTTCTATTTTTTCTGGAAATTCATAAGGCAACCCATACTGAGCCAATATCGAATGTATTTCAGTATCGTGATCTCCTGGTTTTCCTAATACTTTAACTACTTTACCAAAAGGAGAGTCTGCATTTTCGGGCCAGTCTTCTAAAAGAACTACTACTTTGTCCCCGTCTTGAGCCTTATTTATTTTCTTTTTTGGAATAAAAAAGTCTGTATACATCTTATAACCGGAGCAGGTAACAAAAGCAAATTTCTCTTGTATTTGAATAATTCCAACAAACTCAGTTCGTTTTCTTTGAATTATTTTTATTATTTCTCCTTCTATTTTTCCCCTTCTTTTTCTTTTAAAAATATAAACTTCAACCAAGTCTCCCTGTAATGCATGATTTAGATTGTTGTTGTTTATAAAAATATCCTTATCTAATTCATCAACGATCACATAGCCTTGCCCTTGTGAAGTAATATCTGCAATTCCTGTATAATAATTATAGGTTTGTCCAATTAAATATTTACCTCTGTCAATTTCTTTAATGGTACCTTTTTCCTGAAGTTTCTTTAGCCTTTTAATTATTAAATTTCTACTACTTTTGTCTGTTGCGCCAATTATTGCAGCAATTTGTTTATAGTTTATTGGTTTAGATTGTTCTTTCCTTAATACAGTAAGGATGCTTTGGGTAAGATTATGTATTCTTTTTTTTTTTATTCCTTTTTTTCTTTTCGGCATTGTTATTTTTTGTTGGTTGTAAATGTAATGTTTAAAACCCATACATATATTAATTTATTATTATCTTAGTGTTATAAATAGGTTGCTTATGGAACACTATACAACCATTGCACGTTATACATATCCTGGTGATTATGCTGTTTTAGAGTTATTGCTTCAAAGAGATGAAATCAGATATGTTTTTTTAAATGAGACCGTAATTAATATACTTCCTTTTCATTCAAATGCTTTTGGTGGAATTCGCCTTCAAGTACATAAAGATGATGTAGATTCAGCTAAAATGCTAATTAAGAATTTAGGAGGTAATTCGTCTTTATATATCGTTTAATTTTAGTTATCAACACTAAATACATAATCATTTATTTTTAAATTATTTTTAAATTAAATATGGTGCTTATTATAGCTTGTTAATATATAGAATAACTTTTTATGCTTTTATTTTGATAATAACTTATATGTTTTTATATCAATTTATAAACATAGTTTCAACTCTATTTTACTCTGATATATAAGAAAATATATACTATAATTAACACCTGTGAATAACCTTAGTTAACAGTAATTTTTTAATAAGTTTTAATTTATGATTGTTTAAAAAACAGCCTTCTTAAGGGGATAATTAATCAATAACTGATTGCTAATTAATTTGCTTTTTATAAATGAATTTTTATCTGTAAAAACATTCGAAATAAACTAATTTTTTTTTGTATTTATATTAACACTAATAAACATATTTATTAACTAATTATATAAAAAAAGTAAACTGCTTTATTTACAATATCTTTGTATAAAATACAATTATTATGAAAATAGCAATAGGAAACGATCATGCAGGAACAAACTATAAAAAAGCAATTGTAGAATATTTAGAAAAAGAAGGCCACACCGTTAAGAACTTTGGAACAGACAGTAACAAAAGTGTTGATTATCCAGATTATGTACACCCTGTAGCAACAGCAGTATCTAATAATAAAGTTGATTATGGGATAATAGTCTGTGGCAGCGGAAACGGAGCTTCAATGACAGCAAACAAACACCAGAAGATAAGAGCTGCATTATGCTGGACCAAAGAAATATCTTCAATAGCTCGACAGCACAACGATGCTAATATATTAAGTATTCCGGCAAGATTTACGAGTGTTCAACAAGCCCTGGCTATGGTAAAAACGTTCTTATCAACTGAGTTTGAGGGAGACCGCCACAATCGTCGTGTACAAAAAATCCCCTGTTCTTAAAAATGGGTCATTTACATTCACATAATCACCAACATTCCCATAGAGACTTGAAAGGGAAGAAATTATTATTTACTATTTTATTAAATATTTTTATTACTGCTGCACAAACTGTAGGAGGATTACTCTCTGGGAGTTTGTCATTACTTTCAGATGCGCTTCATAATTTTAGTGACGTAATATCACTATTGATTAGCTATATAGCAGATCTTTATTCCAAAAAAGAAGCTTCTTTAAAAAGAACTTTTGGATACAAACGTGCAGAAATTATTGCGGCATTTATAAACTCAGCAACCCTAATAATAATTGCGTTTTATCTAATCTACGAAGCCATCAAGCGATTTTTAAACCCACAAGAAATTGAAAGTGGATTAGTAATATGGTTGGCACTATTGGCGATAGCAGCAAATGGATTTAGCGTTCTTTTATTAAAAAAAGAGTCTAAGGAGAATATGAACATGCGATCAGCTTATTTACACTTGTTTACAGACATGTCGGCATCTATTGCGGTTTTGATAGGTGGATTGTTAATGAAATATTACAACTGGTTCTGGGTCGACAGTACATTAACCATATTAATTGCTATTTACTTACTCATCATGGGGTATGATTTATTAAAATCGTCATTTAAAGTATTGATGTTGTTTACACCGGATGCTCTCAACCTTGATAAAATCAGTGAATCGATAACACAAATTCCTGAAATAAAAAATGTCCATCATATTCATATATGGCAATTAAATGAGCGGGAAACACATCTTGAAGCACATATTGATTTTCAAAAGGACATTAGAATTTCAGAATTTGATATAATATTGAACAGGATAGAGAAAATATTATTTCAAGATTTTGGGATTAAGCACATAAATATTCAACCTGAGTTTAAAAAATGCGACTCTAAAGATATAATTGTTCAAGATTAATCAAAATGGAAACAAGCGCCAAAACATTTAAAGAACTTACCGTTTCCGAGTTATATGATCTGCTTCATTTACGTTCAAAAGTTTTTATAGTAGAACAGGATTGTGTATATCCTGACGTAGACGGGAAAGACCGAAAAGCACTTCACATTATAGGAAAAAAAGAAAAAAAAATTATTGCTTATGCACGCTGTTTTAAAGCAGGAGATTATTTATATGAAGCCTCTATTGGCAGAGTAGTCGTTGAAGAATCACAAAGGAAATTTAATCACGGGCACGAAATTATGAACGCCTCAATTGAAGCTATAAAAACACACTTTAATACCGAAACAATATTTTTGTCAGCACAATGCTATCTTACGGGGTTTTATGAAACCCATGGTTTTAAACTCACAGGTAAAGAATTCCTTGAAGACGGAATACCACATATTTTGATGATTAAAAAATAAATTTAAATTAGGATGAAATTCATATTCTAACCTTCTTTTCAGAATTTACATTTTTATTAAAAGGAAGACCTAGTTGTACCCATATATTTTCGTCTTGAATATGGTCGGCGATTTCTATACCATATTGTATCTTTTTAAAATCACCATAAACAAACGTACCAAATAAACGATCCCAAATAGAAAACATATTCCCATAGTTACTGTCGGTCCAGGGTAATTGATAATGGTGGTGAAATTTATGCATATTAGGCGACACAATAATATAACTTAAACTTTTGTCCAACCATATAGGTAAACGAAGATTGGCATGATTAAAATAAGTGAAGAGAATGGTTAATATTCTATAAAAAAAATAAAAAGAAACGGGCATTCCCATAATTACAATAGCTATTAAGGCAAAAGATTCTCTAATCATAAAATCAAAAGGGTGGTGTCTCGTCCCGGTAGTTACATCTACGTTTTTGTCACTATGGTGTACTATATGCAATCGCCACATCCACTTAACCTTGTGAAGTAAATAATGTACTCCATATTGGGCGATAAGATCTAATACTAATATAGACAACAATAACTCTACCCATAAAGGCGCAGAAAAAAAATTTAGCAACCCAAAATCAGATTTTCCTAACCATAAAAAAACAATAGCAGCAATTAACCCAAAACCGGCATTAATAACCATTACAAATGCAAGAAACACAAAGTTAGTTCTAGCATGATTCCATTTTTTGTATTGAAGAATAAAAAAATTATAATACCCCTCAAGTATCCAAAAGATTGATATGCAAAAAAGAATCCAACCAGCTTTTAGCCAGATAGGCATTTCTACGAAGAAAGTTAAAAATTCTTCCATGATCATTTCAGAATTCGTCTATACTTCTTCTCGTCTTTTAATACCTTAATAGCCTCTAATATTTCAGGATTGTTGATTACCTGATATTCATATAATCCTTCCCGATAAAAATAACGTTTTAAGATTTCATTACTTATCAAGGACATTATTTCAGCTTTCTTTTCCACCAACGCTTTTTCTTTAGCAGCAGCGATAGACGAAATAAGCCGGTTATAACTTGCTATTATATATTTCTCCAGTTTGTCATCATCTGCTCTGCTAATAGCTTCAGCAAACTTCTTTTCGGTTTCGGTTTCATACTCAAACCCATTCTTTTTTAAAAATCGTAGAAAACCCTGAAAATCTGATTCAGAAAAAATAAAATTGCTCCAGGTGCTTAACTGATGTGAATAATAATAATGAGTAGCAAAATCAAAAATTGCTTGATCTTTAAGCAGTGCCGTAGTGATAGGACTAAACTTCGCGGTTTCAACCTCAATATCCGGTAAAATACCACCACCATCATAAACTATTCTCCCACCCTTTGTTTTGAATTTATTGTATTCTTTTGGGTCTACCCTAACAGGGTCGCCATTTTCATCACGATTCCAATAATCCAAAGCCTGGATACATCGTCCACTTGGGGTGTAGTAGCGTGAAATTGTAACTTTAAGCTGGGTACCATAGGTGAGTTTTTTAGGGCGTTGAACCAAACCTTTTCCAAAACTTCGCGCTCCAATAATTACAGCTCTGTCTAAATCTTGTAATCCACCCGAAACAATTTCACTTGCTGAAGCACTACGACCATTTACTAAAACCACCAAGGGAATTTCGGTGTCCACAGCTTTCCTGCCTGTTTTATAGGTTTTGTTGTATTTTTTTATAACCGACTTTGTTGTCGTGATTACCTCTCCTTTAGGAACAAAAAGGTTAACCACATTAATTGCCTCCTTTAATAACCCTCCCGGATTACCTCTAAGGTCTAAAATAATTTTTGTAGCTCCTTGGGATTTTAAATCTTCCAACGCAGCCTTTGTTTCAACTGTGGTTTTACGATTGAATTTTGAAAGAACGATATACCCAATATCTGTGTTTATCAATTTATAAAATGGAACCGCCTGAACATCTATAGCCCCTCGAGTTAAAATTGTAGTTTCTGTTTTTCCTTGCCGAATAAAAGTGAGTTCTATTTTAGAACCCGCTGCTCCTTTTAGCAATTCACCCGCACCATCTTTAAAATCTGAAAGTAAAATTTCACCAACTTTAATAATCTCATCTCCTGCTTTTAACCCAGCCTTATCTGCTGGATAATCTTTAAAAGGCTCAACAATAATTATCTTATCATTTTTAGTGCGTACTGAGGCGCCAATACCAATATAAATTCCCGAATTATTAATTCGTGCGTCTTCTACATCTTGTTCGGTCCAATACACCGTATAGGGATCTAAATCTGATAGCATCCCCTTAATAGCCTTATCCATAAGGGTAGCCGGAGTGTTCTCATCTACATAGTTCATGTTCAATTCCTTAAAAAGTGTAGTGAATATTTCTATTTGTTTGGCAATTTCGAAGAAATCGCTTTTAAAGCTAACAGTGCTTATTAATATAACTAAAGCCAGGATTGGGATTAATATTCTTCTTTTCATGTTTTCATGTTTTTAAAAAGGTCTTTTATCGCCTTCTCAATTACTGTGTATTGTAATTTGTCTTTACTAAGATATAAAAATAACAACACAAATTTTGAACCGTTATCGGTATTTAACAAATGTTTTTGAAGGCGATACGCCTCACGAAGCTTCCGTTTAATTCGATTTCGGTCCACAGCTTTTTTAAAATTTCGTTTTGGTACCGAAAAAGCAGCTTGTGTTGTTTCATCGTTTTTAATTGTTATAAAATACACTTTAACAGGAAAACTTGTAACCGTTTTGCCTTTTTCAAAAAGAAGCTCAATGGTTTTCCTGCTTTTAAGTTTTTCAGATTTTGTAAAGCGAAAACTCATGAGGGTAAAATACAAAATATTGCATACATCAAATCCTTCACTTCACTACACTTTAGCAAGTCTTATATAGGGCTCTTCGGGAAGTTTAACATCAATGGCATCACCAACGTTAATGTTACCACCTTTAACCACAATACCAAACACCAGGGTTAAAGATTATAATTCCTTCTGCATCTTTATCTAAAACAGCACTCATTAATCCATCTTGAATTCGATTGAGTTATTTACAAGGACTTCGCAATCCGGTAATTTTTATCGTTGAGGTTTTTCCAATAGTTAGAATCGTATTCTAAACAGTAATTATTCTACCTTAAACATATTATTATCTGGATTGATGTCTGCCATTAAATTTGATGCGTCGATAGTAATGATTTTAACCTTTTTTCCATTTGAAATAACAAATTCATAGTTGGGATACGCCCAGGCCCAATCTGGTAAAACCGTTCTTTTTACATTGGGGTCGGGATTTGGTTTTTCACTACGCATCATTTGTAAAGGAATGTAAAAAGATTCCTCAGTACCGTCTTCATAGCGTACAATTAGATCTATAGGCATTGGCATAAGGCCAATTCGTTCCAGTGTGATCTTTATAGAGGCTTCTTCTGTAATTACGCTTTTAATACCATAGTCGATAGTATTGGTGGTTTGTGTCCAATCCATGAGATACCAATCCAACTCTGCTCCTGAGACTTTTTCGGCAACACGGATAAAATCGTTAGGAGTAGGGTGCTTAAATTTAAAATCAGCGTAGTAACGCTTTAGAGTTTTCTTCAGGTTTTCTAGTCCGATCACATAACCTAATTGTGAAATAAAGATAGCTCCTTTACTATATGCGCTAATACCATAACTGCGATTACTGGCATAACGATCGGCGTGGGTGGTTTGTGGTTGTTCTTCACCACTTTTAACCAAAAAATTATATCCCTGATAGGATCTTTTAGTCGGATTAGACTTGCCTTGATTCATTACTTCGTTCATGGCCCAACCTGAAATATAAGAGGTAAACCCTTCGTCCATCCATTCATGTTTGCTTTCGTTGGTTGCCAGTAAAAACTGAAACCAAGAGTGTGCCATTTCGTGTGAGGTTACACCCACCAAACTATTAAATTTTCGTTCACCTGAAATTAAGGTACACATAGCATATTCCATTCCACCGTCTCCACCTTGAATTACAGAATATTGTTTATAAGGGTAGGCCCCTATATTCTCGTTGTAATAGGCCATAAGCTTTGCAGTTATCGGCTGAAGATTTTTCCAATTATCAATAATTTCAGGATTGTTTTTATAGAAAAAATGTAAAGTAACACCATTGGGTCCGTTATAGGTGTCGTGAATAAAATCAGGATCGGCGACCCAGGTAAAATCATGTACATCTGGTGCATTAAAATGCCAGGTATATTTTCCCTTTTTAGGTCTCTTCGTTTTTTGACCCGGCATTTGATAACCGTGACCTATTTCTTGTGGATTCTGAAGATATCCCGAACCACCAATGGTATAATCCTTATCGATAGTAATTTTTACATCAAAATCACCCCAGACTCCATGAAATTCACGAGCAATATATGGATCTGCATGCCAGCCCTCAAAATCGTATTCAGCAAGCTTTGGATACCATTGTGTCATTGAGTAAGCCACTCCTTCAGCATTATTACGTCCAGATCTTCGTATCTGAACGGGAACCTGTGCAATCCATTCCATTTTTAAAAGAGTGCTGTCACCCGGAAAAACGGGTTTATTTAGAGTTACTTCTAAAATAGTTCCAACCACTTCATAAACAACCAAAATATTGTCCTGGGTAAGGGAGCCAACTTTTATAAAACCAATTTCTGAAGGCGTTAATTTTGAGATTTTATCTGATACCCGGCTATCGGAACCTGATATTGTTTGGGATCGAATATCCATCTCACTACCGGGCTGGAAAGCATTGAAATATAAATGATAGAATATTCTATGGAGTGTATCGGGCGAATTATTGGTATATATCAATTCTTGTTTCCCTCTGTATTGGTTCGTATCGACATTCATATCGATATCCATTTTATAATCAACTTTTTGTTGCCAATACCCGGTATTGTTTTGTGAAAAAGCAATACCAGCAAATAATAAAAAGAATAAACGGCAAATAAATATTTTCATAGTGTTTTTCATTATTAATTTTTCATTTTACTTGCCATGATCAAAGCATTGTAAAGATTGACCATTTTCCCGGATTTTGAGATATTTTTAAAATTATCGACATTAGATTCATCTCCACTCAGACTTACAGAAAGGTTAGAAGCTAAACCGCTGTTCATCAGAATTAGCTTTACTTGTTTAGCTGAAAGTCTAGGATAAAAAGACCGAATCATTGCCGCTACACCTGCAACAGCAGGAGACGCCATAGATGTTCCCTGAAGGAAATCATAGGTATCCAACGGTGTTGTAGACCATATTTTCACACCTGGAGCAAATGCATCTACATTAGATTTTCCGTAGTTAGAAAAAGTAGCTACCATATTATTGCCGTAATTATAATTAAGCGCACCAATGGTAATAAAAGAATCGGATATTTCGGGACCTGTGCCTTCTTGATCATTAGGATACACCTGGATTGTATCTAGATCTTTCCCTTCATTACCGGCAGCATTAACGATAAGAACATCTTTTTTTGAAGCATAATTAATAGCATCCCAAACCCATTCAGGGTGTGGAGAATAGTATTTCCCAAAGCTTGTATTAATTATCAAAGCGCCATTATCTACCGCATAACGAATAGCAAGCGCGATGTCTTTATCGTATTCGTCACCATCTGGAACAGCACGGATCACCATAATTTCAACATTATTAGCCACCCCATTCATTCCTATACCATTATTTCGTTGCGCAGCAATAATTCCGGCAACGTGAGTTCCATGGCGAACATCTTCTTTATCTTTTGTAGGTCCATCAACGTCATTGTTTCCGTAGTATTTGTCATTAATATCATTGGGATCATCGCCTAACACATCTCTAAAATCTTTGTTTAAATTAAAGTGCGTATCCAATCTTCCCCCAAAATAAGCGACACCTTCAGTGAGTTGTTCTATGACTTCTGGAACAGAATCTCCATAAGAAAGCATTTGTGTAAGTGATTTAATTTGTTGCTGCTCGTTGGTTGTTGGGTTTTTAATACCGGCTAAATCTTCTTTCGAATAATCTTCTTTCCCTAATTTCTCAGTAATGGCTTTATGCGCAGGCTCTAAACGGGAAAGAATTTGTTGATATCGGGTCTTGTTTGATAATGCCGCTTGTTGTTCTTTGTCATATTCTGATTTGGCTTTTTGGTATAATTCAAAATCTGCGTTATCGGCGGCACTAATTGAAGCTTCGGGCTTACCTTTAAAATAAGGTTCAAATTTTTTGATAAAACGAACATACTCCATATTTTCACCCACTATATCTCCGAGGAAATTCCACCCATGGATATCGTCTATATATCCATTATTATCATCGTCTATTCCATTGTTTGGAATTTCGTCTTTATTCACCCAAATCAGATTTTTAAGATCTTCGTGTTCAATATCAACACCACTGTCTATTACAGCAACAATAACTTTTTTCCCTTTTTGATTTTTTATAATTTCGATATAGGCTTTATTTATGCTCATTCCGGGGATTGTGTCATTTACTAGATCTGATGCACCCCAAGTTTTGTATTGTGTGTCTGAAAGGGGGGTAACCTTTAAAGGCAATGCATCAATGTTTCCTATAGGCACTGAAACTATAGGAGCTATACTAACACCACAGCTTGTTAAAAAGATTGCTATTATAGCAACCAATAGACAGGATTTTGAAATTTTCATTTGAGTGTAATTAATTAAAAAGTTCGTCAAAAGTAAAACATTTGTTCAGACGCACACCTTTTTCGGTGTGTTTTACTGTAATTATTATATTATGAGCATCATGTTCTAAAAATAAATAGTAATTATTAGTAGCTGCAATATTTAGAAATTTTTCTTTTTCAGGCAATGTTAATAAGGGTCTTGTGTCGTACCCCATTATAAAGGGTAAAGGAATATGACCGGCAGTAGGTAATAAATCTGCCATAAATATCAGGGTTCTTCCTTTGAATTGTATATGGGGGATCATTTGTTTTTCAGTATGCCCATCTACAAATAATATACCAAAATCAAGCTCGTTGGTTTCAGAAAAATCTGATTCAGGTTCTTTAATAAATTTCAATTGACCACTTTCTTTCATAGGAAAAATATTTTCTCTTAAAAATGATGCCCTTTCTCTACGATTTGGTTTTGTAGCCCAATCCCAGTGACGCTGATTACTCCAAAAAATTGCATTTTTAAAATTTGGCTCATACCCTGTTCGGTCATTATTCCAATTTATTCCTCCGCCACAATGATCGAAATGAAGGTGTGTAAGGAAAACATCTGTAATATCATCTCGATGAAAACCAGCTTTTTTAAGTGAAGAATCCAACGAATAGTCACCCCACGGATAATAATACCCAAAGAATTTATCACTTTGTTTATTACCCATTCCAGTGTCAATAAGCGTAAGTCTGTTGCCGTTTTCAATAAGCAAACAACGGGCAGCAATGTCGATCATATTATTGTTATCTGGAGGATTGGTTCTAGACCAAAGAGATTTAGGAACTACGCCAAACATCGAGCCGCCATCAAGCTTAAAGTTTCCTGCTTCAATAGGATATAGCTTCATATACTTGCAAAGTAATGAAATGAAGAGAGAACAACCAAAACTAAATAATTAATTAAGATTCTAGTTTAAAGCGAACATTTTCTACACTTTCTTTTGTTCCCACTAAAGTCACTATATCTCCAAGCCGTAATCTTGTATATCCGTGAGAGATAATAATCTGATCCTTACGAAGTACAGAAAGCACAATCACATCTGTTGGAAAACGCAAATCACGTAAGGTCATACCGTGAATATCTTTATTTCTAATTTCAACATCAATTGAATCTTTCGTTGTATCTAGTCCTAGTAATATAGAAGTTGCATTTGGCGAACGAACAAAGTGATCTAGCAGGTTGATCATTGCTAATGACGGATCAATAATCCGCACACCCAATTCATTAAATTTTTCGAGAAAAGATCTTGTGCCATTATACCGAACAATAATATCTTTTGTACCAATATTTTCATAAACGAGTTCCGAAATTTTGAAATTTTCATCATCAGACATCAAACAGACTATAACATCTGCATTTTCCAATTTCAAATCCTTAAAGGATTCCAGTGAAATATCATCTACTGAAACAACACTAAAATCATCATTGCTTCCATCTACACTTTCAGAAACGGAAACAATTTTCGGATTCCAGCCATGTTGTTTTAAAGACATAGCAAGTGCAATAGATTGACTTTCTAATCCAAAGATTACAGCATCTCTAACACCGTCAAAATCTGGGGTTTTGTGTTTTAAATGACTTTCACCGACAAAATTAATTGCTAATTTAAAAAGAGGAGGTCCAACTAATTGATTTAATACGATGATGGCGATAATTATAGTTTGAAATTCGTACCCCCAAACAGGGAATTCGGCAGCAATTAATGTTGTTAATCCAAGTGCAACCCCAGCCTGAGTAATATGGGGCATCCACGAAATAAAAGTATATTTTTTATCATCTTTTGCCGCTACAACACCGAAAATACTGCCAAAAACTATTGTAAAAAGACGAAGTGCAAAAAGGGCAAGAGCAATCCAAAACACCTGCGATAAGGTTTGTAGTGAAACGGAAGCCCCTATAAGAATGAAGAAAATAATATAGATTATTGGGCTAATTTTTTCAAGTAGTTCAATAAATTCTATTCTATTTTTACTGTAATTTGTAATGTAGAAACTACCTATAATACAAATTAAAAGGGGCTCTAATATGATCTCGTGTTGAAAAACATTTTCGGTATTCGCTTTAATAAATGAGGCAAATAGATAGGCTCCATACCCTAATAAGGTTATAACTATAGCCTTTAGATGCTTATTAATTTTAAAAGATAATGGAATTTGAAGAATTTTCCCCAATAAAATCCCAAGCCCAAACGAAAGAACTAATTCAATTAACAAAAACAATAAAAAAGAAAATCCCAACTCTTCATTATTAATTATAGCCTTTGCAATTGCAAAACAAATTGCAAAAATTACGATTACTATAACATCTATCAATACGGTAACCCCCATTGCTGTTTTAGTAAAGGGACCATTGGCACGTAATTCATTTATTACAGCAATAGCAGATGAAGGAGATCGCGCTACGAAAATAACACCAAACAATACGGAAATGATCATCTTAATACTTGGCGATAAATCCGCCAAGAAAGGGATATAGGAAGACCCATAGAAAATAGCTATTGAACTTAATAAAAAGGTAACGGTTAACTGCCCTATCGTCATCCATTTTATACTGTTTAATCTACTGCGCAATTCTTTTAAGTACAGTTCTGATCCTGCCGAAAAGGCAATAATAGCCAGAGCAACTTCATTTAAAAAATTAAGTTTTGGAAGTGATTCTGAAGGGATAAATTTTAAGACAGAAGAACCCGCAATAATTCCAGTGATAATCAACCCGGTTATCAATGGAAACTTAACTTTTTGAAAAACCTTAGCTATTTCATGACCGGCAATGGCCACTATAGCAAAACCAGTTAAAAGAATAATAAACTGTAGGTCCATTTATGGTTAGATGTTTGTTAATTTGCTTTAAATATATAAAACCATTTTTGCAGGCACAACAATAATTAATATAAAAGGAGAAATATCCACGAGAATCATTCGACTAAAATTAGTAATTTAACAAAAATTTTTATCCATGCTAGAATTAGGAGGAATTATTATTTTAGGCATATTAGCACAGTGGTTTGCTTGGAAATTAAAAATCCCAGCCATATTACCCCTATTATTAATAGGCCTGTTGGTAGGTCCCATTTCGGCTGAATTTTTATCGAATGATGGCACAAAATGGATAGAACCTGTATGGAACGGAAAAGAAGGATTGTTTGCCGGAGAAAATCTTTTTTATTTTGTCTCGCTAGCAATAAGCATTATTCTCTTTGAAGGAGGGCTAACATTAAAACTTAAAGAAATAAAAAATGTAGGCCCAGTTGTTATTACCAAACTTATAACGTTAGGCGCATTAGTTACTTTTATTGGCGCAGCGATTACCACACATTATATTTTTAGTTTAAGCTGGGAGATTTCATTTTTATTTTCAGCTTTAATAATTGTAACAGGGCCTACTGTTATCACACCTATTTTAAGAAACATTCCTCTTAAAAAAGACGTGTCGGCTATACTAAAATGGGAAGGAATATTAATAGACCCAATTGGTGCATTAGTGGCAGTACTTGTTTTTGAATTCATAAGTGTAGGAGCCGGGGGAGAGTTTACAAAAACAGCATTTATTGAATTTGGAAAAATTGTCCTGTTCGGATCTACCTTCGGGTTTACATTTGCCCATGCCCTAAATTTTGCAATAAACAGAAAGTGGATTCCTCATTATCTGTTGAACGTATTTGCACTAGCTTCGGTTTTAGGTGTTTTTGTTTTATCAGATAGTTTTGCTCATGAATCGGGATTACTTGCTGTTGTTGTGATGGGAATGGTATTGGGAAATTCAAAGTCCTTATACTTAAAAGAACTTTTGTATTTTAAGGAATCATTAAGCATACTTCTTATTTCCATATTATTCATATTACTTTCAGCAAACATAAATATGGAAGATTTATGGCTCATTTATAACTGGCAAACAGCCATTCTTTTTACCATTGTAGTTTTTGTGTTACGGCCTATAGGTGTGTTTTTAAGCACCCGTAACTCAAGCTTAAAATTAAATGAAAAACTTTTTATTAGCTGGGTTGGGCCGAGGGGAATCGTTGCTGCAGGAATTGCTTCTTTATTTGGATTGAAACTAGTTAATATGGGAATAAAAGGGGCAGAATATATCACTCCCCTGGTATTTATGATTGTGTTAGGAACTGTTTTATTAAACGCCACAACTGCAAGGCTTTTTGCTAGAATTACAGGTGTTTTTTTAAAGAAATCGGAAGGATTCCTTATTATTGGAGCTTCCGATATTTCAAGGTTAATAGGGCGCTATTTAGAAAAAAACGAAAAACATGTTGTGTTAATAGATAGTAACCACACAAACATTTCCAAGGCAAAAGAAATAGGGCTGGAAGCTATTAATAATAATATTTATTCAGACACATTAGTCGACAATATTGAATTGAATGATTTGGGTTTTTTAATGGCATTAACGGGAAGCTCGGACATTAATAAATACGCAATAAAAAAATTTCGAAATAAATATGGTGCAAATGGTGCCTATAGATTGATTACAGAAGAAGAGATGAACGACCTTACAAACAATCCACAAGAAGGCTTATTTTCTCATACAGATGATTTTGCGGTATTGACTAGAATAGCACAGAAATACCCGGTTATTCATGAAATAATTATTAATGATAACGCACATTATAAGAATCTTATAGAGATTACAATTAATGACAAAAACACCATCCCTCTATTTTTAAAGGACAGCGACGGGGAACTTGAAATTATTACTTCGTATAGCAAAGACATAAACGTTATTGAAAAAGGATATAAACTGGTTTATTTAGGAAAGCCCTTAGATATTGAAGAAATAAATTCTTCGGAATAACATTAGAAAAAGAACTACGTTATTAGATAGCAATAGCAAAAAACGTCTTAATGTGAAAAAAACAATCAATACAATTTTTATGATTATTTTACTATTGGTTACTTCTTGTAAGGATGATGACACACGTTCATGCACCAATTGTAATTCACCTCAAACCCAAACTTTTGAAGTATGTGAGGAAAGCAACGGAAACGCATCAGTAAATGGCGAAGACACAGGAGTGCGATATGATATTTATATTGCAGATCTCGAAGCAGCAGGTGCTAATTGCGGAGGTTAATCATTAAGCTTTAATATCGCCATAAATGCTTCTTGCGGAATCTCTACATTACCTACTTGGCGCATACGTTTTTTACCTTTTTTCTGCTTTTCAAGAAGTTTTCTTTTTCGTGAAATATCCCCACCATAACATTTTGCAGTTACGTCTTTACGTAAAGCCTTTACTGTTTCACGAGCAATAATTTTAGAGCCAATTGCCGATTGAATAGGGATATCAAACTGTTGACGAGGAATTAGCTGTCTAAGCTTTTCACACATTTTTTTTCCAATATTATATGCATTATCCTTGTGTAATAATGCTGAAAGCGCATCTACAATTTTTCCGTTAAGCAACACATCAACTTTAACCAATTGAGATACGCGCATCCCAATTGGGTGATAATCGAAGGAAGCATAACCTTTTGAAATCGTTTTGAGTTTATCATAAAAGTCAAAGACTATTTCTGCCAAAGGCATATCGAAAGAAAGCTCAACGCGTTCTGTTGTAAGGTATGTCTGATGTGTAATTTTACCGCGTTTCTCAATACAAAGTGACATTACGGGGCCAACAAAATCAGATTTTGTAATGATACTGGCTTTTATATAGGGTTCTTCAACGCGATTTAAACTGGATGGTTCCGGCAAATCGGAAGGGTTGTTTACTAAAAGAATCTTATTGGGCTCTTTATTTGTATAGGCATGGTATGACACATTAGGAACGGTAGTAATTACGGTCATATTAAATTCGCGTTCTAAACGCTCCTGAATGATTTCCAGATGAAGCATTCCTAAAAACCCGCAACGAAAACCAAAACCCAGAGCTGCTGAGCTCTCAGGTTGAAAAACCAAAGAGGCATCATTTAACTGAAGCTTTTCCATAGAACTCCTAAGTTCTTCAAAATCATCATTATCTATAGGATAAATACCGGCAAATACCATAGGTTTTACATCTTCAAAGCCTTCAACACTATTTTGCGTTGGGTTTTTAAAATCTGTAATAGTATCACCCACTTTTACGTCACGAGCTTCTTTAATACCGGTTATTAAGTAACCAACATTACCTGCTTTAATACTGCTTTTAGGCACTTGTTTTAACTTTAATATCCCCACTTCATCAGCAAAATAAGATTTTCCGGTTGCCATAAATTTAATATGTTGCCCTTTTTTAATTTCCCCGTTAAGCATTCTAAAATAGGTTTCCACTCCCCGATACTGATTATAAATCGAATCAAAAATTAATGCCTGTAAAGGTTCATTAACATTACCGGTTGGAGGAGGTATTCTATTGATAATCGCATGTAAGATTTCTTCAATACCAATCCCTGTTTTAGCACTTGCAGGAATGATATCATCTACATCACACCCTAATAAATCTATAATATCTTCGGTTACTTCTTCTGGGTTAGCAGAAGGGAGGTCTACCTTATTTAGTACCGGAATAATTTCTAAGTTGCTTTCTAATGCTAAATATAAATTTGATATGGTCTGTGCCTGTATGCTTTGTGCCGCATCCACAACAAGCAAAGCTCCTTCACAAGCAGCGATAGAACGTGATACTTCGTATGAAAAATCAACATGTCCGGGAGTATCAATAAGATTTAAAATATAATTTTCTCCCTCATATTCATACTCCATCTGTATGGCATGACTTTTTATGGTAATACCTCTCTCACGTTCCAGGTCCATGGTGTCGAGCAATTGATTCTGCTTCTCACGGTCGGTTACAGTACCGGTACGGTCTAAAAGCCTATCGGCCAAGGTGCTTTTACCATGATCTATATGGGCAATTATGCAAAAATTTCGAATATTTTTCATAAAAATAAACCTGTACTAGGATTAGCTTGCAAATATAGATTAAAAACATAGTTTTTAAGTTATTACCATATAACGAATAAAAATAAAATCTTTTTGTGGTTTAATTAAATAATTACATATTTGTATTAACGGCGAAATATTATATGAAAATCTTTCATCTCCCCAGAAAACACATTAAAAGGGGATGTATTTCTTAAAGGGAGATATTGCCTTAATACCTACATTTTATGATGCAAAAAGTTTGTTTGCTAATATATTTATTACTCCCTATTGTTTTGTTTGCCCAAGAAGTTACTTTAGAAGGGCAAGTAACAGATAATGAAAACAACCCTATTTCATATGTAAATGTTATATTATCCGCTATTAATTCTTCGGGTGTTTTAGTGCCAATTTCAGGTACATCCACCGATGAAAAAGGAAAATTTAATTTTAAAGAACTAAATGAAGGTGAATATATTATTGCCTTTAGCTACATAGGTTACGACTTCATAGAACGAACTATCAATTTCAAAACATATCTAAACCTAAATACTATAGTTCTGGAACAAGCCATAGAATCCTTAGATGAAACAATCATAGCAATAAAGAAACCCACTATACTAAAAGAAGCAGGGAGAATGGTTTTTAACGTTGAAAACACAACCCTTTCAACAGGAAATACTTTAAGTTTATTAAGCAAGACACCTGGCGTTTTGGTTATTGGAGACAATATTTCAATTAAGAACTCTCCCACACAAATATATCTGGATGGAAAACGAATATATCTTTCCGCTTTTGAAATCACATCATTACTAAAAAATATAGATGCTTCTTTTATAAAATCAATTGAGGTTATTACAATTCCTTCAGCCAAATACGATGCAGAAGCTGGAGCAGTTCTAAATATCATAACTTCTAAATCCATTTCGATAGGGTATAAAACTTCAATAAATGGCACCTATGAGCAAGCTATTTACCCAAAATATAACTTTGGAATGTCCCATATCTTTAAAAATAAATGGATGAATTTTTATGGGAGCTATGGGATTAGTCCTCGAAAAGAATATAAAGATCAAGATGGGAAGATTACAACTTTCAAGCCCAATGGAGACATAAAATCTTTTTGGATCACCGATTTTAATCGAACTACAAAATCCCTTGCACACCAAGGCAATATAATTTTGGATTTCACACTCAATGATAAAAATTCAATTAGTATAACTTCTAATGTTTTCGTTTCACCTAATACGAGTTTTAACAATAATGTCTTTGGTGAAATATTTAACACACAAAAACAACTAGATTCTACATTTAAAACTAAAAGCTCATTAGAAAACGATAAATCTAACCTTTCTTTTAATGCCGAATACAAAATAATCATTGACGAAAAAGGAACTGAGATTGCTACTACGGCTAATTACATTGTTTACAAAAACGAACAAACCCAAGATGTTAATACTAGTTATTTTTTGCCAAATGGCGATTTATTACGCACTAATAATTTTTTTACTGAAGCGAAACAGGACACCGATATTTTTACGAGCCAAATCTCTCTTAGTACACCATTAAAAAATGGTGATTTTGATTCGGGTGTAAAATATTCAAGTATTAACACAAAAAGCGGATTGGAATATTTTAATATCCAAAACAGTGTCCTAGAATTTAATGCATCTCTTTCAGATTTATTTGTCTATAATGAATCTATTTATGCAGGTTATATCAATTATACGAATACCTGGCCAAAATGGGAAATAGATATTGGATTTCGAGGAGAATATACTGACGTTATTGGGGATTCACGCTCATTAGGGATAGCAAATAGACAGGAGTATTTTGAACTTTTTCCAACGGGAACACTTCAGTATTTACTAAATGAGAACAACACCCTTGGTGTGAGTTATGCCAGGAGGATTGAAAGGCCTCGGTATCAAAGCCTTAATCCTTTCAAATATTTTTTAAATGACAATAGCTTTAATGAAGGTAATCCAAATTTAGTACCCGGAATAGATAATAAATATATGTTGAGTTATAATTATAAAAATAAATGGTTTATTGATGCCTATTATATTGAAGGGAAAAATAAATTGAGTACTTTAACATTTCAAGACAATGAAAATAATACTTTACGAAATGTAGATTCCAACATAATTAGCGATAAAAATTATAGTATTGATCTTATTTTTGTTTCTTCATTGTATCCGTGGTGGTATCTTAGTGCATATACATCAACATACTATATTGAAAACGAGTTTTTTTCAGTAGAAAGCATCCCAGAAACCTATTCTAATAACACTGTGGGTTTTTATAGCCAGATATATAACGGACTCACCCTATCAAAAGATAAAACTATTACCAGTGACATTTCATTGTTATATATATCAAACTGGATACACGGGTCATACGATTTTAAGAATCAGTTTAATCTTTCAATTTCTTTCAGAAAATCATTTTGGAATAAAAGAGCAAGTATCACTATGGGAGTTGAGGATTTGTTTAATACATATAACATAAACATTACATCAAGGTATTATAATCAGGATAACTCCTATTTTGCTAAACCCGAATCCAGATTTTTCAAAATTGGATTTAAATATACTTTTGGGAATACCGTATTAATAGACACCAATCGTGATATTGAAAATAACGAAGCTGAAAGATTAAATTACCCTTATCCTTAGTTCTTCTTAAATAGCTTATTAAATTACGTATTTTTGCAAAATCTATGGCAAAAATTGGAAATATAGACGTTGGAGAATTCCCTTTGTTATTGGCGCCTATGGAGGACGTTAGTGATCCGCCGTTTCGTGCCCTCTGTAAGGAGCAGGGAGCTGATGTGGTTTATACGGAGTTCATTTCTTCAGAAGGGTTAATCCGTGACGCTGCCAAAAGCGTTATGAAACTTGACATCTACGAAAAAGAACGTCCGGTAGGAATTCAAATATTTGGCGCAAACCTAGAATCTATGCTTCGAAGTGTAGAAATTGTGGAAGCATCAAAGCCAGACATTATCGATATTAATTTTGGTTGTCCTGTAAAGAAAGTGGTTAGCAAAGGTGCAGGTGCAGGTATTTTAAAAGATATTGATCTTATGGTATCCCTTACAAAAGCTATGGTAAATCATACCAAACTGCCTATAACGGTAAAAACACGTTTGGGATGGGATCAAAATTCTATAAAAATTGTCGAAGTAGCAGAAAGACTTCAAGATGTAGGCTGTAAAGCCATTTCAATTCACGGCCGTACCCGTGTACAAATGTTTAAAGGTGATGCGGACTGGGCCCCAATTTCAGAGGTAAAAAACAATCCCCGCATCCACATTCCTATATTTGGCAATGGCGATGTAAATACGCCGGAAAAAGCGCTTGAAATGCGTGATAAATACGGATTAGATGGAGCTATGATAGGTCGCGCAAGTATTGGATACCCCTGGTTTTTTAAAGAAGTAAAATATTATTTAAAAACAGGAAAATATTTGGCACCCCCCACCATGAATGAAAGAGTTGAAACTGCTAAAACACATTTGCAAATGGCCATTGACTGGAAAGGTGAAAAACTGGGCATTTTTGAAACCCGACGCCATTATACAAATTACTTTAGGGGAATTCCCGATTTTAAAGAATTTAGGCTAAAAATGGTAACAAGTGATGATTCTGAGGCAGTTTTTGAGGTTTTTGATAAGATTTTAGAAAAATACGGCGATTTTCAATTTTCATTATAGGCAGTAATAAGGGTTAATGATTTTCCTAAAAAGGATTTTAAAAAGCAAGAGATTTTTAACAAAAAACGCTATATTTACACATATTTCTTCTAAAATTCACTAAAAAAGATGATTTTTGGCCAAAAACACGTATTATTTTTGTTTTTAAGTAAGTAATTTTTCACGAACTCTACTTGAAGCAATTTTTGAAGCAATTATCCCTAATATTGTAATGGTTGCAAAAACCACTATGATATTTGAAAGATTCAGTTTTACCGGATAAGCGAGTGTGCGTGTAATTTTCACAAATTCAAATTTCATCTGGATAAAAACGATAATAACTCCAAGAAAGATTCCCAATAATCCTCCTAATGTTGACATAAGCACACCCTGCAAAAAGAAAATCTTTCTTATATCTGAAATCTTAGCCCCAAGGCTGTAAAGTGTTTTAATGTTTTTACGTTTATCGAGAATCATCATTATTATCGATCCAATCACATTAAATAGAGCGATAATAAGAACAAGAGTAAAAATAAGATATACAGCAATATTCTCAGTATTCAGCATCTTGTAAAGCGCATCATTTTGCTGAATTCGATTTTTGAGGATAATTTCTTCAGAAAAGATTTCTTTTAATTGTATCCGAATGTCATCTTCTGAATAATTTGGGAGGAATTTAAATTCAATTGAAGAAATTTTAGTTGAATCTAGATTTAAGAGCGAACGGGCAAATTCAATATCTGAAAAAACATACTTACTGTCTAATTCCTCATTAATTTGATACATTCCGGACACTACAACCCCTTTTTTTGTAAAGGCATTAGACGCATTTAAAATTTGACCTTTTCCCGGTTTAGGCACGTATATTTCCAGTAAATCACTGTAATCCATAACCCCTAAAGAAAGTTTTGAAGAAATCCCAAGTCCTATAACAACCTCATTTTGATTGGGCGTAAACCATTCGCTTAAAAAAAGAATACTCTCTACAGGGTTTACATTTTTATAGTTTTCATCGACACCTTTTATTAATGCAATATGATTTTTACCACGGTATTGTAGAAAAATTCTTTCCTGGATGACTTTAGAATAAGCTTCAACACCCTGAATGTTATTTATTTTATCTGCTATATGACTGGTAAAAGTTAAGGTTTTACCTTTTGCTGGAATAACTTTTAAATCGGAGTCGAATACGTTTGTGAACTGAAGGCTAAAATCTTTCAATCCGGAAAAACCTGAAAGAACAATAAACAAAGACATAGCCCCCAAAACGACTCCGGTTGCAGCAATGCCCGTTATGATGTTGATAGCATTGTTGCTACTTCTAGTAAATAAATAACGTTTGGCTATATATAACGAAAAATTCACCTTATATATTTTTTCTTTTTGGGAGTAGTTTAGGATCTTTAATTGGATTTTCCTCTCCTTTTAAAGCGTCTTCAATTTTATTTATATATTCAAGAGAATCATCATTATAAAAAACCAAATCGGGCATTCTTCTTAATTGATACCTTGTTTTTTGAGCAATTTGATGTTTTATTTTTGGCTTAAGTTCATTTAATTCCTTAACAATTAAGGAAGCTTTATCGGCAGGAAAAACACTTACATATACATTTGACATTGATAGATCGACGGTAACACTTACTTTTGTAACAGAGATGATAATACCCTGTTGACCGGAATCGCGCAGCATTTTTTGTAACACTAAGGCAAGATCATTTTGCAAAACTCCCGCAATCTTTTTTTGTCTGGTACTTTCTGTCATACTACAAAAGTACCACAATTAAAGATTTGTCACGTGGTTTTGGGATTGATTACCAGAAAGTTTTAACTTTATAAAAAAAGTAAACAATGCTAAAAATAGAACATATAGGTATAGCCGTTTCAAATATTGAAGATGCTAATAATATATACAAAAGCTTATTAGGTTATTCTCATTATAAAACAGAAATAGTTGAAAGCGAAGGAGTCAACACGTCTTTTTTCATTTGCGGAGAAAGCAAAATAGAATTACTTGAGGCAACAAATCCCGAAAGCCCTGTTGCAAAATTTATCGATAAGCGCGGGGAAGGAATTCATCACATAGCTTTTTCGGTTAGCGACATTAAAGCTGAAATAAAACGATTAAAAAAAGAAGGTTTTATTGTTCTTAATAATGAACCAAGAAGAGGAGCAGATAATAAATGGGTGGTTTTTTTACATCCTAAATCATCAAAGGGAGTTTTAGTGGAGCTTTGTCAGGATATAAATAATAGCAATAAATAGCTTGCGGGATTTATAAAGTGTTTTAAATTTGCAAACTATAATTGGTCCCATACCTGCCAGCCTTACGGTATAGCAGGCAGGGCTCAGCTGGTTACCTGCCTACCTGGCGGTACGGCAGGCAGGGAGCACCGAAATAAAGAGTTTGTGATATTGAGATAATTTATGTTTATGTGATTAGAAGCAAAAAAGACGGAAGGTTTTATGTTGGAATGACACAAAATGTAGATAAAAGAGAAATACAAACGGTCCCATAGCTCAGCTGGTTAGAGCACCTGACTCATAATCAGGGGGTCCATGGTTCGAGTCCATGTGGGACCACTTTATAAATTCGTAATTGTTTTAAAAACAATCACTTATAATTTATTTATTACTTATTTAGTCAACTATTAGTCAACAATATTAAAATAAGTTAGTTTTTATTCTTTTATGGTAATTATATTTTTAACCCCGGGTACTTTTACTGGGCTTGACTTGTAAGATATATTATTTGTCCTATAACTCCAAGAATAATAAGAATTCCAATAAAAGTAATCCAACCACTCATAGATCTTGTTTTACCAGTTATTATTCTTTGATTTGTAAGCATTGCTTCTTGAATTTCTCTATCAGACATTTCAGATGTTTTTTTCATAATGTTTATATTTTATTTCTACTCTTTAACTTGCTTTCGTGCTGTTGCCTAGTCATAGTTAATACTTACAATTATATTATTCTATACATTTTAACTTATCAAAAAATACATCATTGTATTCAATTTCTGTAAAATCTTGATACCCTTCTGTGCCAATTAATCTTATTGTTGAAATTTTTGATTTTTTTAATTTAATTATTTCACTATTTGAAAGTTTACCTGTTAAATAGTATTCTCCACAATCTAAAACACCTGAATGATAAAAATTTAGTATATCGCCATTTTCCAATTTAATTTTAGCAGTTGACCGATCACTTTTATAAGGATTTGTACACCCAATGTCTAAATTGGTAGTGAAATAAAGGTATTTTCGACCATTAAAATTACCCAATGAAATTGAAATATAAAAATTATGTATTTTTCCTAATTCATAATAAGGTGTTGATTTCCTAATTTTTCCACTAAACTCATCAACCTTATTTGTTCTATATTGACATTTAGTTTTATATTCTTTTACTCTTTTCTCATTATAAATATTACTCCGTTTTCGATAAACAGATAAGGAGTCTCTCTCAAGTCTTCTAATAGAGTCGGAATATTTTTTAATCTTATAATTTTCAAAAAAATAAAGACCTTGATAAATATATCCAATATCATTATTAATACTTACAAGATAATTTCTGTTTTTAAAATCAAAAACATAGATTGAATCACCAATTGAAAATTGACTAACAAAATCACTTGATAAATATGGAAATTTTTTTAATTTTCCATCTTTAACCGAAACAGTTTTAAATAATATTTTTTCGTCTTGCTCCTGTGCAATACTAACAAAGTTATAAAGTATAATTAATAATACTAGAAATATCTTTTTCATAATTAAAGATTTAATACTGTTAAAGATATACAATGATTACTAATAAATATTAACATTTATCATTCTTAAATTCCTCATCTTTAAATATTTTCGTTAATGATTAAACGAAAATTGAGAATGAATTTTATTAGTATCTTTAATCTATAAATTTTTAACCAATTGGAATTAATTTTATGATGAAAAAATATTTAATTATTATCTCTGTTTTTTGCCTTTTTTGCTTTAACAATATGTTTTGCCAAGTTGGAAAATCCAAGACAGTAGAAGAATCTATATTAGTAGGTAAAGCTGATAAAAATGTAGGTTATCCAAGACTTGATTTTTATAAAAGAGAAGATGGAAATAATCTATACCTTTTAACTTATATTAATTTGGAATATGCAAATATAAGAGATACTAAGACTATATCCTTTTATGCAAATCAGGAAGATTTAGAATACTTGTTTAATTTCTTGATGGATGGTTTTAAAACAAAAGAAAAAAGGAGTATTACTCTAGGTGAAGATGAAATCATTATAAAAAAAACAATGGCTTCAATTAGAATAAGCGTATTGCATAGTCAAGGATTAAATGGGTGGTTTTATTTATCTAAAAGACAAACAGAAAGGTTGTTTGGTAAAAGATGATATTGTAATTGAAAAAAGTATTGAATAATCAAATAGGAAATCAGTATAAATCAGTTAACTGAATTAATAACTAAACTACTCACTTACAAAGTACCATAAAGAGTACTTTCATCCATTACTAAGGGTAAGTATCAAAGATTTTTTATATTGCCACCGTTGTAAAACATTTGAATAACGAATATGAGAAAATACATTTTCTTAGTATTAATTTTTAGTTCATTAATGAGTTTTGCTCAACAAAATGAAATTTCTGATTTAGAAAACAAAAAAAAAGAAATATTAAGTCAGATAAAAATTTTGAATGATTCAATAAAAAAAATTGAGCTACAAATAAACGCAATCAAGTTAAAAGAAATTCAAAAAATGATTTCTAATTCGACTTTAAAAGCTATTGTACTAAAAGGGGCAAAATTAAAGAAAACAGCAAGTCCTTGGGGCGAATTAATTACAAGTTTATCAGAAGACAAAGAAGTTATTATTTTAGATTATAATGATAGTTATTTCCGAGTATGTGTTGGCTCAATTTGCGGATTTATGAGCGACGTATGGATTAAAAAAGATGACAAAATATATAAGTTCATAAGGTTAAAAGAAGCTGAAGATGCTGTAGAGAGAGAGTTAAAGAGAGAGTTAAAACGATTAGAAAGAGAACAAAGAGACTCAATTGTAAAAGCTATAGAGTATGAGAGAAAAAGAAAGGATAGTTTAAAAGAAATTGAAAGGATAAACAAAAATAAAAAAATTAGGTTAGAAAATATTAAGTTAGAAGAAGAAAGGAGAAAAGAATACATAAATGACTGTAATTATATTGTCAACGAAAAAGATGAGTTCACAAAACTAATAAGAAAAAACACATTGAAATATAAAGTAGATAAATATGAAAATAACAAGAGTGATCTTAGAATCCAACTAATTCGTTATGGTAATTCAAAGTATGTTAGAATTAGAAGCAATCGTGATTTAGGTTGTACTAGTCCATATTCAACAGATAAATCTTATGTTAAATTTAAATTAGAAAATGGTGATATTGTAACATTCTTTCACAGAGATGATATTGATTGTGGAAATTTTAATTTATTAGGAAAGCTGACACAAAATGATATTGTTAGATTAAAAAAATCACCTATTAAAACAGTTAGATTAAACGGAACAGATTATTATCATGATGTTGAAAATTTATTTTTCAAAGATTTTTTTATAAAGAAACTTGATTGTTTGAAATAGATTAATCAAAAAAGATATTCAGTTTAAATCAGTTAGCTGAATTAATAACTAAACTACTCACTTACAAAGTACCATAAAGAGTACTTTCATACATTACTAGGTGTAAGTATCAAAGACTTGAGAAAGTGTCTAATATCTCGAATCGGTAAGTAAATAAAGTCATTTACTAGCTAACTCATTAGGTATGATATTCTGTGTAATTATCAAAATACATTTCCCGTATGATTTGAACAAAAAAGAGGGTTTCCATAATGGTTACCCTCTTTTGTTCTTGTAAATAATGAA
>JADFOK010000042.1 GCA_022562895.1 Bacteroidota bacterium | reverse complement strand
GATAAAACTTGATTGATTAAGATTTTAGGAAAGTAACATTCGTAAAACTTATCTAATAAATAACCTTTCAATTTCTTGTGGACTGATCTGTTCTGATTTTTGTATTTGATTCATTATTTTCAAATATCTTTTAGTTGGTTTTCCAGCATAGAATTTTTTAATATGGTAAAGGAAATGGAATAAATGGAAACTGATATGGGTCTGACGATAAATACAATAAATAGGCCAACCCTACTATACCAATTACAACAACTACTGGAATTGCTACAGTAAGTATTGTTGACTAGGTTTTATTTTGAAGATAATATTCTTTAAAAGCATTATCAGGTATTGAAAATTTCACCTCTTTTCCAGACACTTCTCCCTGACCAAATTGTTTAGCATAATTTCTTAGCCATTCTTGACTTTTATTCTTGGCAATACCAAATATTTGGTCGTTTTCCCTATGTAATTTATCAAACTTATAAATTTCGCCATTATAGCTTTTAACTTTCACTCTTTTTTGTGATTCTATAACTTCATCAATAGTAGCAGTTTTACTATGGTATACCTTACAACTTTGTAATAACATCAATACTGATAATGTTAGGGCTATCCATTTTAAATTGATAGTTTTCATAATAATGAGTTTTTAGAATTTGTTTAAAACTAAATTGAATCACTATTTTGTTAGTTTGAAATCAAATGAATATGACAAATATCTATTCTCTCACATATTATTAAAATCGTTACTTTTGAAGTATGAAGACTTTTCAAAAAGTAAGCGGTGATATATTTGAGGTTCTTTTTGAAGCTGTTTCTGAAGGTGTTATTGTAGTAAATAAAAAACAACTCATAGTTGCTTGTAACCATGCTACCAATGAAATGTTTGGTTATGAAATTGGAGAGCTCATTGAAAAGCCCCTCGAAATATTGATCCCTCAAAAGTATCATCATAATCATAGCGATCATTTTGTTCATTTTATAGAACATAGTGATACAAGACAGATGGGTAAAGGGCGTGATCTTTATGGGGCTAAAAAAGATAAAGAGCAATTTCCTGTGGAGGTAGGTTTAAATCCTTTTAGAATAGGGGATGTTGAATATGTAATGGCAATGGTAATTGATATTACGGTTAGAAAAGCTCAAGAACAAAAAATTATAAAACTAAACTCACAATTGGAACAAAAGATAGCCAAACGCACTGAAGAGCTTCGTAATACTGTTGAAGATTTAAAAGATGAAGTGAAAAAACGCAAAGAAGCCGAAAATAAGATAAAAGAATCTTTGCGAATAGAACGTGAACTTAATGAATTAAAAACCAAATTCCTCTCTTTGGTTTCTCATGAATTTAAAACACCTTTGAGTGGTATTTTAACCTCTGCTACCCTTACTGGAAAATACACCCAAACTGACCAACAAGAAAAAAGAGATAAACATCTTAAAACAATAAAGAGTAAAGTAAAATACCTTAATAATATACTTAATGACTTTTTATCTATTGAACGTTTGGAAAGTGGAAAAGCAAGTTACAAGTTTAGTACTTTCCCATTAAGCAAAGTGATTAACGAAGTAATTTATGATGCCAATATGTTATTAAAAGATGGCCAACTAATAAATTATCCTCAAAATATTGATGGCATCACTATTAATTTTGATGAAAAAATACTTGAGTTGATTTTAACAAACCTGTTAATTAATGCCCTTAAATATTCTTCCGAGAATACAACAATAGATGTAGAGGTTGTTTCCGAAGAAAAAAACTTGATCATCAATATAGTTGATGAAGGAATGGGTATCCCTGAAAAGGAGCAAAAATTTATTTTCAGTAGATATTTTCGAGCAGAAAATGCACTGCTTAATCAGGGTACCGGAATAGGCCTCAATATTGTAAAAAGTCATTTGGAAAACCTTGGGGGAACTATTACCTTTACAAGTGAAGAAAATGTAGGAAGCAAATTCACTATAAATATCCCCACTAAAGATAATAAGAAGTTATTATGAAGACCATTCTCTTAATAGAAGACGATATTGCTTTACGAGAAAATACAGCAGAATTGTTAGAACTGTCTAACTATAAAGTGATAACAGCACCTAATGGAAGAATAGGTATTGCTAAAGCAAAAAAAGAAATACCACATATTATAGTTTGCGATATTATGATGCCTGAAGTAGATGGCTATGGTGTTTTAGAGGCCCTCTCTTTAGACACTAAAACCACTCATATCCCGTTCATATTTCTATCAGCCAAAACCGAACATAAAGAAATTCGTAAAGGCATGGATATGGGAGCAGACGATTATTTAACCAAACCTTTTGAAGAAAGTGAATTGCTGAGTGCTATTGAGAGTAGACTGGCTAAAGCCGAAATTCTTTCAAAAATGGTTAAGGACGAATTAAAAAAAAAAGTAAATCATGAGGATGAAGAGCTTATATCGAATATTCATCAATTGAAAAACTTTTTTGATGATTATGGCGAAATACTCAGCTATAAAAAAGATGAAACCATTTACCAGGAGGACGAGCACTCAAATAAAATATACCTGATAATTAAAGGAGTGGTGAAAACACATAAGACGGACGAAAGCGGTAAAGAGCTTATCACAGCACTCTATAAACCCGACGATTTTTTAGGCTTCACCTCGTTTGTTGATACGGTTCCTTATCAAGAATCAGCTACTGCAGTAGAAACCGTTGAACTTTCAGGAATATCAAAAAAGGAGTTGAAGGATATTTTGGAAAAAAACAGAAATCTTTCATTAGAATTAATGAATATACTAACCGATAACCTTTCAGAAATTAAAGAACAACTATTGCAAATGGCGTATAGTTCCGTTCGAAAAAAAACTGCCCAAACAATACTTCAATTTGCACAAATACTCAACAAAAATCCTGAAGAAAGCATTAAAATATCTCGTTATGATCTTGCCAGTGTTGCCGGTATTGCTACCGAAAGTTTAATTAGAACCCTGTCCGGTTATAAAAAAGAGGGCCTTATCGAGATTGAAGGGCGAAATATAAAAATTTTAAATTTATCGGGACTTAAAGCAATAGATTAAACTGTTTATTTTAAAACTGATTTTTATCATTTTTTTACCCCAAGCCTGACCATATATTTGTTTCAATAGAAATATTGAAATGAAGAATATTTTAATTCCAACAGATTTTTCTGAAAATGCATGGAATGCCATTTGCTATGGCTTGCAGTTTTTTAAAGCAGAACCGACAAATTTCTACCTGCTACATGTTAGCATATCTGAAAGGCAAGAATCGGGAGATGATACCGTTGCAAATGGTATTTTCTTCGATAGGAAAGATACCGTTGGGACCAAGAATAAATTACTAGAAGTCAAAAAGAAGATTGAAGAATCACATTCGAATTCCAATCACAGATTTTATGTTTTGCAAGAACACTCTTTTTTTATTGAAGGAATTAAAAGAAGTGTTACCCAAAAACGGATAGATTTTATTGTAATGGGAACCAAAGGTGCCTCCGGATTCAAAGAAGCAAATATTGGCAGCCGGACCGGCGAAGTCATTACTAGAGTAAAATGCCCTACCCTGATCATACCGGAAAAGGCTCAATACGTAGAAGTCAAAGAGATTGTTTTTCCTACCGACTTTAATAATTATTTCAAAAACAAAATACTAATTACTCTGGACGAGATCATGGCAATAAATGAATCTAACTTACGTGTGCTTCATGTAACCAGAAAAGAACGAGAATTAAGCACATTGCAACTAGAAAACAAGAATTTTTTGGAAGATTTTTTGGAAGACAAACCACATAGTTTACATTTTATCACTAACCAGAATATTGAAGATGCTTTAGCTACTTTTATTAGGGATATGCAAATTAACATGATTGCTATGGTGGCTAAGAATATTAACTTTTTTCAACGGCTGCTGTATAAGCCCTCGGTTACGAAAATAAGCTATCATATTGACACCCCTTTTCTTGTGCTACACGAATGATAATGGTCACTTCCGAAATTTAATTTAGTAAAGTCAATTTTTTTATCACCAAGCATCAAAATTTTGGAATACAGATAATTTCATCCCCATCATCTTATTATGTTAAGCTCAATAGACCTCGAATAAAATATGACAATTGTCATATTTTAAAATCTTGTGAACTATTACATTTGTACAAATCAAAACTCTTATTATTATGAATAGAAACTTTTTTATGGGATTGCTAGTAATGCTTAGCTTTTCCTTAGTGTCAACATCTTGTTCCAATAATGATGACGATGGAACCAATACGAACGATAATTTAGCTGAGATTCAGCAAATTTCAAATACCGTAGAATTAGGAACTTGGGTTATCACCAATTTTATGGACTCCGGTGATAACGAAACCCATCATTTTACCGGATATAGTTTTTCGTTCAATACAAACGGCACGCTCGTTGCAACCAACGGAACAGAAATTGTAAATGGATCCTGGTCCATTACAGAAGATAATAGTAGCAATGACATCGATTTTAATATTTTCTTTGCCGCTCCACCAGATTTTAATGAATTATCTGAAGACTGGCATATACAATCACACACTAATACAAAAATCGATCTTATTCACATTAGTGGCGGGAACGGAGGAACAGACCTATTGGTATTCGAAAAGCAATAGTTTACGTCTGTTTGTGTAATACTGACAAAAGTCATCTTTATTCCATTGACTAAATATTAAATTGCTGACCAAACTTAATATCCTGATGACTTACAAAGAACATCATCCCAATTGGAGTCGTAAATCCAAAAATGAAATCGATCAAATTATTGAATTAGCACTTGATGAAAACATAAATTATCGTGACAGCCTAATGATGGGGATTCCCGCAACGCACCTAGATAAACAAGAATTTACCCATGATGCCCAGTTGCTTGATGGTTCCACTTTCCTAAAAACATTAATAAACAATCCAAATCACATAGGCATACACACCAATATGAAACAATCTGAGCCTTATTTCTCAGGTACCCAAAAACTTGAAGCCCAAGTAATAAGGATTGTTAGCGAAGACATATTGCTGGCATCTCCTAACAGTATCGATGGATACATTTCATCCGGAGGGACCGAAGGAAATATTCAAGCCTTATGGGTCTATCGAAATTACTTTAACGATGTCTATAGCCTGGATCAAAATTACTCTAGTATAGCGATTGTTTGTTCTGAAGATACACACTATTCTTGTGATAAAGCATCGAATTTATTGAATCTTAAAATTGTCAAAATCAGGGTTCATGAAGATACTCGGGCTATTGATCAAAACCATTTGGAAGAGCAATTAAAAAGGTTAAGAAAAAAAGGAATATCAAATCTTATTGTTGTTTGCAATATGATGACAACAATGTTCGGATCTGTGGATAATCTTGACACTTACTTTGATGCCATAAATTTATTTAATTATTTTAAGACAAAGGTTCATGTCGATGGTGCATATGGAGGTTTTTTACATCCATTTACAAAACCAGACCAACCATTGACTTTCAAGGATTCGAGGATTTCTTCTTTTGCACTTGATGCTCATAAAATGCTTCAAGCACCATATGGCACAGGAATTTTTGTTATAACAAAAGGACTATTGAAATATACCATTACCAATTCTGCCCAATATGTAACCGGAAAGGATTGCACATTGATTGGAAGTCGATCCGGGGCAAATGCAATCAGTATCTTTAAAATTCTCCATAATTATGGCCCCATCGGTTGGGCGGAGAAAGTTACTCGTTTGGTTTCCAGGGCCGAAACCCTCAAAAATGAATTAAATCGTTTAGGAGTGCGACTAATATACTTTGAAGGCAGTAATATAATAACGATTCATTCCAGCGAGATGACTACCAGTTTAGCCTTAAAATATGGGTTAGTTCCGGATAACCATCTAAAGCCTAATTGGTATAAAATTGTTGTGATGGATCATGTGAAAGCATATAAAATTCAAAAATTCCTAAAGGATTTTAAATTATTTAAAAGCCAGAAATATCTAAAAAAGGATTTCACTAAATCCAAATCATATCGTTTAGGGATTTCACCAGAATAAATATGGAGTAAGACGGCGCTACTTTGCAGATGGGTATCGGGAATATCCCAAATGCGGTTCTTTCCAATCTAACCAATTAGGACAATTAGTTTTAACGAACTCAAATAAAAACACCATTGATATTTCAAGTGTAAGTCAGGGTATTTATTTTATAAAAATAAAAGATGAGAATGGAAATATTGGTTCTCAAAAAGTAATTAAAAACTGAAGCTCTATCAGAAACGATTTCATCTAACTATTCCATCAATTAACAAACCGTCAAGTATTTCAGCTTGGTGGTTATTTATTGAGATGATCATTTTCTGTATAAACTTGTACCTTATTTGTACCTCAGCTCATTAAATTATCTCCAAAAACAAAAAAAGCTTCTCATTGGTCTATTTCTAAACCACCATTTTATTATTAGCTCTGGCTTTTTTAATTATTGAAAGATTAATTACAATTGCCATAAGTAGCCAAATTATCCACGTTTCCCCATGAGACATCTCATAGGTAGAACCTGCTAATTTAGCTGCCCACAAAAATAGGTATACAACTAGTGGTGACAATATCAATATAACAAAAAGTCGAATAAGCGTTTTTTTATAATCCATAATTATTAATTTAATTGGTTATAGTCTACATAAAAATAGCCAATTTAAATCAGAAATTAAGGATATGGAAAATTTATATCTACAACTGAAAAATACTCTAGAAAAACAAAAATTATACTTGTCATACTTTTCCTAATTACGACCCTTATCTCAAAAACAAAAAAAGCCTCTCCAAAATGGAAAAGCTTCTCATTGGTTTATTTCTAAACTACTCGATACATTTCTGCATCGCAACACAATATCTTTATGCGAGTACCATATTATACACATAACAATTGGGCCAATAGTGTAATTTTTGAACTATTGACCCATCTTCGGATCGCATTACCAACCTTAGTAATAATACGACACATAATTTTTGATTATCGTTTCCTAACTAAAATTTTAAAATTGGCTGTTTTAGTTAGCCGACTTCAGAAATTCAAATATTTTATTTGAATCAGACTCGGATATATTTGCTCTTATTCTCATATGCAACTCAATAGTGCTCCAATCAGTATCATTATAGGCCGCAGGAGATGGAACCAAATGACATCTAGAACAAGTTTCGCCCCACAATTGTGCTCCTGATCTTTCAAATTTAACCTCCTTACTTTCGGTTATATCTGTATATATTTCTTTTGATGATGAACAAGCAACAACCGTTACTATGATTCCAGCCATCATTATTAATCTCATGAATATTTTAGTTATTTTTTTCATATCCTTTGTTTTTATATAAATTAGTTAAAATCCTATAGCCCAATGTAGAGAAATAGCCTCTGTCTTGGAAAAACCACCATCGTGACCTCCTTCTCTATCGGTGGTTTGGAAGCTTAATTTTACGACGGATCTCCAACTTAGCCAGTAGTTTATCCCAAATGCATATTGAGTCGATTTTTCTTCCCATAAAGATCCTTCAGGTGTGTTGAAATTTGAATATCTTCCAACAAACTCTAAATTTTTTAAAAAATTATTAGTCGCCATAGTAGGTCTATAACTTAATTGTGCATAGAATGCATCACTCTGATTATCAAAAGTATATTCCACGCCTTCACCTTCGCCTATTTTGTGTCCCCCCTCGTCACCCCCATCACCATCACCTCCATCTTCATCATGTATTTCAACATAATGGGCGTTCTCTACATTAGATTTGCTGTATTGTGCTTTTATATCAATAAATCCGCTTAATTCTGGAATTTGCTTTACAAAGGAAAAATCAATGGCATACAAAAATGCTCCAACATCTTCATATTCAGAATCTTTTTCACCTAACTTGCCTGATGAATAAGCCGAAAAACCAAGTTCGGTTGATGAGTCTGCAAAAGGTAAAATACCCAGACGACCCCCAATAGCCTTACTTAGATTGTTGTCTTCGAAATTTTGAAACTGAAGCATCCCGGCTTCCTCGGGTTCGCCCCCGGTTCCATCTTTTAACCTTGGACCATTAACCCCATAAACCGAATAATTCAATTTAGATTTTCCAATGTCGAAAGCGCCTCTTAATTCAACTCCAATACCAGATGCAGGTGTTATGCCGCCATGACCAAAACCTAAAGGTTTTGTTGAAAATCTATTGATCCAGGAAGGATGGAGTCTCTCCATAAATGTACCAAACGGAAGAAGAAATTTACCTGCCCTAACAGTCATGTGCTTATTTAACACATACATTACATCTGCATATTCCAATCCTACTTCAAGCTGATTATGTTCTAATTCAAACTCAAGTTCGGCTTCAAACATAAGCCTGTCTGAGTGTTTGAATAAAAAGATAGGTGAAAAGGCCGATCCAACGAATGAAGATTCATTATCCCCTTCAGAATTCTGGTAATTAAATCCGGTATGTCCGTATCCACGGATCATAAATTGGGTCTTACTCGGTTCAAAAATGTTGGTTTGGGCGTTTGTATTAAACGCCAAAACAAGCATTGTTAATAATAATGTTAGATTTTTCATTTTTTAAGTGTTCTTAAATAATTAATCATTTCCCAAACGCTTTTATCAGGTAATACACCCTTATAAGACGCCATGGGTGCACGTCCATTCATTATTTTCCAATGTATGGCTCCATCGGTTTGTGACTGCATTTCGGAAGTCGTAAGGTTAGTTGGTTTGGGCGTTAAACTGGCACCAGCCATACCGTCACCTCTCCCCTTTGGGCCATGACAGATAACACAATAGGTGTTAAATAATGCCTTACCCGATTTGGTTGCACTTACATTATTCTTTAATGGGTTGACAATTTTATCTGCATTAGGGGGTGCCACCCATCTATCTTGAGGCGCACTTTCAAATGCAACTATTAACATGAAAATGGATATTGTTAGTATCGTGATCGATATATAGTTTTTTTTAGTACTCATAGTTTAGAAGATTAAACCTTATTGATATTCTATGTAAAAGTAATATCTAAAGCAGAAAATAAATATGATAATTATCATATGTGAAAGCCTAAAAAACTAAAAAAGACTCTACGCATCCTAATCATTTTCACCCTTAAGAACCCATTGAACCATACAGGTCATTAATTGAACTTTTGAATCAATTTGCTGTCATTATTTCATTTTTACTTTGCGATAACAAAATCTATTTATTAATTAAAATATTTTTATGATGAGTACAAAAAAGAAAGTAGTCGTATTAGTTTCCTATGGTGATGAAGGCAGATTTCTTAGTCTAATATTATAATCATTTTTAGCAAGTTTTCGTAATTTTGTGAGACATAAGTGAGTAAAAATGAGAATGGTACACCTTTTATGTAAAAAACTGGCAAGTCGACGTAATTATGGAGAGATTACCAAAAACAAAAAAAGTCCATCCAATAAAGGTCGACGCTTCTTACCAATGTAATCCTACTTTACAAGAAAATAATAGTAATAACCTTAAAGCTGATACTTATGATTTCAATTAATATACCTCTGGTCGACTGGGGTATGGGAACCGCATTGATCGGCGTTTTCGTCGTTGTTTGTGTGATCCTTGTTTTGGTAGTTCTGAACTTGATGAATAGCGACAAGAAAAAGAAAGACGAAAATTAGAAATAAAAACGGGGGATGTATAGTTGGAAATGACACTACCTTCTGGATGGTATAAAGGAAATTTTGGTTTCTGAATTACTTTCTTTATTTAATGGTTGCCTGTTGAAAACTAAACAACTTCATATCTTAAGTTGTATTTGTCTGGCCAATATTCTACTGGTCGGGAAATTCTTGCTTAACTGTGTTAATAACATTTTTAATAACTCATCCCCTCTGGGTGCAAATGAATGAGTAGGTTATATATCTTTATAAAAGATAAAAAGGTCTTTTATTAATGTTTTATCATAGTTTTCAAGTAGTACTTCAAGAAGTCCCGGGAGAAATCAGTCTCTGTTTCTCTATTTCCGGTTGTCCTTTGCGATGTGACGGATGTCATTCTCCTTTTTTATGGAGGAAAAACAACGGCAATTTATTAACTCTTGACACTTTTAAAGACTATTTAAATCGGTATGCTAAGTTGGCTACTTGTGTACTTTTTATGGGAGGAGAGTGGCATAAGGAGGAATTATTTGTAATGTTAAAACTGTCAAAAAGTAAAAACTATAAAACCTGTCTTTATACCGGGGAAATTGGGGTATCAAAGGCTATTTTAAACGAACTAACTTGGATCAAGACTGGTAAATGGGAGCAATTAAAAGGAGGGCTGAACAGTCCAACAACCAATCAAAAATTCATCGAACTAAAAACCAATAAAGAACTCAATCACTTATTCATTAAAAACTAACATCAAATGATCAGACTTTCGCCAACCCAAATAGATAAGAAAATGGATTTTATAGACCAATATATCCATTCTGACAATGCTGCAGACGGCTCAAAAGTGGATGCCAATGCCAATATCACTTCCAAGAATATTGCAACTATGGAGGTCGAATTTAACAAGGATATTAACATACAGGTAAACAGGGCCTTGGTAAAACGGAAAATCTCTTCTCTTTTTGGCGAAGATCTAGCCACGGAGTATACCCGACAAATAGAAGCACACGAGATTTATGTACACGATGAAACCTCGCTAAAGCCCTACTGCGTATCAATAAGTATGTACCCTTTTTTATTTGACGGTCTTACCAAATTAGGAGGGGAAAGTAGAGCACCAAAGCATTTGGAGAGTTTCTGTGGAGAGTTTGTTAACCTTGTTTTTGCGATAAGCTCTCAATTTGCGGGAGCTCTGGCAACAGTCGAATTCTTAATGTATTTTGATTATTTTGCGGCCAAAGATTATGGCCCAAATTATCTTGAAACCAACGAGAAATTAATCGCTAATCACTTGCAACATGTGGTATATGCCATTAACCAACCTGCCGCTGCCAGAGGGTATCAATCTGTGTTTTGGAATATTTCTCTATATGATGAACCATATTTCGAAAGTATGTTTGGTGATTTTGTTTTTCCGGATACGATCAAAGCACAATGGGAGAGCGTTAAAAAACTACAGG
>JADFOK010000006.1 GCA_022562895.1 Bacteroidota bacterium | reverse complement strand
AGTTCTATTTTTGTGATTCTGTTCAAGTTTTGCAGATAAGTGTGCCGAAGATCTCGCATATTGTGTGTTGCCGACATACTTGCCATCAGTCTGCGACGGAGACTGCGTGCGCCAATGCGAAGATGACGTTTACTGAGAAAAAATGGTTCTTTTTCATCTTTTGCAAAACCATCAATTAAGAGGGGTTTCCAGTGGAAGCCCTTTTGCAACTTGTCGTCTGCATAGGTTTTTATTTCTTTGAACGCCGCACGGAAAGAGCATTTCTGTTTTTTGACTGTGATTTCGGCATTTTCAAAATCAATTGGATTTACTTTATGGGGCATGGCACTGGAACCTATTTCACCCTTATTAATTTTTTGTTTAAAATATTCCATTAAAATATAAATCCAAATATCACGGTCCAAATCAATTAGGATGTTGTTGATACGTTTTAAACAATCGAATAAAGCCGACATATGATCGTAATGCTCAATTTGGGTAGTAGGGAAGGAGTAATGCAATCCAAGTTTTTCTTGTACAAAAGATTGAGCAAATGACCTCCAATCAATAGTTGGATAAGCGACTTTATGTGCATTAAAGTTTCCGGTTGCACCCCCAAATTTAGCGGCACTTTTAATATCATTTAGCAAATCGAGCTGCTCTTCGATGCGAACCACAAAGACCTCTAATTCTTTGCCAAGTCGAGTGGGAGAAGCTGGTTGCCCGTGTGTACGGGCTAGCATTGGGATATCTACCCAGAGGATAGAAAGTTCCTTTAATTTATCTTTTACTTTTAATAATTCGGGTTTATACACCTCATTTATAGCACCTTTTAATAATAAGGGAAATGCCGTATTATTAATGTCTTGTGAGGTGAGTCCGAAGTGGATGAACTCTTTATATTGTTGGAGTCCAAAAGCATCAAATTTTTCTTTAATAAAATATTCAACCGCCTTTACATCGTGATTGGTTATTTTCTCTATTTCTTTAATTTTAATTGCATCTTGAATTGAAAATTGAGTGTATATTTTCTGTAATTCAGAAAAAAGAGACCTATCAAAATCTTTTAATTGTTTTAAGTCAAGTTCAACCAGAGCTATAAAATATTCAATTTCTATCTGTACTCGGTAACGAATAAGTGCTTCCTCCGAAAAAAAAGATATAAGAGAATTAGTTTTTGAAGCATATCTACCGTCAATAGGTGAAATTGCTCGTAAAGAATGCATTGACATAGGTGATTTTTAAAAATGCAAAGATAGTAAAAACCGAAAAGTTAGCGTTAGATAACAGATAATATTAAGTTATATTTGTTTTGAACTAAATTTCTGAATCTTAATTAATATTTGTCTTCCCTGTGCTTTATAAGCTTCGCTTAGGTGAGCAATATTTTGCTCGATAATGATTTTTAATTCGGGATGAATCCATTCTGTTTCCGTACCTAAGAAAAAAAGAGTCCGCATAGAAAACGCATAACAAGCTACTTTTTGATTGGTAATTAACCAATCAAAACAACATTCAGTGATGGTATTTTTGAACTTTTTGTTTAAAACCTTAATAACCTCGACATTTTTCTTTTTATAGTAATTTTCAGCAAGCATCAAACAAATCTTAGAAAAGGGTCTTACAGCTTGATCTTTATGTGCCTTAGAGATATTCTCAAGAAACATTTTGAGATGTGGTAAAAGTAAATCTAATCTTTCAGCACATACAAATTCCAAGATCCGAGCAGCTTTATACGAGATGTCTTCTTCTGTTTTAAAGCAGTGCTGTAATAAATCCGGGAATGTTTCGGGGTAGTTAAGCACCCATTGAGCAACTTCCAACCTTGTTTTACGGAAGGCCTTTGTGTAGTTTAATTTAGTTACCAATGTTTCAGAATTCATTAGAAGAATATTTGTTTATTTCTGAAACTACTTTCTGTACTCCACTAGTCGCGTTTTCTGCAAATACCGTGATTTTTTTAGAAGAAGAAATAGATGGCTTGGGATCTACAAAAAATATTTTAGAATTATTGGGAGAATATTGTAGCAATCCAGCTGCTGGATATACCTGCATAGATGTTCCAACTATAATAAGGATTTCAGTTTTTCTTACAATTCTTATCGCTTTATCCATTAAAGGTACATCTTCTCCAAACCAAACAATGTGGGGGCGAAGTTGATAATTAGCATTACACATATCACCAAGATAAAGGTCTTTTCTCCAATTGATAATATAGTTTTCGTTACTTGTACTACGTACTTTTAATAACTCCCCATGCAAATGTACTACCCGGGTACTCCCAGCGCGTTCATGAAGATCATCAACATTTTGGGTAATAATAGTAACAGAATGTTTTTCTTCCAATTCTGCTAATTTAAAATGAGCGACATTAGGTTCTACATTCATTAATTGTTTTCTTCGCTGGTTATAAAAATCTAATACAAGTTCAGGATTATCCTCCCAACCTTGTGGTGACGCCACTTCCATAACATCATGTCCTTCCCATAGACCATTGCTATCGCGAAAGGTTTTTAATCCACTTTCTGCACTAATTCCGGCTCCTGTTAAGACAGTAATTTTCATAAGATCAATTTTTATATCTTCGTATTTAAAATCCCCCAAAGCATTTGCGAGGTGGATAAAAATACCTTATTTCAATTGGAAAAACAATTATTTGAATATTTACAGTCCTACCTAACAGATCACAGGCGAGATTTATTTAATAAAGTCATAACTCTGCGTACCCGTCACTTTACTGTGGCTACAGAAGATGTTTATCATCTTCATAATACAAGCGCTGTGATACGTACCTGTGATGTTTTTGGAATACAAGATTTACACGTTGTAGAAGAACAACTAGGAAAACGTATTGAAAAAGAAATTGCCATGGGAGCACAAAAATGGGTAGATCTTTTTCGGTATGATACCATTACAGATTGTATGGATACACTCCGAAACAATGGATATCAAATTATCGCAACTACTCCTCATGGAGATTCTCAACTGCTACATGATTTTGATGTATCTAAAAAGTCTGCGTTTTTCTTCGGAAAGGAAAGCGACGGATTAAGCGATACTGTGTTAAACGCAGCAGACGGACTTTTAAAAATACCAATGCATGGATTTACAGAAAGTTTAAACATTTCGGTTTCGGTAGCTATTATACTACAAACTGTGGTTACAAATCTTAAACAATCGAATGTAAATTGGCGACTTTCTGAAAAAGAACAGTATGAAATTTTACTTCAATGGACAAAAAATACTATTAAAAGTATTGATGAGATTATGGAGAGGTATAATGAAAAGTTGTAATTTTAAAGATAAATTAAGACTTAAATATTAAATCCTTGCATTATGATTTTTCTATACATTCTTGTAGGTTTAATAGTACTTTTTATTGTTCTTGCACTTGTAGCTCCCAAAAAATACGAAGTAAATAACAACATAGAAATTAGCTGTCCCACAGAAGAAGTTTACTAATATTTAAAATTTCTAAAAAATCAAGATAATTGGTCTCCCTGGAAAAAGAAAGACCCAAATATGATGCAAAATCTAGGCGTTCTAAGAGATCCTGAAGCAATAGGATTGCATTATATTCTAAAAGTTAATCTTTTAGTTAAAATCTGAACTCAATAGTGAAGTTAGTTTTCGCAACTCACAATCAAAACAAACTAGTAGAAGTAAGATTACTAGTACCTGCTCATATAGAACTGTTGAGTTTAATCGATATTGGTTGTAATGAGGATATCCCGGAAACCTCAGATACTCTTGAAGGAAACGCCATTTTAAAGACCAGGTATATAAAAGAAAAATATGGTTACGATTGCTTTGCAGACGATACAGGCTTAGAAGTTTTAGCCCTTAACAATTCACCTGGAGTATATAGTGCTCGCTATGCTGGCCCTACAAAAGATGCCCAGGCAAATATTTCTAAGTTATTAAGTGAGTTAAAAGGTATTACCAATCGCGATGCCCGATTTATTACAGCTATTGCTTTAAAAATAAATGATACTGATAAACTTTTTCTAGGAATTTGTAATGGTAGTATCACCAATTCCCCAAGAGGAAAATCGGGTTTTGGTTACGATCCTATTTTTAAACCAAAAGGATTTAATAGAACTTTCGCCCAAATGTCTATTCAGCAAAAAATTGAGATTGGACATAGGGGAAAAGCAATTAGACTTTTGATTGATTTTCTTTCAGAATAAATAACCGGTTTAGCATAATTATTTTACAACAATAAAAATAATGTTCAGTTCGATCAATTCGAAAATTATTCAATAACGTTTCCATAAGTTTCTGTGCCAGACTGACTATAATATACCTTCCAATAAACATTGAATTTTTATATTATAACCATAAATAAAAAAAGATTACATTTGCCGCTTGAAAAAACCTCAGGGTGAGGTTGTGTTGAAAGAAGTAGTATAGGTTTTATTTGTCGAACATACTTCCTAGTAACACACAAATAAAACAGTAACACATACTACATGAATAAATTTAAAGCATTGGGCCTTGAGGAAAATCTTTTAAAGGCTATTGAAGATTTGGGCTTTGATACCCCAACTGAAGTTCAGGAAAAAACCATACCGCTACTTCTCGAAAAAAAAACCGATCTGGTTTCACTTGCACAAACCGGAACCGGAAAAACTGCTGCCTTTGGATTTCCTATGCTTCAGAAAATCAATATTGAAAGTAGGACTACACAAGGGCTTATTATTTCCCCTACACGCGAGCTTTGTATACAAATCACTAACGATCTAATAAATTACGGAAAACATTATAAAGGGCTTAATGTTGTTGCCATTTATGGTGGTGCAAGTATTTCGGATCAGGCACGAAAAGTTAAAAAAGGAGCTCAAATTATTGTTGCTACTCCTGGAAGAATTAAGGATATGATTAGCAGGCGTATGATCGATATTTCAAAAATCGAATATTGCGTGCTAGACGAAGCCGACGAAATGTTAAACATGGGTTTTTATGAAGATATCACAGAGATCCTATCACATTCGCCTAAAGAAAAAAGTACTTGGTTATTTAGTGCAACAATGCCTAAAGAAGTATCGAGCATAGCTCGTAAATTCATGCATACTCCGGTTGAAATAACAATAGGTAGTAAAAATACGGGAGCTAAAAATGTTTCTCACGAATATTACTTGGTAAACGCAAGAGATCGTTATCAAGCCTTAAAACGTTTAGCAGACGCAAATCCCTCTATTTTTTCATTAATTTTTTGCCGTACTAAGCGGGATACTCAAAAAATAGCTGAACTACTTATTGAAGATGGCTACAGTGCTGGGGCATTGCATGGAGATTTAAGTCAAAATCAACGGGATATTGTAATGAAATCTTTCAGATCCCGCCAAATAAAAATGTTGGTTGCCACCGATGTCGCCGCTCGGGGTATTGATGTAGAAGACATAACTCACGTTATAAATTATCAATTACCGGACGAAATAGAAACTTATACTCACCGTAGTGGTAGAACCGGACGTGCAGGAAAAACAGGTATTTCGATGGTCATTATTTCTAAGAGTGAATATCGTAAGATCCACACTATTGAAAAAATGATTCAAAAGAAATTTATTGCAAAAGAAATTCCTTCGGGGATGGAAATATGTGAAGTTCAGTTATTTCATTTGGCAAACAAGATTAAGAATACCGAGATCAACCATGATATTGATTCATATTTACCTAATATAAATGATGTTCTTTCAGAATTTTCGAAAGACGAACTTGTTAAAAAAGTATTTTCGGTAGAGTTTACACGTTTTTATAATTACTATAAAAATGCTAAAGATTTAAATGTTTCGGGTTCCGATTATTCTGAGGGATCAAAAGATACTGTACGTTACTTTATTAACATTGGAGGAAAAGATGATTTTGACTGGATGAGTTTAAAAGATTTTCTTAGAGATATGCTTCAATTGGGTAAAGATGATGTGTACAGAGTAGATGTTAAGGATAGTTTTTCATTTTTTAATACCGATATCGCACATCAGGAGTTGGTATTGGGTATTTTCAATGATTTTCAATTTGAAGGAAGAAGAATTTCTGTCGAAATTTCTAAAGACACTGGTAGACGAAGAGGTGGTGGAAAGGGAAGAGATAAAAGAAGAGGGGGATTTAAAAAACGAAGTGGTGGAGGATATGAGGGCAATAAACCAAAATTTAAAGGAAGAAGTCGTAGAAGAAGTGATCGACCTAGTAATACAGGTACCGGAGGAAGAAGAAGGAGAAGCTAAACAATTATAATTTTGATTTTATGGAAACTTTGGCAAGAAAACGAAGTCTAATATATTACATTTACTACTGACTATGAAAAAATTATTATTCCTTCTTTTTTTAGGTTTATGTACAAGTACCGTATGGACGCAAGAGGTTACTACCATTAAAGGAAAAGTACTTGACGCTTCCAACGACAAACCCCTACAAAATGTTCATGTAATAAACCTTAATCAGGTAGTGGGTATAGTGACTTCAACTGAAGGAGATTTTGTATTAAGAGCAAATGTTAATGATACTCTATATTTTTCGTATTTAGGTTTTAAATCTATACGTGTTCGTGTAACAAATGACTGGCTTAAGTTTGGCGAAATTAAAATTAAAATGACCGTATTGAGTATCGCGCTTGAGGAAGTTGTGATTCGTCCTATACAGCTAACCGGTTATGTAGAAATTGATGCCCGAATTATTCCTATTTATGATAACTATCGCTATAGAATTGCTGGTATAGGAACCGGATACGAGGGTGGTAGCACACAACCCGGTGCGGTTAGTAAGGTTTTAAGTGCTATTTTTAATCCTGCAGATTTTCTTTACAATGTGTTTGGTAAAAGACCCAAACAAATGAAAAAGCTTCGTAAAATGAAAGAGGATGACGAGATACGGAATCTGTTACAAAGTAAATTTGATAGAGAGACCCTTATGGCCGTTTTGCAATTGGAAAGAATAGACATAGACAAAATTCTTAACAACTGCAATTATTCTTCAGATTTTATACGTTCTGCTAACGATCTTCAAATCCTTGATGCTATTAGTGAGTGTTACGAAAAATATCGAATTCTTAATCGAAATAGGGGATAAAATTTTCTAATTCCCTTTCATACTTATCAATTGACAAACAGAAATTAGAGTATCTTTAGATTTAATAATTAATTAATTTTTTGATCTGATGTATCAACACGTATCGAAACAGCGCAAGTTTTTTAATACTCATGCAACTAAAGATTTAAAATTTAGAATAGAGCAGTTAAAGAAATTAGAAAATATTCTTAAAGCAAATGAAAATCTAATTTATGAAGGTATATATCAAGATTTTAAGAAATCGGAGTTTGAGACCTTTATTAGTGAATTGGCCTTAATATATCATGATATTAAAGATGCTAGGAAAAATCTAAAAACATGGGCACGAGTACAAAAGGTAAAGACCAATATGCTAAATTTTCCTTCGAAGAGTTTCATAATACCGGAACCTTTAGGGGTTTGTTTGGTAATTGGAGCCTGGAATTATCCCTATGGATTATCATTAGCACCTGCTGTAGCTGCTATTTCAGCAGGGAATACTGTTATTTTAAAACCTAGCGAAATTTCTTCTTCCTCAAGTGCAGTAATGGCAAAACTGATCGACGAAAATTTTGACCCTTCATTTTTTAAAGTTATAGAGGGAGGTGTGCCGGAAACCACCGAATTACTAAATCAAAAGTTTGATAAAATATTCTTTACCGGTAGTACTCAGGTGGGTAGAATCGTTTACCAGGCAGCTGCCAAAAATTTAACTCCAGTTACCCTGGAATTAGGTGGAAAAAGTCCTGCATTTGTAACCGAGTATTGTAATTTAAAGATGACGGTAAAACGTTTAGTTTGGGCAAAATTTCTTAATGCTGGCCAGACTTGTATTGCACCAGATTATATTATGGTACATAGTTCCATTAAAAATGAATTTTTAGAACAAGTAAAATCTGAAATTGAAAAAGAACGGTTTTCATTTGAAAACGAAAACTACACTCAGATTATAAATGAACGAAATTTAGAACGCCTAAAACAAATACTCGATCCCCAAAAAGTTTACTTAGGTGGTGAAATAAATACTTCAATTAAATATATGCAACCAACTGTATTACAAGATATTACATTTGATGATGCTGTAATGAAAGAAGAAATATTCGGACCTATATTACCCGTTATATCTTATGATTCCTTGGACGAAGCAATAAGAGAAGTAAACAGATTACCCAAACCTTTATCCTGTTATGTATTTACAAATAATAATAAACAAAAGAAGAAAATTTTAAAAGAGGTTTCCTTTGGAAATGGTGCTATTAACGAAGCGGTGATGCAATATACTAATAGTAAGCTTCCATTTGGTGGGGTTGGACAAAGCGGAATGGGCAATTATCATGGAGAAGCAGGATTTAAAGAATTCACACATTATAAGAGTATATTAGAAAAACCCACTTGGTTAGAATTACCTTTTAAGTATTATCCACATACCAAAGGAAAACTCAAAATGATAAAGCAATTTTTAAAGTTTTAATTTTTTTAAAAAGATATAACATTGATACTTATTGAATTGAACGGTAAATAAGCAAAAATAGTTAGTTTTGTAATAAATCAACTTGTATTGTATTACTGCTATAGATATCTAGCTACTAAGTCATTTAAAACTTAAATCTCATTAATTTCCCATGAAAAAACTCATAAAATATACCTTTGTAATACTTCTTATAATTGCAGGGTATTTTGCTTTTAACACCTACCCGAAACTAGATATTGTTAGCGGATTTTCATCAAAAAGTATTGCTTCACACTTATTTATTGCAGATAGAGCTCAAGAGTTTACTGAAAAGGAAGATAACGATGTTCCATCTATGAATTTGGCAAGTAGTGAAGTAGATATAGCAATGAAATCAGTTACTTCAAGAGCATTGGGTATTAAGAAACGAAAGGCTATTTTTAGAAAAGGTGTAGGCGTTGTGTTATTACCTGTAGATGCTACTATAATCCAAGATACCTATCTAAAGCCCAATAGAGATAAGACCCTTAAAAATCTTAGATATCCCTATGGTGAATTAGCTCAAAAAGATACTTTTTTTACCAATGTGGACTATAAGAAGTTACAAAAAGCGGTAGATGATGCTTTTGTTGATACAGAATATGAAATTAAAAAAACACGTTCAGTTCTGGTGATTTATAAGGATCAAATAATATCAGAAAAATATACCCAGGGATTTAATGAAAAATCAATTTTCTTAGGTTGGTCTATGGCAAAAAGCGTAACGAGCGCTGTGTTAGGAGTGCTTGAAAGGAAAGGTATAATTACATTGACAGATAATAATTTGTTTACCGAATGGCAAAGTGATGATCGTAAGGATATCACCTTAGCTAACCTTCTCAATATGAATAGCGGTTTAGAATGGGAAGAGGATTATACAAAGATATGTGATGTTACCAAAATGCTTTTTATAGAGTCCGACATGAGCAAAGTACAAAGAGTTAAATTATTATCGGGTACACCTAATGAATCCTGGAATTATTCAAGTGGCACTTGTAATATGTTAAGTGGTTTTATACGAAATCAGTTTAAATCACATCAGGAATATTTAGATTTCTGGTATACCGAATTAATCGATAAAATAGGAATGAATTCAATGCTCATTGAAACCGATTATTCAGGCAATTATGTGGGGAGCTCTTACGCATGGGCAACTACAAGAGATTGGGCTAAATTTGGATTGTTGTATCTACATAACGGGAATTGGAATGGTGAACAAATTATAAACAAATCATGGGTTGATTTTTCAAGAAAACCTACAAATGGTTCCGACGGAGTCTACGGGGGTCATTTTTGGTTAAATGCAGGAGGGAAATTCCCCGATGTTCCAAGAGATATGTATTCATGTAATGGATATCAAGGCCAGTACGTGTTTATCATTCCATCAAAAGACTTAGTGATTGTAAGAACAGGTTTAAAAGAAAATCCGGATTTTAATGTAAATGTGTTTTTAAAAGAAATTATAGGGAGTATAGAATAGCTTTAAAAAATAACCTCAATTAAATAATAAATATGAAGAACATAATTTTTTTAGCTACATTGATTATTCTTTTTGCCTGTAATGAAATTAATACTACTACTAAATTCAATAAAAAAACTGTCATTTTAGAAATTGATCAAATGTTTGAAGATTACTATAAAGACATTAGTATTCAAGGTCTAAGAGGAGAATTTAAATATTTAGATGATTCTTCAGATTTTTATTGGGTACCTCCAGGATATGAATCAGCTATATCTTATGATTCTGTCATTACTATTTTAAAGGCGAATGCAGATAATTTCAGGATAGTGGAATATCGATGGGATACTTTACAGATATTTCCCCTTTCAAATACTATTGCAAATTATACTGGAATTGTAAACGGATATATGGTTGATACTACCGGTGTGACCTCTAAAATGCTAATAATTGAATCTGGCACTCTTATAAAACGAGAAGACGGTTGGAAATTGTTAAATGGTCAATCTGCACTTATTAACAGGGAATCGGATAGTTTAATAATTGACGATTAAAATCTTATTAAATGAAATTATTTATTATTTTTTTTTCATTCTTCATTCTTTATTCTTGTATAGAATCCACTAATAACGAAAGCGATTCAATTGGGAAATCTTCTTCCGATTATATCATTTCAGAAACATCTTTAATTATTCTAGGCACTGTTCAAGATGCAGGTTCTCCACATATTGCCTGTAAAAAAGATTGCTGTAAAGAGTTGTTTGCCAATGGAGACAAAAGTAGAAAAGTAGTCTCCCTAGGTCTCATTGACCCTGAAAATAAAAAAACGTATCTAATTGAAGCAACACCTGATATTGCTACTCAGTTAAAAATTTTAAAGAAGTATTCTCCCTTTAATATGAAGGAAACTTCTGATGGTATCTTTTTAACACATGCACATATAGGACATTATACCGGATTGATGTATTTTGGTAAAGAAGCCATGAATGCAAATTTGGTTCCTATTTATACCATGCCGAAAATGAAATCATTTTTGAAAGAAAATGGACCCTGGGGACAATTAGTATCTGGTAATAATATAAAACTTATGGAAATATCCGACGGTAAAGAAATATCATTATCGACTAATATTCGGATTATTCCGTTTAGGGTACCGCATAGAGATGAATATTCGGAAACTGTTGGTTATACTGTTGTTGGTCCTCATAAAAGAATTCTTTTTATTCCTGATATCGATAAGTGGGAAAAATGGGAGACCAATATCATTGAGGCAATTTCGGGGGTTGATTATGCCTTCATCGACGGAACTTTTTACGATGGTGATGAAATCAACAAGCGTGATATTTCAGAAATACCCCATCCTTTTATTATTGAAAGTATGTCCTTATTTAAAGAATTACCTTCTGAAGAAAAAAGAAAAATCTATTTTATTCATTTTAATCATACAAATCCAGCATTAAGACCTGAAAGTAAGCAGGCTAAACGGATTTTAAAAAATGGATTTAACATTGCGAGTATTCTTGATGTAATAAAACTATGATAAAAAATATATATAACTGATGAATGCTTTAGAGTGTAATCTAAAATCTATAGGAGAATGTGAACAGCAATTTGGTATGGAGGATTGGTATGGTCGCTTTGGGTTTATATACTTTGAGATGATGAAGGAAAAATATAAGCGTACCGAATAAAAATATTACCGATGATGATAAGGCTCGTTACGTAATATTGTAAAAGCTCTGTATAATTGTTCAATGAATAATAATCGTACCATTTGATGGGAAAAAGTCATTGAAGAAAGTGATACTTTTCCGTTGGCCCGGGCATAAACTTCCTTGCTAAATCCATAAGGACCACCTATTACAAATACCAAGGTTTTAAGTCCGCTATTCAATTTTTTTTGAATAAATTCTGAAAATTCAATAGAGGTATACATTTTTCCTTTTTCATCTAATAAGATAATAGTATCACCTTTTCCAATTCGTTTTAATATTTCATTTCCTTCAACTTGTTTTTGTTGTGATTCAGACAGATTTTTTGAGTTTTTAATGTCGGGAATGATTTCAAAATTAAGGGAAATATAAAAACCTATTCGTTTGGTGTATTCATCAATTAAGTATTGAAGATTTCTATTATCGGTTTTTCCTATAGCGAGGAGATTTATTTTCATTTAGTTAAGAAATTTGCCTTAAAATTACATAAACTTTCTTTTCCGGTTCCCCCCTTCTAGCTTCCGACTACTTTTCTTATTTTAGCTAAAACTAACCGATATGATTTCAGAAATGAAATTTAATAAGGAAATTGATCTCATTATTGCTAATGCAATTAGAGAGGATGTTGGCAACGGGGATTATAGTTCATTGGCGTGTATTCCTTATGACGCTCAGGGAAAAGCGAAACTTTTGGTAAAAGACGATGGAATTATTGCGGGAATTGATTTCGCCCGGCAAGTTTTTGAATTTGTGGATCGGGGTTTAATAATGGATGTTAAAATCCCTGACGGGAATAAAGTTAAGTATGGTGATATATGTTTTTATGTGACGGGAAATTCACAATCTATTTTAAAAGCGGAACGATTAGTACTTAATGCAATGCAACGTATGAGTGCCATTGCAACCAAGACTAATAAATACGTTGAGCTATTAGAAGGAACAGGGACTAAAATACTGGATACTAGAAAAACCACTCCGGGAATTCGCGCTCTTGAAAAATGGGCAGTAAAATTAGGGGGAGGGGAGAACCACCGATTTGCATTGGATGATATGATTATGCTAAAAGATAATCACATCGATTTTTCGGGAGGAATTACGGAGGCTATTAATAAAACCAAAGATTTTTTAAAGAGTAATAATCTTTATTTAAAAATTATTGTGGAAGCAAGAAACCTGAAAGAAATTAAAGAGATTTTAGAATCCGATGGTGTGTATCGTATACTAATCGACAACTTTAATTACAGCGATACCCGAAAGGCTGTAGCATTAATTGGCGATAAATGCCTAACCGAATCGAGTGGGGGAATTACTTTGGAGACCCTAAGAAAATATGCAGAATGTGGTGTAGATTATATTTCTAGCGGAGATTTGACACATTCGGTACATAATATGGATTTAAGTTTAAAAGCTGTATGAACGAGGTAGAAGACATACTTTTAAAGATACCGGTGATACGCCAAATAATATTGTTTTGCAAGAAAATTAATCTACCAGGATTTGGAGGATTATCTGTTTTCGACCTAATAAAAACTTATATTTATGGTATTATTGAAGGGACTTTTTCTACAAGAGCAGGTTCTATTGCATTTAGTTTTTTTATGGCTCTTTTTCCTTTTTTATTGTTCTTGCTTAACCTTATACCTTATGTACCCATCGATAATTTTCAGGAAAAGTTTTTACTATTTATTGATGGAATTTTACCACCCCAAACCAGTGAATTCTTTTTTCCAATTATAGAGGATATTTCAGCAAACCCTCGTGGAGGATTGCTTTCAATAGTTTTTATTCTTACTATTTTTTTAATGACAAATGGAATCAATGCTATTTTTAGCGGGTTTGAATTTTCCTATCATGTTACCATCAACCGAAATTTTTTTAGACAATATATTGTGGCTTTAGTCGTGTCTGTTTTCTTGGCGTTAATGTTACTCGTAACAGTTGTAATCATTGTGTATAGTGAGTATATAATTGGAACATTAAAAAGTGAGGATTTTATAAGTAATGATGTTTTTTGGATATCAACCTTTCGTTATTTGATCTTTGTTATACTGGTTTATATGGTAATCGCAATCTTGTACTATTACGGAATTAAAGAGGGAAAGACCATTCGTTTTTTCTCAATTGGTGCATTGGTGACAACACTTTTGTTTATGTTAACTACTTACTTTTTTGGTATTTACATCGAAAATTTCTCAAACTATAATGAGTTATACGGATCTATAGGAGCACTGTTAATTATGATGCTTTATATTTGGATAAACTCGAATCTGCTATTATTAGGATTTGAATTGAATGCAACACTAAAAACCATGAAAAATCAAAACTGCTGAACCATTGTATTTTATAGACGTTATCCTTCCTATTCCACTCAAACAGACCTTTACATACAACGTAAACAGTGATGAAGCATCATTACTACAACCCGGAATGCGTGTCGCTGTTCCCTTTGGAAAATCAAAAATTTATACTGGAATTGTAAGACAAATTCATAGAGACGCACCTCTTGAATATGAAACGAAGCCCATTGATCAAATACTTGATGAAACACCAATTATTACCTCAACTCAGCTAAAACATTGGCAATGGATGGCATCCTATTATTTGTGTACACTTGGAGAGGTGATACGTGCTGCTCTTCCCAGCGCATTTTTATTGGAAAGTGAGACAATCATTGAACTGGCTTCTAATGATCCACAAGATGAAACGCAATTTACAGATGATGAATTTTTGGTCTATGAAGCACTACAACATCAATCATCCATACATATAAATGATATTCGTTCAATTTTAGATCGAAAGAGTGTAGTTAATGTAATTCAGAAATTACTTGAAAAAGAAATTATAGCTGTTCAGGAAGAGGTTTTTGAAAAGTATATCCCAAAATTAAAACGTTATGTAAAAATTTCAGATCAATATTCTTCCGAAAAAAATCTAAAAGAACTTTTAGAGACTATTTCTCGTGCTCCGAGGCAACGGAAGGTATTGATGACTTTATTTATGCTGTCGGCACAAGAAAAAAAACCGATAGAATCTTTATTACTTCAGAAGAAAAGTGAAACAACATCAGCAGTTTTAAAAGTACTTGTTGATAAAGGAATAATTGAGGAATATTTTATTCAGATAGACAGAGTAGAATATACAGGTAAAGAAGCTTCAAAAGTAAAATCCCTAACCAAATCTCAAGAAAAAGCACTGCAGGAAATAAAAACTTCCTTTAAATCCAGCGATACTACATTGCTGTTTGGAGTTACTTCAAGCGGAAAAACAGAAATTTATGTTCGGCTCATCGAGGAGATTCTGTCTACTGAAAAACAAGTATTGTATTTACTCCCGGAAATTGCTTTAACGACCCAGCTAATTAGTAGGTTGCAGCAGTATTTTGGTGAAAAAATTTCGGTGTATCATTCTAAATATTCCCTAAATGAAAGGGTAGAAGTATGGAGAAACGTATTGGAAAACAAACACAAAGCACAGGTGATTATCGGTGCGCGTTCATCGCTTTTTTTGCCTTTTGCTAATTTGGGATTAATAATTGTGGACGAGGAACATGAACCCTCATTTAAGCAGTATAATCCTGCACCTCGTTACCATGCTAGAGACAGTGCTATTGTATTGGCAAAATTACATGGGGTAAAAGTTTTATTGGGTTCAGCAACACCATCAATGGAAAGTTATTATAATGCTAAAGTTAAAAAATATGGATTGGTAACATTAAAAGAACGGTATGGAAAAGTTTTGCTTCCCAAAATAGAATTGATTGATATTAGGGAAATGTATCGCATAAAACGAATGAAAGGTCATTTTAGTGATAGGTTATTGGAAGAGATTAATTTTGCTTTGGAAAATGGAGAGCAAGTGATTTTATTTCAAAACCGTCGTGGCTATTCCCCCGTGATCGAATGTACTACTTGCGGTGTTTCCCCACAGTGTCCTAATTGTGATGTGAGCCTTACGTATCATAAATATAAAAATCAGTTGCGATGTCATTATTGTGGGTATACTATGAGCATGTTAATATCCTGTTTGGCTTGTGGGAGTGAAACTTTAGATTCGAAAGGATTAGGTACTGAGCAGATTGAAACCGAATTAAATACTTTATTTCCAAATCATACAATAGCGCGTATGGATCGGGACACCACCAGAAAGAAACACGCCTATGCTAAAATAATTGAAGCTGTTGAAAATCAAAGCATCGATATCTTAGTTGGCACACAAATGCTTGCCAAGGGATTGGATTTTAGAAATATTTGTTTGGTGGGTGTAATGAATGCAGATAATTTACTCAATTTCCCTGATTTCAGAGCTCATGAACGTTGTTTTCAATTATTAGAACAGGTGGCAGGAAGGGCAGGGCGTACACAAAAAAGAGGGTTGGTCTTAATACAATCGTATAATCCCAGCCATCAGATTCTTCAACAAGTGAGCAATAATGACTATGAAGAAATGTATAAGCAACAATTAGAAGACAGGGATCAATATAAATATCCACCTTATTACAGAACAATAAAAATCACTTTTAAGGAACGCAATTTTTCGAAGATGCAAAAGGCATCAACTTGGTTTGGGAAGGCATTAAAAACCAAATTAAAGGAAAACGTGTTAGGACCTGAAACTCCACCTGTTGGGCGTATTAGAAATTTATTTATCAGTAATATTTTAGTGAAAATTAAGAAAAATCAGTCCTTATCTAAAACAAAGTATTTTATAGGTAATATTGAAAGAAGTTTTAATTCCATCAAGGAATTTTCAAGTGTACGTGTAATTATAGATGTTGATAATTATTAGGTCTAGGATCTTTGCATGGAAGCTGTTAAGGCTTCAACCAGATCGGCTTTCCGGTTTCGACTTAAAGGGAGTCGTTCCTTGTCCAATTCAATTAATTTACTATTATATCGTTCTACTTTATCAAGATTTACAATATATGATTTGTGGATTCGTAGAAATCTTTCTTTGGGAAGTAATGCCTCAAAAGCTTTCATAGTAGAAAGAACAACAAGAGCGTCGTGTTCGGTAACCAATTTTACATAATCCCCGAGTGCTTCTATGTAGCGTAATTCATTTAGAAAGACTTTGCGTTTTTTTAGATTGCTTTTTACAAATATGAAATCTTCATCATCAAAACCATCTTCATTTTTCAATTTATAATTAGTGATTGCTTTGTGAACAGCGTTAAGGAAACGTTCTTTTGAAATGGGTTTACGCAAATAATCCACTGCATCATAATCAAATGCTTTAAATGCGTATTTAGTTTTACCAGTAACAAATATTATTTGTGGTTTTTCGGTAAGATCGTCTAATAAATCAAAACCAGAAAGAATTGGCATTTCAATATCGAGAAAAATAAGGTCTATATCATTAGTAGCTAGTCCCATTTTAGCCTCAATTGCATTTTTGTATTCTGCTAAAAGGTGAAGAGAGGGATGCTGCTCTATAAGCCTAACGATCGAAAGGCGTTGTAAAGTAGAATCATCTACAATAGCACACTTTAATACATGTTTGTCCACAACTATGATTTTTCACTAGGCAATTATAGGGAAAATATCGATGAATGGCAAGTTTTTTTAACTTTTATCGAGAAAAAAATGAATTTCGTCAATTTTTGTAGGAAAATATATATTATTTAGAAAAGATGGAAATTTTTGAATATATGGGAATAAATCAAGAAAAATAACACCTTAATTTCTTAAATAGAAAAGGGATTTAAGTATATATAAAATTAGATTTGAAAATATTAAATAAAGTAGTATTTTTGCACGCTCTTGGTGAAAAACCAAAATAATATTAATAAATATTAAAATACAGATTTTTTATGAATCATTATGAAACTGTTTTCATCTTAAATCCCGTTTTATCTGAAGATCAGATAAAGGAAACAGTTAAGAAATATGAAGATATTCTTGTTTCTAAAGGTGCTAAGATGATATCCAAAGAAGATTGGGGGCTAAAGAAATTAGCTTATGCAATCCATCACAAGAAAAGTGGGTTTTACCATTTGTTTGAATACACTGTGAATGGTGAAGCTATCAACGACCTAGAAATTGAATTTAGACGAGATGAACGTATTATGCGCAATTTAACTGTAAGTCTTGACAAACATGCAATTGCCTGGGCAGAAAGAAGAAGAACCCGCAACAAAAAAACCGCATAAGCTATGACAACTATCGAACAACAAGCAAAAGGAAAAAAAGACGGAGAGATAAGATATCTCACACCGCTTAATATAGAAACTACAAAGGTTAAAAAATATTGCCGTTTTAAGAAATCCGGAATTAAATATATAGACTACAAAGACCCAGATTATTTAATGAATTTTGTAAACGAACAAGGTAAAATATTACCCAGAAGACTAACAGGGACTTCCTTAAAATACCAGCGAAAAGTAGCAGTTGCTGTTAAAAGAGCTCGTCATCTTGCATTAATGCCATACGTGGCCGATTTATTAAAATAAAAAGTAGATAGGATTATGGAACTTATATTAAAAAAAGATGTAGAAAATCTTGGATTTACTGATGACGTTGTTACCGTAAAAAGCGGATTTGGAAGAAATTTTCTTATTCCTCAAGGATTTGCTGTTATAGCAACTCCTTCTGCTAAGAAAGTATTAGCAGAGACTTTAAAACAACGAGCCTTTAAAGAAAAGAAAGTAGTAGAGGATGCTCAAAAAGAAGCTGACAAAGCAAATGAAATGGAAATTAAAATTACTTCGAAAGTAGGTGAAGGTGATAAATTATTTGGATCTGTATCAAATGTTAATCTTGCCGATGCTCTTGAAAAAGAAGGCGTTTTAATTGAAAAGAAATACATTACTATTGCCGGGGGAATTATTAAACGTACCGGTCAATATGAAGCTACAATTCGTTTTCATAGAGATGTAGTAATTAATTTTACATTCGATGTGATTGCTGAAGTAAAATAACAACTTTTATATTGTTAATAATTTGCAATATATGTTAATAGAAAAACCATCTGTCTTAGGTAGATGGTTTTTTTTTTTTTATTTTCACAGAAACAATCAAACTAACATATTATGAAACTTTTCAACAAACTAGTATTTACTTCCCTTTTTATGTTTAGTATCCTGGGTGCTATGGCGCAGGTAACTACGTCTAATATTAAAGGTGTTGTGATTGACGAGAATGCTCAAACTTTTTCAGGTGCAAATGTTGTGGCAGTTCACACACCATCGGGAACAAAGTACGGTGCTATAACCAACTTTGATGGGAGATTTAATTTATTGAATATGAGAGTGGGTGGGCCCTATTCTGTTACAATAAGTTATGTTGGTTTTAAAAGCCAAACTTTCGATGATGTATATCTTACCTTAGGTAAAACATATGCCATAGATGTAACCATGGTCGAAGATACCGAAGAACTTGAAACCGTAGTGATAAAAGGTACTGGTGGAACAGGAACTTTTGGCAGTGATCGTACAGGAGCCGAAACCAATATTGGAAGACGTGAACTAACACGTTTGCCTAGCATTACACGTTCGGCTGCAGATTTTACAAGATTAGAGCCTACTTCAAGTAATGGATCTTTTGGAGGTAGAAATGATCAGTTTAATAATTTTTCATTAGATGGTGCAATATTTAATAATCCTTTTGGACTAGATGCGGCTACCCCCGGAGGACAGACAGATGCACAGCCTGTATCAATAGACGCTATAGATCAGATACAAGTATCTACAGCACCTTACGATGTACGTCAATCAGGTTTTACAGGAGCTACTATAAACGCAGTTACTAAAAGCGGTACTAACGAATTTCATGGTACAGCTTACGGTTTTTTTAGAAATGGAGACCTTACCGGTAATAAAGTAAAAGGGGATAATATCATAGTTCCAAAATTAGAACAAACCCAATTCGGAGTTAGTGTAGGCGGACCAATTTTTAAGAATAAACTTTTCTTTTTTGCTAATTATGAAAAAGATGATAGAGAAGATCTAGGACAAACTTGGTTACCAAATAGAGGAACAGGATTGATAAACGAATCCAGAGTGCTTGAAAGTGATTTATTGATTGTTCAAAATGCATTAAAAAATATGATGATTGGACTAGATGATAGTGGAGCTCCTCTTTTTTATGATCCTGGCAATTATGAAGGATTTATTCATAATACAAAATCTACTAAGGGAATCTTTAAATTAGATTGGAATATTACTGATAATACTCAAATAGCCATTGTATATAATTATCTTAATGCTTCTAAAGAAAAACCAGGTCATCCAACAGCATTAGGATTTAGAGGTCCAAGTGCTTCTACACTTCAATTTGAAAACGCTGGTTACGAAATTAATAACAAATTACAATCTGTACAATTTGAGGTAAATTCAAATTTTAGTGGTAATGCTTCAAATAAATTTCAGATGGGGTATACTCATTTTGATGATTTTAGAAATCCACTTTCTACTCCTGCACCATCAATTACAATTACTAAAGATGGTTCAAACTATATAATAGCCGGACATGAAGTTTTTTCTATCCATAATAAATTAGACCAAAAAGTATTTCAAATATCCGATAATTTAAGTTTCTTTATGGGAGACCATACTTTTACTGTAGGGTTCTCTTATGAAAAATTTGAATTTGATAATTCATTTAATCTAGGTGTTTACGGTGCTCAAGGAGTGTTTTTTCCAACATCAACCATAGAAGACTTTCAGGATCTTGTAAATAGTGGAGGACTTCAAGGAATGTTTGATGCTGCTATTGCTGCCGATAATAGTTTAAACAATAATGGCGAAGGTGAACCAGGTGGTTGGGCTTGGGCAGAAACAAATGTTGGCCAGATGGCATTTTATGCTCAAGATGAATGGGATGTAAACAATAAATTTAAATTAACTTACGGCCTTCGTTTAGATAAACCACTTTATTTTGATACTTCTTCTAAGGCACAAAATGTGATAGATAATGCATGTTGTAATGTACCCGATATTCCATACGTAAATCCAAATACAGGCGAAACCGTATTTATAGATAATACGCAAATGCCAACTAATCAAGTATTATACTCTCCAAGATTAGGATTTAACTACGATGTAAGAGGAAATAGTACTTTCCAACTTCGTGGTGGAACAGGTGTTTTCACAGGTCGTTTTCCTTTTGTTTGGATAGGAAACCAAGTGGGAAGCCCCGAAGTGTTTTTCTTACAAGCTGTAGATCCGGATTATAAATACCCACAGGTTTGGAGAACTAATATAGGTGCAGATTATAAATTTGAAGACGGCTTGATTTTAACAAGTGATGTATCTTATACGAAAGATATTAATGGACCTCATGTTCAGAATTGGGGATTATTACCTCCTTCTGGAACTTTAGGTGGGGTAGACAATAGACCTATTTACACTTCAGACGACATTATTAATAATGCATATGTATTTACCAATTCTGATAAAGGTAGAATTTGGAGTGCAACTGTTAAGGCTCAAAAAACATTTAATAATGGGATCTATGCTATGATGGCTTATAGCTACCTAAATGCTAAAGATGTTAATTCTATTGAAGCTGAAATAACCGGAGATGCTTTTGCGTTTAATGCTGTTTTAGGAAATGTAAATGATGATGTATTATCGTATTCTAAATATGGAAATACTCACAGAGTCATTGGTGTTGCAAGTAAAAAATGGGATTATGGAAATGGCAAATGGTCATCAACACTATCTACATTCTTTGAATATGCCCGAGGTGGACGTTTTAATTATACCTATGGTGGTGATATAAATGGAGACGGTTCTAATTTAAACGACCTAATTTATATTCCTACCTCCGGTGAAATTAACCAAATGCAATTTTCAGGAGATGGACAAGCTGCAGCATTCGATGCATATATTGCTCAAGATGACTATTTAAGTGAAAGAAGAGGGCAGTATGCAGAACGTTACGGAGCTTTAGCACCCTGGAGAAGCCGTTGGGATCTTAAATTTTTACAGGACTATAATTTCAAAGTATCCGGAGATAAAACTAATACCATTCAATTTAGTTTAGATCTGTTAAATGTTGGAAATTTAATTAGTTCTGATTGGGGATTAGTTCAGCAACCTAATAATGTACAGCCAATAGGAGTTACTGTTAATTCTAAAACCAATGTACCTACCTATTCATTTGATCCAAATTTAATTGAGACTTTTGGCTATGATTCTAGCTTACTTTCCAGATGGCAAATGCAATTTGGATTACGTTATATTTTTTAAAAAAACAGGATTGTATATTTTAAATTTACGCCTCTTTTTAGGGGCGTTTTTTTATTATGAAATATTTAAGACTACTAAGGAACAATTTGAAGAACTTCATAAAGAGTTTATCAATTTTTTGGCTACACAATCAATTACTGCTGAAGAATGGAAAGAAATAAAAATAGAGAATATAGAATTGACAAAACAACAACTTGATATTTATAGTGATTTATTATTGGATGGAGTTTTTTATAAATCATAAATAAAATAATAAATTCTTAAAAACCGAATTATTATTTACTCATAATGTAAGCTATCAATGGGATTTAACTTAGCAGCCTTTTTAGCAGGATATGAACCTGCAAGTATAGCTACACAAAATGTAATGATGGTTGCTGAAAACATCGCAACCCAGGGAAGTGTAAAATCAAAATTAAAAATACTAGCGATTAATAATCCTGTTAAAACTCCAAGAATAATACCCAATATACTTCCAAACTGACCAATAACTATTGTTTCAATCAAAAATTGAGTAGCGATAGTAGAATTTTTAGCACCCATAGCTTTGCGTACTCCAATTTCCCGGGTACGTTCGGTCACAGATACCAACATAATATTCATAAGCGCAATAGAAGAACCCAATATGGTGATAATACTAATTATCCAAGCAGCAGTCTCCAAAACACCCGTAATACTTGTTATACGGTTAATAAGGTCATCACTTCGTTCCATGCCAAAGTTATTTTCTTCAATAGGATTTAATCCTCGAATGTTTCTAAAAGTGATAATAGCTTCATCGTATGCACTCTCTAAAACCTCTTTATCATCAACTTTAATACTTATAGTATAATTAATATTGGGTTGTGTATAAATACCACGTGCTACCTGAATAGGAATAAGAACTTTTAAATCTTGATTGTTTCCAAAGGTAGAACCCTTAGATTCTAATATGCCAACCACTTTAAATTTTACACCGCGAATTCTAATTGTTTTATTTATAGGATCATCGTTCTTGAAAAGGTTTTTAAGAAAATCTGCTCCAAGAAGACAAACTTTGTTGTTATTTTCGATATCGAAAATATTAAAATTTCTACCCCTTTCTATTTCGGTCCCTGTATTCTCTAAATAATGTTCATTAATACCGTATACTTGTACTTCAGGGTCTGTTTTTTCACTTTCAAATTTTACTTCCGCAAGTCTTGTCCCTCTGAATGAAACTGACGACTGTGTAAACGGATAATCATAAATATCAATAAACTCACGAATGTTTTGGTAACTAATTATAGGATTTACTTTCTCCCGTTCCCCGCCATGACGTACTACATTAAAATTGTAGCGCTGAATGTTAAATGTATTTGCCCCCATGGAAGAAAAATTACTGGATATAGTATTTTCCAGTGCTTTAACAGCACTTAAAATACCAACTAGTGCCCAAATACCAATCCCAATGATCACGATGGTCAGGATGGTTCTAAGTAACTGAGTTTTAATAGAACTCAATGCAATTCGTATATTTTCCCGAAATAGTGAAAACATAATTTTTTATTGTTAGATTAACCGTTAGACTACTAACTGTGCATAAAGTTACCATCTATTTTAAAATTTCTTACTATTTCTTCAATAAATTAAGATATTTGCATTTAATAAAAGGTAATGATAGATTGTAGTTGAAAGAATTATTATTTATAAATCATCATTCGGCTAGTTTTATCTACACACGGTATCTAACTTTAAAAAAAATGGTTCAAAAACCTTCTATACCTAAGGGCACTCGAGATTTTTCGCCCCAAGAAGTAATAAAGCGCAATTATATTATCGATACGATGAAGCGTTGTTTTACTGCCTATGGTTATCAGCCCATAGAAACCCCTTCCTTTGAGAAGAGTGAAACCCTTATGGGAAAATACGGAGAAGAAGGAGACAGGCTTATATTTAAAATTTTGAATTCAGGGGATTATTTAAAAAAAGTTGAAGACACACTTTATTCAGAAAAAAGCAGTAAAAAATTGACAGCTAAAATCACTGAAAAGGCTCTTCGATATGATCTTACAGTACCTTTTGCACGTTATGTTGTACAAAACCAAAACGATATTACCTTTCCTTTTAAGCGGTATCAAATTCAACCTGTTTGGAGAGCAGACAAACCTCAAAAGGGGCGTTTTCGTGAATTTTTACAATGTGATGCCGATGTGGTGGGCTCTACCTCCTTATGGCAAGAAGTGGAATTGGTACAATTGTATGATGAGGTTTTTGCTCAATTAAACCTTAAAGGTGTAACTATAAAACTCAATAACAGAAAGATTTTAAGCGGTATTACCGAAGTAATTGGAGCCGAGGAAAAGCTCATCGATTTTACAGTAGCTTTAGACAAGATGGATAATATAGGTGAGGAGGGAGTAAAATCCGAAATGCTTTCTAAAGGTATTTCTGAATCTGCTATAGAGAAATTACAACCTCTATTTAGTTTTAAGGGAACTGCTTCTGAAAAACTAATCAAACTAAAAGAAATGCTAGAAACATCTGAAACAGGACTACAAGGTATTTCAGATTTAGAATTCATTTTTAAAAACATTGAAACGATTTCCCTTAAATCGGCTAGCCTGGAAATTGATCTGACACTAGCTCGTGGTCTTAATTATTATACGGGTGCGATCTTTGAAGTTGATCCTCCTTCTGAAGTAAAAATGAAAAGCATTGGAGGTGGAGGTCGTTATGATGATTTAACCGCGATCTTCGGATTAAAGAATATCAGTGGTGTTGGGATATCTTTTGGCTTGGACAGGATATACTTAGTATTGGAAGAATTAAATCTTTTCCCCGAAACCGTTTCAGAGAATACAAAAGTACTCTTTATAAATTTTGGTGAAACCGAATCGTTATATGCTATGCAAACCATTTCAAAATTACGCTTGGATGGAATAGTAAGTGAACTGTATCCCGATGCTTACAAAATGAGCAAACAAATTGGATATGCAGACAAACGTAATATCCCCTTTGTAGTATTAGCTGGTAAAATCGAAATTGAGTTACAAAAGTATACACTTAAAAACATGAATAACGGTGAACAGCAGACCCTTACTTTTGAGGAGTTGAAAAATAGATTGTCTTGAGATGTTGTTTTTCCAAGCTTGATTCAGTATCTAAAAAAAAATCACTCATAGAATTAAAAAGAAGTTAGTATAGTATTTAGAACGTTTATCTATTTCTGTTTGAAGACTTGAACTCACTATCTACAAGTTAAGAATCTCAAATTTGCATTTAATAACTTTTTACTAAATTGTATCGGATTTATCTAAACCTCGAAGAAATAAATAATACCCACTAAACACTACTATATGCATACAAATGTTTCTATTTCTCTTAACGTCAAAGGATTTGCAAAAACTTTGCGTAAAGACAGATGGTGGCTGTATCCTGGTCTCGTGGTTTTTGGACTTACGGGTTTTTTAGTGTATGGATTTTGGTCAGCCTGGCAAGCAGATTTTTATTGGTATAGTGCAGGACAAGAAGGGTTTGGTGGATATTTGGCCCCTTTTTATTCACCTCTGGTTTTTATTAAGGAAGGTGTTGTTGGAGCCGCGCCTATGAGTCATTCGATATTGGGTGCCTGGCCTTCATGGTGGCCAAGCTGGATACCTCCTTCTCCTTCACTTTTGATTTTAGCAATTCCCGGAATATTCAGATTCACTTGTTATTACTATAGAAAATCTTATTACCGTGCGTTTACTGGAACACCTCCAGCTTGTGCAGTTGGTTCCATTCCAAGGAAAGGAAAATCAGGTTACAAAGGAGAAACTGGACTCATGCAGGTACAAAACCTTCATCGATATGCCATGTACTTTGCAATGTTGTTTATAATTATTTTCTTCTATGATGCGTATTTATCTTTTTTTAGAAGTGGAGAATTTGGTATAGGAGTAGGAAGCATTTTGTTGTTGGGTAATCCGATTTTACTTGGATGCTACGTCTTTGGTTGTCATTCATTAAGGCATCTTTTAGGGGGTAGTAGAGATTGTTACTCTTGTAGCATGGGAGGTCAAATAGCACACAAAAACGGGAAAGTAATTACTTGGCTTAACGAACGTCATGAACTATTTGCCTGGCTTAGTTTAATTTGGATAATGTTTGCTGATTTTTATGTTCGTATGATTTCAATGGGTTACTTAACAGATCTCAATACATGGGGGATCTAAAAACAAACAAAATGCATGTTAGATATATCTGAAATAAAAACTTTTGAGCATGATGTGCTTATTGTTGGTGCTGGTGGAGCAGGACTTACCGCAGCTATTGAAGCTTCTTCACAAGGAATGAGTACAGGGATCGTTATGAAATCTCTTTTAGGAAAAGCACATACGGTTATGGCTGAAGGAGGAATGGCTGCGGCATTGGCAAATGTGGATGAGCGCGATCATTGGAAAATTCATTTTCGAGATACAATGCGAGGCGGAAAATTTCTGAATGTATGGCGTATGGCAGAACTTCATGCAAAGATTGCTCCCGAACGCGTGAGGCTTTTAGAAGAATGGGGAGCTGTTTTTGATCGAACAAAAAAAGGTCTTATCAATCAGCGTAATTTTGGGGGTCATAGATATCCAAGGTTAGCACATGTTGGTGATCGAACGGGATTGGAAATGATCAGAACGTTGCAGGATCATGGGATCCATCAAGGGATACAAACCTATATGGAATGTACTGCTCTGGAATTACTTAAAAATGAAAATAATGAAGTGTGCGGATTGGTTTGTATGTGGCGAGAAACAGGAAAATTTATCATATTTAAAGCAAAATCTATTGTATTTGCTACAGGGGGAGGTGGTAAGGCTTGGGAAATAACATCGAATTCCTGGGAATACACGGGTGATGGTTATGCACTTGCTTACAAAGCGGGAGCTGAACTAATGGATTTAGAATTTACTCAGTTTCATCCTACAGGGATGGTTTGGCCACTTTCTGTGAAAGGTATTTTGGTAACCGAAAGTGTACGTGGCGAAGGTGGAATTCTACTGAACAGTGAAGGAAAACGATTTATGTTCGATTATATTCCTGAGCGATTTCGATCGGAAACAGCGAATACTAAGGAAGAAGCCAGCAAATGGCTTTCGGGTGATCTTAATGCCAGACGCCCACCAGAGCTACTTACTCGAGATGTTGTTGCCAGAGCAATTTATGAAGAAGTAAAAGCAGGTAGGGGTTCAAAACATGGGGGTGTATACCTCAATATAGCAACACAACGATCTGCAGAAGACATCAAAAGGAAGTTGCCCTCCATGTACCATCAGTTTAAGATCTTAGCAGAATTAGACATTACAAAAGAACCCATGGAGGTAGGTCCTACCTGTCACTATTTTATGGGAGGAATACGGGTAGATGCAGATACTACAATGAGTTCAATTCCAGGATTATTTGCTTGTGGAGAATGTGCTGCCGGAATGCATGGAGCTAATCGCTTAGGAGGCAATTCTTTATCAGATCTTCTTGTTTTCGGATATTTAGCTGGTAAACATGCCATAGAATACGCAAAAAAAATAACAGTACATTCACAATTTGATGCCGATCAGGTAACAAAAATTATACGAAGTGCCACAGATATTTTAAATCGTGAGTCTGGAGAAAATCCATATCTGCTTCATGAAAAATTGGAGAATAACATGCAAAAAAATGTGGGTATCATCCGAACAAAAGATGATCTGGAATCGGGAATATATCAATTAGAAAAAATTAATGAAGCCTATAAGAATGTAAAGGCAAAAGGGGCAAGCCAGTTTAACCCTGGGTGGCATGAGGCAATAGGTTTAGGTAACTTATTAATTACCTCCGAAGCCGTTGCACGAGCCGCATTATTAAGGGAAGAAAGCAGAGGGGCACATACACGTGCCGATTTCCCGGAAGAACAGAAAAATTGGCTTAACTATAATATTATAATCAAAAAAGGGGAAGATGGAAAGATGAAATTAGCTAAAGTTGAACGCCCTGTACCTAACCCGGAATTAGAGCGCATAGCAAAATCGTCTATCGATGCCCTTGAAAAGGAAATTGTTGAAGAAAGGAAACAAGAGGGGATATAATTATTAAATTTTAATAATTGGTAAACAGATTAGTAATAAATACAACTTATAACTAAAAGCAAAATGGCTAAACGTATATTTCAAATATTTAGAGGAGACAGTGAAAATGGTGTGTTGGTAAATTTTGAAACAGAAGTAAAGGAAGGAATGGTAGTATTGGATGTCATTCTCGAGATTCAGGCTGAGCAAGCCAATGACTTAGCAATACGGTGGAACTGTAAAGCAGGAAAATGTGGTTCATGTAGCGTGGAAATAAACGGAAAGCCAAAATTATCCTGCATGACAAGGATGAACGAATATTTTTCGGATCAAACAATTACCATAACTCCATTAAAAGCGTTTCCGGTAATCAAAGATCTAGTGACTGATGTTTCTTGGAATTATGAGCAAAACAAAAAAATTAAGCCTGTTAAATTAGCTCCTGAATCAAAGTCAGAAAAAGGGTATGTGATGTATCAAGAGGATGTGGAAAGGGTCCAAGAATTCAGGAAATGCATCGAATGCTATTTGTGTCAAAATGTATGTCACATACTACGTGATCATGATAAAAAAGATAAATTCATTGGCCCCCGATATATGATTCGTGTATCCAGTCTTGAAATGCATCCATTGGATATTGAGGATAGAATCCCAGAATTAAAAAAAGATTATGGTTCCGGAATGTGTAACATTACCCATTGTTGCACCGATGTATGTCCGGAGAATATTAAAATTACCGATAATGGAATTATTCCTCTTAAAGAACGTGTGGTTGACAGATTTTATGATCCAATTACTATAATTAAACGTAAAATATTTGGTAAGAAAAAGAAAAGGCTTCCTCCATTTTAGTTTTAATTACACATCCAGGAAGGGCTGCACTTGATCTTCATCGGGTGAGGGTTTTAGTTTAAAATCCTGAATACTTCTTACACAAGCATTCCATCTTAACACAGCATCTTGATTGTTTTCTGGATGAATCTTTTCTGCTTTTTCATAAAATTCCATGGCATCTCGGTAGTGTTCATAGGCAATATACACTACTCTAGGTGAGGTGCGTTTCAAGGCAGCCCTTGCTAGTCTTTCAGAAATAAGACCTCTATAATACTCTTGCTCGTATTTGTTAGTTAGTTGAGAACATAATCCTTTTGCTTCAGCAAAGGATGAACCCTTCTCGGCACCAAACTGATCGGTAATTGCTAAAATAAGATATAAAATAGCGAGTTGGTTATTTGTTTCAACATTCAAAATATCTCTGCAAATGCTTTCTGCCTGCCTAGGTTCATTTAGCAGGCGGTAGTGTTTAGCTCTGATTAATGCTTTGGGAATGGAATCTTTGGAAAGGGGTTTGAGTTGTAGCATAGTAAAAAATTTGATCAAAGACCAGAATCATTTAAGGTATGAATGTACGAAATTAAAAGAAAATCATTTAAATATGAAATAAATAATTATAAGGAAAAATATTATATCTTTATTAAAAATAAACCTTATAATTTATGCTTTTAGAGGGATAATTTAAACGGCTTTTAATTTTAATCAATCAACAAATTAAATTAATATAGTAAATCATTAGTCAAACAATAAATAAAAAAAATATGAAAAAGTCGATATCCTTAATCTTAAGTCTAACGGTAATTATTTTATTAAATGCCTGCTTCCAGTGTAAAAGTTCTTGACTCCTGGAAAGCAGATAATATAAACTCCATGAATATCAAAAACATTCTGGTAATCGCAAGAACCGATAATAATCAAGGGCGTGTAATATTTGAGGAAGAAATAGCAAATCAGTTAAGAGCAAAAGGAATGAAAGCCACTGAAAGTTATACAAAATTCCCACAATTAAATCCAGATGAAAAAATTTCAGAAGAGAAAAGAGAAAAAATCGTAACCCTATTGAAAAACGAAGGATTTAATGCTGTTGTATTAACTGTAGTTAAAGACGTACAAGAGACTGCTAAAACAGTCACAGATGGAGGATATTATGCAGGAGGCACCTATGCATCCTATTACCCTATGTACTATGGAGGGTTTTACGGATATTATCGCCATCCCTATTCTTATTCCACTTATGGAAACTATGTTCCTAGTACATCCACTACTTATACAACAAAGGCATATATATTAGAAACGGTGATTTACAATCTTGATCTGTCAGATAACCAACAGTTAGTAGCTGTAGTTACTTCAAAAATCGATGATCCAAAAAATGTGTTTAAAGCTGCAAAAGATTATGTAAAGGCGATCACAAAAAGTTTTGATAATAAATAAAAACTCCACAAATTCTGGTAAAGCAATGCGAAGTGGCGATATGATGTTGCAAAGTATTTCACTTCCTAAATATAAAGAATAGGCGCACTATAACAATTGGTTATGGATGAAAGTTGCTCTTATTATGTTGGAAATGATAATGTGCTATTAAGAATTTGAAAAATTATAAGCAAATTCCATAAAATCTCAAATTGATATGTTTTAGGGGCGTATTTTTTTTCCTGTAAAATAGGATATTAATAGTAATAGTAGCGATATCGAAGGAAAAGGATCAAACTCATTTATCATGTAATGAGCAAAAAAAGCTAATATGAAATTAAAGAAAAACCCAATATAAGCTAATTCTTTTAAGAGCTTGTTTTTGTTATATAAAATAACCATCGCGCCAACAATTTTTGCAACAGCCAAAGGATAGATAATGTAGGTCGGATAACCGTAGTGTTTGAAATAAATTGATAGAGTATCGTGATAAACAAAATATAAAATACCTGTTGCTATTAGCGTACCAAATAATATGATTGTAGATAACCAGTATATATGTTTTTGCTTAATCACCATCCAGAAAGAAATTAATGTTGATAAACTTAATTTTAGTGTAATATAATATCTTAAAATAAAAGTACACAGAACTAGCTAAATTATTAAAGCGATAATATGGTTAAGCCATGCAAATTTTCTCATAATTTAGTATCTTAGACATGCCGAATCTCTTAAATAGATTAATCCGAACAAATTATACATAAAACGTTATTTAAATTTTTAAAAAAAAAAAGATAATTTAAAATGGAAAAGTTTTTGTTGCTAGCTCTTTTTGGCATATGTATGGCACATTTTGAAGGAGTAACTGTGGTTTATCTTCGTAGGGTTCTTGGAATTACAAATTCACAATCAAATAAAGAATTTTTCAAAAAAATTGATAAAAACTATATTCTTATTGAGAAAACAAGAGAAATTGCCACAATATTGATACTTGTAATCTTAGCTCTTTTGGTTGGGGAAAAATGGCTTGATATGATGGTTGTCTTTCTTTGGACATTTGCATTTTGGGATTTATTTTATTATCTCTCACTTTACATTTTAATTAGGTGGCCACCTAATTTTACTACGGTTGATGTTCTTTTTCTTATACCTCGTCCTTGGATTGCACCGGTTTGGATTCCAATTGGGATATCATCAATTACTATCATAATTATTACTATTCTTCTTCTAACTTCTAATTTATAAGAAAGGTAAAGAATTGAAAAGATTGATTAAAACTAAAATTAGCAATATATAAAAACCACGGCGATTGGCATACTTACTATATACAAGATGTTGTGTGTCATGGGCTATTGATTAACAAATAAAAATGATTTATAAGGTTAGAGCTAAATACAAAAAAGAGTTAGCAGGAAATTTTTTTGAAAAGCTAACTGATGGATCAATTAGTAGTCAAAAGCCGGATGGAAAAGAGATAGTTTCATCAATGAAGAGGGCAAAGATTATTAAACCCGGAATAATAGAGTGGTTTGAAATGTGTTTTTGCAGTTCCCCACTTCAGCATGAAAGAGAAACTGTATATAATCTTTACCTGTCCGATATAACCACTGAAATAGTTGACTATTACAGAGAAGTAAGGGGTAATTCTTTTTGGTCTTATTTGAGTTCAGCTTCATAACGGTAATTGGGAACAATAGTATGATAATTGAAACTAACAAATTCAAAAAAAACCTCCCATTATAGTAGGGGAGTTTATTGTAGCGAGATCGAGACTTGAACTCGAGACCTCCGGGTTATGAATCCGACGCTCTAACCACCTGAGCTACCTCGCCATTATTTTGCGGTCGCAAAGATATAAACAAATTGATTTAGTGCAAAAATTCCTATCATTATTTCTTATAATACTTGTTATGGTGAGTAAAAATATAGTATAAATAATTTTTTTCGTTGTTTCTTTTACAATAAGTAATTAATCTATATATTGGGCAATTACTAACAATCAATAATGGCAGAAAAAATTAAATACGAAATGGAGTTTCCAATCCAGGCTTCCCCTACATTATTATACCAATTTATTTCAACTCCTTCTGGAATGGAAGAGTGGTACGCAGATAGTGTTAACTCAAGAGGTGAGTTTTTTAATTTTATTTGGGAAGGAAGTGAAGAAGAGGCTAAACTTATTTCAAAAAAGAAATCTGAATATATTAAATTTCAATGGTTGGAAGACGAGGGAACCGATTATTACTTCGAAATTTATATTCAAGTAGACGAGATAACCAAAGATGTTTCATTGATTATAACCGATTTTGCTGATGAAGGTGAAGTAGAAGAAGGTAAAATGCTTTGGGAAAATATGATTTCAGAATTAAAACACATATTAGGTTCTGTTTAAAATTTTATTATTATAGTATATTTATACCGTCCCATTAAAATTGAGGCGGTTTTTTTATGATCAATATAAACGGTACACTTTTTAGCAAAACCGATGCTTTTATTAAAGTAGAAAATCGGGGGCTTCAATACGGAGATGCTGTATTTGAAACGATGCGTGTATCTGGTGGTAAGATATTCTTTTGGGAAGATCATTATTTTAGATTAATGGCTTCTTTACGTATTTTGAGAATGGAAATCCCAATGAATTTTACAATGGAGTTTCTTGAAGAAGAAGTGATGAAAACAGTAAATGTTTCTGCCCAAAGAAATCAATCGTATAGAGTTAAAATATTGGTATCAAGGAAGCCCGGTGGTAAATATACCCCTATTGACAATGATGTAGAATATTGTATAACTTCTGAATCCATCGATTCTTCTTTTTATACAATAAATGATTCATTTTATAATGTTGAATTGTTTAAAGATCATTTTATAAGTTCGGGTTTGCTATCAACCATAAAAACCAACACAAAAATCATTAATGTTCTTGGGAGTATTTTTGCAAAGGAGAATGAATTTAACAATTGCTTACTTCTTAATGAGAAGAAACAAGTTGTAGAAGCAATTAACGGTAATATATTTTTAGTAAAAGGCTCATTGATAATAACCCCTCCTTTAGAAGACGGATGTATAAAAGGTATCCTTAGAAAGCAAATTATATCTATTTGTACGCAATTACCAGAATATACTATTGAAGAAACTTCGGTATCGTCCTTCGATCTTCTAAAAGCAGATGAGTTATTTATTACCAATGTAATAGTTGGAATACAACCAGTTACAAAATATAGAAGAAAGGAATTTTCAATTACTGTAGCTAAAGAATTATTACAAAAATTAAATGCAAAAGCTAGAATAAGTTAATTTAAAACTTAATTATTATTTGGATTTTCTGGGGCATTAGACCAAATTAAATAATCACCACCAAACTCTATCATTTTTTCTTTCCAGAAATTGATATTGGTTTTTCCTATAATATCATTTTTATATTTATTGGGAACAACCACCCAACTATTTACTAGTAATTCCTGCTCTAATTGATTATTGGTCCATCCTGAATAACCTAGAAAAAAACGAATTTCAGTTTCCTTTAATTTATCATCCTGAAGTAATTTTAATATCTCATTAAAATCTCCTCCCCAAAAAATGCCATTTGAAATTTCAATACTATCTGGAATTAATTCAGGGATTCTATGAATAAAATAAAGGTTGTCCTGGTCAACAGGACCCCCGTTATATACAGGAATGGAAGAATCTATTTCAGGGATAAAATCTTTAAGCTCATATTGTAAAGGCTTATTTAAAATAAACCCAACAGATCCGTTCTCATTGTATTCAGCTAATAAAACTACGGCTCTATTAAAAGAAACATCTCCTATAATAGAGGGCTCAGCAACTAGTAATACTCCTTTTGTGGGTTTTTGAGAAGTCATTTATTGTATTTTAGATAATTGAATTTAAGAATTAATTTATTAATAAACAACCATAGTGCATTAGTAATTAATTTGCATTAAATAAAAAAAGCCTCTCAAATTGAGAGACTTTCATAAAATAAATGTTTTCTTACAATTAGTTTACACTACTACTTAAATCTGAACCGGCCTTAAATTTTATTACATTTTTAGCTTGAATTCTAATTGTTTCTCCAGTTTGTGGGTTTCTTCCGTCTCTTGCAGCTCTTCGTTTTACTGACCAAGAACCAAATCCTACTAGAGATACTCTGTTTCCTTTTTTGAGAGATCCTTGTACGTTACTTAAGAAAGACTCTAATGCTTTTTTTGCAGCAGCTTTTGTGACTCCAGCGTCAGCTGCCATTCCATCAATTAAATCTGATTTGTTCATAATTTGTGTTTAAAAATTAAAAATGTTGGTTAAACTTCATTTTATTAGTCTACAAATTTAACAGGAATATCGGTTCACGCAAGTAATAGCACGCTAAATCACGTTTATTGTTGATAACTTGTAGCGTTTGTTAATAAACACACTCCTTTTTCACCTTTTTTATGAAATCAGTGATAGTAAGGCTTTACAACATTTTTGCATCTTTACTAAAAGAATACCCATTTAATAATGATTTTACTTCCATTTTTTGTTTTCCAGGAAGTTGCATTACCTTAATATATATATAACCATTTGTCGCAGCTATTTTTAATTCCTTTTTGGTGGTAAATATTGTTCCAGATCGATGAGGATGCTTATTAATTTCAATAGTACAATCATATATTTTTACTTTAATTTTATCTTTATTATTATAAAGTATGCTCCATGCCGTTGGATATGGATTAAGTCCTCTGATAAAATTATAAATGATCTGAACAGATTGATTCCAAATAATTTTTGTGTTTTCTGAATTGAGTTTGGGCGCTTCTTTTAAATCATTAACTTGGGGTTGTTTAAATGTGATTACCTTATTCTGTTCTATAAGTAATATCGTTTCTAATACTAACTCCCTGCCTAATAACACCAAAGTGTCATGAAGACTCCCTGCGGTATCATTAGTCGCTATATCAACTTTCTTTTTAAGGATCGTTTCTCCGGTATCTATTTTTTCATCGATAAAAAATGTAGTAACTCCAGTTATTGATTCTCCATTTATGAGTACCCAATTAATAGGTGCTGCACCTCTATATTGAGGTAGAAGTGAAGCGTGTAAGTTAAAAGTGCCATATTTTGGCATACCCCAAACTATTTTTGGAAGCATCCTAAAAGCGACAATAATTTGTAAATTGGCATTTAGATATTTTAGTTCCTCTAAAAATTCCACATTCTTTAAATTATTGGGTTGTAATAAGTGTAAATTTTGAGATAAAGCATATTCTTTTACTGGCGACCGTCTCACTTTACGTCCCCTACCTGACGGTTTATCTGGTGATGTAATTACCCCAACAATATTTTTTCCTTCTTCAACCAGTTTTTGTAACACAGCAACAGCAAAATCCGGTGTTCCCATAAATACAATCCGTAAGTCTCTCATTATATAAGACAATATTGATTTTTTGTATTGAATTTTATTTTATTCGCATCAAGCAATAATTGCAAAACGGATAAGATATTATTTTCAGTAAAAGTAAGTTTTTCTGAAATCTCACGCGAATTCATTTCTGATTCTTTCAGTAATTGTATGATTTTTTCTGAAATAAGCAATGCCTCCTTTTTATTTATTGTAGCTCGTTGTGGGTTACAAACCGAACATATACCACAAGGTTCAGCATTTTTTTCACCAAAATATTGAACCAATTGAATGCTTTTACATGTCTTTGTATTTTCAATGTATTGTAAAACGAAGGACACTTCTTTTTCCTTTTTTTGGTTTAACGATCTAATTTCTTTTGATATGCTATTAATAGTTTTATCATCCTCTCTCGGCACTAAAAATGTAATTGAAGCATCCGTAATGTGTAGCGTTAATTCTAAAACATTATCGCGCTCCATTTTTTGTAATAAATTAATAATCGAAGAAATAGATTGACCGGTTTTTGAAGCTATTAATTCTAGATTCACAGTGATAGGAGCATCAAATATTCCTCCATACAATCGCAGTATTGTTTTACCTATTACCGAACTTGAGATATTTTGTTCGAAATAAAGAAGGATTTTTTCAGATGAAATAATAAACTTAAGAATCGATTTCCTGCCAAACTGCTTGGAAAGTTGAATGATGCCTAATCTATCCAAAGCCGAAATACCATTGTAAATAAGTAATGAATTGAGTTTGTATGTTTTACAAAAATCGATAAAACTGAAGCTATGTTCTGTAAACTCACCCTCTCCATATGATATTTGAAAGTAATTATTAAGCTTACGATACAAGATTTTTAAATCCTTTACAGTAGGACGAGAATCTACAAATTGTTTTTTTACCAACACTTTATCATATTCATTATATAGCAATACAGCAATTGCCTTTTTTCCATCTCGTCCAGCACGCCCTGCCTCTTGAAAATAACTTTCTAAACTCTCAGGTATTTGAATATGAATAACAAAACGTACATTGGGATGGTCTATTCCCATTCCAAATGCATTTGTAGCTACCATCACAGAATATGTTCCTTTACGCCATTCTTCCAAACGAGTTAGTTTATCTTCTGAATCAATTCCACCGTGAAAATAGGCACTGGTAATTCCCAAGCTATTTAATTGATTACTTACTTCTACCGCAGATTTTCGGCTTCGAACATAAACAATTGCTGATCCCGTATTATGTTTTAATAATTGCTGAATTCTGTAAATTTTATCCGCTTCCTTTTGGACACGATATGATAAGTTTTCCCTTATAAAAGATTCTTTAAAGATGTTGGGGAGTTCCAACTTTAATTGTGCAATGGTATCAGTTAATACCTCAGGAGTTGCAGTAGCTGTTAATGCTATTATGGGAACTAATGGATGCAACACCCTAAGAATATTAATTTGTTTGTACGAGGGTCTGAAATCATTTCCCCATTGCGAAATACAATGCGCTTCATCGATAGCAAAAAGGTTGACACTCATTTGACGAATTGCATTTTGCACTATTTCTTGTCGTAGACGTTCTGGAGAAAGGTATAAAAATTTGTAATCCCCATAAATAGCGTTATCTAAGAGTGTACTAAGTTCATTAAATGAAATTCCCCCCACAATTGCCAAGGCTTTTATTCTGCGATTTTTTAAATCTCTAACCTGATCGTTCATTAAAGCTACCAACGGAGAAACAACAATGCAAATCCCTTTATTTACTATTGCGGGGACTTGAAAACAAATAGTTTTTCCACCTCCGGTCGGAAGCAAAGCAACAGTGTCCTTTTTCTTTAAAACGGAAGAAATAATCTCTTCTTGCATAGGTTTAAAAAAAGAAAATCCCCAATAGTATTCTAAAATTTGAAGTGGATTACTCAATGTAAAGAAGTTAGTTTTTTTAAAATAAATTTTGATCGGTTTTCGATACTTTCCAATGGGATTTTAATAACCCCATATCCATAATTTTGGTAGCCTTTTAATAAGTAATTGTAAATAATTACTGCTTCATTAAACGATTCATAACGTTCATTATCTTGCTTGTAAATATCTTTCCAAGGGGGTAATAAAAAAACAGTATCATAGCGATATGAATTACAAGTTTCTAAAAAATGATCTGGATATTGAGAATTGATATAATCCAAATATGCTGTAACATCGGGTAATCCACGATCAAAAAAAATATAGGTCTTTTCAAACTTTTCAGATTCTATAAATTGTTTCAATCTGCCTTCAAGTAGTTTTTCACTAAAGAGAAGAGGGTTTTCCATAAAAAATTGTTCAATTCCATTATTTTGGGCTTCAATAGTTATATCTCTTGAGATTTCAGGCTGACATAGGAATCCTTGTTCTTTCAGATAGTTTATTAAAGTGGTTTTTCCCGAGCCAGGGCCGCCGGTAATGACAATTTTTTTTGGCATTAATCGTTAGAATTTATACAAAGAACGTAAATTAATATTGATAGTGAAACTGTATCTTTGCAAACCATTACTCAATGCAAATGGAACGAAAAAAAGATACCTCGGAGTTTTATAAGCGATTAAAAAAACAACTTGAGCTTAATAACTCCTGGCCATCATTATATCTGTATAAGTTTATAGTTCCAACAAGTGCAGAAAAAATAGAAAAAATTGAGTCACTTTTTAAGAATACAAATGCAATAATTACCACTCGTGACTCTTCAAAAGGTACTTATACCAGTATTTCAATAAAGGTTACTATGGACTCGGCTGAAGCTATTATAAATATATATCAGGAAGTTTCCAATGTAGAGGGAGTTATTTCTTTTTAAAATTAGTATTTTGCAAACCGAATTACTTCAATAATAAAAACCTGTTGTCTGGTCAAGGCTACATATAGATTAAAAATAACGTAGATAAGACCTCAACATTATCCATAATATTTTGATAACTGAAATAGATTACAACACAGAACGACCACATCTTATTATACCAGAATATGGCCGACACATACAAAAAATGGTAGACCACGCCATTTTAATAGAAGATAAAGATGAACGTAATAAATGCGTTAAAAGTATTATTGCAGTGATGGGCAACTTAAACCCTCATTTACGTGATGTACCAGATTTTCAACATAAACTTTGGGATCAATTATTTATTATTTCTGACTTTAAATTGGATGTAGATTCGCCATTCGAGAAACCTACAATTGAAGATTTAAAGAAAGGAACTGTTTCTTTAGAGTATCCCCAAAATTATCCTAAATATCGGTTTTACGGAAACAATATAAAGCGAATGATAGATGTTGCTAATAAGTGGGAAGAGGGGGATAAGAAAGAAGGTTTGATATTTTCTATAGCAAACCATATGAAAAAATGTTTTTTAAATTGGAATAAAGATACCGTTGATGATGAAGTAATATTTAATCATTTGTTTGAACTTTCAGAAAGTAAAATAGATCTTCGTAATAGCAATGAGGAGTTATCTGATTCACAGAATTTACTAAAGATTAAAAAGCATTATACAAAGAAAATTTATAAAAATTATAAGAGTTCTAAAAGCAACCGCAACCGTAAGCGTTACTAAATCTATTTTGTAAAAACCTATGGGAACTTTTCAAATTGAAGGTGGACATAAGCTAAAAGGTGAAATTTACCCTCAGGGCGCTAAAAATGAAGCACTTCAAATTATTAGTGCTGTTTTATTGACTTCTGAAGAGGTGATCATAGAGAACATCCCGGATATCCGGGATGTTAATAAGCTCATTGAAATTATTGGGAATTTAGGGGTAAAAACACAAAAATTAAGTAAGGGAAAATTTTCATTTTTAGCAGATCAAGTAAGGTTCTCCTATCTTGAATCTGATTTATTTAAACAAGAAGGTAATTCTCTTCGAGGGTCAATAATGATTTTAGGTCCATTGCTTACACGATTTGGAAAAGCATACATTCATCGTCCGGGAGGTGATAAAATAGGAAGAAGAAGGCTAGACACCCATTTTGAGGGTTTTATTCGTCTAGGTGCAACCTTTCAGTATAACCAGAATAAAAGTGTCTATAGTGTAGAAGCTCCAAACGGTCTTACGGGTTCATTTATTTTATTAGACCAAGCCTCTGTTACAGGTACTGCAAATATAGTTATGGCAGCTGTCCTTGCAAAAGGAACTACTACTATATATAATGCAGCTTGTGAACCTTATTTACAGCAATTATGTAAAATGCTTAATTCAATGGGAGCCAAAATAAAAGGTGTAGCTTCCAACTTACTTACTATAGAAGGAGTAGAAAGCTTAACTGGTTGTACACACCGTGTTTTACCGGATATGATTGAAATTGGTAGTTGGATTGGTTTAGCAGCTATGACCCGAAGTGAAATAACGATAAAAGATGTAAGCTGGGATAATTTGGGGCTTATTCCCGATACTTTTAGAAAACTAGGGATAATCATAGAAAAAAAAGGGGATGATATTTTTATTCCTTCACAGGATGAGTATGAAATTCAAGAGTATATTGATGGTTCTATACTTACTGTATCGGATGCTACCTGGCCCGGTTTTACACCAGATTTATTAAGTATTGTTTTGGTTATAGCCACTCAGGCAAAAGGAAGTGTTCTGGTACATCAAAAAATGTTTGAAAGCCGTTTATTCTTTGTTGATAAACTTATTGATATGGGAGCTAAAATTATTTTATGTGACCCTCACCGAGCTACCGTTATCGGCCTTAATTTTAAATCTCCTTTAAAAGCTATGACTATGGTTTCGCCTGATATACGTGCCGGAATTTCACTTTTGATAGCCGCTTTATCTGCTGAAGGTACTAGTTTGATTCACAATATTGAACAGATAGATAGAGGGTATGAAAATATAGATAATCGTCTTCGGGCTATAGGTGCTAAGATAACAAGATTGGAATCTTAATTTTTAGAATTCCTGTGTACCACTTTTAATTTATTTAGGCTTTTTACTAATATTGATCTCATCCTGAAGTTTTCTTCGGAGTAGTTGTTCACTTTCGAGATTTTTTTGTCTATGGGTTTCAAATTCTTCTTCGATTTCTAATAATTTAATTTCGGATGCCTTGGTTACGGAATAGCTGTTTTTATATTTTAAAAACAAATATCCTAATGCTACTAATAAAAACCCTATTATAAACCACATTATAGTATTATAAGTAGATTTAGTAGTTGTAAAACCAAAGAGTTCAATACTATTCTCCTTTTCCTTGGATAAAGTAAGATTCTCTTGAGTAACTTTCAATTCCTGGTTGAGGGATGCAATGTTATTCTTTTGTAGCTCTATTTGTGTAGTTGTGGTTTCAATATTTTGTTTTAATAAAGCAACAGTATCCAAAATATTTTTCCGAAGTGCAGCTAATTTAACTCTTTTAATAACTTTATACTCTTCGTAACTATTAGATTTATCTATTACATCTACAAATTGATCTTTAATAGTATTGTCCTGTGCAATTATAGAAAGAGTACCTGTTAATAAAAAAATAAAACAGAATTTTATATTTTTCATGGTTACAAAGTTAGTATAGTAATTGTTTACTTAACCATAAATTGTGTGTTAATCACAAAAAAAATATATGATTATTTTTTTTAAAAAGCCAGTTCGTGATTATAACTAAATTTAAGAGCTCCTGAAGGACATTTCTTTATTTGTGAAACGATTTTACTGGATTTTGCACCGTCTAGGTCTATCCATGGGATTACGGCCGTTTTAAATACTTCCGAAAGACCTTGAGCACATTTTTCTGAGTGAATACACTTCTGAGGTGAAAAAGTAACAGTAATTTCAGTATTTTCAAATTTATTCTTGAAGGATTCCATAGGCTGATATTTGGGGTTATTTATGTACCTTAAATGAATTAAAATGTCGTTAAATATATGCAAATAATCGTTAAAACGAATATTATTAGGAAAATTCTTACAATTTATTCAATTAAATGACATTTATTTATAGAAAGCTCATAAATAATTTGATAAAATTCATCATTTCTTGGGTTTTCATTTATCAGATCATAACTCAATAATCAAATAGAATCAAACCTTCACAGTTCGACATAAAATATCAATTACTTTTTTAGGGAAAAAAAAGATATCATTTTTTAAATCCAATAAATTTCTTAAACAAGTATTTAATTAAATCGTTGATAATCATATCTTTTCGATGATATGCAAATTATACAGATAAAAGTAGGAAAAAACCACAAATAATCATGATATATAATTTTGTTAAATAAAAATCATAATTCATACCCATGATTAGTAAATAAAAAAGACCTTAAAATAATAATGTAAAATGATAGATACTATTTTATGTTTTTGATAGCGTTTTAAAGATTGTTTTTTATAATTTTGTAAAAACGTAAAAAACATTAAAATTCTTATCTATGAAAAAACTATTTTTATTATCATTAGCCATTGTAGTATCATATGGCACATACGCTCAAATTGAAACTCCGCAACCTAGTCCTTTTCAAAAAATCGAACAAACGGTAGGACTTACTAAAGTAACTTTAGAGTACTCTCGACCTTCAATGAGGGGTAGGACTATTTTTGGAGGTTTGGTACCATATGGTGAATTATGGCGTACCGGAGCTAACGAAAACACTAAAATTACTTTTAGTGATGATGTAAATATTGGGGGTACCGAATTAAAAGCAGGTTCCTATGCTATTTATACAAAACCTAATGTACAAAATTGGGAAATATATTTTTACAGCGATTCTGATAATTGGGGAACACCCCAGGAATGGGACGAAAGTAAAGTAGTAGTTACAGTGAAAGCACAGGTAGATCCAATGGCCTTTGATATTCAGTCTTTTACTATTGCATTTTCCGATATTACTAATGATTCTGCAAACTTAAGAATGCTTTGGGAAAATGTGTCTATTGTAGTACCTATTAAATTTATTACAGATAAATTAGTTTCTGCAGAAATAGAAAGAGTAATGTCCGGCCCTTCTGCAAATGATTACTACGCATCTGCTGTTTACTATTTGGAATCTGGAAAAGATATAAATAAAGCCCAGAATTGGATTGACAAGGCTATCGAATTACGTGAAGAACCCGCTTTTTGGTATCACAGACAAAAATCTTTGATTTATGCTAAAGCTGGAAATAAAAAAGTAGCTATTAATGCAGCTCAAACTTCATTAAAACTTGCAAAAGAAGCAGGTAATGATGATTATATAGCATTGAATACAAAATCCCTAAAAGAGTGGGGAGTTTTGTAATTTAAATTTAATCCATTAATAAAAAACGCTCCGATTTCATGGAGCGTTTTTTATTAATGTTTAAACAATTGAATACATTATAATAATGATTCTGAAATTAAAAATCTATGTATAAATTGTTCCTTTTAGTTATATAATATTTTTTTCTTTTACACACCTAAAACCAAGATGTGATAATCCAGTATCAACAGAAGTTCCTTCTCTGGCACTTGGACGATAATTAAAACAATAAGAAATATGGCATAAAAAGGATCCACCTTTGGTAACTCTTTCAATAACATAAGTTTCTCTTGAATTATAACTTGTCTTTGCTCCAGTGGGGTTCTTACAAATTTTGGAAGCAACCTCTTCGTAATAATTTTCATTAAAAAAATCTGAACACCATTCCCATACATTGCCAGACATATCGAATAATTGATACCCATTAGACTTAAATTGCATTACAGGAGCTGTTCCAGTATAATTATCTATGCTTGTGTTGTTATAAGGAAAATCACCTTGATAGATATTTGCTAAATCCTGCCTATTCTTTGGATCTTCATCACCCCAGGTATATTTTTTATCAACCAATCCTCCTCTTGCAGCAAATTCCCATTCTGCTTCGGTTGGTAATCTTTTATTGGCCCACTTACAATATGCAATTGCATCTTCGTAAGCTATCTGTACAACAGGATGACTCATTTTATTAGTAATGTCACTATCTTTACCTTCAGGATGTTTCCAATTGGCTCCAATTGTCCAAAACCACCAGTTGGCAGGATTATTTAAACTCACAGGACCCTTAGATTCTTTAAAAACTAAAGAACCCGCTTGTAAAATACTATCATGAGGTTTAGGAGTATCAGGAGGAAGTTGCTTTTTTAACTCTTCCCAATCTACAGCTCTTTCAGCTACAGTTTTATAACCAGTTGCTTTGGTAAATTCTGAATACTGTAAATTGGTTACTTCATGAATGTCCATCCAAAAACCATCAACTTCTACTATATGTGAAGGATATTCTCTTTTATAAAACCCTTTAGAAGCAGCTCCCATATTGAAAGTTCCTCCCTCAATCCATACCATACCTTTGTTGTTGTTAACAGATTTGATAACATCGATTTCATCTTTTTTAATCTCTTTGGTAACTTCTTTTTTAGTTTCATTTTGGCAAGCAATAATACCAATCATGATACTAATTATACCTATAAATTTATTCATAGTAAGGTTAGGAATTAATAGCAAATATAAAAAATGTATATTATTTGTTTTTAGTTTGCAGGTAAGATTTTCGCTTACTGCTCTGATAATTCAAATGGATATATAATTTTCCAATCCCTCTCCATATCAATTATTGTCCAGCCTTTTTCAAATAAAGACCAGATAATAAAAATTATCTGGCCTCAATTTACATTAATACATTAAAATTAATCGGTTAATGTTACAATAACCCGATCAATCTCTCCAGTGAATTTAAATGGACTTCCTTCATAATTGGGATCCACCTGGGTACCATAATCAATACCAATATCAAATGTTTCTGCAAGAGAATAGGTGCTAATATGCATTTTAGGCATATCTGCTTCACCTACTTTTTCACCATTTACGTAAAGTACTCCAATACCAGCCCATGGGCCTGTTAAGGTAAAATCATATTTTATGTCTACAATTCCTTTAGGTAATATAGGTGATGTGATATGGTAATGTATCCCATCAAGAAAGTTGTAATCAAAATGAAGTTTATGATCCTTGATATACATGGAATAACCACCCGTCATACCACCACAAGAAATAATGACACCTTCTTCATCACCTTTTAAGTCGATAGTTGTTTCTATCGTATGTGATCTGTTTTTAACGGGTACCGAAGATTTTTCAGCGATACGAACAGCACCTGGTGCGTAATAGGTAAATTCCTTTTGATCGCCAAATATGATTAAATTAATATTAGCCATTCGGGTCATCATATCATCATGCAGAGGATACACATTATTTTTCCAAGCCTCCTCTTCAAACAATTTTTTCAATTCTTCCAATTTCTCCGGATGTACTTCAGCTAAATTCGTGCTTTCAGAAAAATCTTCAGCTACGTTATACAATTCCCAAACGTCATCTTCAGGGTCCCCTCTTTTTGTTATATCCCAAGGCATACGGTTGGCATGCAAGGTTACTGCTTTCCATCCATCCGCATAGATGGCACGGTTACCAAACATCTCATAATACTGAACGGTTTTAACGTCGGCAGCATCTGCATTGTCGAATGAATAATTCATGGCCAAACCTGTCATAGGTTGTTGCTTAATCCCATGATATTCCTCGGGTACTTCAACTCCCGCAGCTTCAAGGATAGTAGGAGCAATATCACTGATGTGATGATATTGATTACGAATCTCTCCTTTTGCTTTGATACCATTTGGCCAGTGAACAATTAAAGCATCTGCCTGGCCACCTCTGTGTGAGCTCTGCTTAAAATATGGGAATGGTGTATTACCAGCTCCTGCCCAACCTGCATGATAATGAGGATATGTATCCCACTGTCCCCAATGCTCTAAATGTCTCATATTGGCATCGAAGGGAGTCTGCATTCCGTTAAGAACATAGGTCTCATTGAACGTACCGGCTAGACCACCTTCACCACTGGCTCCATTATCTGATGTAACAAAAATAAGTGTGTTATCATATTCACCTATCCGTTTTAAGGTTGCAATAATTCTTCCTATTTGGAAATCGACATGTTCCATTTGAGCAGCAAAAACTTCCATCTGGCGAGCATACAATATCTTTTCGTCATCGGGAAGAGAATCCCAGGCAGGTAATTCAGGAATTCTTTTAGAAAGCTTGGTATTTTCGGGTATAATTCCCAATTTCTTTTGATTTTCAAGGATCTGGATACGAGCTTCATCCCAGCCCATATCAAACATACCTCTATACTTATCTAAATAGGAATCGGGGGCAGGATGTGGTGAATGCATGGAGCCCGAGGCCCAAAGCATCATAAAAGGAAGTTTCTTGTCTATGGATTTATGTCCTGTAATATTCTCAATAGCTCTATCGGCTAATTCCTCATCAAGGTGTGCTACTCTTGTGTAGGGTTCCGGATGATGATCATCCCACATGACAGGAATGAATTGATGAACATCTGCAGCCATAAAAGTGTAAGAGTGTGCAAAACCTTCATTACTTGGCCAACGATCGAAGGGTCCAATTTGAGACACTTCATATAAAGGGGTGTGATCCCACTTTCCAAGGGCATAGTTTATATAACCTGCTTCCTCTAAATAATTGGCTACCGATTTTGCCGATGGGGGAACAATTGCATTATAACCCGGAAAACCCATGGCCGTAAGGGCATGGCTACCCAATCCAATGGTATGTGGGTTTCGGCCTGCCATTAATGTGGCACGTGAAGGAGAACACAATGCTGTAGTATGAAAATTATTGTATCTCAGTCCATTAGCTGCTAACTCATCAATATTTGGTGTCTTGATCAGACCCCCAAATGAACCTATCTGTGCAAATCCCACATCATCTAAAAGAAAGATAATTACATTAGGAGCACCTTTTAGGGGACGTTTTTTTTCCGGCCACCACTCTTCAGAATCCGCATAAGATTTCGCGATTTTTTCTTTAAATTCTGTTAGAAATTCATTCTTGGTATCATCTTGAGATTCTTTGCACCCGTAAAAAAGAACCAGCATTACACTAATTATAAATAAAGATGCGTTGTTTTTATTTTCATTTTTTATACTAATTGTATAGGCAATTAATTTATTACTTGTAAAGTAATATTTGAGGAAATTTCAATCTGTCTTATGTAAAAGTACAAATCTGAATTAATTATTGCACTGTAATTATTACGAATTTTTATTAAATTATTAAAGAATATTATATGTTCTTATACAATCTACTTTTAATTATGTGTTATTTCAAACAAAATAAAAATTGAATATAATAATAAATAAAAATAACTTTAAATTTTCTTATTTATAGTAAAAACCTGCAAGATTAAAGCAAGTCCCATGACAATAGTACAACCTACAAGATTTAGCCATAAATAGGGCATGAGGTCTATATACCATATATAAATAATGATAATCTGGGTAATAATTGCAGATAAGAAAACAGCTTTACCCTTTACGTATTTTACAAAAAATGCAAGCAGGAATATACCCAATACATTACCATAAAATATCGATCCAATAATATTTACAAGTTGGATCAAATTATCAAACAGATTAGCTACACTAGCAACCGATATTGCAATAATACCCCAAAGTAATGTAAACCATTTAGTAGCATTCACATAATGAATTTCCGTTTTTTTCGCAACATTTCTCTTATATAAATCTATCGTTGTTGTTGCGGCAAGTGCATTAAGTTCGGAGGCTGTACTAGACATTGCAGCACTTAAAATTACAGCGAGTAATAATCCTATCAGACCACGAGGTAAATTGGTAAGGATAAAATGAATAAATACATAATCCTTATCATTAGTTTCAGCATCGGGATTCGCCCTTTTTATCAATACTTTGGTTTGTTCCCGCAGACCATTTTCTAAATCGTTCAATGATTTAATTTCAGTTATAAGTATTTCCTTTTCAGAAGTATTATCGGAAGCTGCAAAAGCCAATTGTTTTGTTGTAATTACCTTTTCCAGTTCTTGTTTTTCAGATTCCAAGACATAATATTCGGAAGCATATTCTGAATTTTTCACATCTTCTATTGCAGAGGGATTAAAATTCAATGGAGAACTATTGAATTGGTAAAAAACAAAAACCATGATTCCCACCAGGAGGATAAAAAATTGCATAGGTATTTTCACTAAACCGTTAAAAATTAAACCCAACTGACTTTGTTTTACTGACTTCCCGGCGAGGTAACGTTGTACTTGACTTTGGTCTGTTCCAAAATAGGAAAGTGCCAAAAAAGTTCCCCCTATAATACCGCTCCAAAAAGTATAGCGGTTATCAAAATCGAATGAAAAATCTAAAACCTCCATTTTCCCACTAGCTCCTGCAATATCCAGAGCTTTTGAAAAGGTGATGTCTAAGGGAAGATAATTAAGAATAAGTAAAAATGAAATAAGCATTCCCGCAAAAATCACTCCCATTTGCTGTTTCTGTGTAATGCTTACTGCCTTGGTACCTCCACTCAGAGTATATATAATTACTAATACTCCAATGATAATATTGAGATAAAATAAGTTCCAGCCCAATACAGCCGAAAGGATAATTGCCGGAGCAAAAATGGTTATTCCTGCAGCTAATCCTCGTTGAATCAAAAATAATATTGCGGTTAATGTTCGTGTTTTTAGATCGAATCTGCTTTCGAGAAATTCGTAAGCCGTAAAGACTTTTAGTTTATGATATAGGGGGATAAATACCAGACAAATAATCACCATAGCAATAGGCAATCCAAAGTAAAACTGTACAAAACCCATCCCGTCATGAAATGCTTGTCCGGGGGTTGATAAAAAAGTAATTGCACTGGCTTGAGTTGCCATAACACTCAACCCAATAGTCCACCATTTAGCATCGCTACCTCCTTTTATATAATCGGTTACATTTTTATTGCCTCTTGTTTTATAGGTGCCATATAATACTATGAAAAGAAGTGTACCCACAAGAATTATCCAATCTATTAATTGCATATTATGAGTAACTTTTCGTTATAAAATAAAACAGAATGATGTAAATGGCATTTATCACCAACACAAGAGTGTACCATTTTTTCCAGATATATTTTTCTTTTTTTGGTGTTGTCATTTTCCAATAGATAATAAATTAGCAAACAATCGGTAAGCACCGGGTACTCCTGCTGGAAGTTCTCTAAAGAAACTTAAGCCTGTATATATATAATATCCCTTACCATAATTCGCTACTAATAGAGCGCCATTAGTTTGTGGATAGTTAGTATCATGCATACCTAGGATTGGGGTAAACTCTTCCGCCCATTTATTTGGAAAATATAACCCACGTTCTTGCACCCATCCTTCAAAATCAACTTGTGTAATTATATTAGGTGTATTTAAAATGGGATGATCGGGATTAAGTATTTCAACTTCAGAAAATTCATCGGTCACTCTATCTCTGGATAAAGTTAACGAGAAAGGAGCTAATTCATTGGTAACTAATCGACGATTAGTATTATATTGTAATATCAAAGTACCTCCATTTTCTACATAATTCATTAAAACGGGTTGTCTAAAAGATAATTCCGGCACTGTATTATAAGCTCTAATTCCTACAACAATAGCATCGTATTGTTTCAAATTATCTCGAGTGATCTCTGAAGCAGGTATCGTGGTCACATCATATCCTATTTGCTTTAAGCTTTCAGGAATTGCATCTCCGGCACCCTCTATATAACCAATATTTTGTCCTTTTTTCTGAAGGTTTATCCGTACTACTTTTGCTTTGGAAGGCAATAATACACTTTGATAGGGGATATGATCATAATCGATTATGACGAGTTCTTTATTATATAAATTATCACCAATTTGGATCTGGGGTATTAAATACCCTTCACTTTGATTTTTTGGTGGTTTTACTGAAAATAATATTGTTTCTTCTTGATCTTTTGTTGAAATATTAAAGGTTTGTTGGGAGGGTGAGACTATCCATCCCTTAGGGTGTTGCAATGAAACGGTACCAAAAATATTATCTTTTCCAGCTCTAATGATTACAGGAATTTTTTTTGTTTCCTCAGTTGAAAAAATAAGCACTTTTTCAGGGATGCTTGAGGTAACTTCAGGAAGAATTTCCAGAGGTCTATATACTTCGCCTTTTACCGGATCATTAAACTTAAAAACTACTTCTTTGGAAAAAGGAATAACTATATCTCCAAATGCTAATTCAAATATTACTTTCTCAGGTGCTGGAGATTCAGGTAGGCCAATTAAATCATCTGGAGCCTTATACATTCCCAGGGTACCCTTTTCGTTGAGCCAATAGGGAGTTGAATATTTTAAGCTGTGATTTTCCGAATTGACACTAATATTTATGTTTATTTTCTTATTGGGAAGGAGATTTTCATTTATCGTTTCTATTATTAGGTCTTTATTTGATTTAATACTGGTAAACGTTATTGCAGTACTTCCACGATTAATGGCTTCGATTTTGATATTGTAATTTTCATTGGGATTAATCGAATTTTTTTCTGAAACGGCTTCAAGAAAAATTCCACCAGAATCCAGTATAAGTTTTTTTAGCTGTTCAGTCTTAATTTCTCTCCAGTGTTTATCATTTAGTTGAATGACTAATTGGTATGCTTTCAATAAATCCGGGAGCATTTCTGACGGTTCTTTAAAATTAAAATTATCTTCTAAATAATTTAGGATAGTTCCAATAGCTTTTCCACCCTCTAAGCGTGACCAGGTTGTATTTATTCCATCAAAAAGATTGGTTTTATCGGTTGGAAAATCACCTTTTAAAAATTCTAGATATTCTGTTTGGTTACCTCTGGATCCGGTACTTCCAAATCCTTGAGATTTGTGCATGCTCCTGCTTAAAGAGGCGATCTCACCATTAGAAAGTCCTAAGGAAGGATAATAACTTCCGGTTTCGACTTCAACAAGATTGGTTTTGTCGGCTTTTTCAAATTTTTCTCTACTCCCATAAAACCACCAGGAAGTATTAAAAAATAGTCGTTTGGGTTGCCAGACACCATATTTTACAGCTGTTTTTGGATATTTTGAAGCATCACCAACCATTTCGAAAGCATCAATACTCAACATTGCCGAAGAGGTATGATGGCCATGGGTGCTACCTGGATTTCGATGATTAAAACGATTGATGATTATATCGGGCTTAAACCTTCGGATGGTAAGGACTACATCACTTAAAACTTCTTTACGATTCCATATCTCAAGAGTTTCATCTGGATGTTTAGAATAACCAAAATCGTTAGCACGAGTAAAAAATTGCTGACTGCCATCGGTTCGTCTTGCAGCTAAAAGTTCCTGGGTTCTAATCACACCTAACAATTCTCTGATTTCTGGACCGATAAGATTTTGTCCGCCATCTCCTCTTGTAATTGATAAATAAGCAGTTCGTGCATGAACTTCGTTTGATAGATGCGAAATTAATCGTGTGTTTTCGTCGTCGGGATGTGCCGCGATATATAGGGCCGAGCCTAAAAAATTTAACTTTTGAAGGGAGTGATATATCTCGGAAGTATTAGGTTTTTTTGGCTGTTGAGCAAAAAGAGTAGCTGTGCAAAGAATAAATGTAAATAGAACAGAAATAATTTTATGCATAGTTATTTAAGATTCGTTATTTGGTATCGTTCAAATATACCCAAATTGAAAAAGTATAAAATAGAATTAGCTAATCTTTAACATTAAATAATAATTTTAATGTCTTATTAATCGTTAGCAATCTCAATTAATGTTTTATATACAAGATGTGTGGGGAGCCCCATTACATTAAAATAGGAGCCTTCTATTTTTTCAATTCCAATGTATCCTATCCATTCTTGTATTCCGTAACTCCCTGCTTTATCAAAAGGTTTGAATTTGTTGAGGTAAAAGTCGATTTCTTCTTCGGTAAGTTTCTTGAACCATACTTTGGTAGTATAGTTTATGGTTTTTTGAAAGTTTTTTCCAGTAAAACACACCGATGTAATTACTTCGTGCATCCTTTCACTAAGCGATTGTAACATACCTTTAGCTTCTTCAATATTCTTGGGTTTGCCAATGGCTTTGTCATCTTGCCATACAATCGTATCACTAGTTATTACAATATCCTTTTCAGTTAGATCTGTAAATACTGAAGCTTTAAGCTGGGAAAGAAAATCGGTAATCTCTGATGCCTGTAAATGCCCGGGATAGGATTCTACAACTTCTTTTAACTCTATAGTAAAATCAATTCCCATTTCTTTAAAAAAATGATGCCTTCTTGGAGAACCAGACCCAAGGATAATATGATAATTTTTTAATTTTTCAGAAAGCATTATTTCAGAATTACATATTGGTATATTAATATAGAGCACATTCCAAAAAACATGATAAGTTTAAGAAGTTTTGATAAAAAAGAAAACTCTTTTTGATATTGGGCACTAAAGACTTTTACACAAAAATAGATTAGAGGGGCTACAATTAGTAATAAAAAATAGAGCACTGCCAGCTGTTTGTGATATAAATAGGTATAGGTAAAATATACTACAATAAAAAGAGCCAGTATTCCCAGACTAAAAACTATGTAATTTGCTCTTTTTCTTCCTAAAACGATGGGTATGGTGTTCATTCCACCGTTTTTATCACCATCCATATCTTGGATATCTTTTACTATTTCTCTAATTAAATTTATAAGAAAAGCAAACAAAGCATAATCTAGAACGATACTAAAAATGGTAGATTGTGTAGCTAGATTTTCTGGAGTTATTGCCGGAAGTAAATCGAACAATCCCACAATAATAAGACTTGAAGCTACTAAAGTAGAGATAACTATATTTCCTATTATAAACATAGATTTTAAGTAGGAAGCATATAGATATAACAATGCTGAAATAACAATAAAGATAGATGCAAACTCAGGTTTACCAATATTACTAGATAGATAAAACCCAATACCTACACCAATTACATTTAATATAATGAAAAACGTAAAAGCCGATTTCTCAGAAATTTTCTTACCAATTAACACTTGTTCTGGTTTATTGATATTATCAATAGAAACATCATAAATGTCGTTGATAATGTTTCCAGCTGCCGCAATGCATAATGTAGCAAGAACTAATAATGCAAAATTGAAATTGCTTAAAGTAATATCAATACCAAAGGGATGAAACAACCCATACTTAATGAACACTTGCATAAGTGCAATTAGCATGAGATTTTGGTAACGAATAAGTTTAAAGTGAGACATTTATAGGGTTAAGAAATAAATATATGTGTTTAAAGTTGTCGTACCTTAATCATATTTTGCATCGTTATTAGTAAGCCATTTACCCTGAACTTTAAGAACTTGTTCTATTACATCACGCGCACAACCCCTTCCTCCTTTTTTATGCGATACATATTTAGAAATAGCCTTTATTTCTTGTACAGCATCCTGAGGGCAACAGGGTAAACCTATTTTTTGCATTACAATTAAATCGGGGATATCATCACCCATAAAAAGAACATTTTCATGTTTAATATTATTACTATCTAAATACATGTCCAGGGTCTCGGTTTTATGATGTGTTCCTAAATAAATATCGGTTAATCCCAGTCCTTGTAAACGTTGTCGAACCCCTTCATTGGCCCCCCCCGAAATTATACAAACATTAAATCCTTGCTCATGAGCAGCTTTTAATGCATATCCGTCTTTGGTATTCATAGTGCGGTACAATTCGCCCTTAGTGGTAACGGTAATTGTGCCATCGGTCAATACGCCATCTACATCAAAAATAAATGTGGTTATATGCTGCAGGTATTCTTTATAATTTTTTTCCATTTTTAGGCCAGCTAAGGTGGGTATCTTTATAGTTTATTTTTTTGCTTATATACAAAAGGATTATTTTAAGGATTATATTTTTTTTGGATAGCTTTGGTTAGTTGAAGGTATAGTTCTTTATGCGTACTATTTTTCAACAAATGTAGGTGTTTTTCAATTGTTTTTATATCATTTCGTTTTGCGGGTCCGGTTTGTGCTTCTTTGGGAGACAGAGACTCTATTTTATTGACCGTTTCGATGATAAGTGGCTTTAATAAATCGAATGGCAACGAATTTTCTTCCAAAATCTCACTACCTTTTTGATATAGATGGTTAACAAAATTATTGACGAATACAGCTGCCAAATGTAACTTTGCACGTTCGTCAGAATTTATTTTCACTACTTTTTCTGAAATTGTTCTTCCAAGCTTCTTAAGTAACTTTAAATCTGGAATAGTTGAAGCTTCTATACAAATTGGGATATTTATAAAATCTACCTCACTTTCCTTAGTAAATGTTTGTAAAGGATAAAAAACACCTTTTCGGTTATTTTCTGAAAGTTCACTTATTGACATACTCCCTGAGGTATGTACTACTAGCTTATCGTTAAATGGTAATGTTTCGGAAAATGATTTTATGGAATCGTCTGCAATAGCAATAATATAAACATCGGCAGCTTTTAATTCTGAAATCGATGAAGTTGTTTCTATTGTTTCAGAAAAAGATTTCAGTGAAGATTTATTACGGCTATATAACTGGATCAGTAATATTTCTTCTGAAGCATTAAAAGCTTTACATAGATGTGTACTAACATTACCGGCTCCTAATATTACAATTCGAATCATAGAACGAAGATAGTTAGTTTTATGTGGATTGATATCATAACTAATAATGGTAATCATTCACTTAATTATACCTTAGCAATTAGGATAATAAACTGGTAGTAATTGATTAAATTTGCGTCAAATTTCCTCTAATGCTAAAAAAAATTTCTAGTATTATTTTCTCTACACGCTTAACCGCTGTTTTATTTTTAGTTTTTGCAGCCTCCATGGCTACGGGTACTTTTTTAGATGCATCTTTTGAAACTGCTCCTTCACCTTATACTCGTGAACTTATATATAATGCTTGGTGGTTTGAGGCTATTATGGGACTTTTTGTTATCAATTTTGCTGGTAACATGATCAAGTACCGACTATTTAGAAAAGAAAAATGGGCAACAGTACTGTTCCATTTATCATTTATCTTAATCATCATTGGGGCATTTGTAACACGCTATATTAGTTTCGAAGGTATGATGCATATAAGAGAAGGTGCTACTGAAAATACATTCCTGTCCTCAGACACTTACCTTACTGTTTTTATAGATGGGAATTATGAGATTGAAGGTGTTCCCCAACGACGAAAATTAAAACCAAAAAAACTTCGTTTGTCTGAACGTTTGAACAATTATTTTATCATAAAAACCAATTATAACAAACAAAAGGTTAGCATCTCCTTTAAAGATTTTTTTAGTAACGCCAAGGAAGGGGTTATAGAAACAAAAGAGGGGAAGGAGTTTCTTAAGATTGTTGAAGCGGGAGACGGAAGACGTCATGATCATTGGATAGGAGTAGGGGATGTATTGAATATTCATAATGTTTTATTTGCTTTTAATAACCCAACAGAAGGAGCTGTTAATCTAAGTTATATCGATGGCGATTATAGTATTTCTTCACCCTTTGAAGGTCAGTATATGCGTATGGCAGATCAGATGCAGGGTACATTGGTAATGGATAGTATTCAGCCATTGATGTTACGTTCTCTTTATCAAATTGCAGATATAGCTTTTGTTATTCCTGATGCGGTTATTAAAGGAAAAATCGGACTTATAAAATCTCCAAAAAATGAACCCACAAATCAAGATGCATTAATTTTAGAAGTTTCTTCAGGGGAAGAAACCAAGACCATTGAAATGTTAGGGGGTAAAGGAGTAGTTATAAGACCTTATGAGGTAGATATAAGCGGGTTAAAAGTTTATTTGAGTTATGGTTCTAAAGAATATTTGCTTCCATTTAGCATTACTTTAAATGATTTTATTGCAGATAAATATCCCGGCACACAAAAAAGTTACTCGGCTTTTAAAAGTAAGGTTACTGTAAATGAAAGTGACACAGAATTTTTTGATTACGACATATATATGAACAATATACTAGACCATCAGGGTTATCGTTTTTTTCAAGCCTCATTTGATACAGATGAGAAGGGAACAATACTCTCGGTAAATCATGATTTTTGGGGTACCTGGATTACTTATATTGGATATTTTCTTCTCTATTTGGGATTATTATCCATCTTATTTGTAAAAAATAGCCGATTTGCATCTTTAAAAAAGATGCTTAAAAAAGTAAAAAAGAAAAAAATGAAATTAACAATGTTACTTTTATTGTCATTTTCTTTTTCTGGATTTGCTCAACATAACAATTTACCTGAAAGGCCTACAAAAGAGAAGATAGATTCGGTGCTTATGGCAAACATTGTAAGTAAAGAGCATGCTGCAAAATTTGCAAAACTGGTAATACAAGACAATGGGCGTATGAAACCCGTTAATACTTTTGCAAGTGAATTACTTCGTAAAATAAGCAGCAAAGACGGTTATGAGGATATGGATGCTAATCAAGTTTTTATTTCTATGATAGAATTTCCACGGTTTTGGGTAGAAGTTCCACTTATCAAATTAAAACGTGGAAACGACAGTATTCGGGAAATTGTTGGAGTTTCTAAGAATGCCAAGCGGATCTCCCTTTTGGATTTGTTCGATGTAAAAGGTAATTATAAGTTGGAACCCTATTTAGAAAATGCCACAAAAACAACGAATCCAAACCAGTTTCAAAAGGACTTTATTAAAGCTCACGAGAATTTTTATTTACTTAACCAAGCTTTGAGTGGTAGTATTTTTAAGATTTTCCCTTTGCCAAATAACGAAAACAATACTTGGGTTTCATATGCTGAACTTTTGGAAGCTAATTATAAGAAAGAGGATTCATTATTTACTAGAAATATTCTTCCCTACTATTTTGAAAATTTACGTGAAGCAAGAATTACTGGAGACTATTCAAAAGCAGATGAAATATTGATTGGGATTACCAAATTTCAAAAAGAATTTGGGAGTGAGGTAATGCTCTCTGATAATAGGGTAAAAACCGAAATAATCTATAATCAAGTAGACATTTTTAATCGTTTGTACAAATACTTTGCAATGTTTGGAATGCTCATGTTTGTGTTTATTATTATTCAAATATTTAATGAGGGTAGGTTTATTAATGTATTAGTTAGGATTTGTAAATATGTGATTTGGTTTTTCTTTATTTTAATGACTCTTGGTCTTGTTGCACGTTGGTATATTAGTGGTCATGCCCCGTGGAGTGATGCCTACGAATCGATTATTTATGTGAGTTGGGCGACAATTCTTTTTGGTTTAACACTTGGCAGAAAAAGCGATCTAACGATAGCTTCTACCGCATTCGTGGCATCCATAATTTTATGGGTAGCACATCTTAATTGGTTAGATCCCTCCATAGCCAATCTTCAACCGGTATTAGATAGTTATTGGTTAATGATTCACGTTGCGGTGATTGTAGGAAGTTATGGTCCTTTTACATTGGGAATGATATTGGGAGCCACATCGTTATTACTTATGATTTTTACAACGAAAAAGAATCAGAAAAAAATGAATTTAAATATAAAAGAGCTTACTATTATTACCGAAATGGCTCTTACTGTTGGTTTAATAATGCTCGCTATAGGTAATTTTTTAGGAGGCCAATGGGCCAATGAAAGTTGGGGTCGTTATTGGGGTTGGGACCCTAAAGAAACTTGGGCACTTATTAGTATTATGATATATGCATTTGTTATCCATATGCGCTTGGTTCCTGGTTTGCGGGGGAATTGGAGTTTTAATTTCGCTGCTGTAATAGCCTATGCAACTATTATGATGACTTATTTTGGAGTTAATTTTTATTTATCTGGATTGCACTCCTATGCAAGTGGAGAGACACCGGTTACTCCCACTTTTGTTTGGTACTTGATATCTTTTATAGCATTACTGAGTATTGCAGCATATGTTAAATACAAAAAATATTATATAGAAAAAGGATAAACTTTTTTACAGTTAATCCTTTTTCTAATATTGAGAAGTTAAATATATTTTAATTATAAATGTAGTCTGGTTGGTTGTCTACCATTCTATGATCTTCTTGTATGTGCTCACTAATTTCTAGTTTTTCATAAAGATCTTTAGTATGTTCTTCTAGTTCAATTTCTGTAAGCTTAAGTTTTCGAATGATTTTTTCGTTTGTTTTTCCTTCCGAGATATATTGAAGCAATTTTATTTCCAGACCGTCTAGATCGTATTGCATTATTAAGTTTTCTAAATAAACATCTTTTACTAATTGTTCTACGTTATGTCTACTCATAGAATCTTGGCGTTTTAGAAAAATACGCATTTCGGTATTCCTTAATTCACCTTCTTCTTTTAAAGCACGCATTCGGAACATAATTGCATAAGAAAGAAGTAGCATTTCGATTGATGCAGCTACTTTTAGATGTATGGTTTTAGTAAAAAGAAAGTCAACTCCAAATCCCTTAAGCACATAAAAATCGATGGCAAATATTAAAGGAATACAGTAAGCAATTACATAGAACTTAGCATAATTTTTTTTGCTAAAAAGCAATATTCCAGCAAAGAAATAGGCACTTACTACTGCTAATAATAAAGTGTTAGCAAGGTTAGTAAATAAATCACTATTTGAAAACCAAGCATTTAACACCAAAATTCCAGAAATTACAAAAAGTGGCAAAGTAATTAATTTTAAATTTGGGTAAGTATCTTTAATACTAAGATATTTTGAGGCAAATAATGCACTAAATCCAATTGCAATAAATAAAAGAGTTGATTGCATAGCCAAATTTAATAAAGGGCCTTCCATTCCTATTAAACTAAAAAGACCATCACTATAAAAGAATGCACTTGTTATTGATGCTATTGCAATGGAGTAGTATAAAAATATTTTCTCATTAAATAGTAAAAAACAAACCAAGTTTAATAATACTATTGTTACTGCGAAACCATAAAATAACCCCTCATTAAATAATTTTGTCTGTAAACTCGAAGCTGAATTACTATTTATTGAAGAAATATCTGTTCCTGAGGTTAAATTAGCATCAGTTACATAGGATATTTCCTTATTGTTAAAAATTATATCGTTAATGGAGTTTCCCGTATAAAATAAGTAAAGCCCTCTAATAGCTAAGGAATTTGTTAAATCTGTATTTGTTATTTCTAATGTATAATTAATGTTTTCAAAATCATAGTAAGAGTTTGTAAACACTTTAGTATCAATAGCTTTAGAACTAGGATCAACTTTATTCTTAATAGGTAAAGTAGAATTACTTTTTGCTGCAATAGTTACAAAAAGACACAAAATTAGGGGCAATATTTGTAGTCTCATAATAAGTAAGTTTTTACTTTGGGTACTACAAATATAACAAAAAATTACCTTTTATCTAATAAAAATGTATTTTATCGGATATAAAATTAAAAAAGTATATAATTAAAAACATTAATTTTACGAAAAGGCTATGTTTTTACTTATGAAAAGTTAAAATAATCGATAAAATTTTGATTACCTGTTACCTACCATATTCTTTGGTTGCACCCATTGGTCAAATTGTTCTTCGGTAAGATAGCCCAGTTTAACCGCCTCTTCTTTTAGTGTAGTTCCATTTTTATGAGCTGTATTAGCAATTTCAGCAGCTTTATAATAACCAATCTTTGTATTAAGTGCGGTTACTAACATCAAAGAATTAGTTAATTGTTTATTTATAACTTCAAGATTTGGTTCAATTCCACTTACACAATTAGCATCAAATGAGGCAGTTGCATCACCAATCAATTGTGCCGAAAAGATAAAGTTTGCAGCCATTACAGGTTTAAATACATTCAATTCATAATGTCCCTGCATTCCTCCTGTTGCAATTGTCATATCATTTCCTAGAACCTGAGCACATACCATGGTTAAAGCTTCACACTGAGTAGGATTAACTTTTCCCGGCATAATAGAAGAACCAGGTTCGTTAGCAGGTATATTGATTTCACCAATTCCACTTCGTGGTCCACTTGCCAGCATACGTATATCATTGGCAATCTTATTTAAAGACACTGCCAAAAGTTTTAAAGCACCATGAGATTCTACAATTGCATCATGTGCCGCAAGTGCTTCAAATTTATTTTTAGCAGTCACAAATGGTAATCCTGTATATTTTGCTATGTAATTTGCCACTTTTTCAGAATAACCATTGGGAGTATTTATTCCAGTACCAACAGCAGTACCACCCAGGGCAAGTTCTGATAAGTGAGGTAAGGTGTTTTCGAGGGCTGTTAAACCGTGTTCTAATTGAGAAGCATATCCACTAAATTCCTGACCAAGAGTTAAGGGGGTTGCATCCATAAGGTGAGTGCGACCTATTTTTACAATGTCTTTAAATTTTGTTGCTTTTTTTGATAATGTAACTTGAAGTTGTTTTACACCCGGAATGGTAATTTCAATCAATTTTTTATAAGCAGCAATATGTATTCCAGTTGGGAAAGTATCATTAGACGACTGCGATTTGTTTACATCGTCGTTGGGTTGTAACGTTTTTTCCCCTTCACCAATGATTTTTCCAGCTATTTGATGAGCTCGATTGGCAATTACTTCGTTAACATTCATATTGCTATGGGTACCGCTCCCTGTTTGCCAAACCACCAAGGGAAATTGGTCATCGTGTTTTCCTTTCAAAATTTCATCACATACTGTGGCAATTAAATCCCTTTTTTCTTTAGAAAGAATACCTAAATCGCAATTTGTGTAAGCAGCAGATTTCTTTAAATAGGCAAAACCGTATATAATTTCCAAAGGCATAGAAGCCTGTGTCCCAATTTTAAAATTATTACGAGAACGTTCTGTTTGTGCACCCCAAAGTTTATCGGCTGGTACTTTCACTTCGCCCATAGTATCTTTTTCAATTCTATATTCCATAATATTTGTTTCTGAAGTACTGCAAAGGTACGCAAAACCCAAATCTTACTCAACCTTGGATCTGTTTTTTCCTGTGCTAAAGTTAATTTTTTTATAGGTCAAAGAGAACATTTATGTTATAAATTCTTTGAATGAGAATAATTTAATTATGAATGTTTCGTGTTGATAAATCAGATTTATTATTGTTATTTCTGAATAAATCACACTATCTTTGAACTAACAATTAAGACACGCTTTACTATGTTTGATTTTGACCAGTATTTAGGGTTTTTAGTATTTTTAATTATTATTACCATGGGTTTTTGGTTAATGATATTTTTGATATCGATTATCCCTTACTGGATAGGAGGTATTTTACTAGAAAGATGGAAATTAAGACAAGAGGCAAATAAAAATGAAAAAGAGTAGTCTTCTAATTATTGATTTCAAATAATCGTATATATTTTTTCAGGAGGCCTGCCAATTACCGCTTTGTCTCCATTAACAACTATTGGACGTTCAATTAGTTTGGGGTGTAGGGCCATCGCCTTGATGATATCTTTATCCGTTAAATTCTTCCCTTTATAATTGTCTTTCCATAAAGATTCACCCTGTCTTACCAAATCAATTGGCTTTATTTTTAGTAAATGTATTATATCAAATAGTTTTTTTTCGGAAGGGGAATCTTCCAGGTATTTAACAACTTTAAATTCCCTACCCGATTTATCCAAAATTTCAATGGATTGGCGGGATTTGCTACAACGGGGATTATGGTATATAGTAATCATAATCTATAAGTTTAATGTTTTTATCTCAATGTTGTAATCATATTGTAAATCTTCATGTAGTACAGCTACTTTTTTCTTGATGAATTCTATTTGCCGCAGATAGAGATTTACAAGTGTTGTGTTTTGATGTATTGAAGGTTTAAATCCTTTAAGTTTTAAACAAAAATAGATCAATAACTCTACTTCAGTTTCTTTTTTCTGAGAGTATCTTATATATTTTTTAATCAATCGAAGAATTTTCCGAACACTTTTCCTGATATAATAGTAGCTATCTTTATTAATATTATCGAAAAGACTATCTACTTCTAATTTTATAACTCTAATAAATTTTTCTTCATTAGAAGATTCAAATAAAAGATAGGTGAGAATCTCTTTATTTTCTTTTTTAAATTTTGATAAACGAAGACAAAGTTCTAACAACTCACCATGCGAACAATCGCTTAATTCTGTTTTAATTTCTTTAACCGTAGCTGTTTTCATGAGTGCTCTAGTCTAACTTTAGAGTGTTATAACTCATCGCTCTTTTCTTTTTGTCCACTCATCATTAAAAAGGCTTTTAAAAATCCATCAATGTCACCATCCAATACGGAATCGGTATTACCAGTCTCATAATTAGTTCGCACATCTTTCACAAGTTTATAAGGATGAAGTACATAATTGCGAATTTGAGAACCCCATTCTATAGCTTTCTTTTCAGATTCAATCTCGTCTCGTTGTGCCTGTTGTTTTCTAAGTTCAATTTCATACAACTGTGACTTCAACATTTGCATTGCTTTTTCACGATTTTCTAATTGAGATCTTGTTTGAGAATTATGGATTACAATTCCGGAAGGTTCGTGAGTTAGAATTACTTTGGTCTCTACCTTGTTTACATTTTGTCCACCTGCTCCACCACTTCTGGCAAAACCCCAAGATATATCTGCAGGATTGATTTCTATTTCAATACTATCGTCCACTAACGGGTACACATACACCGAAACAAAACTGGTATGTCGTTTGGCATTGCTGTCAAAAGGTGAAATACGTACTAAGCGATGTACTCCATTTTCCCCCTTGAGCCAACCAAAGGCATATTCACCTTCAATTTCTAAAGTCACGGTTTTTATACCAGCTACATCACCTGCTTGAAGGTTGAGTTCTTTCACTTTTAGTTTATGTTTTTCGGCCCACATTAGATACATTCGCATTAACATATTTGCCCAGTCACAACTCTCTGTTCCACCAGCACCAGCGGTAATTTGTAATACCGCACTTAAATCATCGCCTTCATCACTTAACATATTGCGAAACTCTAAAATTTCAATAGATTCAAATGCTTTTTGATATTGCTTCTCAACTTGTTCAGCGGTGCCTTCACCCTCTTTAAAAAATTCGAAAATTACTTCAGCATCATCAGTAAGTGAAACAGATGTCTCGTAGTCCGTTACCCATTTTTTCTTGTTGCGGAGTTCTTTCATAAAAACTTCGGCTTCTCGGGAATTGTCCCAAAAATTAGGGTCGTACGTTTTTTCTTCGGCGTTAGCTATTTCTATACTTTTTCCGGCAATGTCAAAGATACCTCCTTAACGCATCCAGACGCTCTTTAAGATCTATTATTTGATCTGTTGTAATCATTTGTAAGTTATTTTCAACAAAAATAGAATTTAACTGTTTCTACTAAAAGTATTTTGCTAATTTTTTTATAGATTTAAGAAATATTAAATTATGAAGTTTTACTTATTCTTTATTTTATTTCTTTTCGGACTCAATCATGTAACGGCTCAGTTTTTAGAAGAAAAGAAAGATCTTAAAAATTTTGAAGGATTTTTCAATTTTCATTATTCTGAAAATGATGACGAAATTTACTTAGAAGTCGATAAACTAGACACCGAATTTCTCTACGCCCATTTTTTAAGTTCTGGTTTAGGTTCTAATGATATTGGGTTAGACAGGGGACAAATTGGGGATGGAGTTGTAGTTAAGTTTATTAAAAGTGGAAATAAGTTATTACTCATTCAGCCAAATCAGAAATTTAGAGCTAATACAGAAAATAAACTCGAAAAAAAATCTATTGAGCAAGCTTTTGCAATGTCGGTTTTGTTTGGTTTTCCAATTAAAGAAACAAAAGGGAGTATTTATATAATCAACCTAACCCCTTTTTTACTGCTGGATGCTCATAATGTAGCAAACCGATTAAAAAATAAAAAAGAGGGAACTTATAAATTGGACAAGACCAGAAATACTTTGTGGATGGAAAACACAAAAGCATTTCCTAAAAATGTAGAATTTGAAGCACTATTGACCTTTACAGGTGAACCCACTGGACGTTTTATTAAGTCGATTGCCCCAGATGCTAATTCTATTTCAGTAATCCAGCATCATAGTTTTGTGGAGTTACCAGATAGCAATTACGTACCTCGATTGTTTGATACTAGGAGCGGTTCTTATCCTATGACCTATATGGATTTCGCAACACCAATTTGGGAACCCATTAAAAAACGTTTTATCTATCGTCATCGACTTGAAAAGAAAAACCCTGAAGCAACAATTAGCGAAGCGATAAAACCAATTATTTATTATCTCGACCCGGGAACTCCTGAACCTGTACGTTCCGCTTTACTGGAAGGAGCGAGTTGGTGGAACCAAGCTTTTGAAGCTATTGGTTATAAAAATGCCTTTCAGGTAAAAATGCTTCCCGATGATGCAGACCCTTTAGATCTGAGATATAATGTAATACAATGGGTGCATCGTTCAACACGAGGATGGAGTTATGGAAGTTCAATTAGTGATCCACGAACAGGAGAAATTATTAAAGGACATGTGAGTTTGGGAAGTCTTAGGATTCGTCAAGATTTTTTAATTGCACAGGCATTGCTAAATAATCCTTTTGCAGAAAGAGATGATAATTACCAACAGATGTTGGAAATGGCATTAGCACGCATACGTCAGTTGTCTGCACATGAAGTAGGCCATACTCTTGGATTTACTCACAATTTTGCTGCAAGTACAAATAGTCGGGCGAGTGTTATGGACTATCCGCATCCAATGTTGCGTTTATTAAATGGGGAAGTTGAATTTAGTGATGCCTATGACTCCGGGATTGGTGAATGGGATAAGGTTACTGTTGCATATTCCTACAGCGATATTCCTCAGGGAATTTCAGAAAAAAAGTATCTCAATGGTATATTAGAAAAAGCTTTTGCTGGTGGATTACGTTTTATTTCAGATAGTGATGCCCGACCTAAGGGAGGAGCTCATGGAAAGGCACATTTGTGGGATAATGGGATAAATGCTTCTGAAGAATTAATAACTGTATTGGAGATTAGAGAAAAAGCGATTGAAAATTTTTCAATAGATAATATTAGAATAGGAGAACCCTATTCTGTTTTAGAAGATGTCTTTGTTCCCTTGTATTTTTACCATAGATACCAAACTGAAGCTACTGTGAAACTCATTGGCGGACTTAATTATAATTATGTGGTAAAAGGAAGCTATGGGATTGTGGTGAAAACCATTCCGAAGAAAGAACAACAACAAGCTTTAAAAACTGTTTTAAAAACCCTTGAGGTAAAAACTCTAGCAATACCCAAAGAAAAATTAGATCTATTTCCACCTCGCACCTATGGTTATAACCGTACAAGAGAATCTTTTAAGAGTAGAACGGGTGTTGCCTTTGACGCTTTAGGGGCAACAGCTACAGCAAGTAATTTGACATTGGAACTACTGTTACATACCGACCGTGTAAATAGATTAATTCAACAAAAAGCCTTAGATCCCAAAAATCTGGGTTTAGAAGAAGTTTTAAATGAATTAATAGATACCGTTTTTTCTTCTGAAAAGGGATCGAATTATGAAAAAGAAATTAAACGAACAGTTCAGTTTGTTACCCTGCAACACTTGTTAATTTTAACAGTAAGTTCAAAGAGTATCCCTCAGGTAAAAGCGATTGTGAATAATAAATTGGATTTATTGGTAAAAGAACTATATAGTAAGAATACTGATTTTGCAAAACAATTGCTAAAAGAAATTTCTGATTTTCGAAAAGATCCTTCAAAATATAAAATATTAAAACCATTAAATTTACCTGATGGTAGTCCTATTGGGAGTTTTCAATGTTTTAATAATCAATCATATAAATAATTAAATTATTATTGATATGAAAAAAGCACTTTTTATTGGTATCGTTTTATTTGGAACATTTTGCATTTCACAGAATGATAAAGAATATGTTAACGCTCTCGTTCTAGAGTTTGAAGAAAGTTTAAAAAACAGGAACATTGATACTTTTTTCCATACCAAAAGGTATTGCATTGGAGACGTCAAGATATTTAAATTGGATGATGGGAGTATATGTATATCAAAAGAGACTTATTATGAAGTGTATTTCTTTTGGCAAGAGGAAAATAGCACCATGATTAAAAAAATTGACAACTGCGGATTATACTTTTCACTACCATTAAATGGCCCACAGGTATTTAATTTTGTTTCAGAACACTTGGAATACTTAAAATCTGACCCGGTAAAAAAATATGCTGTCCAGAACCCAGAAAATGTTCCAACAGCATTCACACAAATATATTCTTGTTTTCGAAAATTTAATTTTTTTACTGAAAATGATTCCTTTATTCAAGAATATAACCTATTCTCTTTGACAAATGAATCAAAACAAAAAAACCTACATTACGAGTACAATAATACATTGAAGATTGTAGCGCTGGATAAATTAATTGATAGTTTAATTTCTGAAAAAGGAACTATGTTTAAACGACAATTTTAAACCTCTTGAACAAAATGATAATAGATTTACGAAGTGATACTGTAACAAAACCAACTGTTGAAATGATGGAGGCCATAATGAGTGCTAAAACAGGAGATGATGTTTTTAGGGAAGATCCAACAGCTAAGAGACTTGAAGAAAAAATGGCTGTGCTTTTTGGAATGGATGAGGCATTATATTTTCCAACTGGAAGTATGTCGAATCAAGCAGCAATAAAACTTCATACACAGCCTGGAGAACAGCTTATTTGCGATTCATGGGCACATATTTATAATTATGAAGCAGGTGGCGCAGCATTTAACAGTGGGGTTTCGTGTAAATTAATAAATGGTGATCGGGGAATGATAAATGCAGAACAAGTGGAATCTTCAATAAATCCACCCGATTTCTATCATAGTCCACTTACTTCTTTAGTTTGCCTAGAAAATACAACCAATAAAGGAGGAGGTGCCTGTTATGATTTTGATGAAATCGTAAATATTAAAAAAGTATGTGATAAACATGATCTAGGATTGCATTTAGATGGTGCTCGGTTAATGAATGCAATAGTGGCGAAAAAAGAAGATCCTAAAGAATACGGTAAGATTTTCGATTCTATATCTATTTGTTTAAGCAAGGGATTAGGGGCACCCTTAGGAACGGTATTACTTGGTAATAAGGACTTAATGCGTAATGCTGTACGTATTAGAAAAATATTTGGTGGAGCTATGAGGCAAATAGGCTTTATGGCAGCTGCTGGATTATATGGTATTGAACATCTTGTTGATAGAATGGCTGAAGATCATAAAAAGGCATCAGAAATCGCAAAAGTATTGGAACAACAAGAATATATAAAAAGGGTTGAAAAAACAGAAACTAATATTGTTATATTCTATTTAAATGAAATCGTTACAGAGGATAAATATTTAAGTGATATGCATAAAAAAAACATTAAGATCAGCAATATGGGCCAAGGGAAATTACGAATTGTTACGCATTATGATTACACTCAAGAAATGCATGAAATATTTTTAGAAATCTTGAATACATACCAATAAAAAATTTCCAAAATTAATTGAATACTTCAACTTTTTTTCATGCTTTTTTAAGCTTGTTTATAATATCCTTTAAATCAACAAAAATATTTTCTTTTAAATTATCTCTTAAAATTAGTAATTTGTGACATAATTAGCCAATTAATTCTTTATGAAAAATATAATAGTGATTTCCCTGGTAACTCTTATTTTTGCGACTTCTTGTAATACAAAAGAATCGATAAATAAGAATATGGTTATATCCCCTCCAACTGCAGATAAAATAGAAAAGCACCTTGAGATACACGGTGATGTAAGAGTAGATAACTATTATTGGCTCAATAATCGCGAAGATGAAGAAGTGATCGATTACTTAGAACGTGAGAATGATTATTATGATAAGATGACAGAACATACCAAAGAATTTCAGAAGGAATTGTTCGAAGAAATGAAAGGGCGTATTAAAGAAGATGACGAGTCTGTTCCTTATAAATATAATGGCTATTACTATATTACACGATACGAAAAAGGGAAGGATTACCCAATATATACGCGTAAAAAAGAAACCTTAGATGCTGAAGAAGAAATTTTATTTGATGTAAATGAAATGGCCGAAGGATATTCATATTACAGTTTAAGGGGCTTGAATGTTAGTCCGAATAATAAAATGGTTTCTTTTGGTGTAGATACTTTAAGTCGGAGAAAATATACACTTTTTATAAAAAACCTGGAAACAGGAAAAATTTTAAATGAAAAAATTCCTCTGACTACAGGAAGTTCGACTTGGGCAAATAATAATAAAACTTTATTCTATACGCGTAAGGACGAACAAACCTTACGTGCCGATAAGATATACAGACATACATTAGGTACAAAAGCAACTAATGATAAATTAATATATAACGAAGAAGACGAAACATTTGGAACATTTGTTTATAAAACTAAATCTGAAAAATACCTTGTAATAGGATGTTATAGTACATTAACTACAGAATACAGAATTTTGAATGCAGATACACCTTACGATGATTTTAAAGTATTTCAACCACGTGTTCGAGGATTAGAATATAGTATTTCTCATTACAAAAATGATTTCTTTATTCTTACTAACAAGGATAAAGCTACCAATTTTAAGTTAATGAAAACTTCAGAAAAAAACACCTTACAAGAAAATTGGGTGGATATAATTCCGCATCGCAAAGAAGTTTTATTAGAAGGTGTAGATATTTTTAAGGATTACTTCGTAATAAATGAGCGAAACAACGGTCTTACCATGTTGCGAATAATGTCTTGGGATGAACAGCAGGACTATTATTTGCCTTTCGATAATGAAACTTATACTGTTGAAACTTCACTGAACCCGGAGTTTAAAACAGACATCCTTCGTTATAATTATAACTCACTAACAACACCAGCTTCAGTGATTGATTTTAATATGAAAACACGAGAACAAAAAGTATTGAAAGAAACTGAAGTTTTGGGAGGGAAATTTGATAAAAACAATTATCGATCTCAAAGATTATGGGCTACGGCTGCAGACGGCACTAAAATCCCTGTAACTATGGTTTATAGAAAGGGAATTAATAAAAATGGAGAGAATCCGTTGCTTTTATATGGATATGGTTCATATGGTTATACTATAGATCCTTATTTTTCAAGTGTGCGATTAAGTTTATTAGACAGGGGATTTATCTTTGCAATTGCTCATATAAGAGGAGGAGAATATTTAGGCAGAAATTGGTATGAAAACGGAAAATTGTTAAAAAAGAAAAATACATTTACAGATTTTATAGATGTTTCTAAATTTTTAATTAAAGAAAAGTACACCTCAAAAGAACATTTATATGCAAATGGTGGCTCTGCAGGAGGATTATTAATGGGAGCTATCACAAATATGGCCCCAGAGCTATATAATGGAGTAGTTGCTGCTGTACCCTTTGTAGATGTTTTAACAACTATGCTTGATGATAATATACCACTTACAACTGGGGAATATGATGAATGGGGTAATCCAAATGAAGAAAAATATTACAATTATATGAAATCATATTCTCCCTATGATAATGTTGAAGCTAAAAGCTATCCTAATATACTAGTGACCACTGGCTTACATGATTCGCAGGTACAATATTGGGAACCTGCTAAATGGGTTGCTAAATTGAGAGAATTAAAGACAGGAAATAATATTTTATTACTTCATACAAATATGGATGCTGGTCATGGCGGGGCTTCCGGAAGATTTGAGGTATTAAAAGAAGTTGCTTTGAAATATGCTTTTTTATTAGATTTGGAAGGAATAAATGACTAATTAAAATTTTTACCGTAACTTTGACCGGTTTTAAATTTTGGCTTAAAGCCATATTTTTTATAACGAAAATCCTCTTTATGAAAGACGAATTAAAAGCCCACAATAATGTGTTGGAATTGATTGGCAACACACCAATGATTAGACTTAATAATATTACTTCAAAATTCAAAGGAAATTTCTTTGCTAAGGTTGAAGGATTTAATCCGGGGCACTCTACAAAAGATCGTATTGCACTTTTTATTATCGAAGAAGCCGAACGAAAAGGTGTATTAAAGCCAGGTGATACTATTATTGAAACTACTAGTGGAAATACAGGTTTTAGTCTTGCTATGGTAAGTATTATTAAGGGATATGAATGTATACTTGCAGTAAGTTCAAAATCATCATCAGACAAAATTGATATGCTTAAGGCCCTGGGAGCAAAGGTGTATGTTTGTCCAGCCCATGTAAGTGCAGATGATCCTCGTTCTTACTACCAGGTTGCAAAGAAGTTACATAATGAAATAAAAAATTCAATTTATATTAATCAATATTTCAACGAATTAAATATAGATGCTCATTTTAACACTACCGGTCCTGAAATTTGGAAACAAACAGAAGGTAAGATTACACATCTTGTGGCTTGTAGTGGTACAGGAGGAACTATTTCGGGTGTTGGAAGATATCTGAAAAAACAAAATAAAAACATAAGAATAATAGGGATTGATGCTTATGGCTCGGTACTGAAAAAATACCATGAAACACGTGAATTCGATGCCGATGAAATATATCCCTATAGAATTGAAGGTCTTGGTAAGAATTTAATTCCTAGCGCAACAGATTTTGATAACATAGACAAATTTATAAAAGTAACAGATGAAGGTAGTGCGCATACTACACGTGAGATAGCTAAGACAGAAGGTCTATTAGTTGGATACACAAGCGGAGCGGCAATAGAAGGATTAAAACAATTAGATGAAGAAAATGAATTTACTGATGATAGTGTTGTAGTAGTCATCTTCCCAGATCATGGATCGCGTTATATGAGTAAGGTGTTTAATGATAATTGGATGAACCAACAAGGATTTTTCGATTCAAAAAATACAGAATCAGCACCTATTGAATATGTGAAATAAATTAATTTCATAATAAAATATAGTTAAGCCAATACGATCACGGATTGTAGTGGCTTTTTTCTTACTCTATTCTTACTCAAAAAGAATATTGTTTTCCTAAAAAATTTAATTAATTTTGTCTCACATAAATTAACATCTGAGGAATGACTAAAGATTTGTTTGAAAAAATATATAAAAACAAAGGACCATTAGGTAAATGGGCTGAAGTTGCAGAGGGATATTTTGTATTCCCTAAGTTAGAAGGTCCTATTTCGAACCGGATGAAATTCCAGGGAAAAGAAGTAATAATCTGGAGTATAAACGATTATTTAGGATTAGCTAATCACCCCGAAGTGCGTAAAGTAGATGCAGAAGCTGGTATTAAATATGGTTCGGCATATCCCATGGGAGCACGTATGATGAGTGGGCATACCGATTTACATGAGCAATTGCAAAACGAATTGGCCGATTTTGTTAATAAGGAAGCTTCCTATCTATTGAATTTTGGATATCAGGGAATGGTTTCTACAATTGATGCCTTAGTATCAAAAGAGGATGTTATTGTCTATGATGTTGATGCTCATGCCTGTATAATTGATGGTGTAAGATTGCATTTGGGGAAACGTTTTACCTATAGGCATAATGATCTAGAAAGCCTTGAAAAAAACCTTCAACGCGCCACAAAAGTTACTAAAATTAATGGGGGTGGTATTTTAATTATTACTGAAGGTGTTTTTGGAATGAGAGGAGAACAAGGGAAACTTAAAGAAATTGTTGCCCTCAAGAAAAAATATAATTTTAGATTATTTGTAGATGATGCTCATGGGTTTGGAACTCTTGGAAAAACTGGTGCGGGAGTAGGAGAGGAGCAAGGCGTACAAGATGAAATTGATGTTTATTTCGCTACATTTGCAAAGGCTATGGCAAGTACAGGTGCTTTTATTGCTGCGGAAGAAGAAATCATTAATTATTTAAAGTATAACCTTCGTTCACAAATGTTTGCAAAATCATTGCAAATGCAATTGGTGGTTGGTGTATTAAAGCGATTGGATATGTTACGCACCTTACCAGAACTAAAAGATAAACTATGGGTAATCGTAAATGCATTACAATACGGATTAAGAAAAAGAGGTTTTGATATAGGCACGACTCAAAGTTGTGTAACGCCGGTGTATCTTAAAGGATCGGTTCCAGAAGCCATGGCACTGGTTAAGGACTTAAGGGAAAATCATGGCATATTCTGCTCTATTGTTGTGTATCCAGTAATTCCCAAAGGATTGATTTTATTGCGTATGATACCTACTGCGTCACATACTTTAAAAGATGTAGAAGAGACTCTAGTAGCTTTTACTGCTATTAGAGAACGACTAGAAAATGGGACTTATAAACGTCTTTCTACTGCGGTTGCAGCGGCGTTTGGAGAATAGTTATTTCTTAAAAACATTTTCACTTTGGTTCTATAATTAAAAAAACAGCGGTACTGTCGCCTATATTGAGTACTTCGTGCCACTTTTTTCCTTCACTATAAAAATGACTACCAGTGCTAACATTTATTTCTCGCATACCGGTTTCATCAATTATTCGAAATTTACTCCCAGATATCGTATATCCAAAATGGGCGACATGATAATGTTTTTCATGTCCAATACCCGGAGCAAACGTACATTTTAATACCCGTATGTTATTATTTTCTTCTATAATCTCACATACAGATATACCATTCCAACCAGCCTCAAGAGGATCGGGGATTTTGTTCTTATTATTACAGGATATTGCTATAATTAAAATAAGAAAAAGTATAACTATAAGTTTAAATTCAAATATTATCAAAATTATTCTTTGCATTTAAGTATTTAGCCATCCATTTTAAAGACCCTTATTTTTAGTCTTATTTAATTGATCATTATTAGAATTAGACTCTATAGGGGATCAAAATAATAATTCATACAGCATTTTATATATTAAAGAATTTTTATGAAAGTACTTCGTTCTTTATGTTGCACAGGACTATAATCTTTCCAAAGTTGTTGTACAGCAGTATTTTCTATTAATTCGGGATTGGTTTCGGTTTGTATTATTCCCTTTTTCGAAAATATTGAACGCATTTCTTCAAAAATAATAGCCGTTACACCTTTTCCTTGATATTCAGGGTCAATGCCAATAAGGTAAAAAGCTGCTGTATCATTCTTCATTTGGGCTTTCTTTAGATAATACCATCCAAATGGGAAAAGTCTTCCATTTGCTTTTTTTAGGGCTTTGGAAAAGGAGGGCATCACAACAGAAAAAGCAATCAGTTTATTATCATTATTTGTAATACAAGTAATATAATCGGGGTGAATAAAGTTAAAGTATTTATCTTTATAATAATCTATTTGGTATTGTTGAATAGGTACAAATGTTTGAAGTTTATTGTAAGTTTTATTAATCAATCCAAACATATCATTTACATAAGGTAAAATCTGTTTCTTATTATTAAAACGAATCACTTTTAGGGAATACCTTTTTTTGATTAATTTTGAAAACTTAATAACTTTAGCGGTAATTTCTGTCGGGTTACTTAAACGATATTCAACCCATGTGGCTTGTTTCTTGTAGCCTAACTTCTCAAAATGTTCGGCATAATATGGATAATGATACCAAGTAATCATGGTATTCATTTCATCAAATCCTTTAGTTAAAATACCGGCTTTTTCCATATTGGAAAAACCTACAGGACCTTCGGTGTATTCAAGTTGATATTCTTTTCCAATTTTGGTAACTTGTTTGAGCAGTGCCTTCGTAACTTCAATATCATCTATCATATCAATCCATCCAAATCGTATTTTTTTCTTTTTAAGTTCTTCTATTTCTAAGTGATTAATTATTACTGCTATTCTGCCTACAATTTTTCCGTCCTTATATGCTAAAAAATAAAAAGCTTCAGCATTTTTAAAGACCGGGTTTTTGGTGGCATTTAAGGTTACAATTTCGTCTCTAATAAGCGGAGGAACCCAATACTTGCAATTTTTATACAACCCGAATGGAAATTTCACAAATTGCTTAAGTTCTTTGTTATTGGTTATTTGCTTTATAGAAATCATATTATTTTTCTTTGTCGCTAATTATTTAGTTAGCTTTACTTATCACAATTTAGGTCTCAAAAACCATCTTTTCGTTTCTTTCTTTTATTCTTATTTTTCTTTTTGCCTTTTTTTTCATCCCTATTAGCTTTTCCTGCTTTTCCTTTTTCTTCTATATATTCATCTTTATCATGCATGTCAAATCGATAAGCGATACCAATTCTTCCGAATAGACGTGATGGGGTGTCCTTAAAATTTATGAGAACAGATGCGTCCACATGAAGATCTTCACTAAGGAGGATTGCAGTTCCTGCACTCAATAATTGATCTGCATAAAAATCACTTTTAATTCCTTGGTTTTCAATAAATACAGAAAACCAATCAGTAGGAGTATGGGTAAGAGTGAGTATATATCCGTACGATGGGTAATCTGTTGTAATTCTATCAACAATAATATTTGTAACAAAAACCCAACCCCCTAACCAATTGTTTTGGGTTGCCAGTACAAGTTTCGGACTGATAGAACTTTCAGTCTCAGGAGTAAATGGGTTGTCAGCAAAATCGATATTTGCACCCCCAAAGATCGAAATTGCAGGGATTAAATCCTCCCATTGAAATCTATTATTCGCTTTCCAACTATATAAATTTGGGCCTTCTAATTCACGTTTGCGATAGGGATCGTAAAATAAATATTTAGCACCAATAGTATTAGATTTAAAATTACTTTGCTTTATTTCATTTGAAACATTCCCTAAAGTACTTGTAATGGTATTGGATTGATATATGCCTATTAAACTAATTTCTAATTCTTCTTTAAAAAAGCCATAACGTACACTGTAATCGAAAGTGAAAACATTTGTTTCCGTATTTAAAATACTATGTTCTTCTTTTCCAATTCCTAAACCTGTTTCAAACTGAAGTACATTTCTTCCCACCGAAAATGCACCTTGTGAATTTCCAGGTCGGTTTGAATTGAGGGTTTCAGTATATTGAGCAGAAACATATGTAAAACTGAATAATAAAAAGAAAAGTAGGCAACTGTGTTTGTTGTTCATAGAATATTCGGTTTAGTTCAAAGATATAAGAATTTATCATTTATTTAATAGTTGATTTTTTTCTTTTTCTACTTTCAATGAGTACTTTTGAAAAATAATATAATCACTACTATGACATTTTTGAAAACGTTATTAATCATCCTTCTGGTATATTATGGCCTAAAGATGTTTTTAAAACTCTCCAAACCCTATATTATGAAGTATATAGCTAAAAAAGCTGAACAACGTTTTGGTCAAGCTTTTGGCAATAAAACTAACCAAACTCCCAAACAACAAAAAGAAGGTAGTGTAACAATTGATAGTATGCCTTCAATAAAAAAGTCATCTAAATCTGCAGAAGGAGATTATGTGGATTACGAAGAAATTGATTAATTTTCAAACTTCATATTTCATAATAATATATGCATCGCTTTAAAAAGTTTCTACCACATCTTATTGTTTTATTACTGTTTGTAATTGCTTCTCTCACATACTTTAGCCCTATTTTACAGGGCAAGAAAATTTACCAAAGTGATATTGTTCAATATACTGGTATGGCTAAACAGCAAAACGATTTTAGAAAAACCAAAGGAGAGGAAACCTATTGGACAGATGCTGCTTTTGGCGGTATGCCAACCTATCAATTAGGAGCTAAATATCCACATAATTACATAAAAAAACTTGATCTTGCTTTGCGTTTCTTACCACGACCTGCAGATTACCTTTTTCTTTATTTTATAGGAATATATATTCTTTTATTAGTTTTAAAAATTGATTATAAATTAGCTTTTATAGGAGCTTTAGCATTTGGATTTTCCACTTACCTTATCATTATTTTGGGGGTAGGTCATAATGCAAAGGCACACGCTATAGCTTATATGCCTTTAGTTTTAAGTGGGATAATATTGACCTTTCGGGGAAAATATTTATACGGGTTCTTCCTAACTACTATAGCATTGGCATTAGAATTAGTTGCCAACCATTTTCAGATGACCTATTATTTGCTTTTTTTAGTTTTGATTTTAGGAATAACATACTTTATCGATGCTTTTAAAAAGAAAAAGCTTCCACACTATTTTAAAGCAATAGCAATAATGGCAACAGGTGTTTTATTTGCCCTTGGAATGAATGCCACAAATATTTTGGCAACGAAGGAATATGCCGATACCTCTACTCGTGGAAAAAGCGAACTCACAATAAAACCCGATGGCACTACTAAGGAAATAAGTAATGGTTTGGATTATAATTACATCACCGAGTATAGCTATGGGAAATTAGAAAGTTTCAACCTTTTTATACCCAGATTTATGGGTGGAGGATCTGTAGAACCATTTCCTGAAGATTCAAAAACGATAGAGACATTGTTGCGTATGGGGGCATCGGGAAAAGAAGCCAATCTGATCCTTAATCAAGTTCCCATGTATTGGGGTGACCAACCTATTATAGCAGCTCCTGCATACATTGGTGCCGTGGTTATTTTTTTAGCAATACTTGCGTTATTTTTAATTAAGGGGAGATTAAAATGGTGGCTTATAAGTGCCTTTCTGTTTAGTTTATTTTTATCATGGGGAAAGAACTTTAGTTTTTTAACCGATTTTTTTATCGAATATGTACCCTTATACAATAAATTTAGAGCTGTTTCATCCCTACAAGTGATTATTGAACTTGTTTTACCCATTATTGCTGTGGTGGGCTTACAACAGTTTTTCTTTGGAGATGAGAAGAAAAAAGATAGACGTAAAGCGTTAATGTGGGCTACCGTAATAACGGGTGGTATTACTTTAATTTTTATACTATTCAAATCAACATTATTCAGTTTTAGTAGCCCTTATGATTCTTATTTTATAAAAGAATTAGGAATACAATTTGTCGATGCAGTTCGCGAAGATAGGATGGCACTTTTTAATACAGATGCAATTCGTTCATTGGTGTTTGTCCTGTTGTGTGCTACCACCCTATGGTTTTATTTAAAAGCAAAACTGAAACAATCCGCAACAATAGCAATACTGGCTGTGTTGATATTGATAGATTTGGTAGGTGTAGACAGACGTTATGTAAATAATGATAATTTTGTACTATCAAGAATTTTAAAAGAACCCTTTCAGAAAAACAGTGCAGATCAGCAAATATTGGAAGATGATGAGCATTTTAGAGTCTATGATCTATCGGTTGATCCTTTCAACAGTGGGCGAGCCAGTTATTTCCATAATGCTTTAGGAGGGTATCACGCTGCAAAACCAGGCCGCATGCAAGATTTAGATGATTTTTATCTTAGTAAAGGTGATATTGGTGTGTTGAATATGTTGAACGTAAAGTATATCATTAGACAGGCTGAAAATGGGACTATTTATTCACAGCGAAACCCCTATGCAAACGGTAATGTTTGGTTGGTAGAAAATGTAATAATTGCACAAAATGCTAATGATGAAATACAATTGTTGGACAGTTTGGATACAAAGAAAACAGCAGTAGTCAATACTGTGTTTGCCGACTTAATTCCTGCGAATGAAATTCAGCGAGACTCAACAGCTACAATAGAATTAGTAAGTAATACACCTAATCATTTAGTTTATAAATCCTTTACAAATTCACCTCAATTAGCAATTTTTTCTGAAGTGTATTATCAAAAGGGTTGGAACGCTTATATAAATGATAAGTCTGCAAATTATTTTAGAGCTAATTATTTACTTAGAGCTATGCAAATTCCTGTGGGAAACAATACGATTGAATTTAAGTTTGAACCCCAGGTGATAAAAACAGGAAGTACTATATCGCTTACAAGTAGTATTTTGTTTTTACTCATTTTTGGGGGAGGAGTTTTTTATAGTTTCAAAAAAAAGAAGACACTTTCAACTCAATAATTTAAGATGAAACGAGCTTTAATCATTACCTATTACTGGCCCCCAGCAGGAGGTCCTGGCGTACAGCGATGGCTTAAGTTTGCAACCTATTTTAGGGAATATGGAGTTGATCCTGTGGTGTATATCCCCAAAAACCCACATTATCCAATACTTGATAATAGTATGGTTTTAGAAGTGCCTCAAGGAATTGAAATAATTAAAACAACTATAAAAGAACCCAATCGATTTTCAAGTATATTTTTAAATAAAAAGGCCAGACTAATAAGTAGTGGAATTATTGCTAAAAAGAAGCAGTCCTTAACCGAAAAGCTTATGCTCTGGGTGCGTGGTAACTTTTTCATCCCAGACACACGTGTAGGATGGGTGAAACCCTCTGTAGCCTATTTGCAAAACTATCTTAGTGAAAATCCGGTGGACATTGTAATTACAACCGGTCCACCACATAGTTTACATCTTATTGGTTTAGAATTAAAAAAAACCTTGAATATTCCCTGGCTAGCCGATTTCAGAGATCCCTGGACAACGATATATTACCATAAATTTATGCGATTAAGTAATGCTTCGGTAAAAAAGCACAAACAATTAGAAGCTAATGTTTTAAATTCTGCTGATGGCATAGTAGTAACAAGTCCGACTACCAAAAAGGAATTTGAAAAGATAACTAAATCTCCAATAGATATTATTACTAATGGCTATGATATTTCAGAAGACATTATTGCAGTTATGGATAGTTCATTCTCTCTTGTTCATGTGGGGTCATTATTAAGTGAGCGAAATCCTATCATACTTTGGGAAGTGCTTTCTGAAATTTGCAAAGAAAACATCTCTTTTTCTGAAGATTTTAAATTGAAATTAATAGGTACAGTGAGTGAAGAAGTATTAATAAGTTTAAAACAATATGACTTAATAGATAAGTGCGAGGTAGTTGGATATGTTTCCCACAAAGAAGCGCAACAGTTGCAACATAATGCTCAGCTTTTATTGTTGATAGAAATGGATCGTCAGGAAACAAGATCTATCATTCCCGGTAAACTATTTGAGTATATAGCTGCAAGACGCCCTATTATTTCATTAGGACCTGAAGGAAGTGATATTTCATCTATTATTTCTGAGACTTATTCCGGTGATTTCTTTACTTATGGAGATGGAGAAACATTGCGATTGAAAATACTTTCTTATTATGCAGAATTTAAAAGGGGGAATCTCAAGGTCATTCCCGAAAATATTGAACAGTATAGTAGGAGAGTATTGACTAAGAAAATGACCGATTTAATTAAAGGGATGGGTTAAATAATAGAAACCCCCGTACAGCAAAAGCCTGAAAGGGGTTTCAAACTAACCAACCAAAAAATTTATCCTCTACCTCTTCTCGAAACAGTTTCTTTGGAGCGTGAGTTATTGCTTTCTCTTACTGTTCGTTTTGTTGATGTCGAACTGCGTTTTGACATCTCTTTATTAGAAGAAGCACGACTGTAAGTGTTTCTTTTTACATTGTTTCCACTATTTCGAAAAACGGTACTGCTTTTTTTATTCGTGTTTACGCTTCGCTTGCTTTTTTTAGCGTTACTTCTTTTTGAATTAGTAGTTGCGTATTTATATTTTTTATCCTTTTTAGAAAAGTCACGTGTCGTTGTAGCGATTCTTTTATTATTAACAAGACTATTTTTTGTATCCTTCTTTGCAATTCCACGCCTAGAATTTATGCTGTTACCACGTGTAATTGTGTTATCTCTTCTACCATTTGAAATTGCTGTGTTTCTGCGATTGGGATTATAATCTCTGTTTACAGCAGTTCTACCGTTTTTATAATGAACACGACTACCCGGTCTGTAAAAACTTCTTCTTCCATTAGCATAAGAACTACGACCTCTTCTGTAATTGTAGTGGTTTCTGTGATAATGATAGGTATATCTAATGGGTGTGTAATAGACTCTATAAGGATAATCATATACAATACAGCTTGTATAAAATGGTCTTATGTAATAAATATGCCAAGGACGATACACATAATAGTAGTTCCATATATTTATATATCCCGTATAATGTGAGTAGTATCCAAAGGCATCATAGTGAATATATAATCCACCTACTTGAACTAATCGACGATTATAGTATCGAATCTTTACACTTCCAGCTTGAATTATACGCCCGTAACGATCATAATAAATTGGAATATCTTCCACCTGAATAACTGCACCATAATCATCATACTGAACATACAAATCATAATTATAACCTGAGTTAAAACTAATGTTCACATTTGGAGATCCTACCGAAACACTTACTCCATTAACATTATTACCTACATATATAAAATCAAATTGACCATCCGGGAAAACAGAAAATTCTACTCCATTTTCTACGAAGATGTAAGAATTACCATAGAATCCAAATATATGGGAATCTTCAGAAACCACCGAGGCGGTTAAAGAAGAATAACTCATTACTATTAATCCGATTGCTAATGCGATTACTTTTTTCATAATACTAATCTTTAAGGGTTGTACTTGCTTTAATATTTTTGGTCAGCCAGTACAATTTCATATTACCAATGACCGTGCCAATAAATATAAAACACTGTTATACAGTTTATTATATACATATTAATACTAATTGAAAAATATTATACAGTTAATGAACTAGTTATTTGACTAAAAAATGCAGAAGGAGTTTAATCATGAAAAAATCCGCCCCTAAAGAAATCTTTCAGGACGGATTTTAAACTAACCAACCAAAAAACTTATATATTTTTTTATAATGAATGTTTAAAAAAAGATACTACAGGTTAGTACTTTAATTAGCACAATCATCGTGCCAATATATAAAATTGACCAAGTTTTTTACAAAATTAAAAAGGAGAAAAAGATAATGAAATTTTGTCCTTAGAATAATTGAAAATAAATTTACCAGTTATAAATGACTATATTTTTTCTTTTAAATATATAGCAGTGATCGATTCTTTATTCGCTGCAACCTCTTCGGGGGTACCTTGTACTATAATTTCACCTCCTTTTTCTCCACCTTCCAAGCCAAGATCTATGATGTGGTCTGCACACTTTATAATATCTATGTTGTGTTCTACTACAATAACCGTATGACCTCTATCTAAAAGGGCATAAAAAGAAGCTAAGAGTTTATTGATATCGTGAAAATGCAATCCGGTAGTGGGTTCATCAAATATAAAAAGCGTTTTTTCCTTAGTGTGCCCTTTTACTAAAAAAGAAGCTAATTTAATACGCTGCGCCTCACCACCAGATAGGGTAGAGGAACTTTGTCCTAATTGCACATAGCCCAAACCTACATCTTGTAAAGGTTGTAACTTATTTTTTATTTTTGATTCATCATGTAAATTAAAGAAAACAATGGCATCATCTACTGTCATATGCAAGACATCATGTATGCTTTTATCATTAAATTTTACTTCCAGTACTTCTTTTTTAAAACGTTTGCCTTTACATGTTTCACATTCCAGATGAACATCTGCCATAAATTGCATCTCAATGGTAACTTCGCCTTCACCATTACAGTTATCACAACGACCTCCATCTACATTAAAAGAAAAATGCTTGGCTTTATATCCTCTTATGTCTGACAGCTTTTGATTTGCATACAAATTTCGAATATCATCATAGGCTTTTATATAGGTTACCGGGTTAGATCTACTAGAACGTCCTATAGGGTTTTGGTTGATGAACTCTACGTTTTTTATACTTGAAAAATCACCTTCTAGCTTGGTATACTGTCCTGGTTTTTCTCCGTAGCCACCTACTTCTCTAAGCATTGCAGGGTACAGGATTTTTTTCACTAAGGTACTTTTACCACTACCGGAAACTCCGGTGATAGCAGTAAAGACACCTAATGGAAAGGTTGCATTAATATTTTTTAGATTGTTATGTCTTGCTCCAATTAATTGAATATAATTGGTAGATTTCCTACGTTCATCAGGTACTTTTATTATTAATGTGCCGTTTAAATATTTTGCCGTAAGTGAATTGGACTTTAAAATATCCTTAAAAGTACCCGTTGCTACAACTTCTCCACCAAAAGTACCTGCTTCGGGACCTATATCGATAATCTCATCTGCTGCTTTCATGATGTCTTCATCATGTTCTACAACAATAACGGTATTTCCTAGATCACGCAGGGATTTTAAAACCCTGATAAGCCTCTCGGTATCTTTTGGGTGTAATCCAATACTGGGTTCATCAAGAATATACAAAGATCCTACTAAGCTACTTCCTAAGGATGTAGCCAGGTTAATACGTTGCGATTCACCACCGGACAGTGTATTTGATTTTCGATTAAGGGTTAAGTAGGATAAACCTACGTCTATTAAAAATGAAAGACGGTTATTTAACTCTATCAATAATCGATTAGCTATTTTTTTATCATATTCGTTTAAATTGAGTTTCTTAAAAAAACGTGCGACTTTATCCAATGGTAATTCTACTAATTCTTGAATTGAAGTATCATTTATCTTTACATAACCCGCTTCCAGGCGTAGTCTTTTACCTTTACATGTACTACATTTGGTTTTTCCACGGTAACGTGAAAGCATAACGCGGTTTTGGATTTTATAACTTTTAGATTCCAAGTTGGAAAAAAAATCATTTAATCCTTCAAAATATGCATTTCCTTCCCATATCAATTGTTTTTGAACTTCACTAAGCTGAAACCAGGGCTTATGAATAGGAAAATCAAATTTATAAGCATTATTTATCAATTTGTCCTTATACCAACTCATACTTTCCCCACGCCATGGAAAAATAGCCTTTTCATAGACTGAAAGTGCCGTATTAGGGATTACTAAATCATCATCAATACCAATTACATCGCCATATCCTTCACATTTGGGGCAAGCTCCATATGGATTGTTAAAACTGAATAAATGCACATTGGGTTCAAAAAAGGAAATTCCATCGGCTTCAAACCTGTTATTGAACTTTTTTAAAGATTTATCTGAAAGTTTTTCAACGTACAATTCACCTTTTCCTTCAAAAAATGCTATTTCTATAGCATCTGCAAGGCGGTTATAAAAATCTTCGTTATTATTAGTAATAATACGATCGACTACCAATTGAAGGTCTTTAGGTATTGATTTACCTTTTATTTCATCAATACGTATTACTGTGGCGCCTATTTTAACTCTAGCATATCCCAGTTGGGAAAGTGCTTGAAGTTTGTTATCCATAAATCGGCCTTCTTCAAGGTGGATAGGAGAAAGCAGTAATAATTTCTCTCCTTCAGGGAATTGCTTGATATAATCAACAACATCCGTTATAGTGTCTTTTTTTACTTCTTTTCCTGAAATTGGGGAGCAGGTCCTACCAATTCGAGTGTAAAGTAGTTTTAGGTAATCGTATATTTCTGTTGAAGTACCAACTGTAGACCGTGGATTGGTAGTATTTACCTTTTGTTCTATGGCAATGGCAGGGGTAATCCCCTTGATAGAATCTACTTTGGGTTTGTTAAGTCTTCCCAAAAATTGACGTGCATAAGACGAAAGACTCTCTATATACCTCCGTTGTCCTTCGGCATAAAGTGTATCAAAGGCTAAACTTGACTTTCCACTACCTGAAAGTCCAGTTATCACTACCAATTTATTTCTTGGTATAGCTACCGAGATATTTTTAAGGTTATGCTGCTTAGCACCTTGTATTATTATGTTTTTCTTGATATCTAAGGTCTCTATATTCAATATATTACAAACTATTTTAGTAGAATTTTGCAAAGATACCACTTAGTTTAATGCTATTCAATTTTGCTTAATTATAATTTTTTTGTGTAAAAAATCACATTTTTTTTGCAAATGTGAACTCTTTGTTATTATATTTACCCCTCACAAAACAATTATTAAAAAACATTGCCTATAGCGTAATATTACTTTTTTAAATAAATATTCAAACTGAGCAACCAAAATCGAATCGTTGTTTATTATTTAAAAGTAACATTATGAAGACAAGCACGACTACCGATGCGTATTTAGTAAACGCTTATATTAAAGGCAATGAATCTGCACTTTGTGAATTAATCACTAGGCACAAACAAAGGATTTACAGTTTTATTTATTCAAAAGTTTTTGATAGAGATGTAGCTGAAGATATATTTCAGGATACATTTATAAAAGTTATTAAAACTTTAAAAAAAGGAGGATATAACGAAGAAGGGAAATTTATTCCATGGGTAATGCGTATTTCTCATAATTTGGTGATTGATTATTTCAGAAAAATTAACAGAATGCCAAAATTTGAAAATAACACCGATTTTAATATATTTTCGGTATTATCTGATGGTTCCTTAAATGCTGAAAAAAAGATGATAAAAGACCAGGTTGAGAATAATGTAAGACGTCTTATTGAAGAACTTCCCGAAGATCAAAAAAAGGTGCTAATTATGCGTGTTTACAAAGAGATGAGTTTTAAAGATATAAGTGAACAAACAGGTGTAAGTATCAATACAGCATTGGGGAGAATGCGTTATGCTCTTATTAATTTACGTAAGGTAATTGATAAGCATAACATAGTGTTGACAAATTAATTACAATAAATGAATATTTGCTGCGTTATTAGGTAGCATTAACCTTAAAAATAACGCTGTATGCAAAAAATGTACTCTGAAACCTCACGTATGGAGCCCGTGATAAAAAACATGGTTCCAAAAGAAGAAACTATAAAATTTCTACTTGATTATTCGAAGGCTTTAAGTGTTATAGATTATAATAAAATGAAGTTTGAAGCACTTCTAAACTAGACTTTGGAAAAACCCTGAAAATTATTTTTTCAGGGTTTTTTTATGGTATTCCTTAAGCACAGATTTTCTTCCTATTTGTATAGTTATACTATCTTCTTCAAGAATCCAACCCCTGGCAGGAGAGTAATTTCTTCCGTAATAAATAATTTGTAGATGTAATTTATTCCACAACTCCTTCGGAAAAAGTTTTTTGGCATCCTTTTCGGTTTGGCTAACATTTTTTCCAGTGGACAATCCCCAACGATACATCAATCTATGAATATGAGTATCTACCGGAAAAGCAGGAATATTAAAGGCTTGTGACATGACTACACTAGCCGTTTTATGTCCCACGGAAGGGAGAGATTCTAAGGCTTCAAAACTTATGGGGACTTTTCCATTATACGATGAGATTAATATCTTTGAAAGCCCATGGATTCCTTTTGATTTCATTGGGGATAATCCTACAGGCTTTATTATTTCACGAATTTCTTCTACCTTAAGTTTTACCATATCATATGGATTATCGGCAATTTCAAAAAGAATAGGAGTGATTTTATTTACCCCCACATCTGTACTTTGTGCAGAAAGTAATACAGCTATAAGTAAAGTATAAGGATCCTTATGATTTAATGGAATAGAAGTTTCCGGATACAATTTATTTAATGTATCAATAATAAACGTCACCTTTTCTTGCTTTGTCAAATTATGTATTTTTGTACAAAAGTAAACTAAATGAATATATTGAAAGTAGGGGATAGGGTTTCTAATTTTACCGCTAAAGACCAAGATGGAAACAACATAACATTATTTGATTATAAGGGAAAAAAATTAATTATTTTTTTCTTTCCTAAAGCCAGCACCCCGGGATGCATTATAGAAGCTTGTAATTTAAGAGATAATTATAATTTATTGAAAGAGAAAGGTTTTGAATTATTGGGGGTAAGTGCCGATAACCAAAAGCGGCAGAAAAAATTTAAAAATAAATATAAATTTCCATTTCCTTTATTAGCAGATGAAAACAAATTCGTCATAAATGCCTTTGGAGTTTGGGGACCTAAAAGATTTATGGGAAGAGTATATGATGGTATTCATCGTAAAACTTTTATTATAAATGAAAAAGGAATCGTCGAGAAAGTCATTGAAAAAGTAAAAACCAGAGATCACGCTGCCCAAATTCTTGATAGTTAGTTAATTTTCTCTTTTAGAGTTTTATAACCAAATAACTGTTTGTTTTTAATAATATCTGCAACACCAGTAGGAATCATGTCCTCCCATCCTTTTTCACCATTTTGTATCATGGCAAGTACATTTTTTGAGAAAATATTAAGGTGTTCCTTATTAAACCCTTCTATATCAACCACTTTACCATTATACTTAAAGAATTTATACAATTCTTTCATTCGCGGATGTACCTTCAGATTTTCACTATTGGTATATTCGCCACTTTCCTGATCTCTCATTGGATAGAGATATACTTTTAAATCTTTAAAGAATAACTTTCCAAAGGCTTCAAGAATGCCACCGCTAAGATGTCGATAGTATTTTTCATCGAATACATCAATTAAATTGTTTACACCCAATGCAAGTCCCATTCGTTTTTTGGTATATGCTGAAAAATATTCAACCAGTCTGTAATATTCCTGAAAGTTCGAAATCATTACTGTATGGCCTAAGTAACAAAGTAATTTTGCACGGTACATAAAATCTTCTTCATCTATTTCCCCTTCGGCTCGAAGGTTTGATAAAGTTATTTCAAAAAGAACAATTGTATTATTAGGATCAACCCTTTTTTCATTTAAAAACATCTCATACGATTTCTCATACATATCAATATTAACCATAGTTACGGGCCTATAACTACCACGAAGGGCAAGGATATTCTTTTTATATAATATACTGGCAGGTAGTATATTATTACCATCTGGACCAAACATTACAGCTTCTGTCATTGCGTTTTTAACAAGTTGGAGACTCATTAGACGATTGTCTACATTTTTGAATCTAGGTCCTGAAAAGTTGATGGTATCAATTTCAATTTTATCTTTGTCTATATGATCATATAAATAACGAAGAAGTTTTTTTGGTTCGTCATATTTATAATAAGCACCATAGATTAAATTAACTCCCAAAATACCTAAAGTATTTTGTTGAAGAGTGGCTTCATTTTCATTAAAACGAATGTGAAGTGAAATCTCGTTATATTCTGCCTTAGCTTCAACCTGGTAGCGTATCCCTACCCAACCATGTCCCTTATATTTTTTTGCAAAGTCTATTGTAGAGACTGTATTTGCAAATGCGAAAAACAATTTGTCAGGGTGCTTTTCTCTTCCAATACGTTCTTCTATTAGGTTAATCTCGTGCGAGAGCATTTTTACAAGTCGATGTTTGGTTACATAACGACCATCGTCCTCCACACCGTAAATAGCATCACTAACATCCTTATCGTAAGCAGACATAGTTTTAGCAATAGTACCAGAGGCACCTCCTGCTCTAAAAAAATTTCGTACAGTTTCTTGACCGGCACCTATTTCTGAAAAAGTACCATAGATGTTAACATTGAGATTAATCCGTAAAGCTTTGCTCCTTATGGAAGGAATTTCTATTAATTCCTTGTCTCCAGAAATGGTTTCAGGCATAGCAATAAAATATTTTATTTATAACAAAGGTAGTAAATACAATAGGCAAACAAAAAAAATACTGTTATTTTTGTGTGAATGAAATCACATTTAACAATTACGTTTTTAGGAACTGGTACTTCTCAGGGAATTCCTGTTATTGGAAGTTCACATCCGGTTTGTTTAAGTGACGATCCGAAAGATAAACGATTACGGGTTTCTGTTTTACTTTCATGGAATACTTTTAATTACGTGATTGATTGTGGACCAGATTTTCGACAACAAATGTTACGCCAGAATTGTAAAAAGATTAATGGGATTTTATTGTCTCATGAACATAGTGATCATGTTGCAGGTATTGACGATATTCGTCCTTTTAGTTTAAAACAGGGCTCTATTTCATTTTACGCTCATAAAAGAGTATTTCAATCTCTTTATAAGCGATTTGAATATATATTTGTGGATGAGAATAAGTATCCTGGGGTCCCAACAATAAATGAAATAGAAATAAACAAGGATAAACCCTTCAGTCTTGGTGGTAAAACTATATTACCCATTGAAGTATTACATAATAAATTACCAGTGTTAGGATTTAGAATTGAAGGATTCACTTATTTAACCGATGTTAAAACTATTACTGATGAAGAAATAGAAAAAGTTAAAGGCACAAAAGTATTGGTCGTAAATGCATTGCGAGAAAATCCCCATCATTCACATTTTAATTTATCTGAAGCTTTAGAATTTATAGAAAAAATTAAACCACAAAAAACGTATTTAACGCATATAAGCCACCTTTTAGGTTTTCATGAAGAAGTAGAATCTCAACTTCCTAAAAATGTATTTCTGGCTTTTGACACTCTTAAAATAACCTTATAATTATGAAGAAAACTATATTTATGTACCTGTTCATTTTTGCACTTTTATTCATTCTTTTTCAGTATATGAATGAGAAAAAGATATTCGAAATGCAGGATAATAAAATTGAATCACTTACAAATAAATTAGAAAAGGCAAAGGACTCTATAACGGTACTTTCAGAGATAGTAGCCGATTTAAATTATTTTACTTTACAAGGAAATGAAAATGCTATGTCTTATTTAGAAAGTTTCGGTTTTGATTCAAATAATGTAGAGAGTTTGGTAACCAATCAAATTTATGATCAAAATCTAAAAGAGGGTAATAACCCGGTAATTCCCTTTGATGGAATTAACGGGTCTATGAAAATAAATAAGTTGAAATTTTTAAATCACAAATGGATTCTTGCCGATTTTACAGACGGGACTTATTGGGGTGAAATGCTATTGGAATATTCTATTGATGAAAAACAATCACTTAACCTCACCACTGTAGCATCATTGTTATATCCTGCTAATTAGGAGTGTTGCAATAACCATTCTTTAAATTCGTAAAAGTTTTCTGGTGCTACACCATGGCCAACTGGGAATTCAGAATACGAACAATTTATATTTAATTTTTTTAAAAACGGTTTAGTTTTTCTTCCCCATTCTACAGGAATAACCTGGTCTGTACTACCATGAGATGTGTATACATTCAACTTGCTAAAATCGTTTTCAAGATATCCTTTAATTAAAATATCTTCATTGATATATCCACTCAGACCAATTACATTTTTAATCTTTTCAGGATAGCTAAGGGCTACCGAAAAACCTAAAATAGTTCCTTGACTAAAACCTAACAAAGTGATGTTTCTTTCATCAATATTATATTTCTCAATTATTTCATCGATACATTTTAAAATTAAGTCACGGGAAACAATCGCTTCATCATTATCACCAAACTTTCCATTTGAACTGTCGAAATAAATGGTATACCAAGCATTTCCATAAGGTTGAAGTGTCATGGGTGCTTTTAGAGAAATAATAGCGTAGTTGTCTGGCAACTCGCCTGCAAATGAAAATAAATCATTTTCATCACTACCGTAGCCGTGGAGCATTATAATTACGGGAGATTTATCTGTTGAATTTGAGGGAGCTTTATAATTATGTTCTAATGATAGTGTTTGTTTTTCCATATAAAATATAAAGATGCCGCTTAGAATAAAAAGCGGCACCTGCAAAAGTAATTTTTATTTAGTTCCCTAACCTATGTTTTTAAACCATTCTTGAAAATGTTCTCCGACAACAGGGACTTTTTTCTTTTTACCCTGAAGGGATCCAATGAAACCTAAGACCCATAATACAAAGATAAGTGAATTAACTATCGTAGATAGAAGTGGGATGTTAACAATGAATGCAATTATAAAAAGGAAAACAGAAGACATAAAGAACAAAGTGAAAATTCCTATACTTTGTCTTATATGAAAACTTGCAAAGTCATTTTTTTTATCGTTATTCATCACAAAAGCAATGATAAGACCTATTAACGTGAGGTAAGAAATAACAGCGATAGTTTTTCCCTCTTCAACTGATTGGTTTTCCATAATATATTGATTTAGCGGTTAATGTTTATTATATTATCTTATAAATATAACTTATCTAATTTAAAAAAGTAAACCATTCTTGAAATTTTTCACTTAACCAGGGAATACCTTTTTTTTTATTGTCGAATGCCATAAGTAAGGAGTACAACCAAAAAATAGATGAAAAAAGCCATAATATTTCGCCGGCCAACAAATGGATATTTGCTTGTGTTACTTGTGAAATAAATAAAAGTAAAACCAGGCCAAACATATTTTTTATATGGTAGGTGGCAAACTCGTGCTTTTCATCTCGGTTCATAAAATAGGCTATAAGCATTCCGACAAAGGTGATATATGCTATTATCGCTTTGTTCTTTCCAAGGGGAGGATAGGATTCCATCAGTTAGGTATAACCATTTTCTTGTTTGCATAAACTCCATAAGCTTTTCCTTTTAGGTTATACCCTAAAAGTGCTGCATTTTTTGAAGTTGAAACAATATCATTTTTTGTAAAGACCCATTCAATTTCAGGGTTAAATAAACTAAGGTCGGCTTGATTTCCTTCTTCAATGGTATTACTTGATATATTGAAGGTTTCTTTTAATCTTGTAAGTGATGCTATAGCTATTTCAGTACCCATTAAACTATTTATTGCACCAAAACAGCTTTCTAAACCAATACTACCAAAATAAGCGTGTTCAAATTCAGTTTTTTTATTTTCTATGTTTATTGGGTTGTGATCGCTGGTCACCCCATCAATAGTTCCGTCTAATAGTCCTTGCATCAATGCTTTGGTATCTTTTTTGGTTCTAAGAGGAGGTAAGAGCTTGAAATTAGTATCAAAAGTTTCCAATACATCATCAGTAAGAAACAGGTTTGTGATTGCAACACTACAAGTTATCTGTAGCCCTTTCTTTTTGGCTTCTTTTATAAGAGCAACAGATTTCTTGGTAGAAATAGTAGGAATATGTAAACGGCCACCAGTATATTCCAAAATATACAAATCTCTTATTATCTGAAGTTCTTCGGCCAAAGCCGGGATTCCTTTTAATCCCAGTCGGGTGCTATTTGTTTCTTCATTTACCAATCCGTTTTTTGCAATAGCCTTTTCAAAAGGAAATGATTGTATTAAACCCTCAAATGTTTGTGAGTATAGCAAAGCAATTTTCAGTAGGTTAGGGTTATTTATTGAAGTTTTATAATCATAAAAAGAAACAGCACCCTCATTATTCATATCGTAAAGTTCTGCAAGATTTTTACCTTTACTTTTTACAGTAACAGCACCAATAGGGTAGAGGTTAACAGGATTACCATCTGCTTTTGATTTTAAAAATTTAATATTTGATTTACCATCGGTTACCGGATTGGTATTTGCATTTACAGCTACATGCGTGAATCCGCTGTATGCAGCTGTTTTAAGTCCATTATCCAGAGTTTCACGTTCTTCGAATCCGGGTTCTCCAAACGACACACTACTATCAAACCAACCCTGTGAAACATGTAATTTAGGAAGAGATAATTCTTTTATTTTTTTTGTGTTTGATATGGAAGCAGCAATTTTTGTTAGTATTCCATTTTCAATTAGAATGTCTCTCTTCTTTAAATGATGTTTGCTCGTGGCATCAACTATTATTGCAGATTTTAATAAAATATTCATTTGTAGAATTTTAAAATAAGCATTTCAGAAATAAGAAACAGCATTGCAAAAATAACAAACCATTTCCAAAAACTGTTAATTGTATTTTCTTCTATTAGAGTTTCAAAAAGAGCTGACACTGAATCATATACATTTACACCCTCCCAATCATCTGGATTTGAATACTGTAATATGCTTTCTTCTCTACTGTAATTGAAACTTACATTTTCAACAAATTGCTCCTTTTTTTCAATGGAATAGATTCCGGCAATAGAAGGTTCGTCGATTGTAGTAATATTCACTTGAGTTGCCTTACTTTGTTGTAATGGTATAATACGCATCGTACTGTCTCTTAAGGTAAGGATTTCGTCCTGTACAAGCTTAACCGGGACAGCAAAAATATTTTGCACACCAATGGTATAATATAATTTAGGAAGGGGTAAGCTCAATAGTGCCATTTTATATAACGTAGGCACTATTAATGGTGAACTTTGGAAATTTGAGTTTTTAGTGTTTATTGGAGCAGTGCAAACAAAGGTATTTTTATACTGAAGGATAAAAGGCTTCTCATCTTCAAATTTTAAAACCGATGTAGCTTGAGAATTACTAATATAAAATGAATTTACTTTGGGATACTGAAAATTAACTACTTTTTTTTCAAATACATCTTGATACAAGGGATGGTCAAAAACTATTTGGGTGATTTTCTTTTCTTGTACTCTTTTTTCTGAAAAACCCCCTATCTGTAATTTGGTTAATAAAGTGTTATAGCTATTTATGTTTCCTTCTTCTGAAGGTATTATAAAGAGACTTCCCCCATTTTCTGAAAAAGATTTTAATGCTGAACTTAACGATTCCGGAATGTTTGTAAGCTCATTAATCACAATTAAATTTTGGCTGGGGATCTCACTATAATTTAGATTTCTGAAAGATTGTTGTGTATATTCAAATTCCTGTTGATTAAAAATTCGTTGTAGAAAATTTGAATTAGCTTCATTGATCGATAGTACCTTTATTTTTTTGGGTGTATTGATGCTAAAATACAAGCTGTTGTCAAATGGAAGATTGGGTTCATTAAGCTCTAACTTTCCTCTATAGCTTCTGGTATTTTCTATATCGAAAGTAATTGTGTTGATCAAATTTTCCGAAAAATCAACCGAAGTTTTAGCAATTAGAGTTTTATTGTTATAAAGCGATACAGGGACTGTTTCGGGGGAATTACCTTGGGATGATACAACAACTTTCAACTGAGTTGTCGCTGATTTCTTTTTAGAAATGTAAACCGTATCTATACTAATATTATTTTCAGCTAGAGCTTTAAGTAGTACAGCATCAACTTTTATATCCTTCTGAAATTCAGGGAAAGCATCTTTTAACTGAAAATCAGAGACTATTATGAAGCGTTTTTCTACATTTTCATTTTTTGAAAACATTTGATTGGCTTTTAGCATTACATTACTTAGCTTTAACTGTTTTTGAGTATAGCCAACAGAGAGGACTTCGTTTTTAAAATCTTGGGAAGAAACATTTATCTTTGAATAATCGTTGGTAAACCAGCTAATTTTATCTGTATTGTCGGGCAGGGAGTAGAGTTGTTGCAAGGCACGTTGTAATAATGGGCCTTCATTTCCTTTTATTTGCATACTAAAGGAATTATCTATATACAATACGGTTTCTTTTTCTGTGTTCAGGGCCGATTTAGAAGCCGTATAAGGCTGTGTAAAGGCTATAATGATACATGCCAGTGCCAATAATCGCATGAATAGTGTAAGCCATTTTTTGAGTTGGGAGCTTTTACGGGTCTGAATGGCAACCTTTTTTAAGAAAGCTACATTGGTAAATTTTATTTTCTGAAATCGTCTAAGTTGGAAAAGATGAATAAAAACAGGAATTAGCAGTAAAAAAAGAGCATAAAGAAGTTCGGGGTGTTTAAACTGCATTCCAATAAATATTTTTCAAAGATACTATAAGAAACAAGATTCAGTACTATATCTTAACTATTTGTATTGTTATCTTCAAAAACAAATACGACTAGTATTCATATTTAATTGCAAAATACCGGGTTAAATAAATATATTCCAAAAACTTAAAAAACTGCCTGGAACAGGAACAAAAGTCACTTTTCCAGGCAGTTTTAAAACCGAATTATTCTAAAAAAATATTTTAATTCTAATTAGTAGGACAGATTGAACCAACAATACAATCAGTATCACAATAACAAAAGTACATTGCCCAGTTAGCTCCACCATAAGCTTCTCCTAATGCCCAGGCAGTTTCTTCTTGTATAACATTACCATTTATTATATCAAGAAGACTAACTTCGGCATGTGCAGCTATTATTCCACATAAAGGAAAATCACCAGCAGGTATACGCCATTCTACCCACGTAACACTCGGTGAATGGGTTGATTTGTATGGGAATTGGCCTATTCTTGGATTCCCGGGATTATTTGTAGGCAAATCCTCACAAGGTCCAACATACAAGTGTGTTGCATCAATTACCCACCCTGTGACTCCAGTATCGTATGTAACTACAAGAACACCCTCTGCATTAATTTCATAACTAACAATTCCTGCAGTGAAATTCTGAGCGGCAATTAATTCTATCTCATTTATTACACAATCAGTAACTAGTATTCTTCTGGAATTATCCTCATTGGTAACAACAAGATTGTCTGTTAAATCGGTATTTGTATCCTCTATAGTACAACTATAAAAAGCTACACAAAGTATCATTAATAAAGTAGTTTTGTTCTTCATAATACATAAGTTTAAGAATTAGATTATATCAAATGTAGGAATAATATTACATATAATAACGTTTTATCGATAATAATTTGCATTTAATCGATATTTTAATTAAAAAACAGTTCTAATATGTTAAAAAAATATTCGCTGTATTGCTATTAAAACCCCTCAAAAATCCCCAAACCAAATAGTGCAAAATCATATTTTACGGGGTCACAGGGATCAAGCCTACGCAATGAAGTATCTAATTCTACCAAGGCTTTTCCATCGTTTTGTTTTCTCTTAAGAATCCCTAATGAACGAGCTACATTTCCGGTATGGACATCAAGAGGGCAGGAGAGGTACGAAGGAGATATAGAAGTCCATAACCCAAAGTCGACTCCAGCATTATCCTTCCTCACCATCCATCTAAGGAACATATTGATGCGTTTTGCTGCCGAATTTTTAAAGGGGTCGCTTATATGTTTCTCGGTTCTTTGTAGATGAGGTAGACTAAAAAAAACTTTTTTAAAAGCGTGAATTGCGGGTTGAAGTGAATATTTTACTGAATTTATAAAGAATATATCTTCTAGACCCTTGTGTTTATTATAAATATTCTGTAAAGCTTTAATGAAATAAACAAGATCTTTATCGTTAAAGGTCCTGTGAACAAACCCAGAAAGACTATTTGCGTCCTTTTCTGAAAAATTTACAACATAGTCATAGGGAGAGTCTCCCATCATCTGCATAAGTTTTTTCCCGTTATTTATAATACTTTTTCTATTTCCCCAAGCGATGGTAGCCACCAAAAAAGCAGAAATTTCGATATCTTCTTTTTTAGAAAATTTATGTGGGATTTGAATGGGATCACTTTCTAAAAAATTAATAGTATTGTATTGTAAAACCTTAGCATCGAGAAATTCCTTAAGTTCTTCTCGTTTCATGACTAGGATACAATTATACCATCCTGCATGATAAGTTTTCTGTCTGCCATATTTGCCAGTTCATGGTTATGGGTTACGATTACAAACGTTTGTCCAAACTCATCCCTTAATTTAAAAAAGAGATTATGAAGATTTTCTGCACTTTCGGTATCCAGGTTACCACTGGGCTCATCTGCTAAAATTATGTATGGATTATTAATCAGTGCTCTTGCTACAGCTACTCGTTGTAGTTCACCACCGGAAAGTTCATTGGGTTTATGGGTTTCTCTATTCGATAAACCTAAAAATAATAATAATTCCCTTGCTTTTTTAATCGCTTTGGCTTTAGGAATGTTTTTAATGAAAGAAGGAATACAGACATTTTCTAAGGCGTTGAACTCGGGTAATAATTGATGAAACTGAAAAATAAAGCCTAGATTTTCATTTCTGAATTTCGCTAATTGCCTACGATTCAAAGTTGTGATATTTATGCCATTTAGGTATAGGGACCCACTTTTATCAGAAAAAGAGTCCAGTGTACCTATAATTTGAAGTAAGGTTGTTTTGCCGGCACCTGAAGCTCCTACAATAGAGACAATTTCACCCTTGGTAATTTGTAAATCAACTCCTTTTAATACGTGAAGTGTATCAAAATATTTGTGAATATTTTTCGCTTCAATCATTGTGTATCACTAACGAAGTGAAAAATACTACTTTGCAAAGTCTTACACAATAGTTAGCTGTTTTTCTTATTAAAAATGGTCTTAATGTTATTATAATCTAAATAATAAATTAATTTTAAAGAAATACTATTTTTACCAGGTTGGTCAAACAAGGTTTTTAAGCTGTCAAAAAAGGTATCTTTTGAGGCAGTATTAGAACTGAATAATTCGTTTCTGTAAAGAAAAATTAATTGACTTCCTGGGGCAAATTGCCATAAATATCTAAAATCTAAGTTCCAGGTATTAAAATTCACGTTAGGATCGTCAACATCTGCAGTGGTATAATTATCAACAGTTGTTAGACTTCCATCTTCCAATAATGTAAATAGGTTTTCATCATAGGTAACGGTGGACCAATAATTTCTAAATGTTAAGGTCAGGGCATGAAAAGAATTAAAATTATAATTTCCCGAGATACTGTTTTCTATCGTTTTCTGTTCTCGCTCACCAAAAATAATATCATTTTCAATATCTGCAACATAACCTCTGCTGCCATCGCCATCTTGGTAATTAAAAGAATAGCTAATTATAAATTTTTCATTAAAACGAACTCTTGGGCTTAGTCCGAACCAATAGACAAATAGATCCCTTTCACTATCAAACATAGTTACAAAACCAACATTGCTGTCAAGAGCAAATGTTTTTGCATAGTCTGTAGAAAACCAGGTGTTTGCATTTAAAATGTTTTTATATATAAAATATCGACCCTCCGTTCTTGGTTCAAAATAATCGTATTGCTTACCAATTTCAGTATTCAGATTTCCTCCAAAAGCTGTTAACTTTTTATTTTGAGCATAAACACTAACACCCAAATTATTGCCTGTATAGGTACTTGGTTTGAATAATCTATTATAATTAGCCCAAGCAAAAATGTTGAAATCATTTAATTTTTCAGTAGGTTCGAATATTCTGTATGAACCATTAGCCCAAAAATTATTGAAATTATTTCTAAATTGAATTCCCAGATCATTTATATCATATTTATCATCTGCTAAACTATGTCCTACTCTATAGCGGTAGTTTCCACTTACTTTTCCAAACGATGCACTTGAACTAAATCCATTTTCAATACCCTCCACATCAATTTCATTAATACTGCTTAATTTTGCCGCCCCTCTAAAATTATACTTATTCGCTTTATTCGTTATATCGAACCCCGCTCCCATAACATTTGCATCTCTAAAATGACCATTTCTGGTAACATTGGTATTTATAAAAGTAACAGAGGAATTACTTCTGAACTGTTGATCGAGAACGACAATGTTGTAGTTTGCAAATGGCTCTACTACCTCATTGCGTGTTTCCTGAGTAACATTATTCCTTATTGTAACTTCCGTTTTTTCGGTGATGGCATTAAAAAAGCCAATCCCCAATCCATTTTTTGTCCTCCCCGAAACTTTAACCGCATTAAGCATCTTAATCTTAGTTGGATAATCTAAGACCTCTTCATCGTCGTTAATATCTGGAAAAGTAGAAGGAGGGCCACCAATTCTTCTGGAATAAAAAAGATTTCCCTTATTGAAAAGATCTACACCCTCTTTAAAAAATTGCCGTTGTTCAGAAAATTGTTGCTCAAAAGGGCCCAAATTAAGTATTACGTTATCGAAACCAACTTGATTGAAATCGGGAATCAAGGTAGCATCTAAAGTAAAATTTTCGGTTAATCCATACTTAATATCCAAACCAATACTATATTCATAGTTGGTCTCCCCATCAATTGATTCAATCAATGTTGAAGCAAATGGATAAAAGCTTAAACGAATAGGGGGTTTAATGTTATTAATTCCTTTTAATTCACCATGGTATAAGCCAATGTTCCCTTTTGTTCGATCTATCGGGTTCCAGGAATATTGAGAATTACTGACTCTAAATCTTCTATGAAATTGTAAACCCCAGGTTTGTACTTCCTGATTGGAAAATCGCAGGGCAGAATATGGGATTTTCATTTCAACAATCCAACCATCATCAACAATTTTAACAGCGCTATCCCAAACAGCATTCCAACCAAAATCTTTACCATTACTCGGTGAAGAAACCGCATCTGCCTGAGTACCCGAACTAAATACAAAAAATTCTATATCATTTTGTGCATCATTATTTGGATTTAAAATCAAACCAAAAAAATCAGATTGTCCGAAATTATCCCTACTTGTAAATTGTTTCATGATATCCTCTGG